>NZ_AUBZ01000038.1 GCF_000429505.1 Aliagarivorans taiwanensis DSM 22990 | reverse complement strand
GATATACACTGCCTCTTTCGGCGTGCATATGCGGGTTGCCCAAGAAGCGGTTCATACGCTTGATGCTGTGTTTTACTTTGGTGTTGTTACCGATGTGCCTGCCCAGCGAGGTGAGCGTCAGCGTGTCGCTGCTTTGCAGCGCCTTGACAGCGGTTATAAGGGTATCGAGGCGCTTTTTGTGCAGCTCAGGGCAGTTCTGATAAAGCGCTTGATATACAATTCGCAACTCGTGCATCCCGTGAAGTCCTTGTATCTGCTGGTTTGGTTGCACATACCATTAGATCACTTCGCGGGTTGCACTCCAAGCGCAACACTCTGATTTATCGGCTAATTATGTGGGGATTCGTCAGGGCAAAACTGAGTTAGAAGCCAACAACGATCACCCGGTCCCTCTGGGCTGCGACGAGTAGCGCAAGGTGAATGCGGATCAGTGCGAAATCTTGTTTGAGCGAAGCGAGTTATTTCGCGCCCGCAGGCACCGAGCAACGCAGTGAGCAAGCAGCCCCGAGGTTGCCTTTCTCTTTGCTTACTTTCTCTTTGGCAAAGCAAAGAGAAAGTAAGTCGCCGTCAGGGCGAAACACACCCGAGCAGCAAAAAATACAGCCAAATAAATAAGCTACCCTAAGCAACAGGCACAAAAAACGGCCCATATAGGCCGTTTTTAAACAGTCAAAAGAAAACGAACTAAGCCGTCCCCCCCACTGTAATCTCCTCAAGCTTAAGACTAGGCTGCCCCACCCCTACAGGTACGCTTTGCCCATCCTTACCACATACCCCAACACCGTGGTCTAGGCGCAGGTCGTTACCCACCATCGACACCTGTTGCATGGCCTCTGGCCCGTTGCCGATCAAGGTAGCTCCTTTCAAAGGAGCGCCCAGCTTACCGTCTTCAATCAGGTAGGCCTCGGAGGCTGAGAACACAAACTTACCGGAGGTGATATCCACCTGACCGCCGCCAAAGTTCGGCGCGTAGATACCGCGTTTCACCGAGGCGATCAGCTCTTCTGGCTCGCTCTCACCAGCCAACATATAGGTGTTGGTCATACGCGGCAACGGCAGGTGGGCGTATGATTCGCGGCGACCATTACCGGTGGATTGAGTGCCCATCAGGCGGGCATTGTGCTTATCTTGCATATAGCCTTTGAGCACACCATTTTCGATTAGCACATTGTACTGACCGGGGGTGCCCTCATCATCCATGCTCACCGAGCCACGGCGATTAGCTAAGGTGCCGTCATCGACAATGGTGCACAGTGGCGAGGCCACTTGTTGGCCCATCTTGCCGCTAAAGGCCGACGAGCCCTTGCGGTTAAAGTCGCCTTCCAGGCCATGGCCCACCGCTTCGTGCAGCAATACGCCCGGCCAACCAGCACCGAGAACCACTGGCATTAGGCCAGCTGGTGCGTCGATGGCTTCGAGGTTGACTAAGGCCTGACGCACCGCTTCTTTCACAAAGTTCATGGCGCGTTCTTGGCCGTCGATCTCTTCGAAGAAGTAGCTGTAATCGGTACGCCCACCACCACCGGCTGAACCGCGTTCACGGCGGCCATTACGCTCGGCGAGCACACTACAGTTGAAGCGCACCAAGGGGCGGATATCGGCGTTCAGGGTGCCATCGCTGGCGGCGACCAGCACTTCTTCGTACACTCCGCTGATGCTCACAATCACTTGAGTAATTGCTGGGTCGAGGCTGCGCGCGTAGGCGTCGGCACGCTCCAGTAGGGCGATCTTTTGTTGGTTTTCGAGGCTGACCAGCGGGTCATCGGCGCGGTAGCAGTTGTTGATTGCCTGGCGCTTTAGCGCTTGTGGGGTAGCGCCAACACCGGGCATAGCGATGCCACGCGCGGCGCGGCAGGTTTGCAGCAAGGCTTGTTGATTAATGTCGTCGGAGTAGGCAAAGCCGGTTTGCTCACCGCTGATGGCGCGCACCCCAACACCTTGCTCGATGTTGTAGCTGCCTTCTTTGACAATGCCATCCTCAAGCACCCAGGATTCGTGGCGGCTATGCTGGAAAAACAGGTCTGCATAGTCCACATGGTGCTTTGCCACCTCTCCCAGAGCCTTGGCCAGCTCAGCCTCTCCAATATCTCCAGGAGCCAATAGCGACTGACTGACGCGATCGAATGACATAGTACTTAATCTCTCCGTAGCGGTTTGAGCAGAGCGTGCTGTTTAAGCGGCATACTCTGACGAACGTCTGTAATTAGTTCAGGATTAAATTCGCTGCTGGCGACACCCGGGCCTTGCTCCTGAATCGCTAGGCTTCGACCCCATGGGTCGATAATCATGGAATGTCCCCAGGTTTGGCGGCCACCGATATGAACGCCGCCTTGATTGGCAGCCAGCAGATAACACTGATTCTCGATGGCCCGGGCGCTGAGCAGGCTGTGCCAATGCGCAGCGCCGGTGTGTGCGGTAAACGCAGCCGGAACAACAACCATATCACAGCCCTGCTCGGCGAGCAGCTGATAAAGGCGGGGGAAGCGCAGATCGAAACAGATACTCAGCCCAACCCGATGCTCGCCTGCTTGAAAGCTAACAATCCGCTCGCCGGGGATAAAACTGTCTGACTCGCGGTAGCTGCGTTGGTTATCGGCAATATCCACATCGAACAGGTGCAGCTTGTGGTAGTGGGCCAGTTGTTCACCGCTGGGTGAGTAGGCCAAGCAGCTGGTATAGCAGCGCTGCTCGCCATCGCAGCGGATCGGAAAACTGCCTGCAACAAGGTAGATGCCATGCTGGAGGGCCAGCGCTGCGAGCCAGTCTTGCACCGGGCCATCGCCTAAGGTTTCAGCCAACTGCCAATAGGCCGATTGCTTGGCCATCAGGGCGAAGTTTTCCGGTAGTAGCACCAGATCGCCCGCTTGAGGCGCGGCCTCGGCAACCAGCGCACTAGCTTGCGCCAAGTTTGCTGCGACATCATCCGTTGATACCATCTGGATCGCGTGTAAGCGCATTATTGCTCCGGCCCTTGGCGAAACTCGGTTGGCACTTCAATCTCCCGCTGTACCCGCTCTAGTTCGATTAGTTCAGGTTCGCTGATATTGCCGGTAAGTGCAAAGTCAATCTGGGTCACCACTTCCACCATCGGCTCAAACAGCTTCTGCAGAGCCAGTACCGCCACGCCGGTCGCCGGTGTCACCAAGAAGGCGGTGAGCACCGGAAGGCTGGAAGTAAACTTAGGCGCAAAGCTAATTCGGTAGTCGAGCGAGCCTGAGGGCAGGTCAACCGTGCCGCGACCACGCATGGCCCCGGCTACACCGTCGAGGAAGAAGTCATCGTTGCTCATCAGGCCATCGTCGAACTGCATGGTGGCGCTTATCGAATCGTAGTGCATGCCCTTATCGAAGACATCGCGGAAGTCGAGCTTAAGGCGACGCTGCACCGTATCGAGGCTGGCCAGCGAGAACAAACGTGCGCCCTTATCGCTGACCTCAGTGAGCACCCCTTCGCCGCCCACATACTCAACTTGGCCATTAAGGCTAGCCACATCAGGGCTATACAGCGGCCCCTGCCAGTTAAGGGTAAAGCCAGTGCGCGAAGGCGTATCCATAATCGGGCTGGCATAGCCTAAGTCGCGTAGCATCTGCTCGCTGGAGCCGGAGTTGACGATACCGACTAATTCGCTGCGCTGAGCGCCGTTCTCAGCAAACCAGTTTACGTCGGCAGACAGTTGGGTATGCCCCCAGTTGATACGTAGCTTGCCGTTATCTAAGCGATCGCCCTCAATCGGCAGATCGAGGCTCATATCCCCTAGATAAAAGTGGCTCACCTGACACTTGTTGCAGGTGAGCGACAAGGGTGGCAGGCGCCAGTCGTCGCGCTTGCTCTTAACCACTTGCTCTGCCGGCTCGGTGCTTCCCTGTCCGGTCAGTGGGCTAAAGCTCAAGTCTGGTAGATTCGCCTCTTCGATCAATACCCGCACCCGCTGGTCGTACGCGTCAGCTTCAGGGATGGCGATGCTGGCCACTAACTCATCGGCCTCTACCCGCCACTGGGTCAAACTGCGCGGCAAATAACCAAAGTTAAGCTGGGTGAGTTGCTGCCCATAGAGCTGGGCTCGGTCCACCTCACCGTGGACAAACTGCAGCTTAGGTATCCCCAGCTGCACATTCTGATACTGGGCAGGCTCTGTGGGTTTAGGCTGCGGCCGTTGCTTCAACCAACTGATCCACGACGATAGATCCAGCTCTGGATAGGCAAAACTAAGCCCCAAGCCCTCGCCCTGCCAGTTGCGGGCACTGCCAGCACCGGCATGCAGCACGATTTGCTCAAGCACTAAGTCTTGGTCGGCACTACTGAAGCGGCTACGTCCGGTGAGTCGCTCGGAGATCTCTAAATCCAGCGCTCCGCCGTCCTGATCGCCACTGAGCGAAATCACCGTAGGCCATGCTTGCTCGCCCGCTTTGCTCAAGGGTTCCGGCATCGCCAAACTCACCCCGCGCAGGTCGCTGCTGAGATTGGCTTGGTAACTAAACCCTTCCTCGAGAAGGCTTAGCTGTAGGTCGCCACGCCAGCCTAGCTGACCTTGGGTAACGGGCGCCAACGGCAGGTTGAAAGCTCGTTCGGTGAGCGATAGCGGCCAGCGACCATTTAGCCCTAGCTCTAGTTGGTACACGCCTTCCTCATCAATGCCCGAGTTCAGCTCCAGGGCTAGCGGCAATTGGCGCCAGCGCATTCTAAGCCCACTGCTGGAGAGTTGGTCGTTATTAAAATAGAGCCGCCCTGATAGCCCTTCGACCTGCATCCCCACCGGCTTAACTTCAAGGCGGTTGTTAACAAAATCGACGTGCCCGGCTGCGGTGACCGGATCGCCGTTCAGCGGAATACTTAAGCTCAGCGCGCCACTCACCTTATTACCCGTCACCGGTAGCTGCTGCATGCTCTCGCGAAGCGCCTTAACCGGGGTGGTCAGCAGATAGGCGGTCACCGCATCGGCGCGCCCCTCCAGCTGGCTGTTGATCTGCAGCATCTGGTCTTGAAAGCGCGGAATGCTGGCCACCAAACGCTTGGCACTCACATCGCCAAGCTGAGTCTGACGGCTCTCCATAAACAGGCCATCGTTTTGGAACAACAGATCGAGCTGTAAGTCTTCCAGCGCAGGCCAATCTTCCCCAAACTCAAAACGCGCTTTAGTAAGTGGAACGAAGGCTTGGAACATGCCGTCGTTGGCATCATAGGGGAAGGCTTGCAGCTTACCGAACCACAGTACCTGGGCTTTATCGGCTTGGCCCGCCTGCAGGGCGCGCGCAAGATAGCTATACACCCCATCGGGCATCACATCCGGGTAGTAGTGATGGGCTCTGCCCGCATCCAACACGTCGACTTCCGCCGACAGCGATAGTAACGGCAAGCTTTGCTGGCCTTGCCAATCCAACAGCCACTTGGCTTTCACCTGTGCATCTTGGGTGTGCAGCAAGGTGTCGCGGCTACTGACTTTGAGCGGACCATGGGAGAAATCGAGATCGATGAGGGCATCGAGCTGCTCCACTGGCCAAGCATCTTGGAACTGAATCGGAACATGGATCTCACCGCCTTGCTGATGCAAGGCCAACTTGGCCCGATACTGATCGCCGTGTAACTGGGCATCTAATCCCTGAACGGTGGGGATGGCGCCGATGCCTTGGGTGCGAACTCCATCGGCAACCAGCTGGTAGCTGAGCTCACCGCTGTGCGCCCGCCAGTCAACCTCGAGTTGCGACAAGGTACCGGCCGTGACAATGTTTTGCCAGGCAAGCGGCGGCATATAGGAGCTAAAGAGCCCGGCGAGCGGCGCCCAATCGGGCAGGGACAAATCACTCAAGCTGGCCGAGATCTCACCATGGCGGCCGCTCATGGTGGCATTTAGGTTAAAGTCGTTGATCGCCCGGCCCTGCGCGCGCACGGTCCACGGCAGCTTATCAAGTTGCCAGTAACCCTGTTGATAGCGCGCCACTAGCAGGCCCTGTTCGATCTCCAAGCCTTGTTGCTCAGGGTCTTCCCAGCGAATGGCGCTAGGTCGCCACTGCCAGGTCACCTGCGGCACCTGCTCTGGTCCAAAGCTAGCCCAAGCTTCAAAACTGAGGTCGCTGCTTAGGCGCTTCTTCGCAAGTTGCGGCAACCATTGTTGAAAGAAATTAAGGTTCAGCTCATCGGCATCCAGATAGATTTGCCCTTGCATCGAAGACCAGTCGCGGTGGTTACCATTTAGGTCGATACGAAAGCCAAGGTCGCCGTTTTGCTCATCCCCGGGCACCAATAAACGACCATCGCCTTGATGCAGGTCGTCATCGTTGCGCCAGCTCAGGTAGTCAACGTAGAGGGTATGCTGATCATTGGGCAGCTGCAAATTGACGATACTGTTGGTCAGCTTAAAGTGCGCCATGCGGTTGAGGAAGATATCTGAAAACAGGCGCTGGGTATTGGCCGGAGCACCCCCGCCACTACCAGAGAACCGGCCTATCGGCAGGCGCACGTCGCTGCCGTTGAGGATTACTTGGCTAAGGACCAGCTCACGGTGTTCAATGGTCTCGAACAGGTCGATCTGCAGCAGAACCTCTGCCACATCAAAGCGGTAATCTTGCTGCTCGCCCAACTCAATCGACACATTCTCCAGCACCAGCGTCGGCCGGAACTGGCTAATACGACCATTAAGCTGGCCAACATTCAGCTGAACGTTGATATCTTTGGTGAGCCAGTCAACCAAGCCTTGCTTATAATTGCTGGCGAGGTAGAACGCCCCACGTACGCCGCTGAGCAGCAACGCGACCACCACCAGCATGGCGACGATCAGCAGCCAGCAGCGGCGGCCCCAAATTGCGAAGTGCCTTCCCATAAACTACATCAGCACCACATCGAATTTTTCCTGGCTGTACATGGGCTCAGCCTGCACCTGTACCTGCTTGCCCATAAACACTTCCAGCTCGGCAAGGCTATGCGATTCATCGTCGTTCAGCATCTCCGCCACGTGGGTTGAGGCGTAGACGATAAACTTATCGGCGTCGTAGGCACGGTTGACTCTGAGCACTTCACGCAGCACCTCAAAGCAGACGGTTTCCACGGTTTTAACAGTGCCACGGCCCTTACAGCTTGGGCACTCACCACACAAGATGTGCTCGATGCTCTCGCGGGTACGCTTGCGGGTCATCTCCACCAGCCCAAGCTGGGAGAAGCCGCTGACGTTGGTCTTGGCGCGATCTTTTTCCAGTGCAGCCTCAAGGCTGTGCAGTACCCGGCGTTGGTGCTCTTGATCGTTCATATCGATAAAGTCGATGATGATAATGCCGCCAAGGTTGCGCAGACGCAGTTGGCGGGCGATCGCCTGGGTCGCCTCAATATTGGTGTTGAAGATGGTCTCTTCCAGATTACGGTGGCCAACAAAGGCACCGGTGTTGATATCGATGGTGGTCATCGCTTCGGTCTGGTCGATGATCAGATAGCCGCCTGATTTGAGCTCCACCCGCCGACTGAGCGCACGTTGGATCTCGTTCTCCACGTCAAACAGGTCAAAGATGGGTTGCTCTCCAGAGTAATAATCGAGGATCTCAGTAAACTCTGGCACAAATTCTGACGAAAAGTTCACCAGCTCTTCGTAGGTAATTCGCGAATCGACACGAATACGGTCCAAACGGGTGCCCACAAAATCGCGGATCACCCGCAGCGACAGGCTAAGCTCCGAGTACAAACAAGTACGGCTCGGCTGGGTCTCTTTGCGTTGCAGCACCTTGCGCCACACCCGCTTCAAAAACGCCGCATCCTGCGATAGCTCTTGGTCACCCACCCCTTCGGCAGCGGTGCGAATAATAAAGCCGCCTAGCTCGTCGACATAGTCACCGCTGATGCCCTTTAGACGCTCGCGTTCTTCTTCGCTATCGATGCGCTGGCTGACCCCAACATGGGCGCTGCCCGGCATAAACACCAGATACCGGGACGGCAGGGTGATGTCGGTGGTGAGGCGCGCACCTTTAGTGCCAAGAGGGTCTTTCACAACCTGCACCATAATGTCTTGGCCTTGGCGCACCAGCTCGGCGATATTGCCGGCCTGGAAGTGTTCTTGTTCGGTGACATCAACACACTCGGTGTGCGGCACGATGTCGGAGGCATGCAGAAAGGCGGCTTTTTCCAAGCCGATATCCACAAATGCCGCCTGCATCCCCGGCAATACCCGGCTGACGCGACCTTTGTAAATATTGCCCACGATGCCACGGCGGGCGTCGCGTTCTACGTGAACTTCCTGAAGAATGCCATTTTCGATGAGAGCGACCCGGGTTTCAGCCGGCGTCATATTGATTAACAGTTCTGTAGACATAGCAACCTTAAGACTTAAGCGTGGAGCTTAGTAACTGCTGGGTTTCTACCAGGGGCAAGCCAACGACAGCACTGTAACTACCCACGATACGTTCCACAAAGTTACCACCGAGCCCTTGAATGCCGTAGCTGCCGGCCTTGTCTTGGGGCTCACCACTGTGCCAGTAATCAGCAATCATGGTCGGTGTCAGTGTAGTGAACTGCACCTCGGTGGTGACCACCTTTGCATAACAGTGGCCGCGGTAACAAAGAGCAATCGCGGTCATTACGCGATGAATACGGCCAGAGAGCAGCTCCAGCATAGCAACTGCCTGCTGTTGATGCTGTGGCTTACCTAACACCTTTCCATCTATCTCGACAATGGTATCGGAGCCCAACACCCCGGTATCAATGGGCCAGTCGTGGGCAACCGCCGCGGCTTTTTCGCGAGCTAAGCGCTCCACCAGCGCCGCAGGCGCTTCACCGGGTAGCATGGATTCGTCGATATCGGCGCTTTGCTGGACAAATTCCCAGCCCAATTGACGCAAAAGCTCCACCCTGCGAGGTGAAGCCGATGCCAGTACCAATTGTGGAGCCGTGCAGTCGCTCATGTGACCTTCCATTGGCGCCGCAGTTTGCGCAGCAACAAGAATACCCAAGGCCACACCACCACCGAGGTGATGATCGAGTGGAAGTAGTTCTCCGGCATATGCACCACATTCACCAGATACTCGGCCCAGAACACTACCAGCTTGGATACCGCGGCCAGCAACCCGATAACCATAGCTTGTTGCCACACCGAGAAGTTACGTAAACGGGTAAAGTTAGACGCCGCCAGATAGACCACGATCGACATCGCCAAGGCGCGCACGCCAAGCGTGGAGCCGAGCAGCAAATCAAGAATAAGGCCTACCGTGAAAGCAACACCCACGTTGACCCGGTGCGGCAGCGCAATGGTCCAATAGACCAGACACAGCAGCAGCCAATCAGGGCGATAGGCATCCACCCCCAATGGCAGGGGGATAATGGTCAACAGTAGCGCGATAAACAGCGATGCCGAGACAACGCTACGCGAGTTGGCTATCTTCATTGTCGGGAACTCTCCGGCCAAACCAGCAGCAGGTAGCGCAAGCGCTCCAGCGCCACTACCGGCTGAGCCTGTACATCGGCGTAGGGCTTACCTTCTTGGTATTCATAGAAGGTGATGGTCGCCACCGGATACCCTTCCGGGAAGCGCCCGCCTAGGCCAGAGGTGACCAGTAAGTCGCCCTCTTGAATATCGGTGCTGCGCGGCAGATGAGGAATGTCGAGGCGGTTCAGTTCACCGCTGCCATGGGCGATCGCGCGAATATCGTTTCTCAACACGCGAACTGGCACGCCATGGCTGGCATCACTGATCAGCAGCACGCGACTGGTGGTACTGCCCACCGAATGCACCTGACCGACCACACCGAGGTCATTAATCACCGGCTGGCCTTCATACACCCCATCCAGCGAACCCTTATCGATAACCACTTGATGGCTAAAGGGGTCTGAATCGACCGCCATGATCTCGGCAACCATCTTGCGGTTGTCGCGACGCAACGGCGAGCCGAGCAAGGCACGTAGCCGTTCATTCTCTTTGGTCAGGCTCTCCATGGTGAGCTGCTCAGCGCGACTTAGCAGCTCTCGCTGGCGCAGCGCAGCCACTTGCTGCTGCAGTTGCGCGCGGGTCATCACCTGATCAGACATGCTGTCCATCATCTGACGGGGCATGTTGGCCAGGTACTGCAGGGGGCTTACCGCGGAATGGAGATACAAGCGTACCTTGGCAAAGGCGCCAACGTTCGCATCGGTTAAGATAAGACAGATTGAGACCACCACAGCCAACAACAAACGCAGTTGCAGCGATGGGCCGGGACCAAATATCGGTTTCATTGCTTAATACTATAAAGGGCCTTGCGGCCCTTTGTCGCTGTTAACAGCGGATTATTCTTCTTGGAACAGGTCGCCGCCGTGCATATCGATCATTTCGATGGCTTTACCGCCGCCACGGGCCACACAGGTAAGTGGGTCGTCGGCCACCACAACCGGAATACCGGTCTCTTCCATCAACAGGCGATCCAGGTCTTTAAGCAAGCCGCCACCACCGGTTAGCACCATGCCGCGCTCAGAGATATCTGAGGCCAGCTCTGGTGGGCTTTGCTCAAGGGCAACCATAACTGCGCTAACGATGCCAGATAGCGGCTCTTGCAGCGCTTCAAGGATCTCGTTGCTGTTCAGGGTGAAGCTTCTTGGTACACCTTCTGCCAGGTTACGGCCGCGTACTTCGATCTCTTTCACTTCATCGCCGGGGTAGGCAGAGCCGATCACGTGCTTGATACGCTCGGCGGTCGCTTCACCGATCAAGCTGCCGTAGTTGCGGCGCACGTAGTTGATGATCGCTTCATCGAACTTGTCACCACCAATACGTACTGAAGACGAGTACACCACGCCGTTCAGCGAGATGATTGCAACCTCGGTAGTACCACCACCGATATCGACCACCATCGAACCGGTCGCTTCGGATACAGGCAGGCCAGCACCGATGGCAGCAGCCATTGGCTCGTCGATCAGGTACACCTCACGGGCGCCAGCACCCAAGGCAGATTCACGGATAGCACGGCGCTCAACTTGGGTAGAACCACAAGGTACACAGACCAACACACGTGGGCTTGGGCGAAGGAAGTTGTTGTCATGCACTTGCTTGATAAAGTGCTGCAGCATCTTTTCGGTGACGTAGAAGTCGGCGATAACACCGTCTTTCATCGGGCGGATCGCCAGGATATTACCTGGGGTACGGCCAAGCATCTGCTTTGCTGCATGACCCACCGCGGCAACGCTTTTCGGGCTGCCTGAGCGCTCCTGACGGATGGCGACTACAGAGGGTTCATTAAGTACGATGCCTTGATCTTTCACGTAGATGAGGGTGTTAGCTGTCCCTAGGTCGATAGATAAATCGTTAGAAAACAGGCCTCTTAGCTTTTTTAACATAGCTGGGCGTTATCCTGAAAAGTATGCTTTTGAGAAACGATAAAATTTGGCCTCACTTTACCAACCGGACACGGCCAGAGCAAGCCACAACTGGCCTCAAGCACTGAATAGCGTGAGCTAATCCCCATGCCGGGTCGGAATGTTTCCTGATATGCCAAAATGTTTATTTTATGTTTTGGTTAGCGCACTTAGCGTGCATTGCGCAATATCCTTAGCAGTGCGGCGCTTTTACTGGCAGTAGCCACTTACTTACCCAACTGTTTCGCCCATTAGAGCGAACGGCGGAAAATCACCCTATCGTTTTGCCGGAACCAGCCAAAGCTGACCTCGCCATGGCCTGCCCGGTCATCGTCGCCGCTATGAGCGCCATCGCCATTCCAGTCATCGCGCAGCCACAGCAAGCTGGGCACGGTGGGATCAAAATCGTGATCGTACCAATAGCAAACTTGGCCAGTTTCCATCTGGTTGCCGGGGTCAAAGCGCTGTTGTAGCAAGCCATTTTGCGAGGCGCCAAACTCTTGGGTCATGGCAAACGGCGCAGCCTGCCCTGCTGTGCAGTTATCACTTTGCCAGTAGTTGGCCAGTGGCACGGTGCAGCCATTGTCGTCGCTATTTAGCACAAACTGACCGTTCGCATCTACGTACTGCAACTGAGGCTGCACCCGAATGCTCTCTAGCTCACTGCCGAAGGAGTTCGGTGAGAATATCCGCCCATGGCGTAGTTGCGGCATAGTGCCCAACTCACACCAGCCGGTACCATCGCAAACAAAACCTTGAGAGCTGTTATCTACATTTGCTTGGGAGCGCAAGATGCTGCCATCCAGTCCTTGATAGTAGATCTGCATGGTCGCACCATCAGTGGGGACTTCTGCCGTAAGCGATTTGGTGATGCCACTGGCTAAGCCGATATTGGTAGTGCTGTCTTGTGGTGGATAGTTAATCACGCCATCAGCCCAAGCGCTCGCATCGGCAGCTTCGGGCGTGGCTACCCACAAACGATTATCAACGTTCGTCGGGGTAGCTCGCCAGCTCTGCCCCACGCTGCCAACGTTATACAAGTTTCGCTCGTAGTTGGAAACGAGAGCGCCCGAAGCATTGCGCGCTTCAATTTTCCAGGCAAGGTGTTGAGCATCGCCGTCAGTGGCACCAGTGTAAGTAAAACCTCCAATACCACAGCCAGGGTTTATCGGAGCCAGCGAGGTAGTAGCATGAGCCAACAGTTCGTAGTAAGCCGGATAGAAGCGCCCTACGCTTTGCTCCGCCCACAATCGCACTCCCAGATTATCCGAGTTGGCGGCGCTAACATCCCAACCGAGGTATTGCTCAACCTCTCCGCTTAGGACGATGGAGCCAACTTCACTCCACGAAAACATGCCAAAATTATTGCCCCCTAGCGACCAGCTCTGCTCCTCATTACCCACAAAGCTGCCTGTAGCTCCCCCTAAAGACTCAGCCGGGGTCTCCAACTTATGAGAGATAACGGCAGAGTTATCTGGAACAAAATTGCGTGCCTGGCAGTTGATATTAGAGGCGTCTGTGCAATCAGCCACCAGAGCCTGTAAACGAGCAGAAAACTCTGCACCAGCAGCAACGAACCCACTACCGTCTGTTGCTGTGCCCTGAGGGTTTGCCCCGCCGGAACCATCTTCAACGTTTGTCCAAACCAAAGCGGCGGGCAAAACATCGGCACCATTGCTGCCGCGAAGAGTAACCGTGGCATCATCAACAATACTGCCGGCCTCATCCCAATAGTTGATGGCAAGCCTTCCGGCATCGTTATAATTCAGGGCGATGGGGTCGCTTTCTCCGTCGCTAAAACTCACCGCCAGCGTGGTGCGCGCCGCTTCACTGGCACCCACTGCATTACCTTCCACACTAAGCTGGCGAGTGCCGCTACTCGGCTGCACATAGTCACTCCAAAACGCGATGTTTTTACTGCCGGCATAATCAGTGAGAGGGCTACAGTCAGCGCCCGACTCGTCCTTGCCCACCGCGGTTAGGGTGAGGCTAAACGGCTCATTGGCGATATGCGGGTTGGCCCCCCAACCCCGTGTGCTGGTTAGCTCCCCGCGTAATCCATAGGCAGACAGGCTAACGGTGGTGCTCGCGTTTAACGCGCCATCCGCCACGGTGATCTCCACATCACCTTCCAAGGCATGGAACAGCCCTAAGGTCACTTCACCTTGGTCGCTGGACACAAACTGATAGCTGGCGCTGCCGTTATCAGTTTGCGGGTCTGGGGTCAGACTGCCATCAGCCTTGCCATCGATAGTGCTCCAGATGCCTCGGTTGGTACTGGTGCTAAGTGCCACGCTACCCACAAAGCTTTGGTCGGTTTGCCCATCTAGGGTGGCGCGCAGGGTGATCTCATGGATATCGCAGGTCAGCCCGAGGCTTGCAGCACTAATTTCCAAGCCCGGAACACCCACATCCTCGCCAAAGCTAAACGCCATATAGCTCAGGTCTTCGTTTTGGTGCTTGCGGTCGGCGGTTTGATACTGGTCTTCGTCCACCACAAAGGTGAATTGCTGGGCATCATGTAAGCAGCGGCGCAGCCAACCACCTTCGGTACCCTTACGCGAGCCTTTGCCACCCACCATGACCGGCTCGGAAGAAAATAAGCTGCTTTGATAGCTGTTGATGTAGGCGCATTGTCTGGATGGGTCTTGCCCCGCACGCCTGTCGGTATTCGCTGCCAAGCCAAACTGGTACTGAACCGATTGCCCATTGATGGTGGCGGTACCAAAACCCTGTTCTGCCAATAGATAGCCTACGGTTTCTTGTTGTAGCTGACCTTGGGTAAGCCCGCCGGGATAACACTGCGTGCCATCGGTGGCCCCGCTAACATCCAGGGCAACGCGAATACCGTTGCGCTCCCGAGCCAAGCTTGTGAGCCAACAGTTGTTGTTGCGGGTCTGCATTTGAGTCAACCACACATCATAGCTGGTGTCGCCGCTGACCAGCTCATAGCCACTGCCATCCATACCTTGCGGGTTATCTATCGGTACACTTCCCGCGAGTAAACGCCGACCATCGCTTAAGGTAAATTCACCCTGATTAATCGCAATCCAATCAACGCTTTGGATATTCTGCGAAGGGGTGCTGTTATTCGGCGGCTCCTGCCGTGCCCAGGTAAAACCGCTTGCGTTCACACTGGTGAGGATCGCCACAACCGGCCCGTCGTTATCGGGGTCATTGCTGTCGATGGGCGTCATCAAAAATACCAGCGGGGGGGAGTCGTAGCTTTGATCAAAGCTAACCGTGGCGCCATTGCTGCTCGGTGAAGAAACCCGTGAACGACCATATTGCAAGTTAAGATCAGCCGGCTCACTACCGTCACATAAGGGCGCAAAATCAAGCATCGAAGCGTCACCGCTGCCACGGATCACCGACTCATTGTCCATGATTACCTTACGATTGGCAGCGTGCAGCGCACCACTTACCTCGGCGAGAAACTGCAGCTGCGCCTGCCCATTGGCATAGCCAAACATACTTGCCTCAACCTCGTTATCCAAGGTGATGTTGGCAGCGGTATACACCAGCAATTGCTCAGGGTCGCCGCCCCCAAAGGTTGAGTCTTGGTTGAGATTAGCGCGGTATTGAGCCCTCAACTGCCCGCCGATAAACAGCCGAACCGTGCCACTGCCCTGCACCACCAGCTGGGTTTCATTTTGCAAAATGACATCGTTTTCCACCCAGTAGGTACCCGGTGCCATACGCAGCACCCCTTGAAAGCCAAGATTAATGCTGCGGATAAAGTACTCGGTGTCTGCACTGCCGCCGGGATTGGCAGCAAAAGTTAAACTCACGCGAGTATTACTGGCGTTGATGTCTGCAAAGGTATTGGTGTTGTAGGCAGGGTTGCTTGAGCTATCGCCCAACACCAATACCTCCTGATAGGCCGGTTGGATGTTATTGCCGCCGTTGCCGGTTTGAATGGTGACACGGTTGCCAGCCTGGCTAGGACCGATGCTGACACACTCCATGCCAGCATCAGGGCAACTGTCACCATCGTTATTAATCTGGTTAATCCGGTTAACTGCCATCTGGCCCGCGCTTGAGCCGTAGATCTTGGCTAACCAATTGATATCAAGCACCCCATTAGGGTGGGAAGATGAGGCTGGAGTTGGGAACACATCACTACAGTCGACCGCCTGAGCAAACGTTGTAAACACGCTTAACAGGGCTATTGTCAGTATGGCAGCACAACGCGTCTTCATCAGTAGCTCCTTACTTATTTAACCACGGGCCTGGATAGCGATTTTCCGCTCAACCTGCACTTCGCCGCTGCCGCAAATTCCAGTAGCGAGCAAATCAAACACCCTTTGCCCTAACTCTGCCACTTCGCCATCACCTTCCCCCAGTGGCGAGCACTCAACGATTGCCGAGCACCCCTCGAGGCCAGCCCCAGCGTAACTGATATCAGTGGTGACAGCAGCGCAATCATCAGTCCCAACATTTAACGGGAACAGCTCCGCCAGCGAGCGCTCCAGTGCCGAGTTGGCCGCTAAATCGGCACGGGTGCCGAGCACCTCCCAAGAGGCATTGCGCGAGCCATCATCAATCATCTGCAGCAAGCCCACCGCTAATAGCGCCATCACCACAATCACAAAGATGGCGATGGTCAGCGCGCTGCCCTGCTGGTGCTTAGGGCTGATTGGGAACGGTAATATCATAATTAAAATCCAGATATTCTTGCCCGTCTACAAAGCGAAAGCGCAGGTTAATCAAACCATTACGGCTTAGACTTGGGGGCACGGTGGTAAAGCCATTATCGCCAGCGGCGGTGCTTAAGTGCCGCGCCAGCAAGCCGCCATTCTCTTGGCTCAAATTAGTTGGAGGCGGCGAAAAGCGATGTAGCTCATTGTCTTTGATGCAAAATGCCACCGGTTGGTTAAGCAAGTAATAGCGCTGACTTGGTGAGGTGGCGGCAAAGCTCACCGCTTGGGCGGCGCCGGCGTTGTCAACCAAGCTGGCGGTGTAGGTCGTCGCCCCTGCAGCAACTGTGGGGATGTTCACGCAATGCTGCTTTAGCGTTTGAGTGCTGCAGTTAGCATTGATTAGGGCATTGCCATTGAGGATTTCAGCTGCGCTAAGGATGTAGCTGGCGATGGGGTACACGCCGGCCAATGCGCTCTGATCGAGCGTCGGCACCAAGGTCACTTGATTACCGCTTGCAGGAAAGCTAGGCAAGTCAACAAAGGTGCCGCTGGAGGCGATAGGCACAAAGCTCAGACAAGCCCCGCCTTGGGTTACACTGGCGCTATTGGGGAGCGCGTTACGCAACTCTTGATTGATGCGTTGAATGGCAAAGCGGGCTTCCCCCAACAGTGCTTGCCGATCGGCACCTTGGCTGAAAATCAGCGCGCCGGAGCGGATAAAATCACTGGTCGCGATAGCCAGTATCGCCAACAGAACGATGGTAATAACCAGTTCGACCAGAGTAAAACCCGCTTGCCTTAGCCGCCCGCCCATCAGTAGTTCCACCTCTCAGCCGAAAAGGCATACTCGCTGCCATTGGGCGCGATCACGACAAGGTCGATGCGCTTGGTAAGGTTGGCAGTGACTACCGACACATCCACTCGATAACTGTAGCCGCGATATAGGCCACTTAAATCGCTGCCCTGGCTATCGCTGATAGCTGTTTGTCCGGTGATATAGTCATCCACATCATTGAAGGTATCGCGAGCCTCACCCGCGTCCGGCCCGAGCGTTGCCGAACAGGTGGTAGCGACACCTAAGGAATTGGGTTCACTACAGCGCCACTGGCCGCCGCCGGTGTGATCGGAGTTTTGATCAAAGGACTTGGTGAGGATCTCGTTCATCAGGCTGGAGCCCAACTCAGCAGCGCGGATCTGATAAATCGGGTCGAAGGAGCGCTTCGCCAGTGGTGAGAGAAACGAGATACTAACGGTCATAGCGATCGCCAGTACCACAATACCAATCACCAGCTCGATCAGGGTAAAACCTTGGGACTTAATCGACCGCATAGACAAGCCCTACCGAGCTGATGGCAAGCGCAGCACTGCCGCTGCCCGACACAGTGATCTCACAGCCTGCTGGCAAGCAGAAAGTGCTGTCGCTATGTACCTCGCCTAAGCGAGTGAACAGAATCGCGCCTGTAGTTGATACGCGCGTGCCATTGGGATAATCAAACGACTCGCCGCTTCGCACACAAGTAACACTGTCGCTAAACCATTCGCCTTTGAAGTAGTTATCGCTTTGCAGCTGCAAACAAAAATGCCGCGAGCGGTGGTGCATATTCTGATTCTGCACCAATTGCATCGCGGCAATTAACTGATCGCGTAGACTTGCCTCGCCAAAGCCACTGCGGAAAAAGCGTGGCAAGGCGGTAAGCGAGAGCACCCCGATAATGATAATGGTGATAACCAACTCAACCAGGGTAAAACCAGATGACTTAAGTCGTCGCGGTTTCAGAGGGCGCTCCCAAAAACAACTTCTGAAAAATTAACAACCCGAGTCGTCAATGGATACATCCGGGCTCGTGTTAGTACCAGTCGCTTCTTTATAGGTCAGCTGGCAAGTTGCACTTCCTCCAGTAGCAGGTTGTATCGTTGTGTCGCTAGAACCACTGGTTCCTGGAGTGATAGTCCAGGCAGCTTGATCAATATCGAGCCAGTATTGAAGCTCACCAGCACCACCTGTAGAAAATGCGCTTACCGACGGGTAGCCATACTGAGAAGTAACGGTATTGGTACCATCAACATCCACAGACTGCCCTGCAAGCCCTTCCAAGCCCTGAATTGCGGCTTTGCTGTAAACGAGGTTAGCACCACCTTCGATGGAGGCCCGCAGCCCAGCAAGAGTAGAAGCACGCGCATCGCCACTCAAATTCAAAAATCTAGGCGCAGCGGTAACCGCCAGAATACCCAGAATCACGATCACAATGACCAATTCGATAAGGGTAAAACCCTGTTGTTTTTTCATTTTACTTTCCTTATTACAGCCTAGATTAGCTAGTTAACGTTAGTGAGTACCTGCCCAGTTTGGGGCTGGTAGGTAAAATTATTGCCCACATCGGTGCCGCTTGGTGCGGTATAGCCGCCGCCACTTTTCACCAATGAGTTGACCTGATAGTAGGCGCAGGCTTGTATCCCATTGGGATCAGCCGCCGTAGCCACGTAGTAGCCGTTATCCTGAACGCCACCTATATTGGTGCTGGCCGGGCTGGGGTTTTGGAAGATCGCCTCCCACACCTCCAGACAGCGGGTGGCATCAATCGGCAGCCCAACGTTAGCCGAGGTGGCTAAGGGGTAGCCTGCCGCGATGCCATTGGCAGTATCGCCGGTAGTCAGATAGAGCTGAACGGTGTCGTAGATCACCACATTGCCCACCGCATCTTGCGGGCGCGCTTCCGACTCCCATTGGGCCCGTACCAGAGAGACGCCGGTTGCAAAGCCACCCGCAACGCCTTCCATACTGGCAACCTTGGCCTCATCGGTGACATCGAGGAAACGTGGCAACGCAGTCGCAGCCAAAATCCCCAGGATCACAATCACAATCACCAGCTCGATTAACGAGAATCCACCTTGTACATTGTTTTGTCGAAACGTGCTCACTGCAGCTCCTTACTCATATCGATTAATGCGAAACTGGCCATTAGTGGAATCATAGTGCAAAGCGCCACTACGAAAAACCTGATAGGCACAGGTTTCTGCGTCAAATTCCACTTTTTTTTCAAGCTCTTGCCCAAAAAACAACTGCCAGAGCCGATAGCAGTCACTGACATTTTCCACCTTGGGCCAGGCAAGCTGATTAAGGCGAACCAAATGTTGCCCACTTTTACTTAGCTCGCCCTCTTCACTGACCGCCAGTTGAGCGAGCAATAACTCGCTACCCGGCTCTGCTGCCAATGCTTGCACCCTTAGCAAGCTCATCTGGCTCATCCATGCTCGCTGGTACTCCTGCAGTGCCTGCAGCTCGGTCTCGCGGCCAGCGTGTAACAGCCCACCGAGCAGGCGGGTGACCAGCACCAACGCGACCACCGAGGCTATCAGCCAAGAAAAACGGCGCCGCAAGATCTGCTCATACCACTCGCTAACCGACACCGCTAGCCTCCGCGCACCGCGTTCATCATGTCCCACATTGGGGTAAAGATGCCCAAAGCCAGTACCAGTACCATCAAAGCGACAAAGCCAATCAAGATCGGCTCAATCCGCGCAGTGAGGGTTTTAAGATCGTAATCCACCTCGCGCTCATAGAACTCCGCCGCCTCTTTGAGCAGCTCGTCCACCTGGCCGGTTTCCTCCCCCACACTGATCATCTGCAGCACCAAGGGAGTAAATAACTCACTGGCATTGGCGGTTCGCAGCAGGCTCTCACCGCGCTCAATCCCGGCGCGCATCTCACGGATCCGGCTGGCCATATAGGCATTGTCCACCGCTGAGGCAACCAGACTCAAGGCTTGGTTAAGCGCCACACCGGCGCTTAACATCATCGAGAAACTGCGAGAAAAACGCGACAGTAATGAACGCTCAACCACCGAGCCGACAATCGGCATCTTGATCCTAAAGCGATCCCAGCGGTAACCTCCATCTTCGGTGCCGACATACCAACGAAAACCTGCTATCGCCAGCACCACGCCAATCAGCAATAGCGGCCAGTAGTTCACGAAGAAGTTGGAGGTGCCGATCAGGATCCGCGTCATCAGCGGTAGCTCGACATTAAAGCGGCCGAAGATCTCCGCGAACTTCGGGATCACCATAATATTCAACACCACCATCGCAATGGTGATGGCGATAATCACAAAGGTCGGATAACGCATCGCGGTCTTAATCCGCTTGCGGGTATCCATCTCCAGCTCCAGATATTGCGCCAGCTGCAAGAAGGCTTCTTCGAGGCGACCGGTGTTCTCACCCACATGCACAATGCTCACATACAACTGGGAGAACACCTTGGGGTACTCTGCCATGGCGGTAGACAGCGCCCGGCCACTGCCAAGCCCTTCAGCGACGCCGGCCAGCGCATGCTTAAGCTGCTTACTGTGGGCAGTGTCCGCCAGGCCATTAATCGCCCGCATAATCGGGATACCGGCCTTGGTGAGCGAATACATCTGGCGGGTAAACACTACCAGCTCTTCTAACTTAATCTGCCGCTCGAGCAGGCTTGCTAAGCGGCTAAAATCAAAGCCCGCTCCGCCACCTTTGGACTCTTCGATCTTGATGGGGGTGAGACCCCGGCGCAGCAGGTTATCGGCCACCGCCGCGGAGTTGGCCGCATCCAGTGTGCCATTGACCGCTTTACCGCTGCGGTCGCGACTTTGATAGGCGAACACCGGCATTAGTGCTCAACCCCGGCGTCGTTCAGCTTGCTGTAGATATCGACCTCTTCCACCAATCGCAGTACCTCACTGACCGAGGTAACCCCTTGCTTGGCATAATCCAGAGCGGCCATCGCCAGTGGTCGGTAACCGGGTGAGCCGTGGGAGGCCTTAGAGAAGGCATCGGGGTCGCCTTTGCGCAGCGCCTCCATCATGGGCTCATCCAGCTCCAGAAGCTCGAATACGCCGATTCGGCCACGATAACCGGTGAAGTTACAGCTCTGACAGCCCTTGCCATGAACGAAGCTCTCCTGAGACAGATTTTGCTCGCTCAAGTGTTCTAGCCATACCTTTTCATCGGCTTGCAGGGCACGCGGGGTTTTACAGTTGTCACAGACTTTGCGTACCAGACGCTGGGCCAGCACCGCACGTAGCGAGCTGGCAACCAAATAACCGGCAGCACCCATATCAATCAGACGCAGGGCACTGGTGATGGCATCATTGGTGTGCAAAGTGGTCAGCACCAAGTGACCGGTTAAGGCGCCACGCAGGCCGATCTCAACGGTTTCTTGGTCACGCATCTCCCCCACCAGCAAGATGTCCGGGTCTTGACGCAAGGTGGTACGCAGCACCGTGGAGAAATCCAGGCCGATCTTGCTGTTCACTTGCACCTGATTAATCCGTGGCAGCCGGTATTCCACCGGATCTTCCACGGTAATGATCTTATTACCCGGCTGGTTAAGCTCGGTGAGCGAGCCATACAAGGTGGTGGTCTTACCGCTACCGGTGGGGCCAGTCACCACGATCATGCCATGGGGGCGTTTAAGCTGGCGGCGGAAGCGCTCCATAATATCGCTGGGCATACCGGTTTGCTCCAGCGCCAACACCCCAGCGCTTTGGTCGAGCAGACGCATCACCACCGACTCGCCGTTTTGGATTGGCATGGTGGAGAGACGCACATCCACCGAATGGCCACGCACTTTCATGTTAAAGCGGCCGTCTTGGGGCAGGCGTTTCTCTGAGATATCCAACCCCGACATCAGCTTTAGACGCAGTACCATGGCCGCGGCAATCGACACCTCGTTGAGCACGCTCTCTTGCAGCACCCCATCCACCCGCTGGCGGATGCGCAGTACTTTCTCGTCGGGCTCGATATGGATATCCGACGCACCGACCTGTACCGCATCTTCAAACAGCGATTGCAGCAGTTTAACCACCGTGGTTTCGCTGCTTTGATCGTCGCCGGCGGCCAGGCCGATACTAAAATCGTCTTCCCCGCCGTACTCTTCTTCTAGCTCTTGGGCGAAGCCCTCAATCTCTCGGGTACGCCGGTAGTAGCGGTCGAAGGCTTCCACCAACTGCGACTCACGCGCCACCACGTATTTGATCTCAAACGGCGACAGAAGCCCCGACAGGGTATCCAAGCCAGTAAGGTCGGCCGGGTCGGAGACCGCCACGGTATACACATCGCCATCTTGGTGAATCACCAAGGCGCGCAGGCGGCGAGCATGCACCTCGTTAAGCTTGGTGGCGACATTGGCGTCGATATTTAACTGATTGAGGTCGACAAAGGCGATGTTTAGCTGGCGCGCCAAAAACTCGAGTAGTTGCACTTCGGTGATCACACCGGTATCAATCAAGGTGGCACCGAGCTTACGGCCGGTTTGCTTCTGGCGGGAGAGCGCACTCATCAGCTGCTCTTCCGATATCACGCCCTCGCTAACCAGCAGGTCCCCCAGGCGCATGCGAAGTTTGGGTTGCACCATGGCTATTGCTCCAACTGTCGAATTCGTTGTTCTACAAACTGTCGCGAGTTCTCCGACAGTTGCCCTAGCAAGCTGGCTTGCTGATAGGCTCGGTGGGCTTCGAGGTACTGACCGAGATGGTCGTTGGCCAGCGCATAACCAAACCACCAGCGCGCGCGATCTGGCTCATACTGCACCAGCTGACGATAACTGCTCAGCGCATCTTGCTGGTAGCCCAGCTGCTGGGCCAGCGCTGCTTTGGTGGCAAAGAAGTCGACATTGCCGGGCACCATTGGCTCATGGCCGTTGAGGTAGAACCACGCCTGCTGGGTGTTTTGCTGCTGAATAAAAATCCGCGCCAACAACAGGCGGAACGGCACATGTTGGGAATCCAACTCGAGGCCCTGCTCTAACAGGCTAATCGCTTGCGCTTCACGGCGGCGACCATACTCCAGCGCTGCCAGCTGCTCACGGGCGCTGTGCTGGGACGGGTCGAGGCGCAATACCGTGGAGAACTCCTCGCGGGCTTGCTCGGTATCGTTTTTCTCCATCGCCTTAAAGGCCCGCTTAAGGTGCAGCTCGACCCGCTGCTCACGGCTCAGCTCTAGAGGGATAACCTCCATATGCGACTCGCCGGTGTGGGCTTCAAGCGCAGTAGCCTTTGGTTCCGCGGGGTCTTGGCCAGATTCGGCAAGCTCAGCGCTTGGTTCTGGCTCGGCCTCGGGGACGCTCTTGATGGCTGGCTCGACTTGCTGCTCGACTTGCTGCTCGACAATCGCTTGCTCTGCTTGCGGCTCAAATTGCGGCTCTGGGGCTGGTTCTGGCGAGGGCTCGGATAGCGGCTCAGCCTCTGGTAGCGCGGTGGTTTTCACTTCAGCGGAAGGCTCAGGCAGCGCGGCTTCATCCGCTGGCGTAGCCTCTGTTTCAACGAGCTGGGGCGTAGTTTCGGGCTCTATCTCGGACTCGGCCGAGTTGCTGGCCTGTGCAGGCACCTCGGTTTTAGCAGCGTCAGCCTGAAGGGGTTGTGCCTGGTTAGTGACGGGTGCTGGCTCAGTCACATCCACAGCGCTATATGGCATATCCACCTGCTTGAACACTGGCCAAAGCAGCCAACCAGCTGCCACCAACGATATCAGCATAACCAACACCACCAAGCCCATGACCCATGGCGGCCGCTTGGCGGTTTGCACTAGCGGTGACATGGCTTGATTCTCGCTTTGCTGGCGCTGCTCTAAATCGTTGAGCATTTTGTTGATCACGCTCATCGCAGCACTCCCATGGCCAGCGCCGATGCCACTGCGGCAGCGCCGCAAAGTAAGCTTAGCGGGAGCAGTACGCTGCGCGGCGGCAGCGTGGCGTCTTCGGTGTCAGAGATCGCCTGCTTAATCATTTTTACCGAGATAACCTTCTGCCCTTCGCCAAAGCAAAGCATCAATGCCTTATGCGCCAACACATTGATCAAGCGCGGGATCCCACGGCTGGCTTTGGTCAGCACCGCTAAAGATCGGGCGGTAAAGATCGCCCCGCCGCGATACCCCGCCACATGCAGGCGGTGCTGCAAGTAGCTAACCACCTCGTCACGATTAAGCGGGCGCAGGCTGTAGGAAAAGGTGATCCGCTGGCGCAGTTGGCGCAGCTGCTCTTTGGCCAGCCGCTGGTCAAGCTCCGGCTGACCGAATAATACGATTTGGATAAGCTTACGTTGCTCGGTTTCCAGATTGCCCAGCAGGCGAATTGCCTCGAGGCTCTCATCGCTTAAGGCTTGGGCCTCATCAATCAGCAACACCACCGGGCGGCCTTCACTGACTAGCGCGATCAGACGCCGATGCAGTTGGTCGAGCAAGGTATGAGGGTTGTCTTCGGCGGCCAACTCTAGCCCCAGCTCCATGGCAATCGCGTGATAAAGCTGCAAGGGTGAGAGGGTAGGATTAGGCAGGTAAGCGAAGCGATAGCTCTGTTCCAGATCCACCAGCAACTTGCGGCAGAGAAGGGTTTTTCCAGTGCCCACCTCGCCACTAACCTTGATAAAGCCTTCACCTTCTGACAGGGCAACCTGCAGCACATCGTTAGCTTCCTGATGCGGCTGCAAGCCCTGATAAAACCCAGTGTTGGGTGTTAAACCAAAGGGCGGGTGCTGCAAGCCAAAATAGTCGAGATACATCGCCACTTACGGCTCCGGATACCAAGTGTTTAGCAGGTCACGCGAGCGTTCCAGCTCTTGCTGCCAAGTGTCTTGCTTGACCACGGTAGGCTTGAGCAAAATAATCAGTTCGGTCTTCTCGCTGGTAATGGCCTTACTGGTAAACAGCTCGCCAATCACCGGCAAAGAGCCGATAAAGGGTACCCGAGATATCAGCTCTTGTTGGCTATTTCGCATTAAGCCGCCAATCACCACCACGTCACCTGAGTCGGCGCGAATAACAGTATCTGATTCGCGGATATCACTCTGTGCCAGTGGCAGGTCAAGATCATCGCCATCGGTGCCAAAGCTGATGGTCTTGCGTTGCTCGGAAACATCGGTGACCGACGGATGAACATGCAGTAGCACCGAATCGTTGGCATCAATCTGTGGGGTAACATCCAGCGCAATCCCAGAGAAGAACGGAGTCAGCTGCACGCTTGGCGTGGTCGTGGTACTGGTACCCGATACGGTGGTGGTTGACACATCAGTCACAAAGTACTCATCCGTGCCCACCTTAATGACCGCTTTTTGGTTGTTGGAAGCAGTAATTCGCGGGCTAGACAGAACATTCACGTCCCCTTGGGTTTCCAGCAAGCTCACAACTGCGGTGAAATCCCCCCGCGAAATGGTAAGGGCTCCGCCCCCACCAACGATCTGGGAAATCTCATTGCCCACAACCGGTGTTGTGCCAAGTACGCTGCCGGACTCACCCCTGCCACTCTCAGAGTTAACTAAATCACCAACACTCCAACTCACACCTTGTTGATAATCATCACTTAGCACCACTTCAATGATCTTCGCTTCAAGGATGACCTGACGCTGCAACTGCTGCTCTGAGCGTTGCAGAAAATCACGAATAATCCGGATTTCATCAGGGTAAGCGCGCACCGTCACCAAACCTGCCTGCGGGCTGACCACAACCATCCGCCCTTCTGTGGTCTGGGCAGAGGCGCTACTGTCACGGCTGGTACTCGCCCCAATCATCCCCCGTAGTGTATTTTCCAGTTCGACCCAGTAATGCGTCTTAGTGGATGACTCAATCTCTGAGCCATTAAAGCTATCACTGCTGCTCGTGCTGGATGACGATGATGATGAAGACGAATCAGAACTGCTGCTGTAACTGCTGTCGCTGGTATTATCGGTGATCCCACCCGAGTTTACTCGGGTGCGGGTGAAGCCATTGCGCTCCAACATCAGGTAATTCAGCGGAATAGTCTCGATGCGCATTCCAGCCGGATAGATATGCAAAATACGGCCACGGCGCTGTACATCGTAGCCATAGATGTCGCGCACCACGTCTAGCGCTTCTTCTAGGGTGACTTCTTTAAGCTTTAGGGTAATACGCCCTTCTACCCCGGGGTGAACCGCGATATTCAAGCTGGAGCCTTTCACCAACGCAGTGAAAAAGCTCTTCGCTTCCACATTGCGGGCATTCACATCGAAGCGTCGCTCCACCTGCAGCAGGTCAGCCTGGCCGACCGCCAGCTCTGGCATCAGCTCCGCCTGAATCTCAGCGCTTAACGGAGGCGGTGCAATCGAGGCGGTCGATTGTTGCTGCGCTTCGTCCAACGCCTGCTTAGCCGACACCGGATCGGGCCGGGAGGTCGACTGACATCCGGCCATCACCGTGCAGCAGATCACTAGCAGCATCCAATTTCTTATCATTGCTCATTACCCTTTGGCGCCGTCTCGATAACTGACACCCTATCCAATCGAAGTCTGTATTGTTGGCTGTTGAACAGCACCACCACGGCGTCTGCTTCCACCCGCTGGAGTCGATAACCATTGCGCGTCTCGCCCAGTGCGAGGTACTGCTGATTGAGGATCGCCCCCGCTTGCTCGCCGACGAACACCGCCTGCAAGCTAGGCAGGCTTTGCTGCTCAGAACTCGCAGCCGCCACCGTTCTGGCCCCTGGCGGCCGGGTGGGATCGTTTAGCGGATTGGCGTTCACCATCCCTGTTATCAGCAAGCTGATAAATAACCAGCAATTACGCACCAATGAAGTTCCTCGCTGTGCTTAAGGTGTAAATCTCAATCATCACCTTCGCCTGTGGATGCTGCTCTACTTGATAGTCGATCAGCATCCATAAAAAACCTTGCTGTAAGTCTTCTACCTTGCGCAGGTAGCCCAGCAAGGAGAAGTAGTCGCTTTCCAGCTCAATGCGTATCCCATGGCGATAAAAGTTCGGCTCGCCCGGTTTAGCCTCCAGCTCATTTAGCAGCGGCGTAGGAGCCAAAGACTGCATACTGAGCAGGCTCACCCCGGGGCTTTGTTTTAACAGCTGCTCCAGCACTGCAGCCATCTTGGACACGGGGATCAGACCTGATTGCTTCTCGGCCAACTGCTCATCGATAAGCTTGATATCGCTTTGCAAGGCCATCAATTGCTCTGAGAGCTTCTGGTTTGGGTCCTCGCGCAAACGCAGTTGCAGGGCACTCATCGCCTGCTCATTAGTTTGGTACTGCTGCTGCAGTTGAGCCAGTTGCCGCTCAATCGCTTGGTTGTCCTTTTGCACCACTTCAATCCAGAAGGTGTACATCGGCAAGGCAATCAGCACCAAGCCGACGATGGCAATCAGCACCTTTTCGCGAATGCTGAGGCTGGAGTAGCGCTCTTGTAACTGCTCGATCATTGCGCCCCCTGCGGTGTTGGCAAAGTACCGTGCAACTCAAAGCGCAGATAAGGCTCTTCGCGATACAGCTGCATCGCGGCAAAACCTTGCTGAGACAGTGCAGGATAGTCAGCAAACTGATTCACCCAACGTGGCACCAGCTCGCTGTCTTGGGCAAAGCCCAGTAAGGACATGCGGCCATCGTTGATAGTGATTTGACTGAGCCATAGCTGTTGCTGGGAGATGGTCGCCAAGGCTTGAAACGCCTCGGAGAAGCCACCACTGGCGTAGTTGTTCCCCTGCAGCCGCTGGCTGAGTAGGCGCTTGACCCGCAGCTCTTCTTGGCCGGCTTCTACCAGCTGTTGCAGGCGCGGGTCCAGGGTACGACTGTTTATCGCCTGATTGAGCTGATTAATGTTTTGCTGGGAAGAGTCGACCCGCTGCTGCTGCACATCTCTTTCAGCCGCCAGCTGACGGCCTTCTTGCATCTCCAGATAACCCCAGCCAACCATAGCCACCAGCAATAGCAACCAAATCGCTAGCACCTGCTTGAGCGATAGACGCTCCGGCTGAGGATGAAACTCCGGCGTATAGAGATTGACTCTTAGCTTCATGGCAGCACCTCGCTTTGCAAGGCGCCCAGTAGCGGCAGATGATCGAACTGCTCGGGTTCGCTGATATGGGCGTGCTCTAGTAGCGACACCTTGGCACTGAGGTTGGCTTGCAACAGCTCCACAATGTGATCGCCAAAACGGGTGGGCAGCGATAGGTGGATCTGGCTAACATCCGGCTGTTTCAGCGAGGCGGTAATAAAATCGATGGAGCGCTGCAGCTCAAGGCTTAAGCTGTCAAAGTAGTCTTGGCTGAACTCTATTTCCTGCAGTTGTGCAATGCGAGAGAAGGCCCGCAGGTGACGACTGAAAAAGATCTGTCCGTCTTTCAGTACCAGCAGCTCAAGCTCAGAGCCTGTCACTTGCCACACCAGCATCAGACAATGCTCAGAAGGGGCCTCGGCGCTGGCCACTGCTAGCGATTCAGTGGTAATGCCGGTTAGTGCCCAACCGTTATGCTGGAAGCAATCCACCAAACGCTGAATTAATGGTCGACGCACACAGACCACGTTCAGCTTGGCACCACCCATCGGCGGAGTAGGCGCATCGTAGTAGTCCACTACCAAGTCAGTCACCGATTCAGCCACCATGTCCTTAATCGCCCAAGGCACGGCGCTGGCTAGCTCCTCATCAGGCACACTCGGCTTTTCTACCTGTAGTTGCTGATAGAGCTGGCTACTGAGGATAACGACTATCTCTGATTGCCGCTCCAAACGCACCTCTTTGGCCAACGCTTCGATGGCGCTAGCCCACTCATCTTGGGAGTTAACGGCTTGCTCAAACAGGCGATCAGGTTTATGACTGGTAATGATCTGTACCAGCTGAGGACGGATATAGACACTCGCACGAGTTGTACCGGTTTTCCTCTTCCCGAAAGGTAATTTCATTCTAGTTCGCTAACTCCATGCGCAATTACCTTTAGTTATAACGGGTTGCGGGCAATAAATCACTGAAATGCTAGATATTATCATTGTATTCTTAGAACAAGCTCACGCCTCAGTAAAGGCTTCCGGCCGACCGAACCAATGGCCCTGCGCAGATTTGATACCTAAGCGCTGCAGCACCCGCCACTCCTCGTTGCGCTCAACCCCGGTAGCGATGACTTCGGTGCGCTCGGCGCAGCTGGCCATCAGCGAGCCGACTGCCAGGCGATTGACATGGCGCAGATGAATATCGCGGACCAAGCTGGGATGGAGTTTAAGGTAGACCAGCGATAGCTCACTCAGGTACTGGGTGCTCAGCACCTGCTGGCCAGCTTTATCCACCGCCAGCTGTAAACCTTTGCGATTGAGCGCCTTGAGTCGCAGCATTTGCGCATCATCTAAAGCTGCCAACTCGTTTTCGCGGAACTCGATCACCAATCGCGCGACCTGCTTGGCCGGCGCGGAAAACAGCCACTGAACCAGCATCTTCATCACCGGGGTTTGCAGCACCAGCTCAACCCCTAGGTTGATTGCCAGTATCTGCTTGTGCTTGGCCGCCGCTGTAAGGGCAAACTTGAGCGTCTCTATATCGAAGGCCTCAACCAGACCACTGCGCTTAGCCCAAGGCATAAACACCCCGGCGTTGATCTCTGCCCCCTGCATATTGCGGATGCGGATCAGTAGCTCGCGGTGGTGGATCTGGCCATCTTGATCGAACACAGGCTGCGCCTGATAGTGCAGCTGTTTATGCTCCAGTGCGTATTGCAAGGTGGTACGCCAACGCACCGAGCCTTTGCCGGTAAGCTCGGAGTTAAGCTCCCGCTCTTCCACATACCAGCCATTGCTGCCCTGCATCTGGGCAACCCGCACCGCATCCTCGGCCTGCTCAACCACCAGCTGGGCATTATCACCGTATTGATAGCCTGCGATGCCGATGTAGAAGAAGTCCTCCGCTTCACACAGCGGTGGCAAGGTGATCCGCTCAAAGTCACGCAAGATAACGTGAGCCAAGTCTTCGGCGTCATTTTGAGTCGACAGTGGCAGCAACAAAGCAAACTCATCGCCGCTGTAGCGCGACAAGCTGATCTCGCCATTGCGCGCGGTAGCTTTTTGCAGCAGCTCAGCGCACTGTTTAAGCAAGGCATCGCCTTCACTGCGGGCATATTGGTAGTTGATGTCGTCCATGCCCTTGAGATACACAACCAGTACCGCACCGGTGTGGGCATCGGCATCGCCAATCTCCGCTTCCAACTGATTGAGGAAGTGGGTGCGATTACTCAGTTTGGTCAGCTCATCGATAAAGGCATTTTGGCGGATCATCCGGTCAAAGCGGCTGCGCTCCTGACGGGCCTCTTTGAGATCGCTAATCATCTGATCGAGCGCCTTGCTGGCAGCGCCGGGCCACTCTTTGGAGCGACCGCGTTCCAAGCGCCCTAGCAGAATCCGATTACCACGCGCCTCGAGCAGTTCGGCCCCGCGCAATAGACGCTTGGACCAATAGAACACCCCCAGCAAGCCACCAATGATCACCACTAAGCCGCCCAGCATCGCAATAATGGCGCTTGGCTCGTAGCTGAGCCGCTTCAGTGGGCTTTCCACCCATACCTGCACCATAAACTCCGGATGCTGCAGCAGAGGGTACTGGTAGTGGGTAAGCTGTTCGGTGTTACCGGTGAACTTTAGCTCGCGAAAGGTATAGATACTGCCGCCACGGTTGGAGACATCGAGTACCTGAATATTGTGAGCGCGCAGCCAGCTTGGCAGCCACTGGGCGAACTCCGGGGTTTCCGGCTGCACCCCCAGTTGGTTATCGATCAGGCTGACAACGGATTCAAACTGATGCTTTTGCTGGTTAATCGCCAGCTGACGAAAGGTGATGACCCCGCCACTAATGGTCAGTAGCAAGGCAACCAATACACAGGCAACCGTAAACAAAACGATCTGTCTCGAGAAGGTCAAGCGGGCTCCCTGTGTTGTAGCTGCTGGTTATTATTTCCACGATAGCAAAAGCGCTATAAATGAAAAAGGCCGGAATCTCCGGCCTTTAGCTTAGTTTACCACAATCTAATGATGAATTGCGCTACTGACGAAGTGCGCGCTCACCCCGCCCCATGCCACACACACCACTGCGCACCACTTCCACGATCTCGGTGGATTGTGACAACGTGCTAATGCAGGCATCCAGCTTAGCGCTGTCGCCGCTGAGCTGCATCACGTAAAGGCTTGGGGTGACATCAACGATCTGGCCACGGAAGATATCGCAGGTGCGGATCACTTCCTCACGGGCACTACCGCTGGCGCGGACCTTAACCAGCATGATCTCGCGTTCCACGAAATCCGCCTCGGTCAGCTCTTGCACCTTGAGCACGTCCACCAACTTATTCAGTTGCTTGGTGATCTGCTCGGTGATTCGCTCATCGCCAAAGCTGGTGATGGTCATCCGCGACAGCGTTGGATCCTCGGTGGTCGCTACCGTCAACGACTCGATGTTAAACCCGCGTTGGGAAAACAGGCCGGTAACCCGAGACAAGGCGCCAGCTTCGTTCTCTAACAGTACTGAAATAATGCGCCTCATTAGGTTCTCTCCGTTTTGCTTAACCACATGTCCTTCATCGATTCGGTCTTAATCTGCATGGGGTACACATGCTCTTCCGGATCCACCATGATGTCCATGAACACCACTCTGTCTTTGATGCTGATGGCCCGCTGCATCGCTTCTTCAAGCTCGCTCGGGTGATCCACCTTGATGCCAACATGGCCATAGGCCTCTGCCAGCTTCACAAAGTCTGGCACCGACTCCATGTAGGAGTGTGACTGTCGGCCACCGTAGAACATCTTCTGCCACTGCTTCACCATGCCCAATGAGCGGTTGTTCAGTGACACAATCACCACCGGGATACCGTATTGCAAACAGGTGGACAGCTCTTGAATATTCATCTGAATAGAGCCATCACCGGTTACGCAGACGACCGTTGCATCAGGGTGCGCCAGTTTCACGCCCATCGCCGCTGGGAAGCCAAAGCCCATGGTGCCGAGACCACCGGAGTTAATCCAGCGACGCGGTTTATCGAAGGGGTAGTAAAGCGCAGCGAACATCTGGTGTTGGCCAACATCCGATGCCACATAGGCATCGCCATCAGTCGCTTTGTACAGGCTCTCAATCACCTGCTGTGGCTTAATCTGCTCGCCGGTTTGATAGCTCAAACAGTTGCGGCCACGCCACTCTGCGATGCTCTGCCACCAGGCGTCGATGGCGTCGGCATCGTTACCCGCGCCAATCTCTTCAATGCACTCATGCATTTGGTTTAGAACCAGTTCTACCGAGCCCACGATGGGGATATCAGCAACCACCGTCTTCGAGATAGAGGTAGGGTCGATATCGATATGCATGATGGTGGCATTCGGACAGAACTTGGCAACGTTGTTCGTTACCCGGTCGTCGAAGCGCGCACCAACAGCGAAGATAAGGTCGCTGTTATGCATACTCATATTGGCTTCGTAGGTGCCGTGCATCCCGAGCATACCGAGGAAGTTTTTATCGGTAGACGGATACGCGCCCAAGCCCATCAGGGTTGAGGTCACTGGCAGGTTAAAGCGATTGGCCAGCTGCATGATCTGCTCGCCGGCGTCGGCGATGATGGCACCACCACCGATGTACAATACCGGGCGTTTCGCTTCAGCCAGCGCTTTCACTGCACGCTTGATCTGACCTTTGTGGCCAGTCAGACGAGGGTTGTAAGAGCGCATGCTGACGGATTTCGGGTATTCATAGGGAAATTTCAGCAGCGGGTTTTGCACATCTTTAGGCAGGTCGATGACCACCGGGCCGGGACGACCGGTCGCGGCTATGTGATAGGCCTTCTTAATCGCCTCAGGAATGTCTTCTGCCTTCTTGACCAAGAAACTGTGTTTAACCACCGGACGAGAGACACCGATCATATCGGTCTCCTGAAACGCGTCCTGGCCAATCAACGAGGTTGGGACCTGGCCAGATAGGACAACGAGGGGGATCGAGTCCATGTAAGCGGTGGCAATACCAGTAATGGTGTTGGTAGCGCCTGGTCCCGAGGTGACCAAGACCGTACCGACTTCACCAGTGGCGCGAGCATAACCATCCGCCATGTGGACGGCAGCTTGCTCGTGACGGACCAAGATGTGTTCAATATCGCTACTGTCGAACAGCGCGTCGTAGATATCTAATACAGAACCGCCAGGGTAACCAAAGATATGTTTTACTCCCTGGTCCTGTAAGCTGCGGACAACCATTTCGGCGCCGGATAACTTCTCCATGTGTTCAGCCTCCAGGCTTTATTATTTATTGCATGTTGTGTTGTAGACCAAGGGGGGCTTGGCCTGAGGGTTGTGACCCTTGCGCCCAGCTTAACTTTTATACTACCCAAACGTCTATGCTTTTATCTTTGGTCAGGGCTTTATGCTGAGCATGTCTAAAAAACAGCCAGCCTAGAACATAAAAAACCGAGAGCAGTGGCTGCTCTCGGTTAGTAATGGGTCGATTTTGGGCTGTTAGCGTTTATTCGTCTTCGTCAGACAGCCAAATCTGCTGCTCTGGGTCGTCATCTTCGCTGAGCGACACGCTGATTCCCATGTCATTGAGTTCTTTCAATGTCAGGTTATCTGCGATATCCATGGCTTCGCCATCTTCATTGTAAAAACGCATTTGCATCCTCCATGCAAGGTGGTTTTAGCTAGTCAGCCTAATTTTAGACAATGCCGTGGATTCTGCCTCAACACCGCTCTCAATATCGTTAATCACTAGCTGGGTAGCCGATGGATAGCTGACCTGTTGCCATAGCTGCTGGCTCAGCAACTCGGTGTCTTGCCAGGTGCCATCTTTAATCCGATTGGCCAAGAACGCCGACACATCCGGGAAGATCACCGGTTCTGCTTGGTCTTGCTGCAGCCAGGCGTCAACCGTGAAAGGCTCCAAGCTTTGCAGTACCGAGGCCAAGCCCAAGCTTTGCAAAGTGTAGGCATTGGTCACCTGTTCAAACTGGCCATGCAGTGGCTTGACCAATAGCTTCTTACCGGCGGCCATCGCTTCCGAGGGCAGCTCGAAGCCGGCATTACAGAACACCCCACTGCAGCCAGCCAGCGCCTTCAAGAACCCGCGGCGGTCTATCGGGTGCAGCATCACGTTGTCTGACTGTTCCTTATTCTTAATAGCGGGGTGGAAGCACTTAAACTGGTAGCGACTGAAACGCTGCAACAAGAAGATCACTTCTTGTAGCTCTTCAAAGGGCAGGTAAACCAGAATCGAACCATCGCTGGTCACCTGTTCCATCGGCTCGATGATCGGCGGCAAGATCTCTTGCTGGAAGTGATACCAATGTACTCCCAAGGCATGTTGGCAAGGCGCATAGTGATGGGCCAATAGTCGGTTGAAAGTCCCCATGTCACGAGTAGGAATATTTTGGGTAAACGCCGCTTGATGCGACACCGAGACACTCGGCAGGCCGTGGCGTTTAGCGGCCCAAGCGGTGAGTGGCTCAAAGTCGTTGATCAGCATTTCATAACGGTCGAGGTTGAGCTTACCCATATCGCGCCAAGCTTGTCCTAGTGACAGCTCTCGAGCCGTCTTCAGGCGGTCAATCTTGCCGTTGCTGTGGTAGAAGGTGATCCCTTTGTACTGTTTGTAATCGCCAAACTCCGGTACATCGGGGCGCTCGCCCACCCGTCCGGACATGATCACATCAACCTTGATGCCAGCGTTACGCAACGCCTTACACATTAGGCGCGCCCGGGTGATGTGCCCATTCCCGGTTCCTTGTACACCGTAGAGTACTCGCATTCCTTGGTATTCCTTGATTAAAGCAAACAGTAAACGACCATCAGGCCAAGGCTGGCGCCCGCCACAACATCGCTAATAAAGTGGACCCCGAGCAGCACTCGAGAACAGGCGATCAAGATCGCCCAAGTAAAGGCCAACGCGCTCCATGCCGGGAAGACATGGGCAATGCAGCTCGCCATCACAAAGGCGCCTGCACTGTGGCCGGAGGGGAAGCTGAACTTATCGCTGGGACGGATAAACACCGGCAGCGATTGTGGGCGGTTACGGCGAAACACCTGCTTGAGCAACACGTAGCTGGCCAGCTCAATGGCATAGGCAGGAAGCGCTAACGACAGGAACGCTTGGGCTTGCTCGGTAAAGCCAATCAATACGGCCAGCACCACGTACAGGTAGCCATCGCCCGAGTGCGACACCACCCGCGCGACCTTTGCCACCTGATGGTTAAAGCGGTGGCTCAAGCAATGTGTTGAAATGGCATAGTCCCAGCGAGTTAACAACTGCAACATAGACACGTTCCTTTATCTTTGTTCTTCAGACTAAATTTCACTTAAGGGCGTTGCCCGCAGATGACAGTAGTGCGACAAATTGATGACAAAGTAGACGTTCTGCGAAACAGTTCAATCGACTGAACTTGAGCTGAATGGCGCTAAGCAGGTAGCATGAGCTACTTCGATTTCAGCATTGAATGCTGCCCGCGACCTAGCCGCGCGGTTCAATGGACAAGGATCTAATATGTCTGAGCGTGTATTTATATTCGACACAACCCTACGCGATGGTGAGCAAGCGCTGGCTGCCAGCCTAACCGTGAAAGAGAAACTGCAAATCGCATTGGCGCTGGAGCGCCTCGGTGTCGACATCATGGAAGTGGGCTTTCCCATCTCCTCCCCAGGCGACTTTGAGTCGGTGCAAGCCATTGCGCGGCAGATTAAAAACTCGCGGGTGTGTGCCCTGTCGCGCGCCCTGAAGAAAGATATCGATGTGGCCGCAGAGGCGCTTAAAGTAGCCGAAGCGTTTCGTATTCATACCTTTATCTCCACCTCCACGGTACATGTGGAGAGCAAGCTACGCCGCTCCTTCGACGACGTACTGGAGATGGCGGTCGGCGCAGTTAAGCACGCGCGCAACTACACCGATGACGTAGAGTTTTCCTGTGAAGATGCCGGCCGCACCCCCATCGACAACCTCTGTCGCATGGTAGAAGCGGCGATTCGCGCAGGTGCAAGTACCATTAATATTCCCGATACCGTGGGCTATACGGTGCCGAGCGAGTTTGGTGGGATCATCGGTACCTTGTTTGAGCAAGTACCGAATATCGACCAAGCAGTGATCTCGGTGCACTGCCACGACGACCTCGGACTGTCGGTAGCCAACTCGATTGCCGCGGTTGAACAAGGAGCGCGCCAGATCGAATGTACCGTGAACGGCATCGGCGAGCGCGCCGGTAACTGTTCGCTGGAAGAGGTGGCGATGATCCTCAACACCCGCAGCCAGTATCTCAACAAACTCAGCACCAACATCAACGCCAAAGAGATCTCTCGCACCAGCCAGTTGGTCAGTCAGCTGTGTAACATGCCGATCCAAGCCAACAAAGCGATTGTCGGTAGCAATGCCTTCTCCCACTCCTCGGGGATCCACCAAGATGGCATGCTGAAAAACCAAAACACCTACGAGATCATGACGCCAGAGAGTATTGGCCTTAACAAAAACACGCTAAATCTGACCTCTCGCTCGGGCCGCCACGTGATCAAGCACCGCATGGAAGAGCTGGGCTATAACGACAAAGACTACGATCTCGATGAGCTGTACGCTGAGTTTCTCAAGCTCGCGGATCGCAAAGGGCAGGTATTTGATTACGACCTTGAGGCGCTGGTGTTCTTCAACAACCTGCAGAGCGAGCCCGACCATTTCACCCTCGAGTATCTATCGGCGCAAAGCGGCTCAGACGTAGTATCTACCGCTACCGTACAACTGCGCGCGGGCGAGGAGGTGATGCTGGAAGCTGGCACCGGCAACGGCCCTATCGATGCGGCATACCGCTGCTTGCGTAAACTAACCGGCTACGACATCAAGATCGATGATTACACCATCGAGGCAGCAGGTGGCGGCAGCAACGCGGCGAAAAAAGCCGATATTAAAGATGCGCTGGGCAAGGCCAATATCGTGGCCAACTATCAAGGACGCCGCTACCACGGCATGGGTCTGGCCACCGACATCGTGCAGGCCTCGGCCTTAGCTTTTGTACATGTGCTCAACCATATCTACCGGGCAGAGCAAGTCGCCAAGCAAAAACAGCAAAACGAGGGCTAAATGGCTAGCACCTCTCGGTTAAAAACAGGCTTACTGTTGATAGCGGCCTCGCTGCTATCAACACCCCATGCTGAGCAGCTACGTTTTGAACGTAAGGGGCAGCAGTACAGCTACCAATGGCGCGATGGACAGCGCAGCCTGCAAAGCTTGAGCTTTAGTTTGGGAGACTACCCAAGGGAGCTCACCCGCTATCAGGCCTACCGGCATGAGCATTGGCAGCAGTATCTAATGGATGCGCTGCGCGCCTGGCTGGCACAGCAAGCACCCGAGCAGCTGCTTCAGTTTACTCTCAGTGATGTGTCGGTAAGCTATAGTCTGCGCGGGCCAGCTATGGATGCAGAGGCAAAGCAAGCGTTGCTCGCCGAACTACGCCTGCAGCAAGCGAGCATACGCCAAGCCTATTTCCAGCAGTATCATTATCAATGGCTACAGCTGCATGGCGGCATTAGCGGAATCACCCCATCTCATCAGCAGCTCGCCGAACTCAGTTCGCCCCACCTCCAAGCGCTGGCGGATGCCACCTTGGGGGAAGGAGAAAACGCACTAGAGATGCGCCAGCATATCGCTTTGATGTTGAGCTTCGTTCAAGCCATCCCCTACAACCAGTTGCAATCGGCCGACGGTAAGCGCGGAAAGGGATACCAGACCCCGATTCAGGTGATTCGCAACAATCAGGGGGATTGTGACAGCAAGAGCACCCTGCTGGCAGCAGTGATCCGCCAGGCTTACCCACGGATCGCGGTGGCCATGGTGTATCTCAACGACCATGCGCTACTAGCAGTAGATATCGGCCCAAAGGCGGGCGATGAAACTATCGATGTGTCCGGCAGGCCGATGGTGCTCATCGAGCCAACCGGGCCCGCCCAACTTCCAATAGGCAGAGTGGGAAGCGGCACGAGGCAGAAGATAGGTTCCGGCCAGTACACAACCGTATTGCTGGACTGGCCGGTAATCAGGCAGGACGAACCTTAGCTCACCGATTCAAAAGATAAAGCGTACTCATTGCCATCGACTCGGACCACAGTAGCATCGGCGCGCAGCGGAGGAACGCCTTCACCACGCAAAGCCACTGAAACCTTATCGCCTTCGGCGAGTTTGAGCGTCGACAAGGCAATCGCCATTCCCGTCGCACTTAAGTCACGACACAGGCCATAGGCCTGCTCGCTGCCCTTCGTTACTTGCACCTCAGCATCGATCATCATCCGCTGGAAGGTACGCTTGTCAATGTCTCGAATCATATCGCCCTTCTATTTACCTTCTATAGTCGTTCTTCAGCAAACGAAGCCAAACGGCTTCGAACCACACCATTGAGGTAGATGTTCGCACTACCCTCAAAATCCTTGAATCGCTCAACGATATAGGTCAGCCCGGAGGTCACAGCGGTCAGGTAGTTGCTGTCGATCTGGGCCAAGTTTCCACAACATACCAGCTTGGTTCCCTCACCACATCTGGTAATGATTGTTTTCAGCTGGGAAGCCGTCAAATTTTGACACTCGTCCAGAAAAACAAAGGCGTTCTGGATGCTGCGTCCACGCATAAAGTTGACCGACTTAAACTGTATGTTGGCTTTGTCCATAATGTAGTTCATTGAGCCAGCCATCGACTCGTCGTGTTTGTGCAGCACCTCTAAGGTGTCGGTGATCGCCGCCAACCATGGCGCCATTTTCTCTTCTTCAGTGCCGGGTAGGAAGCCGATGGACTCTGCAATATCTGGCGTGTTACGCGTTACCAAGATTTTATCGTAGATCCCCTTCTCAACCACTAGTTCCAGCGCACAGGCCATCGCCAGCAAGGTTTTACCGGAGCCTGCTGGGCCTGTTAGGATCACCAAATCGATGTTGGGATCGAGCAAGGCATCAAAGGCCATTCCCTGATAGATGTTCTTCGGGTGCACACCCCAAGCATGCTTGGCCATCAGTCGCTCGTAGCCTAAATCGAGTAACTCAACCTTATCTTTCTCAATCTTAGACACCCGCGCTGCAAAGCTTTCGGTATCATCGATAACGTATTGATTTACATAGCTTGGCCCAATGATGTCGGCGTCAACGCTATGATAGGTATCGCGCCCAGAGGTGGTACTGTCACAGTCTTTGACTCGCCCCCAGAAGCTGCCTTCTAGTTCGTTAAAACCTTTGGCTAGCAGTCGGATATCGTCAATCAACTGATCGGTTCGGTAATCTTCAACCTTGTTTAAACCGGCACCTTTGGCTTTAAGGCGCATATTGATGTCTTTGGTAACCAGCACCACTTCACGGGGCTGCTTGCTATCTTGCAAGAACAACGCGGCATTGATGATGCGGTTATCTGGCTCATCATCGGTAAAACTTTGAACATTTTTGTCGAGCGAATGGTCTTGAAAGATCGAGACCTTACCGCTGGCCTGATTATCGGCTTCGTTCTTCAGCTCAACCCCACTGACAATCTCTTCCGGTGATGCGGTGGCAAATACATCTTCGAGGGCCCTGATGGCGATGCGTGCATCTCGACTGACATCCTTTTGCCGATCCTTGATCCGATCAAGTTCTTCCAACACTGTCATGGGGATAACAACGTCGTGTTCTTGAAATGAGTAGATGGCGAGGGGTTCGTGCAGCAGAACGTTGGTATCGAGGATGAACAGTTTACTGGCAGATTTTTCTTCCATATTGGCCCTCCAAAGCGGGAATCCGTGCAAGCATTTTTGTAAACCTTCAACTTCAGGCTAATTCATCACCAAGGGCTTTACAATGGTGCCAGCTCACAGCCACAGCTAAGCGCTGCTTTTTTACCCGATGAGCGTTTACTGGGTTATTCCTTCGCAAACAACCGCGAAACTTTGCGTAAGCTCACAAAAAAACAGTACTATTCCTCTATCACTTACCTGCTTACTACCGCCGTGCAAAACCTGTTATTCGCACTTTCGATCACCGCTCCTATTGTTCTTATGCTGTCTTTGGGTATCGCGCTACGGCAATTGGGCAGACTCGATCAAAGCTTTATCAAGTCGGGTAATGATCTGGTGTTTCGCATCTGCTTGCCGTCGATGCTGTTTCTTAGCACTGCATCCACTCACTTGAGCGAGAGTTTTGACCGTCAGCTGATCGGTTTTGGTATTGCGCTAACCTTGGGCTCTATCGCGCTGCTGAGCTTTGTAGGGAGACGTTGGTTGCGTAAAGGCCGCCTGCGCGTATTTGTACAAGGCGCTTTTCGTGGAAACCTTGGGATTATTGGTGTGGCGATGGTGGTTAACGCCTACGGCGAAAGCGTGCTGCCAAAAGTTGGAGTGTTCTTTGCCGTGCTTACCCTGCTGTATAATGTCGCCGCGATTGTAGTGCTCGGCGGGGGGCAAGGTCGAGGGCTCGTTGTTAGCCTTGCTAAGAATCCACTGGTGAAAGCCATCTTTGCTGGCAGCATTTGGTCGATGCTGTCTCTACCCGTCCCAGAGGTGATGCACACCACCCTTAGCTACCTAAGTGATATCACGCTACCCCTAGCGCTAATCTGTATTGGTGCGGGCCTGCAATGGCGTAGCTTCCAAAGCAATCTAGTCCCAGTCGCCTGGGCCAGCGCCTACAAATTGGTGCTTCTGCCGGCCTCCGCTGTCATTATCGGCCTGCTGATGCATTTTGAAGGCCAAGACATCGGGATATTGTTCATGATGATGGCTTCACCTAGCGCGGCAGCCAGCTATGTAATGGCCGATCAAATGACCGACCAAGGGGCGATGGCTGGTGAGATTGTCGCGATGACCACCTTGGCTAGTGCGATAACAACCAGCATCGGCCTGTATGTGTTGGCCTCTTTAAATGTACTCGGGCTTTAGAGCTAGCCGGACTCGGCTTCTGATTGAGCGCGGCGAATAAAGCTCAGCTTGGTGCCTTTAAAGGTCAACTGGGCTAACAGTTGTTTCGCTTGCGCCGCGCCTTCACTGTCCAGCTGAATGCCATATTGTTGTTGGCCACGTACTCGCTGCTGGTTCTTAATAAGACCGCTTAGCTTGTACTGAACCTGGGTATAGGCGTGGCTCACCATCAGCGAGATGTTCTCATCTATCGCTAGTACCGGTGCAATACCGCCATAGCTAATACGACAGCCGTTAGCCGAGAGATCCTGAACCCTCACCTCCACCTGGCGATCCGCCACTTTTATGTAACCCAAGGCTTCAAAGTTATAACGCACTTCATCGCGTAAACTGCAGACCTGTGCTTGCTGTGGCATTGGCAAAACAAACAGACCCAGAGGCTGGGTAAGCACATGGCTGATACGGCTCTTGAAGCGCACCATCATCCCTTCACCTTGGCCGCAGGTCGCGGTAACAACCACCCAGACTTGCTGTAAGAAGAACTCTTCGAGGTCTTTCTTGGTCACCTCAGGAAGTGAGAAATAAAGTTGATTGAGTTGATCGTTGGAGCCAATAAACACGGTGGTGGTTTTCATCCGCTGGCCAATCGCAGTGACTAGCTCAATGGTGACTTCCATACCATGGTGTAGATGTTCGATAGCCGCTAACCCAGTTTTTGTTTCGGTACGCTCTTTTAAAAGCTGTTGTCGTTTCTGATATTGAGAGGACACGATTTCCATTCTTAGATATTTTTTTGATTATTTAATCTAAGCAGGTGATGTATTGCAACTGGTATCTGTTGAAGATGAAAATAACATCATTATCAGCAAAGCCAACTCTGGTTCCCCTTAGTGAGCAGTTCAAGCAAAAGATCGCACTCCATTTCCTTTGCTAACCCTCCGCTATAAAATTGTAAGACCTAGATAATTCTTCTGTTACTGATGTCGCGACTACCAACACCGAGTGCAGCCCTTGAAGAGCTCAGCCGTGAGCAGCTCGCCTTGGTAAAGCCGCTCTACCAACAATTCTACAAATCCGCCGTCCCTAGACGCGATGAGCGCGTGTTCATTGCACGTAACGATCATAGAGCCATCATCGCCGCCGCTAAGCTTAGAGCTATCGATGGCAAATACTGGCTATTGAGTGGGGTAGTGGTAGCGCCAGCATTCCGTCAACAAGGAGTTGCAAGTCTGCTGATATCTCACGTGCTACAACATGTTGAGGAAGGAGCTTGTTACTGCTTTTGTCACCCTCAGCTCGCAGCGCTGTACATTGAGCTTGGGTGTGAGATCCGAGATGAACTCCCCAACCCGGTACTATCCAGATTTAATGCATACAGACGTAGTAAGCGTGATTTGGTAGCGCTGGAGTTTCGCTGTAAATTGAAAGCTTACTGAGACGAAGTCTTAGGGGGTTCTGCTCTTAGCTGTTTTACGGATTTAGTAACTGTCGCTTCAAGAATCAGTATTTTTAGTCGCCGCGAAGCCTTTCACATGGGGGTGGAGCAGGGGTTTCGAGAAGCAACGCTTCGAGCCTGCGGAGCGCGGGCAGCTGTGCTGCTCGCTGGACAATCAGCTACGAGTAAACTCTCCGCGTTCACATGACACAAACCGCTGGTTTGCCAAAAACGTCATGTTCACCCCCACCCAGTGGGCTGGTGAGGAGGTCAGTCACTAAGAATTGTGTTTAAGGATAAATCAGTGCGCGTGGTGAGTAGGAGCCAACACCAGAGGCGGCATCGAAGCCTGGCGTTCGGCGCGCTGCGCCTCACCTACTTACACATGGGGTTTGTTGCGCCAAAGGCGCGCTTTCTACCTGCTTCCCCATGCCAAAGCCGGTCAGTTTAGTGTGCGAGGAATGCAAAAAGGCCCCGCTCGTTAGAGCAGGGCCTTCTTATTGGGTGCCTGGCAGTGACCTACTTTCACATGGGGAAGCCCCACACTATCATCGGCGCAGTTGCGTTTCACTTCTGAGTTCGGCATGGAGTCAGGTGGTTCCACAACGCTATTGCCACCAGGCAAAAAACGGTGTCTTTAAGCAATTCGGATAAGT
>NZ_AUBZ01000037.1 GCF_000429505.1 Aliagarivorans taiwanensis DSM 22990 | reverse complement strand
AGTTTAGACACAGCGACTCCGGGTTGGCTGGCAAGTGAAGCAGCTAGCGATATAAGCCTTTGAGTACGTCTGGGGTCATTGAGCTCTGCCTGACTAAACTGCGCTTGTGCCCACTCCATTGGGTTTGAACTGTCCATCGTAACCATCTCATTGAGAAATCTAAATGATCTGATCACAAGGTGAGGATTGAGTTCAAAAAAAATCCCCGAACGATGTTCGGGGATTTGTGTATAAGAGACAGGCCCGTGAGCCGCCTTTTTTGATCGCTATATTTGCCTCAGTTTTGGCTTGCTTGCTGTCGTTTGCTAAGCACATGATCGGCCGACAACGGTCCGGCTCCCCAAATCAAGGTGATCAGAATCATAAGGCCCCACAGCTGGTGGTCGTAAAAACCGCCGGGCCAAAGGGCTGGGTAAGACACCACCGCAATAATGTTAAAGAAGAACAGCACAAAGGCTGCCGGACGCGTCGCCAGACCCAGTAATAGGAACAGCGGAACAATCAGTTCGGTCGCGGTGCCCAAATATGCAGCCAGTTGCCAGGGAAGCAGCGGCACCTGATATTCCAGTTCGAACAAGAACAGGGTGGAGTCCCAGCTGTTGTATTTGAGCCAGCCTGAGCGGAAGAATACCCACGCCACCCATAAGCGGCAAACCGTGAGCAGTAATGGGATCAGTGCCGCCTGCATTGCTGACACTAAGCGTTGATAGTGGGTCACTAAAGTCATTGTTTTTCCTTATTTAGGCTTTAGCAGCGGCGTTAAAGCCGCTGAGTAACTGTTGCTGGAGGGCCATACCAAGCAGTGCTTGGAGCTGCTCAAGACACTCTTCATCGAGCTCGGCCAATGGCCGTTGGCGCTCACAATGTTGCAGGAACCGGTGCTCGCTTGCCGATAAGGGCAATACCCGCACACTAAAATCAGGCTGCTTGATAAGCGCAGCGTACTCCGAGGTGTTCAATTCAATCGCCTCAACCTGTTGTTCGCTCACCATCTGATGGATGGTGACGATAGGGTGGGCGCTGGTAAATAGTGCAAGCTGAGAGCGCAAGTTAAATACCAAGTCTATAAACTGCGCCTCGCTGACCGAGCTGAGGGCAGCCACATCAAACGGTGTGTCGCTAAGTGGCGCTGCACTTACCTGTTCCATCAGCCAGTCAAAGCGGGCGACATCGCATAGGTAGTCGAGTGAGCGTAGCTCTGGTAGCGATGCCGTGAACTCCGCAAAGTGCTCGCCAAAACGGTTAAGGTCACCGCTGTTATGACCAAACTTGGCCAAGTAAGCACGGGCGATGCTATCGAAGCTCTCTTCACCAACTAACTGCAGTACCGTGGGGTAGCTGGCTTGCAACGCTTCACTGAGGCTCGCCACATAGTTGTTGCGGTAGATCTGCATTGCTTGTTGGGCACTAACGCTGGTGGGTGCCAGCTGCTCAAAGACTTGCTCGTCCTGCCTGCGCAGATAGGCGGAGAAATCGCGCTGTAGTTGCTCAAGCATGGCTTAGCTCCCGTGCGTCCTTTGCGCTATCGGCATGAGTGCGCAGCAGCGATAGTTGCTGCTCAAGTACCTCAAACTCTGGGAAGTCGCTGTCCCACTCCAATAACACCATCATCGGCGCTTGACTAAGGCTAAGGTAGTGGCGATACAACTCCCATACCTCATCACGAACCAGTTGGTTGTGGGTATCGATCAATATGCAAGCATCACCGATCTGCTTCTCGGTATGGCCGGCCATATGCAGCTGCTTTACTCGATGGCTGTCGATTTGCTCCAGATAGCGTTTGCCCGCATCAATGACGCCCTCGCTGTTTTGGTTGAATGCGCTGACAAACACGTTATTGATATCAAGCAGCAAGCCGCAGCCGGTTTCGGCGCTGAGCTGATTGAGAAAATCGGCTTCAGCGATTTTACTGTCGGCATACTGCAGATAGGCCGAGGGGTTTTCGATAAGTATCTGGCGTTGCAGGGTGTCTTGAAATTGCTTGATGTTGTCGGCAAAGACCTTAAAGCTCTCCTCGGTATAGGGTACAGGCAGAAGATCGTTAAAGTGTTGGCCGTCAATTTGGCTCCAACTTAGGTGTTCACTGACGAGCGCAGGTTGATAGCGTTCAACGCACTGTTTCACCTTGAGTAAGTGTTGCTTATCCAAGCCTTGCGCTGAGCCTAAAGATAGTCCAACCCCGTGCAGTGTGACCGGATAGTGCTGTGCAGCCTGAGATAGCTGGTGGCTGCTTAGTGAGTGGGGATTAAAGTAGTTTTCGGTGTGGGCTTCAACAAAATCGATAGCAGGGTGCTTTTGTTGGGTAAGCGAGTTGGCAATCTGACTGCGGATCCCTAAACCAAACTGTAGGTGCTGCATAGTTACTCCCGTAAGGTAAACCTAACTGGTGGGGGAATCGGGAGCAGCGGCGAGGGCTGCTCCCGGATAATCTTGCCCGTTAGCTAGATTGGGTGCTGCCGCCAATCAGTTTTTCACACAGGCCCTTAGGAACTACCACGAAGGCATCTTTCTGGCCGTCTTCTTTCGCGGTGCCAGCGCAAGAGCTGGTTTTGGTTGCACAGTCGTTTTGACCCGCTTTAGAAACGCCGTAACATTTCTCTTTGCCAGCCGCTTCTGCGACAGGGGTGGTTGCCAAAGTACCCAGAGCCAGTGCACCGGTAACAGCTGTTGCGATCATTAGATGTTTACTTTTCATAGTATTTCCCTTTGTGTTTGCTAGTAGGTCAACACCCGTATGGCGTTGTCAGCTAGATAAACCGCAGAACGAATAAAAAAATTTCACTGAATCTAAAAAATAGCTGAAGATAGTAAAAAGGCGATCAGTTAGTAAGGTAAAAAAAATGCGTAGCTTCAGCTTGTTAGTGCTAGTAGGTCTGGCCATTGCCAACATCGGATGTAGCCAAGTGGAAGAATTACCAGCGCCTGCCGAGAAGCGCAGTGCAATGGTGGTATCGGCGGCGCCGGGGTTTGAGCTGGCCAATGGTGATGCACTGTGTGTGCACCCTTTAATAGGGGAGAGTCTGCGCGATCCCCGGCTCGCCAACCTGGCCGCGCTCGAGCAAGTGGAGCCGGTTATTCTTAATCAATTGCAAGGCATGCAGTTGCAGGTCGTCGATAGCGACACGACGTGCCAGTACTGGATGGTCTATACGGTAGTTACGTCGCAGCAGCTCAGCGATAGCCAGTTGATTGCCTTGTTTGATATCAGCCCCGGGCTCAATGAGCAGGCGGCCAATGTTGATGGGCGCTTGGCAACCTTGATGTTTAGCGTGGTGGCGCCAGATAGTGGCCGGGTGTTGTTTAGCTCCAGCTTGCAGGGGCTAGCAAATACCGCCCAAGATCAGCATGGGCGAGAGTACCTAGATATGGATGATGAGCGCTTGGCCCAAGCTGTGACGGCCCTGCTTCGGCACCTGCCAATGCAGGGGTAAAGTAGGCGTGGAGAAAATGAGGATAAAAAAAACCCGGCTAAGATAACCGGGTATCACAAATAGTGTTTAATTGCAGTGGCATAGATTAGGACCGGCGCTTTTCCAGTTAGTTGCATTTAATTTAAGTTTATTTTTACGGAATGAGCGCCAAAGCTCGATATAGTGATCTGCCTCACGCAACGCGATTGACTTCCACAGGACTTAAACGTAATTTTTAAACAGTTGTTTGAAAATTGTGAGCGTGCTGTGAGACAGGGAACAAAACACAAGATTATGGATTCTGCAGAGCGGCTGTTTGCTGAACGTGGCTTCAGCGACACCTCTTTGCGACTGATTACCTCCCATGCCGAGGTTAACTTGGCATCGGTGAACTACCACTTTGGCTCTAAGAAAGAACTGATTCAAGCGGTGCTGATGCGCTACTTGGAAGCCTTCATGCCCCAGCTTGATCGCGCCATGCAAGCCCACCTTGATAGCGAGCAAGCGCCCAGTCTGGACGATATCTTCAACGCCTTTGTCGAACCCTTACTCTCGATGAATGAGCAGCGAAAACACGGCACGTCGCTGTTTCTGCTGTTACTCGGTCGTGGCTATACCGACAGCCAAGGCCACCTGCGTAAGTTTATCACCCATCATTTCGGTGAAGTGCTGGATCGCTTTCAGGCCGCGGTAAGGCGTGCGTACCCACAGCTGACGGAAGCCGAGATGTTTTGGCGACTGCACTTTACCTTGGGTACGGTGGTATTCACCATGGCCTCGAGCGCTGCTCTTCGCGACATCGCAAATGCCGATTTTAATGAACAAGTCAACGTTGAGACGCTGATCAGAAAGGTGATCCCTTATCTGGCGGCCGGCGTTGGTGCACCAATACAACAACAATAAAAAACACGACGGAATGAGGAACCAACCATGACCCTACTATTAATGTTGCTGACGGCTTTGGTCGTTGTGCTATGTATCGCGGAAACGCGTAAACGATTCTTCACCCGACATGTGTTTAAGGTGTTCAAGAAGATCCTGCCACCGCTCTCGCAGACCGAGCAAGAAGCGATGGAGGCAGGCTCAGTATGGTGGGACGGCGAACTGTTCGGCGGCAAGCCAAACTGGAATACCCTGCATGATTACCCGCAAGCGCGCCTCAGCGAAGAGGAGCAAGCGTTTCTCGACAACCAGGTCGCCACCTTGATGGGCATGCTCGACGACTTCGACATCGTGCAAAACCAGCGCGACCTGCCAAAACCGGGTTTGGGATTACCTCAAGCAAGAAGGTTTCTTCGCGCTGATCATCCCGAAAAGCTATGGCGGGCGAGAGTTTTCGGCCTTTGCTAACTCCACCATCGTGAGCACGATTGCGACCCGCAGCTTGTCAGCGGCGGTGACCGTGATGGTGCCCAACTCGCTCGGTCCGGGGGAGCTGCTGATGCACTACGGTACCGAGGAGCAAAAACAACAGTGGTTGCCGGGCCTGGCCGATGGCACTCATGTACCTTGTTTCGCGCTCACCGGGCCAGAAGCTGGCTCCGATGCAGGTGCGATTCCTGATAAAGGCATTATCTGCAAGGGAGAATTCAACGGTGAAGAGGTGGTCGGTATTCGCCTCAACTGGAACAAGCGTTATATCACCTTAGCGCCTGTGGCAACCGTGCTTGGTCTGGCCTTCAAGCTCTACGACCCAGAAGGTTTGCTGGGTGATGAGCAAGACTTGGGCATTACCTGTGCGTTGATCCCCACCGATCATCCGGGGGTTCGTACCGGCGATCGTCACTTCCCACTTGGCTTGGCCTTTATGAATGGACCTACCTTCGGTGAAGACGTGTTCATTCCGCTGGATTGGATCATCGGCGGTAAAGAGTACGCCGGTAAGGGTTGGCGTATGCTGGTGGAGTGCTTGTCTGCCGGCCGTGGTATTTCTCTGCCTGCCTTGGGCACTGCAGTGGGCCATTTGTGCTCGCGCAGCACCAGTGCTTATGCCTACGTGCGTAAGCAGTTTGGCCTGTCGATTGGTCGCTTTGAAGGGGTTGAAGAGGCGCTGTCTCGCATTGGCGGTTTGACCTACCAGCTTGAAGCCGCACGCAGAATGACCGCGGGTGCGTTGGATCTAAAACAGAGCCCGGCGATTGTTACCGCCATCGCGAAATACCATATGACCGAGATGGCGCGCACCGTTCTCAATGATGCGATGGACATCCACGCTGGCCGCGCGATTCAGCTCGGCGAGATGAACTATCTGGGTCACGCCTATGCGGCTATCCCGGTTGCCATCACTGTAGAAGGCGCGAATATCCTTACCCGTAACCTGATGATCTTCGGTCAGGGCGCGACACGCTGCCATCCTTATGTACTCAAAGAGCTGCAAGCAGCGGCCAATCCGGACGAGCAAGCAGGCTTGGATCAGTTCGACAAGCTGCTGGTGAAGCATATCGGCTTTGGCGCGAGCAACTTCTTTGGTGCGCTAGGGCAGGGGCTTACAGCTGCGCGTTGGGCCAAAGCGCCAGTCTCTGGCCCCACTGCCAAGTACTATCAGCAGCTTGGTCGAATGAGCAAAGCCCTAGCCTTGTGTGCGGATGTGTCGATGCTGGTGATGGGCGGCGACTTGAAGCGTAAGGAACGTATTTCGGCGCGCCTTGGCGATGTGCTTAGTCACCTTTATTTGGCAACCGCCACTTTGAAGCACTACGAAGATCAGGGGCGTATGGCCGAAGAGTTGCCCTTCGTTCAGTGGGCGGTTGAGAACAACCTGTATCAGATTGGTCAGGCTTTGGAGGGCTACTTCCAGAACTTCCCAAGCGGCGCGGTTGCGGCCGTTCTTAAGCGAGTAGTGTTCCCGTGGGGTAACCCTTACAAGCTGGTGGATGATGGTGTTTCTCACCGCATTTGCGAGACCATGATGACACCGGGCGCGATGCGCGAGCGCTTGAGCCACTTATGTGTGCTTACCGGCGGCAAAGAGGATCCGGTTTCGCTGATTGAAGATGCCTTCCAGGCCATGTACAAGGTGCAACCACTGGAGCGCAAGATTGCCAAGGGGCAAAAAGCGGGGCTACTGCCACGTAAGGTGGCCTTGGAAGAGATCGCTGAGCAGGCGCTGGCCCATGAGTTGCTGACAGAGGACGAAGTCGCCCAACTGCTAGCGGCCGATAAACTTCGCTATAAAGCCATTCAGGTGGACCACTTCGAGCCGGGTATGCTAGATGCTGATCAGGCGATTGCGTCGGTGCAGTCCGATGTAGCGTAACTCCGATGCAGCCCACGTGGCTGCAATAGATAAAAGCCCGGTTTACATACCGGGCTTTTTTATGCGCGCTCGTCATTGCTATTAATGAGTTAGTTCGTAGTTTCTTCAGTCCGGTTTGTACATACTGTGTGCGCTAGCTAAATTAGATACAGGCATATGATGTTGGTTAGAAACTGGAGGGTGAGTGCGTGTTGTTGTGTTAGTGATTGCAACATTGGTGTTTAGTACGCCAATTTTCGCGCAGGAGCACTATAAGATATACAGCGTCGAAGCGCCCCCGTTGAGCATGCAACATCCCGAAACGGATTATGGGCGAGGCATCGTGCTTGATGCAGTACTTGAAGCGTTTCGTCGCCTTGATATAAGCGCTCGCGTCGAGTTCATCCCTTGGAAGCGAGCCCAGCGTGAAGTAAGTATGGGCCGCGATGCATTCATTCTTCCCCTCGCCCGAATACCGGAGCGTGAGCAGCGTTTTACTTGGGTTGCACCCGTGATGGACTTGGAGAGAAGTTTTGCCTCGTTACGCAGTCGGGTGGATAGCTATAAGCAAGCGCGCGCAGAGCTAAGGAGCATCGGCGTAGGTTTTGGCACCGCCCAATACCATTTGCTATTGGCGAATGGCTTCTCAGAGCAGCAGTTAGTCGAGATCCTACCCGGTAAAGGGCCGTCGATGCTGGCGCTGGGGCGAATCGATGCCTGGTTTAATGGTACCGACGAGACCTTATGGTATTGGAAGCGAGACCAGCAAATAGAGCCACTATTGGTGGGGGATGCAGTTGCCAGCAATCAACTCTATCTGGCCGCATCACTGGATGTAGACGAAGCGTTGTTGGAGAGCTTGAATCGGAAGATTGTAGAGCTACAACGAGAAGGTTACATCGAAATGCTTAAAACGCGTTACCTGGGCGGGGAAGTCGCCAGCCCCGAATAATCAAAGGCCGGCTAGATGAACACGCTGGAGGTGTTACTTTTCGATACGAGAGTCTTTTAAGCTCTGTTTTACTTTACGCAGGTTTTCACGGAACTTCTCGCCGCGACGCAGGGTAAAGCCAGTTGCCAACACGTCAATTAGTGACATCTGAGCAATGCGCGAGGCCATTGGCATGTAAACATCAGTGTCTTCTGGCACGTCCATCGACAGGACCAGGCTACACTCGGCAGCCAGTGGCGATTCTTTTTTGGTGATACCAATTACGGTTGAGTCATTTTGGCGCGCCAAATTGGCGATATCGACCATCGCCTTGGTGCGGCCTGTGTGGGAAATCAACACGATAACGTCGTCTTCGGTGGACACGATGCAGCTCATGCGCATCATTACCACGTCATTGAAGCTGCTGACGGGAACGTTGAAACGGAAGAATTTGTTAAGCGCATCTTGGGCGACGGATGCGCTCGCTCCGAGGCCAAAGAAGGAGATCTTCTTTGCTTGGGTGAGGATATCTACCGCACGATTGACCGCATGTGGATCGAGGCTGTTTTTAGCCGCTTCCAGACAGGCCATGGAGGATTCAAAGATCTTTGAGGTATAGGCCTCTGGGCCATCATCCTCATCAACATGGCGATTCACATAAGGCGTGCCATTTGCGAGGCTTTGTGCCAAATGTAGTTTAAAGTCGGGGAAACCTTTCGTATCCAGACGACGGCAGAAGCGGTTAACCGTTGGCTCGCTCACATCCGCCAATTTGGCTAATGCAGCGATGCTAGAGTGGATAGCGGTTTGAGGGGACGCGATGATTACTTCTGCAACCTTACGCTCCGACTTACTAAAGGTGTCGAGGTTTTTCGTGATTTTTTCTAATGTATTCATAATTTTCGTAATTTTAGCGCGGTCATCCTTAAACACGCGTCAAATGTAATTATTTTTCAAGGTGGCGGCTGACGCGCTGAAAAACCCGCTCCTCTAGTCGATTGCCCTCTAATCATAGACTAGTGACTTTCTCGATTGTATGAGCCAGCTCTAATTATTGAAACAGAGTATCAGGAATTGGTAGTTTTCTAACGAAACTTACAAACAAAAGCGATAGAATTTACTTACAACGATAATGGACTTCCTGCCTGCGAGAGGCAGAGAAACCAGCTTAATTGCATCTAAATATAGAAGGAAAATCTCATGTCTGAGTACGGCTTGGTCGCCGATGTTGGTGGTACAAATATTCGTCTTGCGTTGGTCAATCTGTCTGATGGCAACATCGATAACATTCAGAAGTTCTTATGCGCCGGCTATCCAACCATCACTGACGTTATTCGAACCTATCTTTCTTCTCAAGAAACCCAAGTTACCCAAGCGTGTATCGCTATTGCATGCCCAACGGACAAAGATTGGATTGAGATGACCAATCACAGCTGGGCGTTCTCACAAAAGCAGGTAAAAGCGGATCTAGAGCTAGATAACCTTCACTTAATCAACGACTTTACTGGCATTGCCATGTCTATCCCAACACTGGGCGAAGACCAAAAGGTTCAAGTAAAGGGTGGTGAAGTTAACCCAGATGCGCCTATCGCGGTTTACGGACCAGGTACTGGTTTGGGCGTGGCGCACTTGGTGAAACACCAAGGCGAGTTTATCTGTTTGCCGGGTGAGGGCGGTCACGTTGAGTTCGCACCGAGCGACGACAAAGAGATGCACATTCTGAAGTTCCTGCAAAACCGCTTGGGCCATGTTTCTGCTGAGCGTCTGATGTCAGGTCCGGGCTTGGTGAACATCTACCAAGGTTTGGCGGATTTTTACCAGAAAACCCCTGAGAACTTTGTACCTGCTGATATCACCGAGCGCGGTTTAGACGGAAGTTGCGAGCTGTGTCGCGAGACGATGGAAGTGTTCTGTCGCGTACTGGGTAGCTTTGGTGGCAACCTTGCGCTGAACCTGTCTACGTTTGGCGGTATCTATATCGCTGGTGGCATTATCGGTCGCTTTATGGACTTCTTTAAAGCTAGCGACTTTATCAAACGCTTCGAAGACAAAGGTCGCTTTAAGGCCTTTGTGAACAAGGTGCCAGTGTTTGTTATCACTGAGTCACAGCCAGGTCTGCAGGGCGCAGCCGCCTACTTGCGTCAAGCCAACGGCTATCGAATCTAAGCGCTTATCGCGCGAGCCAAGGCCCCATTTGGGGCCTTTTTGCTAAATAATCATCTACTTGGTGAAAAGCTCGGCAGTCGGTTGAGTTTTATAGAAAAAGTGGTTGACCGAGTAAGTGAGAATCCGTAATCTAGCGCCTCGTTGATGAGGCATGAACGTGCTTTTGAAACAAATTGGTGACGTGTCCGAGTGGCTGAAGGAGCACGCCTGGAAAGTGTGTATACGGCAACGTATCGAGAGTTCGAATCTCTCCGTCACCGCCATGTTTAGCAACTTGAGTCTGCAATGAGCAGAGTTGAGTTAGCGCCGGTGAGGTGGCCGAGTGGCTGAAGGCGCTCCCCTGCTAAGGGAGTATAGGGTTTGTAGCCCTATCGAGGGTTCGAATCCCTCCTTCACCGCCATATTAGAAAACCCGTTGCTTGCAACGGGTTTTTTTATGTCTATTGCATGTCACAGTTTTCAGACGATAAGTAAGTAGGTTATACCAATCTACATAAGTAACTGATCATTCTTGCTGGTTAAAATCATTGATGACAGCGTCAGCGCTTTTGTAATTAGTCCACTAGTTACGGCAAGCGCCTCCTCGTCCTCAATGATTTTCCCTGCGCAATATCTGACCATTAACTTATCTAGATTGGTATTAAGCGTTGTCAGTCTGATAAAACGCAGGCAAAAAAATAACCGCCGAAGCGGTTACTTTTTGCAATTGGAATGTGTGAGCGTTGATCTAGCGGATCTTGAACAGGCGAACGGGGTCGCGTAGACCTAATAGTTTGGCGGCGTTCTCGAAACCTTGCTGAAGACGATCAATGCTTAAGTTGGAAGTGAACTCAACACAGAGAAGATCTTTCTCTTGCTCGATATTCCAAAGGGTTCCTTCATCTGATGTTGCGTGTTGCACTAGCGGTAAGGCGTGATTAATTGGCGCATTCGCCTTGGCTTTATATCTCATTATTCACCTTTGCGGGTCCTTGCTGACTCCTAACTAGCAAGCCCTAACAATTTTAGTTGTTGAACGACGCACTGGTACGTATCAACATCCTAAGCTTCTAACCAAAATCCTTTTCAGCGACATCCCTCTATAATAAGCATTCAGCGCCATAAGGCCATCATTAAATTTATAAAAGTTAACTACAATCAATAGTTTACATAATCTATATGGAAGGGTGATGTGGTATTGAGGGTGTCAAGCTTGTGTGATCGCAGCAGCCAATTGTTCTGCAAGGTGCTCCAGCACGACCGGGTTGTCTTCAGAGAGGATGTGAGCGCGTGCTTCGTTGCTAAAAGGGAGCAACTCGAGCCAGCGGCAGATACACCAACCGGGTGAATCTAAGTGCCTGGCTTCTGGGTGATCGGCGTAACAAGGATGTTGTGCCAGCAGGTTTTCGAGCTGACGGGATAGCTGTTCGGAGGCAGTTTGTTGTTGCCACTGCCAGTCGGGGGCGATTTCGCACTCAGCGAAGTTGAGCCCATCATCGTCGCGGTAGACGTTGTTGATGTTTACCCGTTGCTCTGCGCAGATATCAATGCCGAGTAGTCCGTCTTCGAGCTGTTCAAAGTCATTGATATAGCAGCGTACGCCTAACTCGTAATCTTCGGTGGCTGGCGTAAGGATAAAGCCTTGCCCTGAGGAGGTCGCCAAGCTGACCAGCCGCTGATAGCGTGGCTCAAATATCCGAAGCTTAGAGAGTCCCCCGGGCAGTAACAGCATGGACAGTGGGAACAAAGGTAGCTGCATGTACGCGCCTATCTGGTTGGCAGTGAATCACTCTTAATAGTGTATGTGAGTATAGCGCTGTTCGATCACTGTTCGCTGCCTGCAGAGTCGGCTGTCGATTGCTGCTCATTCGAAGGTGTCGCGATATCCTTTTGTGTTTCTTCCGGCACAGGGGCTGGAGGAGTGTCGGGCACTATTTGTTGGCTAGCCTCTTGTTGAGTTGCCGAGAGCTGTGATGATTCTGGCGGTTTACTCACTGTCGCTGACTGGTCATCTTCAACCGCTGTTGCTTGTGTTGGCACAGGCTCAGTGGGCGTGAGTAGCATGACCGGCGGTTCCGGCGCGACGGGATCGGGCTTTGGCTCGATGGCTTGGGCGCTTAGGTAGCGTTGATGTTCACCGCTTAAGGCATCGTGTTGAGAGCGAAGGATGACAGAGCGAATGATGTCCTGGTTTTGCTCCAACTCGCTATAGACTTCCGCCAGCTGCGCTTGTAGTAAGCGGCTGCGTTGGCGAGACTGCCACAACTGTGCGCTAAGGACTTCATGCTGATCGCGCTGAAGATCCGCTTTGTCGAACAGGTGGGTAATGGTGTCTTGGCCTTCAGCCAGTCGCAGCTTTAACTGGGCGATCTTAGTTTCATGGAGCTTATTGGCCTCTTGCTGGGCGTTGTGTTGCAAAACGACGAACAACAGCAGCAGCAGCCCTGCTGCTGCAGCGCTCAGCGCAAGCAACTTAACACCACGGATCTGGCGTTTAAACTTGCTGTTGGATTGGCGTACGTGTTCAAGCAGGCGTTGCACTTTTTGCAGCTTGGCTGCATCAAGGTGGGTGGGGGCCCCTTGGGTGGAAACAAGGGGTGAAAAGGCGATCTCCTGGCCTTTTCCCTGCTGGATCTGCTCGTAGCTATGGTTAATTAACGCCATTAAGGCATCGCTGCCGCCCTTGTCGGGGTGGCACTGTCTACTGAGCTGTTTGTAGCGTTTTTTGAGTGCCTCGGCACTCGCTTGCTCGGTCAGGCCGAACATATCCCAATGGCTTGCCAACGTACCGCTGTGTCCTTACAGATTACTGATAGATATAAAAAAGGGCACGCAATGCGTGCCCTTACTAGTATGCAGAATCTACAGCTTGTCGACCAGCTCTACGGCTTTACCGATGTAGTTTGCAGGCGTCATCGCTTTAAGCTCATCCTTGGCTGACTCAGGCAGCTCAAGGGAGTCGATAAAGTTGCGCATGGCTTCTGCGTCTACACGCTTACCACGGGTTAGCTCTTTGAGCTTCTCGTAAGGCTTCTCGATACCGTAACGGCGCATAACGGTTTGCACTGGCTCTGCCAATACTTCCCAGTTGCCATCCAGATCGGCCAATAGGTTGTCTTCGTTTACTTGAAGCTTGCTGATGCCTTTCAAGGTCGCTTGGTAGGCAATCAGTGAGTAACCCACAGCCACACCCAGGTTACGCAGAACGGTAGAGTCGGTCAGATCGCGCTGCCAGCGAGAAACTGGAAGCTTGGCTGCCAAGTGGCCGAATACTGCGTTAGCAATGCCCAAGTTACCTTCAGAGTTTTCGAAGTCGATTGGGTTAACTTTGTGCGGCATGGTGGAAGAGCCAATCTCGCCAGCAATGGTTTTTTGCTTGAAGTGGCCCAGGCAGATGTAACCCCAGATGTCGCGATCGAAGTCGAGCAAGATGGTGTTAAAGCGAGCAATCGCATCAAACAGCTCTGCGATGTAATCGTGTGGCTCGATTTGAGTGGTGTATGGGTTCCAGGTAACGTTCAGTGAAGTAACGAACTCTTCTGAGAACTGGTGCCAGTCAACTTCAGGGTAGGCAGATACGTGAGCGTTGTAGTTACCTACTGCGCCATTGATCTTACCCAGCATTTCAACCGCTTCGATTTGCTTAACTTGACGACGCAGACGTGCAACCACGTTGGCCATCTCTTTACCCATGGTAGAAGGTGACGCAGGCTGACCGTGAGTACGCGAAAGCAGCGGAGTCGTACGATACTCTTGCGCCAGGCCAGCAATGGCATCAACCAGCTTGTTCAGGTAAGGCAGAATCACGTTTTCACGCGCTTCGCTTAGCATCAATGCGTGCGACAGATTGTTGATGTCTTCTGAAGTACAAGCAAAGTGGATGAACTCGCTTACCGCGTCTAGCTCAGTTTGCTCAGCTACTTTCTCTTTCAGGAAGTATTCAACGGCTTTCACATCGTGGTTAGTGGTGCGCTCGATCTCTTTAACGCGGGCTGCGTCAGCTTCGGAGAATTGGGCAACGATGTTGTCTAGGAAGGCGTTAGCGGCGTCAGAAAGGGCTGGAACTTCAGCGATTTGTGGGTGTTTAGCCAGTTTTTGTAACCAACGTACTTCAACGGTTACACGGTACTTAATAAGGCCAAATTCACTAAAGATACTACGAAGTTCAGCGGTTTTATCGCCGTAGCGACCGTCGATAGGTGAAATGGCTGTCAGCGCAGACAGTTCCATGTTGTTCTCCTGATAATGTTTAACTTACACGATTGAGAAAGTCGTTTGCTTGGTTCACATACTTGATCCGGGAAAAGACCAATTGACGACGTTGACCACCAAGCTGTCGCCATAGCACGGCGGCACGAATACCTGCTAGCAGGAGTGCCCGTACTTTATGTTGGACGATGGGTTGCTGCAGAAACGAGACGTTTCCGGCAACTTGAATTCGTGGCCCCAGCGGGCTGATTACGTCGCTGTAGATAGTGGCGATACTGGCCAGCACTTGCTCATCGAGCAGATCGAAATGCTGCAGTTGACGTTCAAGGCGACCAATGCGCTCGCCAAGAATCGACATGATATCGGGGCGTTTAGCCAGCTTGCGCTCTAGCGCTAAGATGCTGACCACATAGCGCGTTAGCTCTGGGCTGCGGGGGTGTTTGCCGCCGCCGAGTTGCGCGTTAATTGAAGACAGGCCCAGTTTGAGGCTATCGACAGAACCAAAGATATCGATGGTCTGTTCAGCGTCGGTCACGGCGATGCTGTTTAAGCTAGCGCGCATCGACTCTTCATCGCAGCGGCTGGTACGTGCTACATCCTGAACCAGTTTCGCAGCCTGACATAAGGCTGCGAAAGCGATAACCCGCTCTTCTAGCGGTTTTTGCTGGCCGCCTGAGCTCATTCAGTGATCCCGTGTTTCTCTTCGATAATACCGCCACCAAGGCAGACGTCATCGAGATAGAATACCGCCGATTGGCCCGGGGTGACCGCAATCTGAGGCTCGTCGAAGATGACCTTGATGGTGTCGTCATCGATGGGCTGAATGGTGCAGGCAACATCGGTTTGGCGGTAGCGGATCTTCACGCTACAGCGTAGCTCTTCAGTGATCGGCTCGCGGCTTACCCAGTGAAGCTGGGCGGCAATCAGCGATTGCGACTTAAGGCGAGGGTGGTCGTGGCCTTGGCCTACGATGAGTACGTTGCGCTCAACGTCTTTGTCGACCACATACCAGGCTTCACCGTCACCGCTTTTGGTGCCGCCGATACCCAAGCCTTTACGTTGACCTAAGGTGTGGTACATCAAGCCCTGATGTTGGCCCATCACGTTGCCGTCGGTGTCTTCAATGTTGCCAGGTTGCGCTGGCAGGTACTTGCCCAAGAAATCGGTGAACTTGCGCTCGCCAATGAAGCAAATACCGGTAGAGTCTTTTTTGTCGGCGGTCACTAAGCCTTGCTCTTCGGCGATGCGACGCACTTCTGGCTTTTCGATTCCGCCAACCGGGAACAGGGTTTGCGCAACGTGCTTTTCTGCCAAGGTGTAGAGGAAGTAGCTTTGGTCTTTGTTGTTATCCAGACCGCGTAGCATCTCCCAGCGACCGTTGACTTCGCGGCGTTGCACGTAGTGACCGGTAGCGATGTAGTCGGCTTGCAGCTCTTCAGCGGCAAACTCAAGGAAGGCTTTGAACTTGATTTCCTTGTTGCACATGATGTCTGGGTTCGGGGTGCGACCCGCTTTGTACTCTTCTAAGAAGTGCTCAAAGACGTTGTCCCAGTACTCTGCTGCAAAGTTGATGGTATGCAGGTGGATCCCGAGTTTGTCACAGACGGCTTGCGCATCGGCCAAATCTTCCGCCGCAGCACAGTACTCGTCATTGTCGTCTTCTTCCCAGTTTTTCATGAATAGACCTTCAACTTGATAGCCCTGTTGAAGGAGTAGATATGCAGATACTGAAGAGTCTACGCCGCCGGACATACCGACGATGACTTTTTTGGTGCTGTTGGCGTTCATTGGATACCTAGGTTGAAATTTCGCGGCATTCTAACAGAAAGAATTGCGCTTAAACAGCGCCTGAGCAAGGGAAATTCCACCTTACAGCTTGGCTGGATGTAACGCCTGATATTTCCCTGTTTCGATACCGTCTAAGGTGTAGCTGCCGATGCGATAGCGCACTAGTCGCAGGGTGGGAAAACCGATGGCGGCGGTCATCCGTCGTACCTGTCGGTTACGGCCCTCACTAATTACGATCTTCAGCCAAGTGGTAGGAATGTTCGCCCGAAAACGCACCGGTGGATTGCGTGGCCATAGCGTAGGCTCGGGAATGATGTCGACCTTGGCCGGAAGGGTGGGGCCGTCTTTAAGCTCAACGCCCTTGCGAAGCTTATCTAGGTCACTGTCGTTGGGGGCGCCATCGACCTGAACCCAGTACTCTTTGCTGGTCTTTTTCTTGGGGTTCGCCATGCGATGTTGTAGCTGACCGTCGTTAGTTAACAGCAGTAAGCCTTCGCTGTCGCGATCCAGGCGCCCGGCGGCATAGACATTCGGTATGTCGATGAAATCTTTAAGGGTGCGGCGGCCTTCTTGATCGGTAAACTGGCACAACACATCAAAAGGTTTATTAAACAAAATAACTTTGCGCTCAGCGGGAGAAACGCGTGGCTTGCTAGAGCGTTGAGGGCGGCGTCCTCGGGCGGGACGAGGCTTAGGTGATAAGGTGTTTTTCATCGCGCTATGATAGCAAATCTACTTGCCCAGGCCAGCATAGAAGCGATGAAGATGGACGTTTATTCAAGCGCCTAGCTCGACTATTGATGCTTGAGTCTGCAATTGGTCTGCCCAGTCTAAAAGCATGTTAATACTTTATTAAATGGTTTATTATCGTTGCGCATTTGAACAATAACAGGACGTAGGAGAACGCTGTGGAAAGCAAACTTGTTGTTCCCAATGGTGGCGCTAAGATCACCGTCAATGACCAAGGCAAGTTGGTCGTGCCAAACAACCCAATCATCCCTTACATCGAAGGCGATGGCATCGGTGCTGATGTGTCACCAGCCATGCTTGAAGTGGTCGATGCCGCAGTAGAAAAAGCCTATGGCGCTGAGCGTAAGATCCACTGGATGGAGATCTATGCGGGTGAGAAATCGACCCAAGTATATGGCGAAGACACTTGGCTGCCAGAAGAGACGCTGCAAGCCGTAAAAGACTACTGTGTATCCATTAAAGGCCCACTGACTACCCCAGTTGGCGGTGGTATTCGCTCGCTAAACGTTGCGCTGCGTCAAGAGCTTGATCTTTACACCTGCCTGCGCCCAGTTCGCTACTTCAATGGTGTACCAAGCCCACTGAAGCAGCCAGAGCTGACTGACATGGTGATCTTCCGTGAGAATTCTGAAGACATCTACGCCGGTATCGAGTGGCAAGCCGGTACCCCAGAAGCTGATAAAGTGATCGACTTCCTGCAAAGTGAGATGGGCGTGAACAAAATCCGCTTCCCACAAGAGTGTGGTATTGGCGTGAAGCCCGTTTCGAAAGCCGGTACCGAACGCTTGGTACGTGCCGCTATTGAGTATGCGATTGCCAACGACCGTGATTCAGTGACCTTGGTGCACAAAGGCAACATCATGAAGTTCACCGAAGGTTCATTCAAAGACTGGGGCTACGAGCTGGCTCAACAAGAGTTCGGTGCCGAGCTGCTGGACGGCGGCCCATGGTGCAAGCTGACTAACCCCAACACCGGCAAAGAGATCATCATCAAAGACTCGATTGCCGATGCGTTCTTGCAGCAAATCCTGTTGCGCCCAGCTGAGTACGACGTCATCGCCACCTTGAACCTAAACGGTGACTACGTATCAGATGCGCTGGCAGCTCAAGTAGGCGGTATTGGTATCGCACCGGGCGCCAACATAGGCGATGGTGTAGCGCTGTTTGAAGCCACACACGGTACTGCGCCTAAGTACGCTGGCCAAGATAAGGTGAACCCAGGCTCGGTCATCCTGTCAGCTCAAATGATGCTAGTACACATGGGTTGGACTGAAGCGGCTCAGTTGATTGAAAAAGGCATGGAAGGCGCTATCGAAGCGAAGACCGTGACCTATGACTTTGAACGTTTGATGGATGGTGCCACTTTGCGTAGCTGTTCAGAGTTCGCTGGCGACATTATCAGCAACATGTAATTGTTCTGGAATCGCTCAATACTTAGCGTTGAGCGATAAGCCCTTGGGGCAGATACAAAAAAAGCAGGCTCAGGCCTGCTTTTTTACTGTGTGATTTGCCACTATTTCTGTTGATCGTCGAACACGATACTGACGGCGTGACTGCCTTTGGGACCTTGTTGCATCTCGAACTGGACCGGTTGGCCTGCTTTTAGCGTGCGATAACCTTCCATTTGAATTGTCGAGTAGTGGGCGAAAATATCTTCTCCGCCATTATCTGGACAAATAAAACCAAATCCCTTTGCATTGTTAAACCACTTCACTGTTCCGGTTGGCATACGACATATCCCTATCTGTATTTAACTTACACACCGACCAAGTTTCATCCCTGAGGTGTTAGCAGTTAACAATTTAGTAAAATAATTCTCACAGTCAAGTGGTAGAGGGAAATTTGTGAGGCTCGCTCAAACTAATCCTAGCCATGGGGTACTAAAGGCGGTATTTTGGAAGTGTTAAAGTCATTTTCTACTATATTTTTCTATGAGCATGTTGTCCGATTGGCTCGATGTTGAAGAGTTAACCCGCACCGCTAAAGTCAAGGTTGAGCCGCCAAAGTTGTTCAAGGTTGTGCTGAACAACGACGATTACACACCGATGGATTTTGTTGTCGAGGTATTGCAGCAATTTTTTAACATGGAGTTAGACAAAGCTACGCAGGTAATGTTAACCATTCATTACAGCGGTAAGGGTATTTGTGGCATTTTTACCGCTGATATTGCAGAGACCAAGGCCGCGCAAGTGAATAGTTATGCCAGAGAGAACGAGCACCCGTTAATGTGCACGATGGAGCCGGCATAACAGGAAGTAAACAGAGCGTTTTAGGGGGCTATTTATGCTGAACAAAGAGTTGGAAAACACCTTAAACATTGCATTCAAGGAGGCGCGCCAGCAGCAACACGAATTTATGACAGTCGAGCACTTACTCCTCGCTCTACTTGAAAACTCGTCTGCCAAAGAAGCATTACTTGCTTGCGGCGCCAATCTTAAACAGCTCAGCGAAGAGCTGAGTAGTTTCATCCAACAAACCACGCCTGTTATCCCTGAAGGTGAATCCGAACGAGAAACCCAGCCAACGCTTGGCTTCCAGCGCGTATTGCAACGTGCGGTATTCCATGTGCAGTCGTCTGGGAATAGCGAAGTTAGCGGTGCCAATGTTCTGGTGGCTATCTTCTCTGAACAAGAAAGCCAAGCCGTATACTTCCTCAAGAAAGCAGATATTAGCCGCTTGGATGTGGTGAACTTTATCTCCCACGGTATTCGTAAGGATGAGTCGGAGAAAGAAGACTCCCCTGCGCCTGAAGCCGAAGCCTCTCCCGAAGATACTAAGCAGCTAGAGAACTTTGCCACCAATCTCAACCAGTTGGTGCTTAAGGGCAAAATCGACCCGCTTATTGGCCGTGACAAAGAGTTGGGCCGCACCATACAGGTACTTTGCCGCCGCCGCAAGAACAACCCATTGTTAGTCGGCGAAGCCGGGGTGGGTAAGACCGCCATCGCAGAAGGCCTGGCCTATCGCATCGTCCATGATGATGTCCCTGAAGTGATTAAAGATGCGACCATCTACTCACTGGATATTGGCTCGTTGCTTGCCGGTACCAAGTACCGCGGGGACTTTGAAAAACGCTTTAAAGCCTTGCTAAAACAGCTGGAAAGCGCCGAAAACGCCATCCTGTTTATCGATGAGATCCACACCATTATCGGCGCGGGGGCTGCTTCGGGTGGGCAACTTGATGCCGCTAACCTGATCAAGCCACTACTAAGTAACGGCCTGCTGCGCTGCATCGGTTCGACTACCTACCAAGAGTACAACCAGATCTTCGAGAAAGACCGTGCGTTGGCTCGCCGCTTCCAGAAAGTGGACATCGTAGAGCCAACTGTCGATGACACCACCAAGATCTTGCTTGGCCTCAAGAGCCGCTACGAAGCGCACCACGATGTTCGTTATACCAAGCAGGCGATGCGCAGTGCTGCTGAGCTGTCGGCTAAGTACATTAATGAGCGCCACCTGCCTGACAAAGCTATCGACGTGATCGATGAAGCTGGCGCCAGCATGCGCATGTTACCAACCAGCAAGCGCAAGAAAACGATTGGTGTTGCCGATATCGAAGCAATTGTTGCCAAGATCGCGCGCATCCCTGAGGCTAAGGTTTCGTCCTCTGACCGGGAAGTACTTCGTGGCCTTAATGAAACCCTCAAGATGGTGGTGTTCGGACAAGATCCCGCTATCGATGTACTGGTTGATGCGATCCGCCTGAACCGCTCTGGCTTGGGTGTTGAGAACAAGCCGGTCGGCTCGTTCTTGTTTGCAGGCCCAACCGGGGTAGGTAAAACTGAGGTAACCCAGCAGCTAGCCAAAGCAATGGGCGTTGAGCTGATACGTTTGATATGTCTGAGTACATGGAGCGTCATGCGGTCAGCCGCTTGATTGGCGCACCTCCGGGCTATGTGGGTTATGACCAAGGTGGCCTGCTCACCGATGCGGTACTTAAGCATCCTCATTGTGTGGTATTGCTCGATGAGATCGAGAAGGCGCATGAAGACGTGTTTAACCTGCTGTTGCAGGTGATGGACCACGGCACCCTGACCGACAATAATGGCCGTCAAGCTGATTTCCGCAACGTCATCCTGGTGATGACCAGTAATGCGGGCGTGAAGGAAACACAGCGTAGCTCGATTGGCTTTAAAGAGCAGGACCTGAGCTTTGATGCGATGGACGAGATCAACCGGATCTTCGCACCAGAGTTCCGTAACCGTCTGGATAATATCATCTGGGTCAATCACCTTGACCAGACCATTATCGAGCAGGTGGTGGATAAGTTTATCGTTGAGCTACAAGCACAGCTGGACTCGAACGGCGTGTCGATGGAGGTCGAAGACGCGGCAAGACAATGGCTATGCGAGAAGGGTTACGATAGGGCAATGGGGGCTCGTCCAATGGCGCGGGTAATCCGAGAGCAATTACGTAAGCCGCTGGCCAACGAGATCTTGTTTGGCAAGCTCAATGCGGGCGGGCACGTTGATGTGCGTCTAAGTGGTGATGAGTTGGAGTTTGTCTACGAAGACGAAACCGCCGAAGCGTAAACTGAAAAGCGCCAACTAAGGTTGGCGTTTAGCAGACGCAAAAAAGCCAGGTTTAACCTGGCTTTTTTCATGCTGATGATCGATGAGTTGGCGTTAAGCCAAACGGCGTCTATCGAGCGCGGAAGACAATGCGGCCTTTTGACAAGTCATAAGGAGTCAACTGCACGGTTACTTTGTCACCGGTTAGAATGCGGATGTAGTTTTTACGCATTTTGCCAGAGATGTGTGCAGTTACCACGTGGCCGTTTTCAAGCTCTACGCGGAACATAGTGTTAGGCAGAGTCTCTAGGATCGTGCCCTGCATTTCGATATTGTCTTCTTTCGCCATTGAATCCTCTAAGGGTGAGCCACTATAAAAAACGCAGGGAGAATGCCAGATTTAGCGGCTTGTGTAAAGTTTATCCGCAACAATCAACGCCATTTATGGCCATCAAATCGCAGGTGAGGGCGAAACTGGCTTTTATAGTTCATTTTTGCGCACTCATCGACCTGTAATCCGAGATAAAGCCATGCTTGCTCTAGCTGCTTAACTCGCTCGATCTGCTGAAGAATCATAACCTTGCCTAACGATGGGTAAATCGACTCAGGCTCAAAGAAGGTGTACACCGCACTGAGGCCATCAGGGAGTACATCGCATATCGCGACGGCAACTAACTGCTGATCATCGAAGGCGCGCAGTATAGCGGTTTCAACGCCATTGCCTGCAAGCAGTTGTTGGTAGCTAGACAGTGTCGCTGGATACATGCCGCCATCGCGATGGCGCTCGGCGATATAGCGCTCATATAAGTCATACTCTTGGGCTGAGCTAGCGCCATTCCACTTGAAGCGCAGTCCCTTGGTTTTAGCGGATACCCGCTTTTGCGAGCGTGAGGGAATGAACTTGCTACAGTCGACTTTAAGCGACTCACACGCCTGACACTCGGCGCAATGTGGGCGGTAGATATAGTCACCACTGCGACGAAAGCCGTGTTCAATCAGGCTTGGGTAGACTTGGCGGTTCTCTTCGGGGCTTTGTGTAATGGCTACCAACAAGCGCTCAGACTGCCCCTCGAGATAGGGACAGGGCGTCTCACCGGTTAAGCCAAACTGGATATTGCTCATAGGGGTAAGGCTAGCGTTTGCGGTCGCCAGCAGTCCAGCGAAATAGGTCGCTCGCGGTGCGAGTGCAGCAGCGTGCCAAAGTCCTCGCGGCTGATAGGCTGCATACCCAAGCTGATGAGGTGAGGGTTCTCTATCTGTCCATCAATGTAACAACCGCCATGGAGGCTGAAATGCTGGGAGAAGCTGTAGAATGCAAGCTTCGAAGCGTTACTGGTGCGATGGAACATCGATTCGCCACAAAATACCGCGCCTACCGCTATGCCATACAAGCCTCCGACCAAGGTATCCTCGTCCCACACCTCTACAGAGTGAGCATAGCCGAGTTGATGCAGGTGGCCATAGGCTTCGCACATAACCGGCAAAATCCAGGTGTTACCGGCTCGCTCATTGGCGCAGGCCTGGATGACCTTATTGAAGGCATGGTTGATGGTGACCTTAAGTGATGTATTACGGCAGAACTTGCGCATCGAGCGCTGGCTAACCGGATGCGGCAGCGAACAACCGATGCGTGGGTCGGGGCTCCACCACAGCACTGGCTGGTCTTCCTCAAACCAAGGGAAGATCCCTTGTTGATAAGCAGCGACCAACAGCTCAGGCGACAACACGTTGCCCAGTGCTAGCAGACCGTTGGGGTCATCCAGCGCCTCGGCGGGTGAGGGAAAATCTTCGGGGGTGGCTACGTAGGGTAGTTGCATAAGAAAAAGGCCGACTGGGTCGGCCTTACATTGTTAATCGTTTAGGCTATCGAGGTAGCGCTCTGCATCAAGTGCGGCCATGCAACCCGCGCCTGCTGAGGTGATCGCTTGACGATAGATATGGTCGGCCACATCACCCGCTGCAAACACGCCAGGTACCGAGGTTGCGGTAGCATTACCGTTGCTGCCGGAGTTAATTGAGAGATAACCGTCGTTCATCTCCAGCTGACCTTCGAAGATTTGGGTATTTGGCTGGTGACCAATGGCGATAAACACACCCATCACCTCTAATTCACGGGTTTCACCGGTTTTTACGTTTTGAGTACGCAGTCCGGTTACGCCCATCTCGTCGCCGAGCACTTCATCTAGCGTTTGATCAAGGTGCAAAACGATGTTGCCGTTTTCAACCTTATCCATCAAACGCTTGGTGAGGATCTTCTCTGAGCGGAAGCTGTCACGGCGGTGAATCAGATGCACCTCTGAGGCGATATTTGATAGATACAGCGCCTCTTCAACAGCGGTGTTGCCGCCACCAACTACTGCAACTTTCTGGTTGCGATAGAAGAACCCGTCACAGGTCGCACAGGCTGATACGCCTTTACCTTTAAATGCCTCTTCAGATTCCAGGCCGAGGTATTTCGCTGATGCGCCAGTGGCAATGATCAGCGCATCACAGGTGTACTCAGCGCTGTCGCCTTTCAGTTTGTAAGGCTTGGTGTTGAAATCAACTTCGTTGATGTGGTCGAAAACCACTTGGGTTTCGAAGCGCTCAGCGTGGGCGAGCATACGCTCCATCAACGCAGGGCCGGTTAAGCCTTCAGCGTCGCCCGGCCAGTTCTCAACCTCGGTGGTGGTGGTGAGCTGGCCGCCTTGCTGCATACCGGTAATCAATACCGGGCTGAGGTTGGCACGAGCGGCGTAGACCGCAGCGGTGTAACCGGCAGGGCCTGAGCCGAGGATAATCAATGGGTGGTGTACTGACTGACTCATGGTGATGAAATATATCCTTGTTTGCGATGTAAACAATATGCGGTCAAAAGTTGCAAACTCAAGCTAAAAAGTGAAGAAAAGAATCGCAACAGCCAATTTTGCAACAGCTTGGTCACAGCATAATCTTCAGCTTTGTTCCCGACAAATGAAAAAACAATATATGGATATAGCGATTGTTCTAGCTAAAAATTTTGCATTGGGCTTGATAGTACTCGCTTTTTGTGAAATAAATAAACAAGAAAGCGGCGGCGTTTGTCCGGACTCTGTTCTGTAGCCCGATATTTCGGCCCGTTATCGTCACTTGCTCCCTATTTTATGTACAGCTTCGGCAAGTCCAGGGTAGGTAAACTGTGGTTGTAACGCAGTAGGAGGGGAGGGTTATTACACACTCGTTAATATGGAAGCTAAAGGTCGACCAATGAAGGAACTGGATCGAATTGATCGCAATATCTTGAATGAATTGCAAAAAGATGGACGAATTTCTAACGTAGAGCTGTCGAAACGTGTAGGCTTAAGCCCCACGCCTTGCTTGGAGCGAGTACGACGGTTAGAGCGCCAAGGGTATATCTCCGGTTATACCGCAATCCTAAATCCCCAATATCTTGACGCCTCATTGCTGGTTTTTGTCGAAATCACCCTTAATCGCGGTGCCCCGGATGTGTTTGAGCAGTTTAACCACGCTGTTCAGCAACTCGAAGAGATCCAAGAGTGTCATCTTGTATCCGGTGACTTTGATTACCTGTTGAAAACGCGCGTAGCTGATATGTCAGCCTACCGTCGTTTGCTGGGTGAAACGCTGTTGCGCCTACCGGGTGTTAACGACACGCGTACCTATGTAGTAATGGAAGAAGTTAAACAAAGCAATCGCCTGGTAATCAAAGGCTAACGCGTTTTAACTAGTTGAAAATTCTGTTACATTGAAACGAGCGGCTTAAGCCGCTTGTTTTGTTTTTATTATGCAGTTTTTCACAGTTTGACCTGTAAAGCTGTTATCTCAGGAACGTGTACGTCATGGGTGACCCGTTTTATCAGGCTGATCATCGGCTATCCGGCCTAGGCCGCCTCGCAGAAGCAGGGGCGATATGCTTGGGTGCGTTAGGCATCTACCTGATGATCGCTCTGGTGAGCTTTAATCCTGCTGATCCAAGCTGGTCTCAGACCGCCTGGCAGGGGGATATTCACAATGCGGCAGGCACCTTTGGCGCCTATACCGCAGATATCTTATTGTTTGCTTTCGGCTTCATCGGCTATTCTGCCCCCTTTATCTGTGCGCTGTTGGCGTGGGCGTTGTTCTGGCGACCCTGTCCCGTTGCACAGCTTAATTTCTTCACACTTGGCCTGCGGGTGCTCGGGTTCACCTTAACCCTGCTATCTAGCACTGCGCTTGCCAGTATTAACGTTGACGATTTCTTCTATTTCACGTCTGGAGGTGTAGTGGGGGACATCCTTGCTTTGCTGATGGTACCGGTGTTCGGTTTGTTGGGTACCACCATTATTCTGTTGGCGCTACTTGCCTGTGGCGTCACCCTGTTTACTGGTATGTCTTGGGTGCACATTGTTGAGCGCATCGGCGGTGGGTTGATTAGTGGCGTTGGACGAGTCAAGCAAATGCCAGAGTCGCGCCGCCAGAAAAAGCTGCAAGAGCAACACGATGATGTGCTGATGCGCGATTTTAACAAGGCGCCAAGCTCAGATTCCGCCGAGCCCGTTCAGGTAGATGAGCCCAGCTTTGACACGCAGCCTACTGCTGATGCGAGTAGTGATGAAAGCTACAATTGGCTAACTGACTCGGCACCAGAGCTTCCAGAGGATGCAATCCACGATTGGCATGCCGCCGACGAGCAAGAAGGTGAGCCTCAAGAGCCTATCTTGCTTGAGCGTGAGCATGTCGGGATGGATGAGTTGATGGGGTCCGATGCGCCTGTTGCCAAGCCCAAAGTGAAAGCGGCGGCATCTGCTACTACCGCGCCCGTTAAAGCCCAACCAAAGTTGCCGGCACTACCTGAGATGACGCTGCTCGATCGCCCCGACAAGCAGCAAAACCCGATCTCGCAAGAAGATTTGGACAATATCTCACGCTTAGTCGAAGCCAAGTTGGCTGACTTTGCAGTGAAGGCAAAAGTGGTGGCGGTGCATCCCGGTCCGGTGATTACCCGCTTCGAGCTAGATCTCGCACCGGGTGTCAAGGTTAGCAAGATTTCTAACTTGTCTAAGGATTTGGCGCGAGCGTTGTCAGCGATTAGCGTGCGGGTGGTGGAAGTAATTCCTGGTAAATCGGTGATTGGTTTGGAGCTGCCAAACCGCTACCGCGAGGTGGTGTACTTAAGCGAAGTGATCGACAACCCGGTATTCCACAACAGCAAGTCTGCGCTGACCATGGTGCTGGGTAAAGATATCGCCGGCCAGCCGGTGGTGGTCGATTTGGCCAAGATGCCGCACTTGCTGGTAGCGGGTACTACCGGCTCGGGTAAGTCGGTTGGGGTGAACGTGATGATCCTCAGCTTGCTGTATAAATCGACTCCCGACGATGTGCGCCTGATTATGATCGACCCCAAAATGTTGGAGCTGTCGGTCTACGAGGGGATCCCGCATCTATTGGCAGAAGTAGTCACCGATATGAAAGAGGCCGCTAACGCCCTGCGCTGGTGTGTCGGTGAGATGGAGCGTCGCTACAAGCTGATGTCGGCGCTTGGCGTGCGTAACCTCAAAGGCTACAACCAGAAAGTGTTGGACGCCGCCGCCAACGGCACTCCGATTGCTGATCCGCTCTGGAAGCCCGGCGATAGCATGGATGAGATGCCTCCGCATCTAGAGAAGCTGCCTAGCATCGTCGTGGTGATCGACGAATTCGCCGATATGATGATGATCGTCGGCAAGAAGGTGGAAGAGCTGATTGCCCGTATTGCGCAAAAGGCCCGCGCCGCAGGTATCCATTTGGTGCTGGCAACCCAGCGCCCATCGGTGGATGTGATCACCGGTCTGATTAAGGCCAACATCCCAACTCGTATCGCCTTCCAGGTATCGAGTAAGATTGACTCGCGTACCATCCTTGACCAGCAAGGCGCTGAAACACTACTGGGTATGGGCGATATGTTGTACTTGCCTGCAGGAACCGGCGTACCCACCCGTGTTCACGGGGCCTTTGTCGATGACCACGAAGTGCATGCGGTGGTTGCTGCCTGGAAAGAGCGCGGCGAGCCCAACTATATTGATGAAATCCTCTCCGGCGAAGCGGGCCCCGATGCCTTGCTGCCCGGTGAGCAGGCCGAAGGCGATGAAGAGCTGGATGAGCTCTACGATCAAGCGGTCGCCTTTGTGACAGAATCTCGCCGGGGCTCGGTCTCCGGTGTGCAACGTCAGTTCCGGATTGGTTACAACCGGGCTGCACGTATCGTCGAGCAGATGGAGATGCAAGGCGTGGTTAGCTCTCCCGGGCACAACGGCAACCGCGAAGTTCTCGCGCCGCCCCCGGTTAAACTCGATTAGGTAACGATATGAAGAAGATTGTTTCTGCATTGGTGCTGGCAGCATGCAGCGCCGGTGCCATGGCCGCCGATGTCACCGCTGAGTTAAAGCAAGCGCTAGGGCGCTTTGACGCGTTCTCTGCCAACTTTGAGCAGCGGGTGATTGATATCGATGGCAACTTGGTACACCAAGCTGAAGGCGAGTTGCTTCTGGCCAAGCCGGCCAAGCTGCGCTGGCAACAGACCTTTCCTGAAGATGACTTAATTGTCTCTGATGGCGCAACGCTGTGGTACTACAGTCCGTTTATCGAGCAGGTGAGCATTATGGATGCCACCAGTGCGGTGGAGCATTCGCCGATTGTGTTGCTCTCTGATCAACGCGACAGCACCTGGCAGCAATATGCCATCGAGCGAGAAGGCGAGGGCTATATGCTCACCAGCAAAGAAGATGCACTGCAAGCGCGCTTCTGGGTGAAGCTCGATGGCCAAGAGCAGGTGGAGCGCTTCGATATCATCGAGCAAAACGGCCAACGCAGTGAGTTCGTGCTGTCTGGTCTAAATACCAGCCCCGACTATCAAATTAGCGATTTTCAGTTCGTTATCCCCGACGGAACCGCTGTGGACGACCAACGTTAATGAGCCTGTCGCTAGACTTCTCTGAGGATTTTCGCCCACTGGCTGCCCGTATGCGGCCCACCCGTATCGAGGATTATGTAGGTCAGCAGCATATCCTCGGTGCCGACACGCCGCTGCACCGGGCCATCTCCAAAGGCCAGTTGCACTCGATGATCCTGTGGGGCCCGCCAGGTACCGGAAAAACCACCATCGCAGAGATTGCCGCCAAGAACGCCAATGCAGAGGTGGAAAAGATCTCTGCGGTCACCGGCGGCATCAAAGAGGTGCGCGAGGCCATCGCCAATGCCAAGCAGAACCAGCAAGTTGGCCGGCGCACGGTATTGTTCGTCGACGAGGTGCACCGCTTCAATAAAAGCCAGCAGGATGCCTTTCTACCGTATGTGGAAGACGGCACCGTGGTGTTTATCGGCGCCACCACCGAGAACCCATCCTTTGAGCTCAACAACGCACTGTTGTCTCGTGCCAAGGTCTATGTGCTCAAGCAGCTCGGCGATGAGGATATCCTAAGCCTTCTGGAACGCGCGGTGCAGCACGATCCGGTATTGGCTGAGCAGGCGATCGTTGTCGACGATGAATGCCTGAGTCTGCTCGCTAAGATCGCCTCTGGCGATGCCCGCCGTGCATTGAACCTGCTGGAGATGATGTGCGACTTGGCGGTAGTACAAGCCGGGCATAAGCATCTTAATAAGCAGCTACTGGCCGAGGTAGCGGGTGAGCGTTATAGCCATATCGATAAGGGCGGCGATCAGTACTACGATCTGCTCTCTGCACTACACAAATCGATCCGCGGCTCATCGCCCGATGCTGCGCTGTTTTGGTATTGCCGTATTCTTGAAGCCGGTGGTGACCCGCTGGTGGTAGCGCGCCGCTGTTTGGCTATTGCCTCAGAAGATGTTGGTAACGCTGACCCGCGCGCCATGCAATTGGCAATCAATGCCTGGGACTGCTTTACCCGGGTCGGACCTGCCGAAGGCGAGCGGGCGATTGCGCAAACAGTGGTGTACTTGGCCTGCGCGGCCAAAAGTAATGCGGTGTATACCGCGTTTAAAGCCGCTCGCAATGCCGCCAAAGAATATGGCGATATTGGCGTGCCGGTGCACTTGCGTAACGCGCCCACCAAGCTAATGGCCGAGCTGGGCTTTGGGCAAGAGTATCGCTATGCCCATGATGAGCCGAATGCTTACGCCGCCGGGGAGTGTTACTTCCCTGAGCAGCTGCAAGATCTGCGTTTCTACCAACCCAACGAGCGGGGACTCGAGAAGCAGATCAAAGAGAAACTGGATTATTTGGAGCAGGTTAACCGCAATAGCTCGGTTAAACGCTACAAAAAATAGCCAGTTCGCCCCACAACCGACGAAATATCATTGGTTTGTACCCAGCTCGCTTGCATCGTGCCCGCGAGTTGATAAAATTTTTCGCCTTGGCCCTATGAACGGGCAAATGTGATAACTACCCATACTTGGCACGACGCCAAAAGATACGAAGGTTTCTGATGCTTGACGCTAAATTTCTAAGAAGCGAAATTGAGACTGCCGCAGCTCTGCTTAAAAAGCGCGGTTATGATTTGGATGTGGCGCAACTAACTGCGCTGGAAGAACAACGCAAAGAGTTACAGGTACGCACCGAGCGCCTGCAAAACGAGCGTAATGTACGATCCAAGTCCATCGGTCAAGCTAAGGCACGTGGCGAAGATATCCAACCTCTGTTGGCTGAAGTTGGCCAACTGGGCAGCGACCTAGACGCAGCCAAGGCCGAGCTGGCTGAACTGCAAGGCCAACTGCAGGCGCTGTCTTTGGAAGTGCCAAACCTGCCGCACGAGTCCGTGCCAGAAGGTAAAGACGAAGACGAAAACGTAGAACTGCACACCTGGGGCGAGATCCCAAGCTTCGACTTTGAAGTGAAAGATCACGTCGACCTAGGGGAAGGCGCACAAGGTCTGGACTTTAAAAACGCGGTTAAGATCAGTGGCTCGCGCTTTATCGTGATGAAGGGCCAGATTGCCCGCCTGCACCGCGCATTGGCGCAGTTCATGCTGGATACCCACACCCAAGAGCACGGTTATCAAGAGCTGTACGTGCCGTATCTGGTGAATGCAGACTCACTGTACGGTACCGGTCAGCTGCCTAAATTCGGCGAAGACCTGTTCCACACTCAGCCAGCGACCGAAGAAGGCGTGGGCATGAGCCTGATCCCAACCGCAGAAGTGCCAGTGACCAACATGCTGCGCGACACCATCGTCGACGAAGCCGAGTTGCCAATTCGCATGACCGCTCATACGCCATGTTTCCGCAGTGAAGCGGGCTCTTATGGTCGTGATACCCGTGGCCTGATCCGCCAACACCAGTTCGACAAGGTTGAGATGGTGCAAGTGGTACACCCAGAGAAATCCTACGATGCGCTGGAAGAGATGCGCCAGCACGCCGAAAACATTCTGCAAAAGCTTGGCCTGCCTTACCGTGTGGTAACGCTGTGTACTGGCGATATGGGTTTTGGCGCAACCAAGACCTACGATCTGGAAGTGTGGCTGCCAGCACAAGACACCTACCGCGAGATCTCGTCTGTGTCTAACTGCGAAGCCTTCCAAGCGCGCCGTATGCAGGCTCGTTTCCGCGCCGCGGGTGCGAAGAAGCCTGAGCTGCTGCACACCCTGAATGGTTCAGGTCTGGCAGTAGGCCGCACCTTGGTAGCTATCTTAGAGAACTACCAGCAGGAAGATGGCAGCGTGGTAATTCCTGAAGCGCTTCGTCCATACATGGGCGGTGTTGAAAAGATTGGCTAAGCCGTCGCTGCAATAACAGCCAATAAAAAAGCAACAACCAATAAAAAAGCCACCTGATGAGGGTGGCTTTTTAGCATCCAGCGTTTGGGCCATCACAGCGCATAGCGATGGCTCTGTTGATGGAGCTGATACTTGCTTTGGCAGGCCTTGCAGCGCTGCTCGCAGGGATCGGCTTCGAGCAAGGACTCTTCGATGGGCTCCTCGCAATCGCAGCACATGCCAAATAGCCCCAGCTCGATTTGGCATAACGCAGCGTCAACCCGCTTTAAGTCGCCAAGCAGGCGATAGATCGCCAGTACCGGTTGTTGACTGGCAAGCTCAATCAACTCGGTGGTTTCCATGGCATACAGCGCCTGCTCGTTTTGCTGAGCGAGTCTGGGCAGCGACGCCACAAGCACCGGGATAATTTGATTTTTTAGCTCAACTAGCTGCTGGTCTAGTCGTTGCTGATAGTTAGCGATATTCACGGCATATCACCATTGCATCTACATTTGATCAGGAGTATAAACAGCGCCCTGAAACCCCGGCTATGACTTGAATCAAAACGAGATCAACTAAGCTTTGCAACCAAATAACAATAGAAGTCAATTGGATATGAATAATACCTCACCAAACACCGTCACACTGGCGCCAATGGAAGGGGTACTCGATCCGCTGATGCGCCAGCTACTTACTGAGATAAACGACTACGATCTGTGTGTTACAGAGTTTGTCCGCGTGGTTGATTGCCTGCTGCCCGAGCATATCTTCTACAAGCTATCGCCGGAGTTAAAACAAGGTGGTGTGACCAGTGCTGGCACGCCAGTACGCATCCAATTGTTAGGTCAAGACCCACAAGCCTTGGCCGAAAATGCGCTGCGCGCCATCGAATTGGGCTCGCCCGGTATTGATCTCAACTTTGGTTGTCCGGCCAAGTTGGTTAACAAAAGCCGTGGCGGGGCTGCGCTTTTGAAAACCCCCAACCTTATCCGCGATATTATCGAAGCCGTGCGTCGCGTAGTGCCAAGCGAGCTACCGGTATCAGCCAAGATCCGCTTAGGCTGGGAGTCGGCCGAGGAGAGCTTCGATATCGCCGCTGCGGTTGAGCAAGCCGGAGCCAGCTCTTTGGCGGTACACGGGCGCACCAAAATGTGTGGCTACAAGGCTGAACGCATCAACTGGCCGGCCATTGCGGCGGTGCGCGAGCAGGTGAACATCCCGGTGGTTGCTAACGGCGAGATCTGGAGCCATCAGGACGCCCTTGAGTGCGTCAAGGTGACCGGCTGCCGCGACATCATGCTAGGGCGTGGGGCCTTGAATACGCCCAACCTGGGCAACGTGGTCAAGTACAATGCACCGGCGATGACTTGGCAGGAAGTGATGGCGCTGCTGCTGCGTTACACCCAGCTAGAGTGTCGTGGCGACAAGGGCAAGTACTTTCCGAATCGCATTAAACAGTGGTTTGCTTATCTCAATAAGGTTTATCCAGAGGCGAAGGCGCTGTGGCCAGAGCTGCGGGTGCTGCGCGAGAGTGCCCAGATTGTCGATCTGTTGAACGCCCAAGGCGGGTAATACCCCTAGTTTTGTTCGGTGTTTCTACGGGCGCGGGTTAGTTAGACTGGCGCCCCAGAAAAGGAACACTATTATGAAAACGGATTTTAAAGAAAACTATCATCTCGGCCACTTCTTAGGCTTCATCGCTGTACTGTTATTGCCCACTTTGCCGCTTAGCCTGACTTTACTTGGGATAATGTCATAGCTTGAGTGCCTTGGGCTTTGCATTAGCCCCGGATCTTGCGATAATTCTTGTTTAACCAACGCCAAAGCCCATCCGTCCTATATGGGCTTTTTTGTGAATAATTGGAATTTTGCATGAGTAGCGACTCTTTGGACTATATCGCTAAGTCGATTAAAGCCATCCCAGACTATCCTAAGCCCGGTATCATGTTTCGTGATATCACCTCCTTGATTGAAGACCCAAAAGCTTTTGCGCTAGTGATCTCCCAATGGGAAGAGCATTACCGCAACGCGGGTATTACTAAAATTGTCGGTACCGAAGCGCGCGGTTTTATCTTTGGTGCGCCATTGGCTCTGGCCTTAGGTATCGGCTTTGTGCCCGTTCGCAAACCGGGTAAGTTGCCGCGTCAGACTCTGGCTGAAAGCTATGAGCTGGAATACGGCATGGATACGCTTGAGATCCACCAAGATGCGCTTACCAGCGATGACAAGGTACTGTTAATCGATGACCTGATCGCCACCGGCGGTACCGCAGAAGCCACCGTGAAACTGGTTCGCCGCTTGGGCGCCACCATCGAAGATGCCGCATTTGTGATTAACCTGGTAGACCTGCCCGGTGAAGCAAAGCTACGCTCGTTGGATGTGAATCCAACCCATCTGGTTGCCTTCGAAGGCGAATAAGCGGTAATTGAATGAGTCACCAAGCCCTCGCCAGAAAATGGCGTCCTCAGCGTTTTGAGCAAGTCGTTGGCCAGCAGCATGTACTAGCTGGATTAGTAAACGCCCTTGATCAGCAACGCCTGCATCACGCCTATCTGTTTTCTGGTACCCGCGGGGTGGGCAAAACCACCATCGCGCGGATCTTCGCTAAAAGCCTTAACTGTGAGCAAGGGGTGAGTAGTCAGCCCTGTGGCGTGTGTGGCAACTGTGTCTCTATCGACCAAGGCAACTTTGTAGATTTGCTCGAGATTGATGCGGCCTCGCGTACCAAGGTTGAGGACACCCGCGAGTTGCTCGACAACGTGCAGTACAGCCCGGCCCGAGGGCGCTACAAGGTCTACCTGATCGACGAAGTGCATATGCTGTCTCGCCACAGCTTTAACGCACTGTTGAAAACCCTCGAAGAGCCGCCTGAGCACGTGAAGTTCTTGCTGGCGACCACCGATCCGCAAAAACTGCCGATTACCGTGCTGTCGCGCTGTCTGCAGTTCCAGCTAAAAGCGCTCAGCCAAGACGATATCGCCAACCAGCTCAATCACGTGTTGACCCAAGAAGGCTTGGGTTTCGAGGCCGAGGCATTGCCGCTGCTGGCCAAAGCCGCCGACGGCAGCATGCGTGACGCGCTAAGCCTGTGTGACCAAGCCTTGGTGCAAAGCGGTAGCGAGTTGAGTCGTGATAACTGCTTGGCGCTGTTGGGGCAGCAAGATCCCATCTTGCTCACCGAATTGTTGATAGCTGTGGTTGAAGGCGATGCTAGCGCCGCGCTGGCCCAAGTCGACCAGCTATCTGAACTCGCCCCGGATTTTGACAGCCTACACCAGCAGCTCGCCGAGCAGCTCCATCAATTGGCGCTGGCCAAGGTGTTGCCCGAGCGCTGCGATGACAGCCTAGTGGCCTTGGCGCAAGTGGTGGATGCTCAGCTGGTTCAGCTGCTCTATCAGATTGCTACCACCGGCCGTCGCGACCTCGCGTACGCCCCTTCGCAACGCTCCGGCTTTGAGATGACGGTATTGCGGATGCTGGCCTTCGAGCCTGCGCTAAGCGAGCAGGGGCAAAGCGATGCCCAGTCATCGGGGCAGCAGCCGGTAACTGGTTCTTCTGTTGCTGGAGTGATGAACGAAAGCGGCTCAGCTGAGAGCCCGCATCAACATCTGCAGGCGCTTAAGCAAAAGCTTGCCGGTGCCAAGAATGTGAAACCTGCTGATCAGGCAAAGCCTGTAGAGCGCCCCGCGGTTAATAGCAGCGCTCAACAAGCGCCAACACCTCAAGCCGAGTCTGCTAACGCCACTGCCTCGCAAGCAAAGGCTGCAGCAAATGAAGCAGCTCCTGCTGTAAGCGAGTCCGTTCAAGGTGCCAGCCCTGTGCAAACTAACAGCTCGGAGCAAGCGGCATTGGTCGCCAGCGCCGTGAAAGAGCAGCAAGAGATTGTTGAGCAGGCCCAGCAGCAAGGCTTTGTTGAAACGCCCGTTACTGCGGCTAAGCCTGCAACAGCGAGCCAAGTATCGGCTGAGTCTGCAGCCGTGAGTCAAACATCGGCCGATACCCCGTCGGTAGCCGCGCCGCAAACGGCAGACAGCCAGCCAGCGCAAATACCATCGGAGCCTGTAGAGCCTGCTGCTGACAGCAGCGACGATTACTACAGTGCTATGGCCCAGCAAGCTGCAGCAATGGAGCAGGAGGCTGAAGCGGAGCACTATGAGCCGCAGGGTGCCAGTCCTTCACTGGACGCCTCGCACACCCAGTCTTTGATTAAGCTGCGCAGCCAACTTCGAGCTAAGGAAGGTGGCGAAAAAAAGCCTGAAGACGCAGCAGTAGATGCTGCGGATCTGGCTCAGCGCGCGGCGCGTGCTGCTACCTTAGAGGTCAGTGGGCCGCCTGAAGGGGATGAACCTGCCAGCGCGAAGGCTACTGAGAGTGTTGCTCCGCAACTACCCGTTAGTGCGGTGGAGCAGAGCAGTGCTGCGTTGGATACCCAGCAGCTGACTCCGGCTCAGCAGTTTGTGGCCCAGCGCAACAAACCCGCACAAGCAGCGCATGATGTGCAAGCGCAGCGGCCGGTTGAGCAGGTCAGCGAAGATCTGGACCAGTGGGCAGTTTGGGTGGAGCAGATGCATTTGGGGCCGATTGCTCGGCAAATCGCCCGGCACAGCCTGTCGCGGGTAGAAGGCAGCGTGGTGCAACTCTTGTTGAAACCGGACTGTGCGCACCTGCAAAAGCCTAGCTCGCTATCTGAGCTTACCCAGCAGCTATCGCAGTTGCATGGCAAGGCGATGGAGCTGGCCATCACCATCGGTGAAGATACCAGTCAACGCACCCCGGCTGAGCAGCGCCATGCCTTGCACTTAAAGCGTCTGGATCATGCTAAGCAGCGTTTGTTGGACGATCCTAATATTCAGTTTATGCAGCAACGCATGGGCGCTGAGCTAAATGGCGACAGCGTCAACTATACAACTTGATTTATTGCGGCAACCTCGGTGTAATTGCCGCATTACAAACCTAAACGAAGTGAGATAACCATGTTTAAAGGTGGAATGGGCAATATCATGAAGCAGGCGCAGCAGATGCAAGACCGCATGCAGAAGGCCCAAGAAGAAATCGCCAAGATGGAAGTAACCGGTGAAGCCGGTGCTGGCCTGGTTAAAGTAGTGATGAACGGTAGTCACAATATTCGTCGCGTAGAGCTGGATGACAGCTTGATGGAAGACGACAAAGACATGATCGAAGATCTGTTGGCGGCAGCTGTTAACGACGCAGTACGTCGCGTGGAAGAGCAAAGCAAAGACAAGATGGCGGAAGTCACCGGCGGTATGCAGTTGCCACCGGGCATGAAGATGCCATTCTAAGCGCGTTCGTTAGCTACAAAAAAGGCCGCTTCTGCGGCCTTTTTGCTATCTACAGTATTGCGACTACTTCTTACGACAGTACTCAGCAATGATGTACATCGACTGGCCATTGGCCTTGCCCGATACGTGGGTCGGATCGTTGTCGTTTACGCCAATACCGCGCACCACGGTGCCTCGTTTGATTACTTGGCTAGAACCTTTGATAGGCAGGTCTTTGATGATAGTGACATCGTCGCCTTTTTGCAGGATAACGCCGTTCACATCGCGCGGCTTATCTGCGCCTGCTACATGGGCGCCACTTTCGGCCCACTTCAGCATATCTTCTTCCAGATACAGCATATCTAGCAGGTCTTGCGCCCAAGGCTCAGCGTTAAGGCGGCTCAGCATACGCCAGGCCATCACTTGTACCGCTGGGGTTTGGCTCCACATGGAATCATTCAGGCAGCGCCAGTGGTTTTGATCCAAGGCATCATTCTCGCCTTCAATCTGTGCCAGGCAAGTGCCGCAGACGTGGATGGCTTTATCTGAGTGCTGCTCTTGCTCGGGGGGCAGGGCGTAAACACTCAGGTTGTCGGTGCTGCTGCACAGCTCACATTGGCCGCCGCTGCGCTCGCTCAGGGTTTGCTCAATACTCATAATTTTCTTCCGGGATTTCAATTGGCGCTATTATGCCCAAGCCCTTGCCGTTAGTCAGGACTTTGGCGAAGTTTAGTCTAAGAAATTCGCCGGTTTGCTGTAAGTTTCGCCAGTGGCGAGCAGTTAACGACGCAAACACTGGAGCTGACAGGGATTTTTGGTAAAATTCGCCAGCATCGAATCCGCCACGTTTTGTGGCCACCACCTTGAAGGATAACAACATGAGCCTTGCCGATAAGGTACTAGCTGTTAATGATGACCTGCCGATCCGTACCGACAAACCGGTACACAGTGGAAAAGTGCGTTCTGTTTACTGGTTAACTGAGCAGGATAGCCGCCGCCTGATCGAAGAGAAGGGCTATCCGGTATCGCCTGATACGCCACTGGCCATCATGGTAATCAGTGACCGCATCTCGGCCTTTGATTGCATCTGGCATGGCGAGCAAGGTCTTAAAGGTGTTCCCGGCAAAGGCGCTGCGCTGAATGCGATCAGCAACCACTGGTTTAAGCTGTTTAAAGAGCAAGGCCTGGCCGACAGCCATATCTTGGATATCCCACATCCTTTCGTTTGGATTGTGCAAAAAGCCCGTCCCGCCAAGATTGAGGCGATTGCCCGCCAGTACATCACTGGTTCTATGTGGCGAGCCTACGAGAAGGGCGAGCGCGAGTTCTGCGGCATTACCCTGCCAGAAGGACTTAAGCGCGACCAAAAACTGGATGAGATCCTGATTACCCCGTCTACCAAAGGCATTCTGCGCGGCATTCCCGGCGTGCCTGAAGCCGATGACGTGAACATCACCCGCCAAAACATTGAGCAGAACGTGGAAGCCTTCGGCTTTATGCAAGGCGCTGATATCGACCTCTACGAAAAACTGCTCAAAGAGGGCTTTGCGGTTATTAGCAAAGCGCTGGCTGAGGTGGATCAGGTGTTTGTTGATACCAAGTTTGAGTTTGGCTACGTGACCGATGAGCAGGGCCAAGACAAGCTGATCTACATGGATGAAGTGGGCACCCCGGACTCATCGCGTATTTGGGATGGCGCCGAGTACCGCGCTGGTAAAGTGGTAGAGAACTCGAAAGAGGGCTTCCGCCAGTTACTGCTTTCGCACTTCCCAGACCCAGACATCCTGCTGAACAAAGAGCGTATGGACGAGCGTGAAGCATTGGCCCGCGATAATGCGTTGCCAGTGTCGGTTCTTGAAGAAGTCTCTCGTACCTACATCGGTATTGCTGAAAAGATCACCGGCCAGCCAATCGTGGTTAGCGATAACCCGAAAGCTGAGATTATTGCGGTGCTCAAAGAGCACTACGATCTTATCGCCGACTAAACCGCCCTAAACGGCACTGGTAGTCTGCTGCCAGTGCTGTAACTCCTTCACTACCGCATCTACGACTTCTTCATCACCTCTGGCCAATGCCGGGCCTAACTGCTGGAACTTGTCCGTTAACGGCGTGTTCGCAAATTTCTCATGGGCAACACACAGCTGGGTTAAGCGCGTATTAGCGTCTGCACCGCCGTCGCTGTCAAGATGGCTAAGGGTTAGCTGCAGTTCGTCACAAAACAGCTGCCACAGGCATTGATCCAGTCCGTTCATGTTGACTATCGAGTCACCTTGCTCGCTTATATCAGCTGGCTTTATTGGCGCGAGGGTATCGGCAAGCGCCTGTTCCAATAGTGCATTGCTGTGCTCGACGTTGAGCGACTCGATAAGCTCGGGGAGCAAGGCATCCTGCGAGCTATCATCGTTATCATCATTCACCGCTATCAGTTGCTGCGCCAAGTCTTGAATATCGTCATCCTCGGACGACACAACATGCAGCAGCGCTAGGCTAATGGTGACCGCCTGCTTGCTGAAATCAGCCTGCCAACCTTGCTGTTTGCAGATTTGCCGATAGAGCTCGCGACTGGCAATGTCGATGTGACTGGCGCGCAAGGCAAAGCGGATGGTAAGCATTTTTTGGTCCTCGTCTTGTTCAAGGCTGAAGCGTGGCACCTCAGCCTGCTCGCGGCGCTGTATACCAAGGGCTTGCAGGCAAAGGGCTTGTAGCAAGTAGAGCAGGGCCTTAGGGTTGCCTTTAGCGTGCGCATTTGGCGCGACAGGGTTGTTGGGAAGTGCCGTGATACCGAGCTGAGCGAGGCTACTGAGTAGCTGGTCCAACGCTTGCTCCACATTAAAGGCCTGATTCTTGTCGCCCATACCTTGGGCGTACCACTGCAGTTGCAAAAGCACGCTTAGCTCGCCGCTGGCGCGCAGCACCTCACGGTACTGCTCACTGACCTGCGGATCGCTTTGCAGGCCCCTGCGAATCCGCCCTAACTGTTTTTGCCCAAGCTGATGAATCAAGGTGACGCTCTGGGCCAGCTGTTGCTGCCAGCTGTTTTGCTTGAGCTTGCTACTGCGTCGTAGCGGTTGCTCGGGCAGTAACTGAAGCAGGCTGACTTCGCCAAGCACTGGATGATTAAAGGTGTTAGAGCTGACACTACGATAGCCCTGAGCGCCCTTATCTTGCCCTTTGACGTGAACACCTTGCTGCTTATCGAGCATAAATAGCTGGTCAAGCGGTGTATTTTCTATCTCAGTGGCACGGTCGAGTAGAGCGCTAAAGGCTTGGTTATAAGCCATCACTCGGCGCTCAGAGTCAACAAAGGCCTGCGGCAGCGGTAGGTCTAATAGGTCTAGCGTCAACTGGCTAAGGTCGTCGTTGTTATCGGGTGTTGGATCTACGCTCTCTAGCGGCCGCTTAATAGTGATTAGTCGCAGGTGTGCTTGTTGGGTGTCGATAGGCTCTATCGCTGCCGGGTACACCTGCCCAGCAATGCTTAATTCAAATGGGTCGTTGTCCTGTTGGGGCGTGTCAGCGCTTTGCTCTGCGCTGGTAAGGGCGGTTAACAGGGCCTCAATGTGCAGGTCGGGGAACGCCGCGTTCGCCGCATCGTTGATGTAGTGCGCTTGTCGCTGGTCGTCGAGCAGCACCGCGGGGTAGGTAAACGCATCCAGCAGTGGCTGATAGCGCGACAGCGAGTCCTCATCTTCGACGGGGTCGCGCGCGACTTTGCGCAGCGCCAGCGCCTTATCCGCCAGGCCAAGTCGGAGTTCGTTAATCTCGTCGGTATAACCCTGTACTTCGGCATCCAGTTTTTCGATATCCAGCCCATCGAGGGCTTGTAGGCCCTCACTTGGGTTGGATTGGCCCGCTGAACTGCTTGCGCCGCGATGGTAGTGCTGCCAGCTGGCGAGCAGCAGCGAGAAGGCCAATCCGCCGCTGGCGAGCAGGGCCAGCAGTTGCTGGGCCGCGGGTTGATCTAGCTTGACCAACAGCCACTGATCGAAGCTGAGGCGGTTTAAGTTTACCGCCAGGCTGACGATTTGCTGATCTTCGGGCACCCGTGAATAGTCGGGCAGGTAGGGTTCAGTGGTATCAGGATTGTCGGCCAGTGGACGCAGACTCAGCTCGACCAGTGCGATATCGGGCGATGCTTCAAGCTGCTGGATCAGGTCGATCAATTGCTGGCGCTTACCTTGTTGCGCCAAGGATTCTGCTAGCGGGCTGATTAGGCTGAGCTGGTGATTGGCGCGGATCGCCACATCGCGCTGTTCTTGGTGGTAATCCCAGTAGAGCAGCGGCAGGCAGCCCAGCGAGACAGCAATAGCGAGCAGCAAGTAGTTACGGATGGTGGTGGCTAGCATAATTCCCTATGCGATAAGTTGTGGGGTATGGCGATCCTTCACGTTCATTATTGCCCGTAGTTTGTGCACTTGTCATGCCTCGCGGCGATTGAAGCTGAAATTATTGGCCGAGGCTGATATCGTTAGCGCAGATTTAGCTATCACTCGACACCATGAAATACACGCCGAAAATTGACCAACTGATTAAAGCCCTACAGGCGCTGCCAGGGGTTGGCCCGCGCGGTGCCCAGCGCATGACCTTTAATTTACTGGAGCGCCAACGCGATAAGGCGCTCAGCCTGTCGCAAGCCCTTGCAGATGCGGTGGCGGATGTGGGCCACTGCGAGCAATGCAATAACTTCGCTGAAGAGACCTTGTGCCCCATTTGTCAGTCGGGCAAGCGGCAAAACTCGGGTCAGGTGTGTGTTGTTGAAACACCCGCCGATGTGGCTGCCATCGAGCAAACCGCCCAGTACTCAGGGCTGTATTTTGTATTGATGGGCCATCTTAGTCCGCTCGATGGCATTGGTCCTGAGCAGCTGCATCTGGACAAACTGGAAGCGCGCTTGGCCTCCCAAGAGATCGATGAGTTGATCCTGGCTACCAATCCTACGGTAGAAGGCGAGGCGACAGCCTACTATATTGCCGAGATGGCCAAGGCCAAACAGGTGAAGGTGACCCGCATCGCCCACGGTGTGCCATTAGGTGGTGAGCTAGATAGCGTTGATGGCACCACGCTGTCCCACTCACTGATTGGCCGACAGAGCGTGAGTTAAGCTCCACTGCAGCAGTTAAGGCTGTGCAGCGTTGATTAATTGTGCAACTAAACTGCTTTCGGGCAGTTTTTTCGTTTTTGGCCGTTGAAAAGCGCTAACTCATCCCCATTTCGAAAGTAACAGTAAAAGTGCCGTCGACAGGTACTTATCCATGGTCACAGTTACAGAGGAAAAAGGGACCCATGACTGAGCAGAAACACGTAGAAAAACACGGGTTTACTACCGAAGTATCACAACTTCTTCAGTTGATGATTCACTCTCTCTATTCAAACAAAGAAATCTTCTTGCGCGAGCTTATCTCCAATGCCGCCGACGCCGCCGACAAGCTGCGTTTTAAGGCACTGGAAAACAACGCCTTGTACGAGGGTGATGGTGAGCTGCGTGTGCGTGTTAGCCACGACAAAGAGGCGCGCACCCTAACGTTGTCTGATAACGGCATCGGTATGACCCGCGACGAGGTTATCGAGCATTTGGGTACCATCGCAAAATCGGGCACTAAAGAGTTCTTCGGTAACCTGAGCGGCGACCAAGCGAAAGACTCGCAGCTAATCGGTCAGTTCGGTGTGGGCTTCTACTCGGCCTTTATCGTAGCCGACAAGGTTACCGTTGAGACCCGCGCGGCAGGTGCTGAGCTCAGCCAAGGCGTACGCTGGGAAAGCGCCGGAGAAGGCGATTACACCGTTGCCGATATCGAAAAAGCCGGCCGCGGTACCGACATCATCTTGCACCTGCGTGAGGGTGAGGACGAGTTCCTTGATGACTGGAAACTGCGCAGCATCATCACCAAGTACTCTGATCATATCTCTATTCCGGTAGAGATGTTCCGCGACGAGCAGCCTGAGAGCGAAGGCCCAGATGGCGAGAAGATTGAAGCGGTACCAGGCGAGTGGGAAGCAATCAACAAAGCTACTGCGCTGTGGACCCGCGGTAAGAACGAGATCTCTGAAGAAGAGTATCAAGAGTTCTACAAGCACATCTCCCACGATTTTGCCGATCCATTGGCATGGGCGCACAACAAGGTAGAAGGTAAGCAGGAATACACCAGCTTGCTGTATATCCCGAGCAAAGCGCCGTTCGATCTGTGGAACCGCGAGCGTCAACATGGCCTGAAACTGTATGTTCAACGCGTGTTCATCATGGATGACGCCGATGAGTTTATGCCAAGCTACCTGCGCTTTGTGAAAGGTGTGCTGGACTCAAACGACCTGCCACTGAACGTGAGCCGCGAAATTCTGCAAGACACCAAGGTGACTGCTAATCTGCGCAGTGCCTGTACCAAGCGTGTGCTGACCATGCTGGAGCGCATGGCTAAGAACGACGCTGAGAAGTACCAAAACTTCTGGAACGAGTTTGGTCAGGTGCTCAAAGAAGGTCCAGCCGAAGACTTCGCCAACAAAGAGCAGATCGCTAAGCTGCTGCGTTTTGCCTCGACCCAAGGCGAAGGTGCGGACCAAACCGTGGCACTGGCCGATTACATCGAGCGTATGAAGGAAGGTCAAGACAAGATCTACTACGTCACCGCCGACAGCCATGCCGCTGCTGCTAACAGCGCCCACCTGGAGATCTTCAACAAGAAGGGCATCGAGGTGCTGCTGCTATCGGATCGTATCGACGAGTGGTTACTGAGCCACCTCAACGAGTTCGACGGTAAGTCGCTGGTATCGATCACCAAAGGCGATCTGGACCTGGGCGAGCTGGACGATGAAGAGTCTAAGCAGCAAAAAGAGCAGGCCGAGACCGAGTACGCCAGCTTTGTTGAGCGTGCTAAAGAGAGCTTGGGCGACAAGGTGAAAGATGTGCGTCTGACTCATCGTCTGACCGATACGCCGTCGTGTATCGTGGTGGATGAGCACGACATGACCACCCAAATGCAGAAGCTGATGGAAGCGGTGGGTCAACAGATCCCTGAGCAAAAATACATCTTCGAGCTGAACCCGCAACACCCATTGGTGAAAAAGGTGGCCGACGAGCAAGACGACGGTGCCTTCAGCGAGTGGTTGGAGCTGTTGTTCGAACAGGCCTGTCTGTCCGAGCGTGGCAGCCTGGAAAACCCGGCCGACTTCATCAAACGCATTAACCGCTTGTTAGGTTAAGCGACTGATCACAAAAGGGCAGCATTGAGCTGCCCTTTTTGTTATCAGTATTAAACCACCTCCTATGGAGGTGGTGATCGTTCTTGTGGGCTTTGCCCGAAGAGCGCTCATGTTAGAAGGTTCAACCTGTTTGTAACCAGCAAATAGGAGAACAACTAACATGAGCAGATATGAATCCGCTTCACACGTATTCTATCGTTGTCAGTATCACATCGTCTGGACGCCAAAGTACAGATTCAAGCTCCTGAAGGGGAACTTAGGCAAAGAGTTGCATAGAGGGATCTACATCTACAGCTCAATGAAGAAATGCAAAATCGTTGAGTTAAATGTTCAAATTGACCATGTCCATTTGGTTGTCAGGATGCCCCCGAGCCTGAGTGTTTCAG
>NZ_AUBZ01000036.1 GCF_000429505.1 Aliagarivorans taiwanensis DSM 22990 | reverse complement strand
TGGGGAGTCCTGTTGGCTTACAATCTCATTAGAATAGTGATGATAGAGGCCTGTGCAGCAGAAGAGCCATTAACGCCAACGAGGCTAAGCTTTAGCCACTGCTTGTGGCACGTGACCACCTTCCTAGCCAGGTTGCCAATGAGTAGCCCCGGCAACTTGCCCAAGCACTATGCAGCACTACTGGAAACACTGCGAATGCTTACGCTCCCGGCGTCTCGGCCTGATAGAGTTTACCCTCGAGAAGTCAGGCGGAAACCCACCAAGTATCCATTTAAAAAGAAATGCCAGTCAGCTTAACTGACTGGCATTACGCCGAAGCGTGCTTTTTTAGTCAACTTGCGACTAATTAGTGATCGTGAGCATCACCAGCCCCTTTCGGGAAGCGAATACTTTCGACCAAGTCTTGAACGTCTTGTGGCACTTCTGCAGTCACTTTATTCACCGCAATAGAAACCACGAAGTTCACCAACATACCCAAGGTACCGATACCCTCTGGTGAGATACCAAACCACCAGTTTGCTGGCACGTTGGCCGCTGGGTTAATGAACTTGAAGTAGATAATGTAGGCTGAGGTAAACAAGATACCCGCCAACATACCGGCAATCGCGCCTTCTTTATTCATCCGTTTGTAGAAGATCCCAAGGATAATCGCAGGGAAGAAGCTCGACGCGGCTAAGCCGAAGGCAAACGCCACTACCTGCGCCACAAAGCCCGGCGGATTAATACCCAGATAACCGGCACAGATTACTGCGAGTACTGCCGCACAGCGTGCAGCCAGTAGCTCTTGCTTGTCGGTCATATCCGGTTTAAAGCCTTTTTTGAGTAAGTCGTGGGATATCGATGTGGATATCACCAATAGCAAACCCGCCGCCGTGGACAACGCTGCCGCCAAGCCACCCGCGGCCAGTAGTGCGACTACCCAGTTAGGCAATTGCGCCAACTCTGGAGAGGCCAGTACGATAATGTCGCGGTTAATCGACATCTCGTTACGGTCATCGCCTGAGTAGAACATACGACCATCGCCATTCTTATCTTCCCACTTCACCAGACCGGTTTTGCTCCAGTTATCGATCCAACCTGGAGCCTGCTCCGCAGCTACACCCTTCATCTCAGGTCCGTTAATCGACTCGATCATGTTGACGCGAGCAAAGGCTGCTACCGCTGGTGCAGTGGTGTACAGGATTGCGATGAAGATCAGTGCGTAACCTGCAGAGATACGCGCATCTTTAACCCGAGGTACGGTGAAGAAGCGAATAATTACGTGAGGTAGACCCGCAGTACCTACCATCAGTGCTGCACAAATAAAGAACACGTCGACCGTGGACTTGGAGCCGTCCGTATACTGATTAAACCCGAGCTCTTGAGAGAGCCCATCGACCTTATCCAGCAGATACATCCCCGAGCCATCGGTGACGGTGCTACCAAAGCCTATTTGCGGGAATACATTACCGGTCACCGCCAGCGAGGTAAAAATCGCCGGAACCAAGAAAGCGAAAATCAGTACGCAGTACTGCGCGACCTGGGTGTAGGTAATCCCTTTCATGCCGCCCATCACCGCGTAGAAGAACACGATGGCCATACCGATGATAACGCCGAGGTTAATGTCGACCTCAAGGAAGCGCGAGAACACCACGCCTACCCCACGCATCTGTCCTGCAACATAGGTAAAGGAGACAAAGATTGCGCAGAATACCGCCACCATACGGGCAGTCTGGGAATAGTAACGATCACCGATAAAGTCAGGCACGGTAAACTTACCAAACTTACGCAGATAAGGAGCCAGACATAGCGCCAACAGCACGTAGCCACCGGTCCAACCCATCAAGTACACACCGCCGTCGTAACCAATAAAGGAGATAATCCCCGCCATGGAGATAAAGGATGCTGCCGACATCCAGTCAGCGGCGGTTGCCATACCATTGGCAACCGGGTGTACGCCCTTTCCAGCAACGTAAAACTCGCCTGTAGATGCAGCGCGTGCCCAAATAGCAATACCGATGTAGAGCGAGAAGCTCAAGCCAACCAGTATGAAAGTCCAAGTTTGAATATCCATTTCGTATCCTGCCTACTCTTCTTCTACGCCGTACTTTTTGTCGAGCGCGTTCATTTTCGCTACATAAACAAAGATCAATGCCACGAACACATAAATCGCCCCTTGCTGAGCGAACCAGAAGCCGAGCTTGAAGCCACCCAAGCGTATTGCGTTCAGCTGATCAACCAGCAAAATCCCGCAGACATACGAGACGACAAACCATATGGCCAGCAGTGAGCCCATGATGGTGAGATTTTCTTTCCAGTAGGCTCTCGCCATTTCATCAGATTGAAATGCCATTTCATCCTTCTCCTTGTTAGCTGAAAGGCTATTAACCCACCGCTCAATGGTTAATAATTTGTTACAGCAAAAAGGTAAGCTGCGCACTGTCGTTTGAAACTTAGACTTTGGTATAGCGGCTGCTAGACGATTTGAGTTGGCTCACAGAACCAAAGGGTTTTTAGCTGTTTCTACACCAGAATTGCCACTAAAGTCTGACACTCGATGCATGGCCAAAAGCTCTTGGAGTTACGGGATTTTTTCGAGTTGGGCAAAAAAAAGGCTTTTGCAATGCAAAAGCCTAAAGGAAACGTGCTTGTAAAACCTTCAACACTACTCCCCTCTGATGTAGTGTTCGCCGACCAAAGCAAGAAGGTTTGAAGCTACATGTCTAAAATTATCACCCAAATCTTCAATTGCAACCTTTTATTTACATCTAGATCACATTTACAGCAAGCATTTTGCTGTCTAATCAATAAGGCATGAGGATTGTTTTACGGCGTGATGAATCCAGTTTTCCACAAAAACCGTAAACAACAGTAATTACCGCAATTGCTACAGTAAGTTACTCGTCTGAAAATAAAAATTTCTTAATTTTTAGAACGTTATTTTTACCGTGGTATAGACTTATTTTTGAGCCCTTTGAAATTTTTGTCGCCAACTCACGATCTAAATGTGGGTAAAGTAGTCTTAGGAGGCCTTGGCAATGAGTATTTTCGACCATTATCAAAAGCGCTATGAACTGGCCCAAGAAGAAGAACTTTCGCTAGAGCAATTTTTACAACTTTGTAAAGAAGATCCCGCAACCTATGCAAGTCCCGCCGAACGCCTGTTGATGGCAATCGGTGAACCCGAAACCATAGACACCTCCAAAGACCCCAGATTAAGTAGACTCTTCTCGAACCGTGTGATTTCTCGTTATCCGGCCTTCGCCGACTTCTACGGTATGGAAGACAGCATCGAACAGATTGTCTCCTACTTAAAACACTCCTCCCAAGGCTTGGAAGAGAAGAAGCAAATCCTCTATCTGCTCGGTCCTGTGGGCGGCGGTAAATCGTCGTTAGCCGAGAAGCTAAAGGCTCTGATGCAGCAAGTACCTATTTATAAGCTGAAAGACTCGCCGGTCAACGACCACCCTTTCTGCTTGTTCGACCCCAATGAAGACGGCAAGATTTTGGAGCAGGAGTACGGGATTAACCCACGTCACCTGAGACCGATAATGTCGCCTTGGGCGGCCAAGCGTTTGACTGAGTTCGGTGGCGACATCAGCAAGTTTAAAGTGGTTAAGTGCCACCCCTCTATTCTTCATCAAGTGGGTATCGCTAAAACTGAGCCCGGCGATGAAAACAACCAAGACATCTCCTCGCTGGTGGGCAAGGTCGATATCCGCAAACTGGAACATTTCGCGCAGAACGATCCCGATGCCTACAGCTACTCCGGCGCACTGTGCCGTGCGAACCAAGGCCTGATGGAGTTTGTGGAGATGTTCAAGGCGCCCATCAAGGTGCTACACCCGCTACTTACTGCCACCCAAGAAGGTAACTTCAACGGCACTGAAGGCCTGAGCGCGATACCATTTGATGGCATTATCTTGGCTCACTCCAACGAGTCGGAATGGCAAAGCTTTAGAAACAACAAAAACAATGAGGCCTTCCTTGATCGGGTATACATCGTGAAGGTGCCTTACTGTCTGCGCGTCAATGAAGAAGTAAACATCTATCAAAAGCTGCTAGACAACAGCGAACTGAATACCGCCAAATGCGCGCCGTCTACCCTAGAGCTGCTGGCTCAGTTTTCAGTACTATCACGCCTGAAAGATCCAGAAAACTCCAGCGTGTACTCGAAGATGCGGGTCTACGATGGTGAAACCCTTAAAGACACCGATCCAAAAGCAAAATCCTATCAAGAGTACCGCGACTACGCCGGTGTCGATGAGGGGATGGAAGGGCTATCCACCCGCTTTGCCTTTAAGATCCTATCGCGGGTATTCAACTTCGATACCACCGAGGTGGCCGCTAACCCAGTTCACTTGTTCTATGTGCTAGAGCAGCAAGTGGAGCGTGAGCAGTTCCCGCAAGAGATGGCTGATCGTTATCTTGAGCACCTCAAAGGTTACTTGATTCCTAAATATGTCGACTTCATCGGCAAAGAGATCCAGACCGCCTATCTCGAGTCTTACTCTGAGTACGGTCAGAACATCTTTGACCGCTATGTCACCTACGCCGACTTCTGGATCCAAGACCAAGAATATCGCGACCCCGATACGGGCCAGTTGTTCGACCGAGCCGCCTTGAACGCAGAACTCGAGAAGATCGAAAAGCCTGCGGGTATCAGCAACCCGAAAGACTTCCGCAACGAGATCGTTAATTTCGTACTACGGGCTAAAGCCAGTAACTCAGGTTCAAATCCAAACTGGACCAGCTACGAGAAACTGCGCACCGTTATCGAGAAGAAAATGTTCTCCAATACTGAAGATCTGCTGCCGGTTATCTCGTTCAACACCAAGACCTCGGCGGATGATCAGAAGAAACACGACGACTTTGTCGCGCGTATGATGGAGAAAGGCTACACCCGTAAACAAGTCAGGCTACTGGCTGAGTGGTACCTGCGCGTACGGAAATCCTCGTAGCGAAGGAGGTAAAGGCCTATGGCTCATTTCATCGACCGCCGTCTTAACGGCAAGAACAAAAGCGCTGTCAATCGGCAGCGCTTCTTACGGCGCTACAAGAAACAGATCAAGGAAGCGGTGTCTGATGCCGTCAATCAGCGCAGCATCCAGGATCTGGAAGCCAGTGAGAATATCAGCATCCCCCAGCGGGATATCAACGAACCCTTCTTCCATCAAGGCCAAGGAGGCGACCGCCAGCGGGTGCTGCCTGGCAACGATCAGTTCACCAAGGGCGACAAAGTTGAGCGTCCACCACAAGGCCAAGGTAGCGGCAGCGGCGATGGCGATGCCAGCGACTCCGGCGAAGGCCAAGACGAGTTCCAGTTCAATATATCGAAAGACGAGTACTTGGATATTCTGTTCGACGATTTGGAGCTGCCTAACCTACAAGAAACCGATGTCGATCAGCTTATCGAATATAAAACCTCTCGCGCTGGCTTTACCAATGACGGCGTGCCGAGCAACATTAATATCGTACGCAGCCTGCAATCTTCACTGGCGCGGCGTATCGCTATGGGAGCAAGCAAGCGTTCTCGCCTACGCGAGCTAACCACTCGTTTGGAAGAAGCGCGTAACGACCCTCACTGCCCCCAGCAAGATATTGTCGCCTTAGAGCAGGAGGTGGAAGAGCTTAAGAAGATGCTGGCCGCGATCCCCTTCATTGACACATTCGACCTTAAATTCAATAACTTCGTTAAAACACCAGTGCCCAGTACTCAGGCGGTGATGTTTTGCCTGATGGACGTATCAGGCTCAATGGACCAAGCAACCAAAGATATGGCCAAGCGCTTTTTCTTGTTGCTCTACCTGTTCTTGACCCGCAGCTACGAGAAGATCGAAGTGGTGTTTATTCGCCACCACACCCAAGCCAAAGAGGTGGATGAGCACGAGTTTTTCTACTCTCAGGAAACAGGCGGCACCATCGTATCAAGTGCCCTGCAACTGACTAAGGAGATCATTGAGGAGCGTTATCCTCCCAGCCAATGGAACATCTACGCCGCACAAGCGTCCGATGGCGATAACTGGGCCGATGACTCGCCCAAGTGTCGTCAGCTTCTCGATAAGCATTTGTTACCTGCGGTGCGTCACTACTCGTACATCGAAATCACCAGCCGTGCTCACCAAACGCTATGGCATGAATACGCTGAACTGTCACAGCAGTATGCCAATTTCGCCATTCGCCATGTTAAGCATGCCGAAGAGATCCTGCCCACTTTCCGCGACCTGTTTGCGAAAAAAGTAGCCTGAGGTAGTTATGTCAGCCAACAAGCCCTTACCTGATGGACCGGATTGGACGTTTGACCTTCTGGAAGATTATCACCAGGCTATCGCCGAGGTAGCCAAGCTATATCGCCTAGATACTTACCCCAACCAAATTGAGGTAATCACCGCCGAGCAGATGATGGATGCCTACTCCAGCGTGGGCATGCCCATTGGCTATAACCACTGGTCCTATGGCAAGAAGTTTATTCAAACCGAGCAAACCTATAAGCGCGGCCAGATGGGCTTGGCCTACGAGATAGTGATCAACTCCAGCCCGTGTATCGCCTATTTAATGGAAGAGAACACCCTACCGATGCAGGCATTGGTAATGGCGCACGCCTGCTATGGCCACAACAGCTTTTTTAAGAATAACTACCTGTTTAAGACCTGGACCGACGCCAGCTCTATCATCGATTACCTAGTGTTCGCTAAAAACTACATCAGCGAATGCGAAGCACGCTATGGCGTTGATGAAGTGGAAGAAGTCCTCGACTCCTGCCATGCGCTTATGAATTACGGGGTGGACCGTTACAAACGCCCTAGCCCCATCTCCATGGAAGAGGAAAAGAGCCGTCAACAAGCACGCACCGAGTACTTACAAAGCCAAATCAACGAGCTGTGGCGAACCATTCCGACCAAACAGAAAGATGAAACACTGAAGTCGGTGAAGTTCCCGGCATCCCCTGAGGAGAACATTCTCTACTTTATCGAGAAAAACGCTCCGCTGCTCGAGACCTGGCAACGCGAGATCATCCGCATCGTGCGCAAGATCAGCCAGTACTTCTATCCGCAAAAGCAAACTCAAGTGATGAACGAAGGCTGGGCCACCTTCTGGCATTACACCATCATGAATCACCTGTATGACCACGGGCAGATCACCGAAAAAGTACTGCTGGAAGTGCTACATAGCCACACCTCAGTAGTAATGCAGCCGGAGTACAACAGCCCCTACTACAGCGGAATCAACCCCTACGCACTCGGTTTTGCGATGATGCGTGATATTCGCCGCATCTGTGAACACCCAACCCCGGAGGACTGCCGATGGTTCCCCGACATTGCAGGTAAAGACTGGCTAGAGACCTTGCACTTCGCAATGCATAACTTCAAAGATGAGTCGTTTATCGCTCAGTATTTGTCGCCGCAGGTTATCCGCGATTTTAAACTGTTCACTCTGCACGACGACGATAAGAAGCCCTATCTGGAGATCGACGCTATCCACGATGAGCAGGGCTATCAAGACATTCGCTCTGCGCTGTCTGCCCAATACAACCTCAGCAATATTGAGCCGAATATTCAGGTCTACAATGTCGCGCTGCGCGGCGACCGTTCGCTGACCTTGCGCTATGTCCCCCATCAGGGAATACCTTTGGCCGATAGCCTAGATGAAGTGTTGAAGCATTTGCATAGATTGTGGGGCTTTGAAGTGGTACTTGAGCAAGTGAACCCCAGCGGGAAGGTGGAAATATTAGGGCGCTGTCCTCCAGCGCCCTAATCAAAACTTAGTCTTCCATAATGTCATTTGGCATGCGCTGGCGAACGCGCTGCCAAATGGCGCTACTTTCGATACCATAGCGACGCACCACTTGCAGGGTTTTGTCGTACTCACCTGAGCCGGCTAGTACGCCCAACTGAGTGTAGAAGTCATTGGCCAAGCGGCGTGCTTCAGGGTCGTCGAAGTAGTAGCTACCTACCGATTCGTACAAGCCCTTAAAGCCATTTAAAATCAGTGCGTACAATGGGTTGCCGGAGGCAAACGCAAGACCATGTAGCAAGGTGTAGTCAAACTCTGCATAGACCTTACCTTCCTGTGCCAGCTCGCTATGACGGGCGATCAACTCTTGGCTCTTCTCAGGGTTGTTTTTCAGTGCTGCACGAATAAAGATCACGCTGATGTTAGTGCGCGCAGAAAGCAGCTGCTCAAACAGCTCGGGCACTTGCTCTTTATCCAGCTTGGCTAGGGTTTCAAGGATGTTAAGTCCGGCGGTTTCCCAGAAATTGTTCACTTTGGTGGGTTTACCATGTTGAATGGTCAACCATCCATCACGTGCCAGGCGCTGCAGCACCTCACGCAAGGTGGTGCGGGTCACACCAATAAGCTCGGAGAGCTCACGCTCTGCGGGCAAAATGGAACCGGGCGCAAATCGGTTATTCCAGATTGATTCGATGATGTATTGTTCTGCAAAGCCTGCGGGGCTTTTTGCTTTTATTACCATGCCTAGTTCTCTATTACCGCTGTGTTAATGCCCCGCGATAATAGCAAAGCACTGTATAAAGCAAAAGCACTGGTCTGAACTCAAACCTTTGTAAGGCTATGTAAAGTTGTTTAATAGAGCTTGATCACGTCTTGTAACAAGCACTTAGCGCAGGGTAAAGTTGGCTTTCACAATAGCTCGCCCCGAGTGAGTATTTTTTGACCTGAATGTTAAGGTAATAAGGATGTATCAGTTTCTAAGCGACATGCCCAAGCAACGTTGGCCATGGTTGTTATTGGCGTTCTCCGCTTTTGTGCTAGAGCTTACCGCCCTCTTCTTCCAATACGGTCTGAAGCTAGACCCATGCGTGATGTGTGTTTACGAGCGTACCGCGATGATGGGCGTGATGTTTGCGGGGCTGTTGGGCGCTACCTTCCCTCGCACTTGGGTGGCTCGCTTGCTAGGATTCGGCCTGTGGATACCCAGCAGTATCTGGGGCTTGGATCTGGCTATTACCCATACCGACTACCAACTAAACCCGAGTCCGTTTGCCACCTGCGACTTTTTCGCCAGCTATCCAAGCTGGTTCAAGCTAGATGTGTGGTTCCCAGCGGTGTTCAATCCTAACGGCTTCTGTGATGAAATCGACTGGATCTTTATGGGTTGGACCATGCCACAATGGCTGATTGTGGTGTTCGCCGTCTATCTCGGCTTGGCAGCTATCTTTAGCCTGCTTTCGGTTGTCAGCATCTTTAAGAAGTAACCTTCAAGTTATACACGCCCACAATAAAGCCGCTTAATGCGGCTTTTCTTTTATCACTTGCTAGAGAAGTAGGCTTACTCGCAGTCTTCAATCGGCCAGGTAACGATGTAATCCTGCGCAGGGCCTCGCAGCTCACTTTCGCAAATCACCTTACCGCGGATCGAAGCGCCTGCCTGATGCATCTTGGACTTCTTACCTTTATGTAGCAAGGGGTGCCAACTCGGCAGGTCACGCCCCTCCACCAAACGGCGGTAGGCACAGGTGGTCGGCAGCCACTGAAAGGCTTCCATATCATCGAGGGTAATCTTGACGCAGTCGCTGACCTTGGCAAAGCGATTGGGGTAGTCGGAACACTGACAGGTTTTATTGTTCAGCAGTACACAAGCGATGTTGGTAAAGTACAGTTCATCGGTATCTTCATCGATTAGCTTGGACAGACAACACTTACCACAGCCATCGCAAAGGGCTTCCCACTCCTGATCGTTCATCTGGGCCAGGGTTTTACTACGCCAAAATTCGGGTTCTAACACTTACACTACTCGGGTCTGCATGGAAATCTCACCCACCTGCAATTTGATGTCATCACCAACCAGCAAGGGGCCTACGCCTGCGGGCGTGCCTGTGAACAGCACGTCGCCGGGCGCAAGGGTAAAGCAGTGTGAGGCTTGTGACAATAAGGTTGCAATAGAACGCAGCAGTTGCCGCGTATTTCCTTGTTGACGAAGCTCGCCATTGCAGTGAAGCTGCAAGTCCATCTCAGCAAGCGCCCGCAACGCCTCTTTTGAGTCGACCAGCACAAACGGCGATATCGCAGCACTGCCGTCGAAGGCTTTGGCCCGTTCCCAAGGGTGACCACGCTGCTTAAGCTCTGCTTGCACGTCCCGCAATGTCAGGTCCAACCCTGCGGCATAGCCCACAATCGCTTGCTGGCACTCTTCCTCAGAGGCATTGGTCAGGGCTTTGCCAAGCAACACCACGAGTTCCAGCTCAAAATGCACCGCACCTTGATTCCTGGGTATTCCGAGTTGCTCCGATAAACCGACAAAAGCGCTCAGCGGTTTGATAAAGAACATCGCTTCGCTGACAGGCACACCGCCCATTTCCTGCATATGTGCAAGGTAGTTTTGCCCAACGCACACCGCTTTTTGCGGAGTGGGCAGCGCTAAGCGTTCGTCGAAAAAGTGGTGCTGATAGTCAGCCATATTACATCACCGGTGGATAAGCGATAGCATCCGACAGATAGCCAACTGCAGAGACAAAGTAGTAGCTACGATTCCAGCGCATCAGGGTACGGTAGTTGTCGTAAGCCAAGTACACCCTCCCCTCTATACCATCCGGCGCAACCACTGAGGCCATCAAGTCTCGCTGCGGTAAGTCATTGCCATCCATGCGGCGTACGCCTAGGTCTTGCAGATCTGACAAGCTAAGTTGCTTGTCTAGCCCCAACAAGTTCTGGTCGAAGCTCTCTGGCAATCGAACCTGGCGTCCCCAGGTCTGATCGTCATTCCAGCCGTGGGAATGAAGGTAGTTAGCCGCAGAGGCCAAGGCGTCATCGGTATTGCCCCAAATATCCTGTTTACCGTCACCGCTTTGGTCAACCGCATAGGCGAGGAATGAGCTTGGCATAAACTGCACCTGCCCCATCGCGCCCGCCCACGAGCCTTTCATATTCTCGATGGAGATATGCTGTTGCTCCAAAATCTTGAGCGCGTCCATCAACTGGTTAGAGAAGAACTCCTCGCGACGCCCTTCGAACGCCATGGTCGACAGTGCCGACACCACGTTATAGTTACCCATATAGCGACCAAAGTTGGATTCTACGCCCCACAAGGCCACCACAAAGCGCGGTTGAACCTGGTACTTCTCTGCGATTTGCTCTAACGCCGGATAGTGTTTCTTATACAGCGCTCGCGCCTGCTGCACCTTCCACTTAGGCACCGCGCGAGGAATATACTCATCCAGCGTGAGCTTTTTTTCGGGTTGGTTACGGTCAGCCGAGATTGCCCGTGGCACATACTCGGCTTGCGCCAAGGCGGCGCGACTGATCTCTTGGGAAATACCGGCCTCATCAGCACGCTGCTGTAAGGTCTCTATATAGGCTTGAAAATCGGCGTTGGCACTCAAGTTTAGGCAAAAACTGCAGCCCGCCAGCAAAAGGAATCGTTTGATCACCTTTTACCCTCCTTTTTTTGTTGTTCTTGCTTATGTTGCTGGTGTTGTTTGAGGTGGTCAATCGGAGGAGGAGGCAGTTGCAGGTGGTAGCCTTGATCGCTAAGAGAACCTGCCAACTCATCGATTGAGACCTGCACCAAATCCTTTTCCGGGCGCTTGGCCATTAACATTACCAGCTCTAATTGGCCGAGTAATGTCAGTAGTTCCTGAGGAACCTTGGAGAAATCGTCCTTTTTCTCGACATACAAATAGGTTTGTTGCTTTTTGAGGCTTTTATAGACTGCACAGAACATCAAATAACTAGTATCCTTGGGAACTCAGGCTTGAATCAAAAAAACTATAACAGAGTCATTTGTAAACATCATGACTAATCATCGCTAAGCGCAGCAGAAAGGACCCGCAGTTGCAAACATCACCGGATATCGAATTTAAAGGCACTGGCTTCACCCTTACCGTGATTAAGCTAGGCAGCAATAGCTTGGACGCGCTTCAAAACATACTTATGGATAAGATTGCCAAGGCGCCCCACTTTTTTAATTGTGCACCGGTGGTCGTCGATGTCTCACAAGCCGATGATGAACTAGATTTTGCCCAGCTCAAAGAGGTGATCGAGGGACAAGATTTTGTTCCGGTTGGCGTCACCGCTTGTCGCAACCAACAGCAAAAGGACTCGGCACGTAGTGCGGGCTTGGCTGTGATGACAGCGGGCGCCCTGCAAAGTGAGAGCCGACCTGCAAACCCGCCCACTCCCGCTCCTCAATCCGCCAACTCAGCCACAAAAGTTGTGCATGGCCATGTACGCTCGGGCCAGCAAGTTTATGCTGATAGCGGCGATTTGGTCATCGTCGGCTCGGTCAGTAACGGCGCAGAGGTAATCGCCGACGGTGATATTCATATCTATGGCGCGCTGCGCGGACGCGCAATTGCGGGTGCCAAAGGGATTAAACAAGCCAAGATTTTTTGTCAGGACCTGCAAGCAGAATTAGTCTCTATTGCCGGTACCTATTTATTAAATGAACAGATGGTCGAGTCTTTAGCTCGCGCCAGTGTTATTCATATTGAACAGGACAAGCTAGTGATTAGCCCACTGGCTTAGTTACACATTAAAATAAGGATTTCCCATGTCTAAAGTGGTAGTTGTTACCTCCGGTAAAGGTGGCGTCGGAAAAACCACCTCCAGTGCCGCCATTGGCACTGGCCTAGCATTAAGTGGCTTTAAAACCGTTATCATCGATTTTGATATTGGCCTACGCAACCTCGACCTAATTATGGGTTGTGAGCGTCGTGTGGTGTATGACTTTGTTAATGTCATCAAAGGCGAATCAAACCTCAACCAAAGCCTGATTAAAGACAAGCGGGTCGATAACCTTTACGTGCTTCCTGCCTCACAAACCCGTGACAAAGACGCGCTTACCAAAGAAGGCGTGCAAACCGTACTGGATAACCTGCGCGAGATGGAGTTCGACTTCATCATCTGCGACTCACCTGCAGGCATCGAAACTGGCGCAATTATGGCGCTCTACTTCGCCGACGAAGCGATTATCACCACCAACCCAGAGGTGAGCTCGGTGCGCGACTCTGACCGCATCTTGGGTATGCTTAGCAGCAAATCCCTGCGTGCAGAGCAAGGGCTCGAGCCTGTGCGCGAACACCTGCTGCTCACCCGTTACGATCCAAGCCGGGTTAACCGAGGCGATATGTTAAGCGTGGAAGATGTTGAAGAGATCTTGGCTATCCCGCTGTTGGGTGTGATCCCGGAGTCGCAAGCCGTGCTGAAAGCCTCAAACTCGGGTGAGCCGGTTATCCTCGATGATGAGAGCGATGCAGGTAAGGCCTACCGTGATGCGGTAGATCGTTTATTGGGTAAGGAAGTGGATTTCCGTTTTCTGACAGAAGAAAAGAAAGGCTTACTGAGCCGCCTATTTGGAGCATAAGTCATGTCGTTATTGGATTATTTTCGTCAGAGCAAACCGGAAGCTACCGCTAAGCAAGCCAAAGAACGACTGCAGATCATCGTGGCCCACGAGCGCAACCAGCGCAATGGGCCGGATTATCTGCCCGATTTGCAGCGCGATATCTTGGAAGTGATCAAGAAGTACGTTGCGGTTGAGCAGGATGATGTAAAGGTGAGTCTGGATAACCGCAGCGAAGAGCTCAGCGTATTAGAGCTCAACATCACCCTGCCAGATAACCGCTAGGCTATACGTCCAACTCCGCTAATGGCCCTTCCATTAGCGTTTTACGCCAGCCACATAGCACCTGTGGCTGGTTCTCTACACGCCCTTCCCAATGCCAACGCAAGTACTCGTGCATTAGCTTCTTGGTGGCCAGCATGTCCTCGGGAATGCCCTTTTCCGCCGCGATACCCGCAATCATCTCTCGGAACGCTTTCATGGCAGGCTTATAGTTGGGGTAATCAACCATCCGCTTAACCTTCTCGGGATAATCGCTCGCCTCGGTTTGCAAACCCTGCTTAATCAGCTTTATCAAGCGGTTGCCATGGATTTTCACTTCCATCGGTGGCAGCCCCATCGCTTGTAACTGGGTAAAGTTGTTCGGCTGCTTGCGTGCAAGCTCCCACAGCGAGTCGCCCTTCACTACATTGTTAAGCGCCAGATCGCGACGCTCGGCTTCAAGCACGCGCCAGGTAGCCATTGACTTTAACACCGCCAGTTGCTGCGAAGATAGTCGCCAGATGTTCTTCACATCCAGATAGGCCAGCTCAGGGTCATTCTTAAGCAGCTTGGCATCGGCCATGCGTTGGCTCTCTTCGATAGCAGCAGACCACCAGCCAGCATCTTGTAGCTGGGCTTTAAGCTCTTGATAGGCGGGCAGCAGATAGATCACATCCTGCGCAGCATAATTGAGCTGGGCTTGGGTAAGCGGACGCGCCAGCCAATCGGTACGCGCTTCACCTTTATCGACTTGCACCGATAAAAAGTGCTCAACAAAACGCTGGAAGCCCATGCTAGCGCCATGCTCCAAGAAAGCAGCACCCAGTTGGGTATCGAACACACTTAGACCAAAGCCACCAGCCAAGCGATTGATGATCTCCAGATCTTCATTAAACGCGTGCAAAATCCAGTGATGGCGGCGTAACAGCTGCCACATCTCAGTCAGGTCTAGCGTGGTGGGGTCGACCAGATAACAGGTCTCGCCATCGAACACCTGTAACAAACCCAATTTGGCGAAGTAGGTACGGGTGCGGATAAACTCGGTATCGAGCGCCAGCAAAAGCGGCTCAGGCGATTGGAGTAAACGTAGCAGAGGCGCTAATTGCGCCTCTGTTTCAATAAGTTGGTAGCTGTGGTCTGTCAACGCAGCCACTCCTCAAGAAAGCAGGATTTGCCTGCTATTTTAAGGGCTATTGCTCGTCACGCAAAGCGCGACGTAGAATTTTCCCAACATTGGTCTTAGGTAGCTCTTCTCGAAACTCTACTAATTTCGGCACCTTATAAGCGGTGAGGTTCTCTTTACAGTGGGCCAACAGCGCCTCTTCGGTCAGGCTTGCTTCGCGTTTCACCACAAAGACCTTCACCACTTCGCCGCTTACATTGTGCGGCACCCCGACAGCCGCAACCTCTAACACGCCATCGTGCATGGCAACCACTTCTTCAACCTCGTTGGGGAACACATTAAAGCCGGAGACTAGGATCATATCCTTCTTGCGGTCAACGATGTGGAAGAAGCCGTCTTCATCCACCGTGGCGATATCACCGGTGGCAAACCAGCCGTCAGGCATTGCTTCTTTGGTGGCCTGCTCACGTTGCCAATAACCGCGCATCACCTGCGGACCTTGAACCAGCAACTCACCCGCTTCGCCTAAGCTCACTTCTTTGCCGCTCTCATCTACCAGTTTTACATCGGTGGACGGTGCAGGCAGACCAATACTGCCGTTGTAAGCTTCGAGGTTATAGGGACAAACGGTGACCAAGGGGGCACATTCGGTGAGGCCATAGCCCTCAATCAGCCGACAATGAGTTACCGATTGCCAGCGATCGGCCACCGCTTTTTGCACCGCCATACCACCGCCCATCGACAGCCGTAGCTGCGAAAAATCCAGTTTGGAGAATTCTGGATGGTTCACCAGGGCATTGAACAAGGTATTCACCCCGGTAATCGCCGTGAACTTCACTTTTCCCAACTCCTTCACAAAGTTAGGAATATCCCGCGGATTGGTAATCAGCAGGTTCTGGCAGCCGAGCATAAAGAACAGCAGCCCGTTCGCCAGCAATGCGAAGATGTGATAGAGCGGTAAGGCTGTGACCACCAGCTCTTCGTGCTCTCGCAAACAAGGGCCGACGATGGCCTGCGCCTGCAGCAAGTTCGCCACCATGTTGCGGTGAGTAAGCATCGCGCCTTTAGCCACGCCGGTCGTACCACCGGTGTATTGCAAGAACGCCAGGTCTTCTGCTTCAACCTTAGGGCGAATGTATTGCAGGTGTTGGCCCTTGGAGAGCACATAGCGCAGCGACTGTGCCCCCGGAAGATTGTACTTTGGCACCATCTTTTTCACGTACTTGACCACAAAGTTCACCAAGGTGCGCTTGGTGGGAGAGAGCTGATCACCCAAGCTGGTCAAAATCACGTTCTTAACTGGGGTATCGGCTACCACTTCTTCGAGGGTATGAGCGAAGTTAGAGACCAATACGATGGTGGTTGCACCGCTATCGTTTAGCTGATGCTTGAGCTCACGCGGGGTGTACAGCGGGTTAACATTCACCACGGTGACACCGGCGCGCAGTGCACCGAATAAGCAGATCGGGTACTGCAGCAAGTTGGGCATCATAATCGCGACCCGGTCGCCTTTTTGCAGCTTTAATTCATTTTGCAGATACGCGGCGAATGCACGACTTTGCTCTTCGACGCGGCGGTAGGTCATCACTTGACCCATATTGATATAAGCGATTCGGTCGGCATTTTTCGCCACGCTTTCTTCAAATACTTCCAGCAGTGACGGATAGCGAGCAGGATCAATGTCTGCCGGTACATCTTCCGGATAGCGGTTTAGCCAAATCTTATCCACGCAGCTCTCCTCAGGGATCGATTAGTTGATTCTAATTATATGTGCGTTGTGAAGTTTCACCTTGTTAATGGCAGCCTTGCCAAACAAACCTAGAGTTAATGCTCTAGTGCGAAAGTGATTGTTTCACTCAGCATAGAGAATAACAAGGCGATAACATTTAACTAACAAAAGCAATGTTAAAAGTTTTGATGTGGCTCAAATGTTTTAAGCATCCGTTTGATTATTAAAGCGCATTCCTTTGCTGAGCTCATATGCAGATGATGACCCTTACCGACATGGCTTACGTCCAGCTGTTTAAACCATGCCGAGCGTTGGGCTAACACTGAATCTGATAAATAACTGCCTTGCGCAGCCCTTAACAGCAATAGCGGTGCTTGCACAGCCTCGCAGAACACTTGCGCCTGCTGTTCGCTCATCCGAAGTGGTGAGCTCAGTTTCAACCTAGAATCATGGCGCCAATGCCAAACTCTATCGGCTTTGAGTATACCCCGATCCACCAGTAACTGACTGTTTTCATACGACAGTTTTGAACTACTCGCACGAATTTTGACCGCAAAGTCGACAGAGGACAGAGCTCTTACCTTGGGCGTTTGCCGGCGCTGCTCAATCGCTCGCCGAAAATGCGCGACTTGTTGGTCCAGTGGCAGACTAAGCGGCCCTAAGCCATCGATACACACCAGCGCATGAACCAGCTCAGGAAAGGTGGCCGCAAACACCGTTGCAACCAAGGCGCCCAAGGAGTGGCCTACTAGAACTATTGGCTTGCGGGGTTCCAGATGGGTAAGAGCAAGGTGAAGGTCGTCGACATAGTCCGCGAAGTGGTAATAGTCGTCACGATGAGCTGAGTGACCATGGCCAGGCCACTCCAGAGCAACAATGTGCTGCTCGGGCATGACGTCCATCAGTGGGAAAAAGCTCGCCGCGTTATCCATCCAGCCATGCAGTGCGACGATTAAGGTGTCGCTATCTGCCAACTGTTCGATGCAAGCGAGTCCATTGGGCGTGACGAAGTCAGTGCGCTTGACGGATGTGCTAGAGGAGGAATCAGACATCAGAGGGAGACGTGGCGCTAGGCATACAGGTCCACACCGAACAGGGCGTTAATTTCTTGACGCTTAAGCTGGCCATCAACACTACGGTAGTGGTTTATCGCATCGTTGGCCGCACCGGGGGTTGCATCATATTGCACTGAAGCGGCGCCTTGCAGCGTCGCTTCCATATGCGGAGCCCACGGCCGCAACACCCCACCCTTGCGGGCAGGCTGTTCGCTGCTTTGGTCAATCGGCAGGGCCTTAGGCTGGCTCTGCGGCTGTAGACCGTGGTTGACTCCATTGATGCGCATGCCCTACTCCCTTTATCAGCGCACTAACATTGATCTGCCAGAAGCGAGTCTGCGAGAAACGGTTTACTCGCGACCCGGTAGTTTCTTCCACGTGACCTTATCTCGAAGGTACACCGGCTGAGCTTCACTGGCTGGGCAGTGTTTGCCCTTCGCGTAGGCCCATTGACCATAATCAAGCATATCTTGTGCCGATGGATACAAGGGGTTCTCAACGAGCATTGCATTAGGGTAGCGTTGTTGCAACAGCTCAGCGTAGGTCTGCCATCCGGTACCAACCGCACAGGCCGCCACGTCGCTAGCAGACAAGGCCTCCGGCGGGATCACTTGCTCTTCGCCTTGCAAGGTCATCAGGCCATCTACCAAGGCATACTCGCTCAAGTACACTTCATTCATGCGCGCATCGATGGCAGCAAGGCAACGCTCAGCGCCATGCAGGCGAGCTACCGCTTGCGACATAGCTTGCAGGGTTGAGCCGCCAATCATCGGTAAGTCAGCACCAAAAGCCAGCCCCTGCGCGGTTGAAACACCAATGCGCACGCCGGTAAAGCTGCCCGGACCGCGGCCAAATACGATAGCGTCAAGCTGGCTTAAGCCAATTCCGGCCTGGCTTAGGATCTGTTGTACAAAAGGCAGCACCTTCTTGGTATGATCGCGCGGCGCGTACTCTTCAATATGCAGACGCTCGCCTTGGTAATCCAAGGCTACCGAGCAGTTTTCGGTGGCAGTATCCAGGGCCAATAAATTAGCTGTCGCCATTTTTCTCTCTAATAAATTGTTCAACTTTCTTTAAATCGCGGGTGCGTGGCATCGGAGGCAGGCTGGCCACAAAGGTGGCGCCATAGTTGCGATTTACCAAGCGGTTGTCGCAGATGATTACCACGCCTCGGTCCTGCTGATCGCGGATCAAGCGCCCCACCCCTTGCTTGAGGGTGATAGCAGCGTGCGGCAAATATACCTGAGAGAAGGCATCCCCGCCACGCATTCGGCAATCTTCACTCTTCGCTTTCATCAATGGGTCATCCGGCGAGGCGAACGGCAGCTTGTCGATAATCACTAACGATAGCGCATCCCCTGGCACGTCTACCCCTTCCCAGAAGGTTGCAGTAGCCACCAGCACGCTGTTTTCCTCGGCGGTGAAACGCTGCAATAACTCCAACTTAGCCCCTTCGCCTTGTACAAGCACGTTCAGCGAGCTTAGCTCACGTAGCGCTGTAGCGACGCGTTGCGTCATGCTATGGCTGGTACACAAAAAGAAGCAGCGCCCTTGGTTGAGCTCAATCAACGGCTGTAGCTGCGACAACATCAGGTACTCGGCGCGCTGCGCCTTGGTGTCTGGCAGATAGCGCGGTACACACAACAAGCCCTGTGTTTGGTAATCGAAGGGGCTGTCGAGCAGCACCGTTTTCGCCTCCTTGATTCCCAACTGGGTTTGGAAGTGATCAAAGACGCCATTTACCGCCAAGGTTGCGGAGGTAAACACCCACGCTGCCTCACGCGCTTCAGCCTCAGTGGCAAAGCGCTCCGCGATATTGAGCGGAGTCAGATGCAGGGAAAAGTGTAAACGGGTGGTCTCGTACCAATAGCTAAACCCGGTTTGGTCCACATCCATCACCTTGGCCAGCAGTGCGCGCTGCGAGGCCAGACGTTCAAAGCAGCTATCCGCCAGCTCGCTGCGCCCCAGCGCTAGCTTGAGCACTTGATAGACGAACTCCATATCGTCACGTAACCGGGCCATCGCCTCGACAAAGCGAGGTTGCTTAGCCAGCGGGCGCCACTCGCCCTTATCGCGCATCCCCTCAAAGTTAAGCCGGCAATCTTTAAGCTGCTTCTCTAACTTGAGCGCAGCCCGGGCCAGCTGCGCCATATCACGCAACTCGGTTTGGTAGGCCAGATTGACATCGCGACATAAGTCCTGCACCTGACGCGAGGAGAAATGCTCACCGAAGTAGGTGGCAGCAATATCCGGTAACTGGTGGGCCTCATCGAAGATATAGGCATCGACATTGGGCAGCAGCTCGCCAAAGCCGGTCTCTTTTACCGCCATATCGGCAAAGAACAGATGGTGGTTCACCACCACCAGCTCGGCCTCCATCGCGCGGTTGCGCGCCTTCACCAGATAGCAGTCCTTGTAGGATGGGCAATCGCGCCCAAGGCAGTTATCGTTGGTGGAGGTAATCAGATTGGCGATATCGGCCTGCTCGGCCATCGGGCCAAGCTCGGAGATGTCGCCACTGCTTGAGCTCTGCTCCCAGGCTTTGATCTTGGTGAGAATCGACAACGTATGCCTATCCTGACCCGAGCCGGTGTGGGCAAAGCCGTTTAAGCGTTCAATACACAGATAGTTGGCGCGACCTTTGAGCAGCGCCACATGGTGGCCACCGCCTAAGGCTTTCACCATGCGTGGCAAGTCTTTGTTATAGAGCTGATCTTGCAAGGCCTTAGAGCCGGTGCTGATGATGACTTTCTTGCCCGATTCCAAGGCGGGAACCAGATACGCAAAGGTCTTACCGGTACCGGTACCCGCTTCCACCAACAACTGCTGTTGCTGATCCAGCGTTTCGGCCACGGCTTTTGCCATCACTTGCTGTTGAGGACGAGGGGAAAATCCGGGGAGTTTTTTTGCCAAAAGCCCATCGTTGGCAAAGTGTTGCATGGGCGCGCCTTGGGGTCGATTTTAAGTCGGCACACTATAGCAGGCGGCAGCACCTGCGCCAAACGTCAGCGCGCTTCAAACAAACACATCAATATCATGCCCATCATCTTTGGGCTTCTTGCGTTTTTGCTGCTCACCTTTTGGCTTCACCCGCGTTTTTACATCCGCCTGCCCTTCGGCCGCGGTTTTCTTGTAGACCTCACCGGTCTTAATCGGTCGCTCTTTGCGTGTGGGCACTGCAGGCTTAGGTGGTAGTACCTGCCCGATATAATCCTGACTCATAAGCCCCCCAACGTGCTGTCTTTGTATAATTATCGTCCAAGCGCAGCTTTACTTGAATTTTGGGCTTAAAAAACGCTTGCATTTTGTCCGGGGATTGGTAACGATAACGGCACATTTAAGCGCACTAGCGCAGCAAGGAATCAGCAACTATGAACACCAACTTTCTGAAGCATCATCGCCATCATCATCCAGAGTAGCTTTCAGGAGGTTTGCTGCTGGAAGTGAAATTTGAACTTCCGGTGGTGTTAAAACAGTCAAATTTATAACCCTCGGAAGGTCAGCCCTCCGGGGGTTTTTAATTTAAAGAATAGGGAAAACAATGACTGAACAAACACGACTACGCATCGCCATTCAAAAATCTGGACGTTTGAGCGATGACTCACAAGCCCTGCTAAAAAGCTGCGGTATGAAGATCAACCTTCGTCAGCAGCGCCTGATCGCCCACTCTGAAAACATGCCTATCGACCTACTGCGGGTTCGCGATGACGATATCCCCGGCCTGGTAATGGACGGCGTGGTTGACCTCGGTATCGTTGGCGAAAACGTACTCGAAGAAGAAACCATGCTACGTACTGCCCAAGCCGAGCCCACCGACTGTGACGTACTTAAGCGTCTCGACTTCGGCGGCTGTCGCTTCTCACTGGCGGTGCCAGAAGAGTTCGATTACACCGGCCCGCAGTGCCTGGCCAACACCCGTATCGCCACCTCTTACCCCGGCATCCTAAAGCGCTACCTCGACGAGCAAGGCGTGCCCTTCTCTACCTGTATGCTAAACGGCTCGGTGGAAGTTGCCCCGCGCGCAGGCCTGGCCGACGCCATCTGTGACTTGGTATCGACCGGCGCGACCTTGGAAGCCAATGGCCTGAAAGAAGTAGAGGTTATCTACCGCTCACAAGCGGTACTGATCAAATCCAAGCGCCAGCTTGAGCCTGAGATGCAAGCCTTCCTCGATAAAATCCTGCTGCGTATGCAAGGCATGATGGAAGCCAAAGAGAGCAAGTACATCATGCTGCACGCGCCTAAGACCAAGCTGGATGAAGTGATTGAGCTGCTGCCTGGTAGCGAGAACCCGACCGTACTGGATCTGGCCAGCGATACCGACAAAGTTGCCCTGCATGTGGTATCCACCGAGAACCTGTTCTGGGAGACGATGGAGAAACTTAAAGCGCTAGGCGCGAGCTCCATTCTGGTAATGCCAATCGAGAAAATGTTGAGATAAGCATGCAAGTCGTTAATTGGAATCAACTGGCGCAAGATGACAAGCAAGCCGTGCTTTCGCGCCCTGCCGTAGCGGCGGGTGGCGATGTCAGCAGCATTGTAAGCGAGGTTATCACAGCAGTACGTCAGCAAGGCGATAGTGCCCTGATTGAGTACGCCAAGCGCTTCGACAATACCGAGCTCACTCAGGTTTGCCTGAGCGAGCAGGACATACGTAACGCGGAGCAAGGACTCAGTGAGGAATTCAAGGCCGCAGTGGCTCAGGCGAAAGCCAACATACAAGCCTTCCACCAAGCTCAAAAGCCAAAGACTGTGGTACTGGAAACACAGCCAGGAGTGGTCTGTGAACAGCACTCGGCGCCCATCGAGCGAGTCGGACTCTACGTGCCAGGCGGTACAGCTCCCCTGCCTTCAACTGTCTTGATGCTGGCAGTGCCCGCGCAGATTGCCGGTTGTGACAAAGTGGTACTGTGCTCGCCGCCGCCGATTGCCCCAGAGATTGTCTACACAGCCGCACTGTGTGGCGTGGACGAAATCTACTGCGCCGGTGGCGCGCAGGCTGTTGCCGCGATGGCCTTTGGTACGGAAACCGTCGCCAAAGTGGACAAGATCTTCGGTCCCGGCAACGCCTTTGTGACCGAGGCTAAACAGCAGGTCAGCAAAGACCACGCTGGCGCGGCGATTGATATGCCCGCAGGCCCATCGGAAGTGCTGGTGATTGCTGACGCCAACGCCAATGCTGCCTATGTCGCCGCCGATTTGCTATCGCAAGCCGAGCACGGCCCTGACTCTCAGGTGATTCTGGTTACCGACTGCCAAGCTCAAGCCGACGCAGTAAATGCCGAGCTAGAGCGCCAGTTGGCGCTACTCAGCCGTGGCAACATTGCCGACCAAGCACTGTCGCACAGCACCGCAGTGTTAGTGGACTCCATCGAGCAAGCCATTGAGGTGAGCAACGAGTACGGTCCGGAGCACTTAATCGTGCAAACCGAGGCGCCACGGGCGCTGCTGCCTAAGCTCAAGCACGCCGGTAGCATCTTCTTGGGCGAGTACACGCCGGAGTCGGTGGGCGATTATGCCAGTGGCACCAACCACACCCTACCCACCTATGGCTATACCCGTAACTACAACAGCTTGGGCACCGCTGATTTTATGAAGCGCTACACCGTGCAGGAAGTTAGCCGCGAAGGCCTACAAGGGCTGCGCGATGCGGTCGTACCGCTAGCCAATGCCGAAGGGCTGGATGCACACCGCCGTGCGCTTACCCTGCGCCTTGGGGAGGAACGCTAATGTCTTTGGAAAAACTGGCACGCGACAACGTGCAAAAGCTGACGCCCTACCAAAGTGCGCGCCGTATCGGCGGCAGCGGTGAAGTATGGCTGAACGCCAACGAAAGCCCCGATTGCCAAGCCTTTTCGCTAAGCGATAACGAGCTAAACCGCTATCCAGAGTTTCAGCCGGAAGCCTTGATTGATGGCTACGCCAACTATGCTGGCGTAGACAGCAGCCAAGTGCTGGCCAGCCGCGGCGCCGATGAAGCGATTGAGGTGCTTATTCGCACCTTCTGTGAGCCGGGCGTTGATCGCATCCTGATCTGCCCACCCACCTACGGCATGTATACCGTTAGCGCTGAAACCATTGGCGTTGAGATCGCTAAACTCGAGCTCGATGCGCAGTTCAACGTGGATTACGACGGGCTGTGTCAGGCTGATGCCAAGCTGATTTTTTTGTGCGCACCGAACAACCCAACCGGCAATATGCTCGACCACAACAAGCTCTGCCAAGTGCTCGAAGCCCAAAGCGACAAAGCCATCGTGGTGGTCGATGAAGCCTACATCGAGTTTATCCCCGAACAAACCGTGGTGCCGCTGATTAAGCGCTACCCGAACTTGGTGGTTATCCGCACCCTGAGCAAAGCCTTTGCGCTAGCAGGTCTGCGTTGCGGCTTTACGGTGGCCGACCCAGAAGTAATCGCACTGATGATGAAGGTGATCGCCCCCTACCCGGTGCCACGCCCCATCGCCGATATCGCCGCTCAAGCGCTCAGCGCCGAGGGGCTGGATGTGATGCGCAGTCGAGTGAACGAGCTTAACCGCCTGCGCAGCGAAGCGGTCGACACCCTAAGCGGCTTAAAGATGGTGAGCGAGGTATTCCCGGCTACCGGTAACTATGTGCTGGCGCGTTTTAGCGATTCAGCTTCAGTGTTTAAGGCCATGGGCGAGCGCGGTATTGTACTACGAGACTTCGCCAACAAACCGCGCTTAGAGGGCTGCATTCGAATCAGCATCGGTGATGCCAGCGAGATGGCGCAAACTCTGACTGCATTGCGCGAGTTGGACGCCCTGTAACGGCATGGGCCTAATAAACCAGGCCCACATTATAAGAACAGAATAAAGCAACAAGGACTCACGTTGTGAACACACAGAAAATTCTATTCATCGACCGCGATGGCACCCTTATCGATGAGCCCATCACCGATAAGCAGGTAGACAGCCTCGAGAAGGTCAAACTTGAGCCACAGGTGATCCCTGTTTTGCTTAAGCTACAAGCTGCCGGTTACCGTTTGGTCATGGTTAGCAACCAAGATGGCCTGGGTACCGACAGCTTCCCCACCGCCGACTTCGAGCTGGCGCAAAACTACATGATGGACATCTTCACCTCGCAAGGCGTGGTGTTCGACGAGGTGTTGATTTGCCCGCACTTCCCAGAAGATAACTGCAGCTGCCGCAAGCCCAACCTAGGGCTGGTTAAAGGCTACCTGCGCAGCGGCGTGATCGACTTTGCCAACTCCTTTGTGATTGGTGATCGCGAAACCGACGTGCAGCTGGCCGAGAACATGGGCTTGGAGGGCATTCAGTACAACCGCGAAAGCATGGACTGGCCTGCCATTGAGCGCCGCCTTACCCAGCTTGGCCGCAAGGCGACCATCGAGCGCAACACCAAGGAGACCCAAATCAAGATTGCGGTCGACTTGGACAACGCCGGCGGCAATCAAATCGACACCGGCCTTGGCTTTTTTGATCACATGCTTGATCAAATCGCCACCCACGGCGGCTTTCAGCTACAGGCTAAAGTGGTTGGTGATTACCACATCGATGATCACCACAGCGTGGAAGACACCGCCATTGCCTTGGGCAATGCGTTAAAAGAAGCCCTTGGCGATAAGCGTGGCATTGGCCGCTTTGGCTTTGTTCTGCCAATGGATGAGTGTCTGGCACAATGTGCCCTCGACCTTAGCGGCCGTGCCCACCTTGAGTTTAACGCCGACTTCCCACGCGAGAATATCGGCGATTTTGCCACCGAGATGGTGCCGCACTTCTTCCGCTCACTCTCCGATGCCATGGCTTGTACCCTGCACCTGGAGACCACCGGCAAGAATACCCATCACATGGTAGAAGCACTATTTAAAGTATTCGGCCGCGCCCTGGGCCAAGCGATTATTAAATCTGGCGATGCCCTGCCTAGCAGCAAAGGCATGTTGTAGGAGAAACGATGATAGTCATTATTGATACCGGTTGTGCCAACCTAAGCTCGGTCAAATTCGCCGTTGAGCGTTTGGGCTACAAGGTGGTGATCTCCAAAGAGCGCGAAGACATCCTTGGCGCCGACAAGCTGTTCCTACCCGGCGTAGGTACTGCCACCGAGGCCATGGAAAACCTGCGCCAACGCGGCCTGATTGAGCTGGTCAAGCAAGTGGATAAACCGCTACTTGGGATCTGCCTAGGCATGCAAATGCTGGCAGAGTTCTCCATCGAAGGCGGTGCGAAGCAAGCGGATGAGCCTGTTCCATGTTTGGGCCTGGTGCCCGGCACCGTTAGTCTGATGGAGCCCGCCCCCGGTCAGCGCCTACCGCATATGGGCTGGAACCAGATCCAACCGCAAAGCGATCACCCGCTGTTTAAAGATATCGAACCGGGCAGCTACTTCTACTTTGTTCACAGCTATGCCCTGCCGGTTGGCGAGCACACCCTAGCGGAATGTGATTACGGCAATGCCTTCACCGCTGCAGTGGGCCGCGATAACTTCTTCGGCGTGCAGTTCCACCCTGAGCGCAGTGGCAAGGCCGGTGCCCAACTGATTAAGAATTTCTTGGAGATGTAAGATGATCATCCCAGCATTAGATCTGATTGATGGAAAAATCGTACGCCTTTACCAAGGCGACTACGCACAAAAAACCGTTTACGGCGACGACCCACAGAGCCAGTTTAACGACTACAACCAGCAAGGCGCTGACTGGCTGCACTTGGTTGATTTAGATGGCGCCAAAGACACCAACGCCCGTCAGCTAGACGTGATCCGTGAGCTACTTGCTAATACCCCAGCCAAGATCCAAATCGGCGGCGGCGTGCGCAGCGAACAAGACGTGATTGACCTGCTCGACGCCGGTGCGCAGCGCGTGGTGGTTGGCTCCACCGCGGTGAAGCAGCCAGAAATGGTAGCAGGCTGGATGCGCAAATACGGCGCCGAGCACATTGTATTGGCGCTGGATCTAAACATCGACGCCCAAGGCAATAAGTTTGTCGCCATCTCAGGCTGGCAGGAAGACAGCGGCGTCAGCATTGAGCAGCTCCTTGATATCTACAAGCCGGCAGGCCTTAAGCACGTGCTGTGTACCGACATCAGCCGCGATGGCACCTTGGTCGGCTCCAACGTTGAGCTCTACCAAGAATTATGCGCTCTCTACCCTGAGGTGCACTGGCAAAGCAGCGGCGGCATCGGCAAGTTAGACGATATTGCAGCCCTACGGGGTAGCGGCGTTTCTGGCGTTATCGTTGGCCGTGCCTTGCTTGAAGGTAAATTCACAGTACGCGAGGCGATTGCCTGCCTGGCCGGTGAAGAGTTAGTAGGAGGCCAAGGCTAATGCTAGCGAAACGGATAATTCCCTGTCTGGACGTAAAAGATGGCGTGGTGGTTAAGGGCGTGAAGTTCCGCAACCACGAAGTGATGGGCGACATTGTGCCACTGGCTAAGCGCTATGCGGAAGAAGGCGCCGATGAGCTGGTGTTCTACGACATCACTGCCAGCTCCGATGCCCGAGTAGTCGACAAAAGCTGGGTAAGCCGCGTGGCCGAAGTGATCGATATTCCCTTCTGCGTGGCGGGCGGGATCAAAACCATCGACGATGCCAACCGCACCCTGCAACACGGCGCTGACAAGGTATCGATTAACTCCCCTGCCCTGGCCGATCCCAGCCTGATTACCAAGCTGGCCGACAAGTTTGGCGTACAATGCATTGTGGTCGGTATCGACTCCTACTACTGCGAAGAAACAAAACAATATCAGGTTAAGCAGTTTACCGGCGATGAGAAACGCACCGTGACCACCACTTGGAACACCTTTGATTGGGTGAAAGAGGTGCAAGAGCGCGGCGCAGGTGAGATCGTGCTAAACGTAATGAACCAAGACGGCGTGCGCCAAGGCTACGATTTAGAGCAGCTATCGCGGGTTCGTGAGATCTGTAAGGTGCCGCTCATCGCATCCGGCGGAGCCGGCGAGATGCAGCATTTTGCCGACGCCTTTAACCAAAGCGACGTTGACGGCGCCCTCGCCGCCAGCGTGTTCCACAAGAGTATTATCAACATCGGTGAGCTAAAACAGTTCCTGAAACAACAAGAGGTGGCGATCCGACTATGAGCCAGTTAGAACAACTACAACAAGCAATCGACTGGGACAAAGTTGATGGAATGATCCCGACCGTGGTGCAAAACGACCACAGCGGCAAGGTTTTGATGCTCGGGTATATGAACCAAGATGCCTTGACTAAAACTATCGACACCAAGCAAGTCACCTTCTTCTCGCGCACTAAGCAGCGCTTGTGGACCAAGGGTGAAACCTCTGGCAACGTGCTACAGCTTAAAAGCATCACGCTGGACTGCGACAAAGATACCCTGCTGGTTGCGGTTGACCCTATTGGCCCCACCTGCCACCTGGGCAATGAAACCTGCTTCGAAGGCCATAAAGACCCGGACCTGACCTTTATCGCCGATCTACAGCGAGTGTTGCACGAGCGTAAGAGCGCCGATCCAGAGCAAAGCTACACCGCTAAGCTATTCGCCAAGGGCACCAAGCGCATTAGCCAAAAGGTCGGTGAAGAAGGCGTAGAAGTGGCGCTGGCCGCCATGGCTAACGACCGTGAAGAGCTGATCAACGAAAGCGCCGATCTGATGTATCACCTGTTGGTGCTGTTAGAGAAGCAAGAGGTAAGCTTCGCTGAAGTGGTTGAGTGTTTGGCTAATCGCCATCGTTGATCCGAACATAGATGAAGCAATGGCGAAGATGGCCAACCGCCCTTCGCCATCTGTCGGCAGATGGTTTAAGCCACTATCGCAGCGACAAGCTCAAACGACATAGCCAACACCAGAACATTTGCTCAATGACTCGGCTTGAATGTGCGCGATAGGCGAACATGCTAGACCAGTGCGGACACGAAACTATGTAGCTCCGTGCCCTTCTGCGACTTACTCAAATAATGGAACATTACGCTCATTTGCTGGCAACACCCAGTCCTCGACAAAGCCTAGGCGGTCGTATTCCTCATTAGGCCTGCGTTGCTTGGGTCTGCGCGGGTCACAGTCTGCATCCATATCAGGTAAACAATCTCCAGCATGGCTATATACTGCAGTCGCTCCGCCTCCCTCAACCAAGCTATAATGCCGATCAGAAATGCCGTCACCATTGCTATCGAGCCGGCCGGGATCCAGGCAAGGTTGCAGGCCTATGATGAGATAAGGTGGCTCACAGCCATCAATGGCATCATTAATACTGATACCGTTGCCCGTAGCATCGCGATCACCCGAGGCAGAGAGCGCGTCAAAGGCCCTGCCCAGGCGTTCCGCAACCTCCGGGCTCATCTCAGGCCCTGCCCCCCAGATTGATAGCGCGCCATCTTTATGTATGGCGACAAAACCAGACTTCAGCGGATAAATCGCTGTAACGGGATTGTCCCCGGGCGCACCGACAGATGTGCCGCTACTGTCACCACCATAATACGAGTTTCCCCAGGTGCTTACCGAGCCATCTCGGTGCAAGGCGGCGGATGCATAGTCCGAGAGGTAAATTGACACAACAGGGGGACGGTCTTCAGAATTTACCCCTGAACTGTTTAAAGTCGACTCTATCCCCCACTCGTTCCAGGCGGTGACTTTTCCGTCCACATGTAGCGCCGCGAATGCATTAGAGGATGAGTAAATAGTGACCACAGGTCCGCTGTCATCAAGACGCTTCTGAACACTCTCTCTTGATGTCGCATAATTTCTCCCCCCCCAGAGAGTCACCGAACCATCGTTATGCAAAGCAGCGAACTCACCTTTGACGGTGCGCACGTCAATGACGGGGTTTTCTGAGTCAAAGTCATCATGGCCCTGATCAACCGCTGTATCTTTACTCTGTGTCGATAAGAAGTCGGGGATATTCCCCCATGAGGTTATCGCGCCATTTTTATGTACAGCCGCAAAAACGCCACCGTTCATTGAATAGAGTTCTATCGCAGGGTTATTAGTCGTGTCGTGATTTACATCGGTTGAGCTTTGCACCGCGTCCCACATGTCGTCGTTGTCCGCAGCGCGGCCGAAACCCCAAGAGGTCACTGAGCCATTCGCATGTAGCGCGGAGAACGCACCATACGTTGAATAAATAGCCCTAACGGGTGAAGTAAACAGAGCGCTGCTAGCATCAACGGCGGTATCGCTGCTATTACCGCCCCTTGCGTCATCACCCCATGTGGTTACCGAACCGCTAGCATGAAGGGCTGCAAACGCATCCCGATTGGAATGGATCACCACCACCGGATCCGCGCCAATGAGCTTAGAACATTCCGCTCTACAATCGCCGCCATCGTCTTTATCGCCCCATGCCGTCACTGCACCATTTCTGTGTAAGGCAGCAAAAGCCGAACCGGTGGTATAAATCGCCATCACGGGGTTGACTACACCAACGGCAGAGCTACTAGCGTCCACTACAGTGGCGCTGCAGTCCCCACCATAGTCCTCATCGCCCCAGCAGGTAACACTGCCATCTTGGTGTAATGCCGCAAAGGCATCATAGCTTGGCGTCACCGATATCACCGGATTATCGGGGTTAAACGTGCCACTCACCGAGTTTACTGCGCTGCCACTGCTGTCCGCGCTTTCGAAGTTGCCATATCCATCTTGCCAAGTAGTGAGCGAGCCATCGTCGTGCAGCGCCGCAGCAACACCATAGCCTGCTGTAAATACGCTAAGCACCCTCGGCACAGCCTCAACAACGAGGGAAATGCTTGCTTCTTGTGCCTTATAGTCATCCGACTCAGGCTCCGTCACCGTAATAAGCGCTTGCCCCGCCCCTTGGATTACTACCCAGGCCTTGTCATTAATCGTAACAACTGAGGGATCTGAGCTTATATAGCTTCGCGCTGTTCGAGAAAGATTGCCCTCTGTCCAAAGAACAAAGCCGTTACTGTTTAGCGTGAGTTTTCCGGGATCATCTATCACCAGCTTAGTGCCTTCACCTTTTGCCACCTCCAATGTATAGGTTGCACTTTCGGCTGGATATACACCGCTCTGGCCTTGAGATGCGGTGATCACAACCGTGCCGGCGTGATGGGTGGTTAGTAAGCCATCAGAGTCGAGCGATGCATACCAATCACTATCGGTGCTAAAGCTCACCTCTGCCCCATTGCCCCCACGGGTGGTAAGCTGCACGGGCTCACTATCAACCGAGATACCGCTAAGCGCATTAATCGACAAATCCTCGCTGCCCGCCGCATAGACAATGAACTCACACTGGGCGCTTTGAGCATGATAACTATCACTTTCGGCCTCATGGGCCGTCACTACCACCGCCCCTGGGGTTAAGGCAGTGATTTGCTTGCCACTGATTTGGGCCACGTCATTGGGATGGGGCACGCTGTAAGTAATGGTGCCATCATTACCGCCGCTGGCGTGCAAGGTATGTATTTCAGTTTCAACCGCATAAGGGCAGCTCAGCTCAAGGGGATTGCCACTGCCTTTTGCTATGTTAAGCATGTAGCTGGCGTCTCGCGCTAGATAATACTGCCCTTCCTGTTCGGTCACCGTAATTTGGGTGTCACCTGCTTTGAGTATTTGAATAATGCCAGATTGAGCATCAATACGGGCTACATCTTGGTTGCTACTGCTAAAGCTCAGGCTTTCACCATTACCAGCGCTTGCTTGCTGGGTGTGCTCGTCATTTCTATCATCCACGCTCAGGCCACTGAGGGGAGTGAGTGCTGGCGGCTGGCCTTGACCTTTGGCAACTGTTATTTCATATTTAAGACTACTCGCGTCGTAGTCATCGGTTGCCGTCTCAACGATCTCCATGGAAGCTGTGCCAATGCCTCGAACGGTGAGCTCACCGGTTACCCTATCAACGGTCACCACCTTTGGGCTATGACTGAAATACAGCAACGTACCGCCATTAGAAGCGCTGGCCGACTGCACAAAGGTTTGGTAAAGGTCATCGTAACTCAGCCCAATGAGTGGTATTACGCTTGGCGCAGCGCCTTGGATCTTCGCAACTGACAAAACATAACCCGCTTCGCGCGCTTCGTAGTTGGCGCCACCATCATCGCTCACCGTAATGGTGGTATCGCCACCGCCATTAATCTTCAATTGATTAGTGCCACTGATAAAGCTGGCGACCGCTTGGTTGCTACTGGCAAAGCTTAAACTGCCACCCGTTTGACTGCTCGCCTGTTGAGTAAAGCTTTTTCCTTTGTCTTCATAACTTAGGCCGGTGAGCTCTGTGAATGTTGGCTTAATTCCTGGCGCTTTAGCGACCGTCAATAGATGAGTGGCGCTTTGGGTGTGATAACTTTCGTGCTCTTCAGTTACTGTCAACGTGGTCTGCCCCACGCCAACAATTAATAATGCCCCCCCTCCCCAAAACGATGGTTCGATGGTGGCGACATCCTCATCTGAACTGCTGAACGTTAGTGTGCCGTTGTTGCCATGATCAACCGTTACAACAAAGCTAAAGGTGTTGTGGCTATAGTCAAACGGCACTGATGGGAGAGAGATTTCAATTGACTGCCCCTGCCCTTTGGCAATAATCAACTCATAACTTGCGCTGCGCGCCAGATAATTTGTGCTCTCTTGCTCCGTCACCGTGATGGTGCTTGAACCGGCCTTAAGGATAGTGACCTGACCAGTTGCAGCATCAATTTGCGCCACATCGCTGTGACTGCTTTCGAAGCTTAGATTACCACCATTACCGCTGCTGGCTTGCTGGGTAAAGGTTTGGGGGCTATCGAATGTTAAGCCTTCCACAGCTGTAAGAGTTGGCGGCTGGCCCTGCCCCTTGGCGATCTCCAAGGTGTAGGTAACCGTTTGTCCCTTGTAAATCTCATTCTCGGTCTGAGTTGCAGTGATAATAACGCTGCCTGAACCGTTGATGGTGACAACCCCGTTGGCGCTTACCGTCGCAATCTCATCGCGGTCACCACTAAAGCGAATATCGCTGTGACTCCCACCATTGGTCATGATTTGCTGCGCAGCGCTATCTACCGTAATGCCGGTTAACGCCGTGATAGTTAATGGTGACGCATCTGCTCTAGCGACGCTGAGCGTACAGCTCACGCTTTGACCCATGTAGTCATCACTGGTCGCTTCGCTGGCTGTAATCGCTACCTCACCAAAGGCCAAAGCGCTCAAGGTGTGACCACTGACGCTCGCCACGCGAGTCTCTGTCGGTATACTATAACTAATTTGCCCACCGTTGCCGCCTACCGCTTGTAGCGTGTAGCTCTGCAACGCCGTGGCTGCAGGACAGATAAACGAAAGAGGATTACCCCGACCTTTACCTATGTGCACGGTAAGCTCTGCCTTTTGGGGCTTGTAGTTGGCACTTTCAGCCTCGCTCACCTGTAGAGTGACGGCCCCCACTCCATGTATACTCACCATGCCTGATGCTTCTACGCGCGCTACCGAAGTATCGCTGCTGCTGTAGCGCTTTTGGGCACCATTGCCGCCCAGCACTTTTAGGTTGAAGGAACCACTGTCAATTGTAAGCTCACCTAGCGGCATGATACTAAGCGGTTGGCCCGAGCCCTTATTGACTCGAAGAGTGATGCTTTGGCTTTGAGCGAGGAAGTTATTACTTTCCTGCTGTGTCACTTCAAACGTTGTATTACCGGCATTATGAACAGTGACTTCGCCGCCACCGCTAATACTGGCGACCTGAGGATTGGTAGAGTGATAGCTCAACGCTCCGTCGTGTGCGCCTTTGACTAACAAGCTAAACGGCGAGCTATCTACACTAACACTATCAGGCAAGACCAACGATAGGCCATTACCGACGCCCTTCGACACGGTCAGACTATAGTGTGCTTCTTGACTGTTGAAGGTATCGGTTGCTGCCAGATAGACACTCAAGGTTACCTCACCCGAGCCATAAAGCGTCACTTGCCCCTGTTCGTCAATACCAGCAACGTTAGCGTTTGAGCTTGTGTAACTACGTTGGCCTTCATGCCCTCCACTGAAGGTTAACGTGAATGGCGCATCGCCCACTGTTTTCTGGGGAATACTGTCAATACTGACTGTTGCGCTGTTTTGCCGAGAAACCACAATTTGACACTGAGCCGATTGCGCGAGGTAACCACCTTGGGCAGCTTCACTAACCTGTAGGTTAACAGTTCCTACACCAAGGATTGTCACACGCCCTTCCGGTGTCACGCTAACAACAGCGTTGTTTTCAGGCACGCTAAAGCTTAACAGTCCACCATTTCCCCCAATCACTTGAGGGTAAAAATCGGGGCCATTCAAATGCAAATTCTCTGGGCAACTCATTGACAACTCATGCCCAAGACTTGAGCTAACATAAAGGCGGTAACTCGCGATCTGCCGTGCGTAGACGTCGGTCTGCGCTTCAATCGCACTGATAACTGTAACCCCAGCGCCAGTGACACTAACACGGCCATCAGCACTTACCGTTGCCACCCTTAGATTTGAGCTTTCGTAGTACACGCTTGTTTCATCATTAGTACCATTGACCGCTTGGTGATATGTATCAGTGTCCAGAGTAAGGTTTACTTCATTTTGGTCAAAATACAGTGTGTTTCTCTCGGCTGGTAATACGTTCAGCACGTAGCTTGCGCTTTGAGCATCAAAACCGAGACTTGCTTCTTCGAATGCGGTAATTGTTGCTTTGCCTGCTTTAATCACTCGAATGTTGCCATGTTGATCAACTTGCGCGACTTCGGGGCTGCTACTTTCAAAACGTAATCTTCCACCGTTGCCGCCAGTTGGCAAAAACTGTAGATTTTGATCGACTGCGCTCACTGTTTGCATGCTGGTCTGGAAATAAAGGGGAACATTGTTTGGGCGCGTAACAATTAGGCCAACCAGCGCAGTTTGTGGTTCGAAGTACATTGTCGAAGCTTCGCTAACTTCGAGGACAGAGTGTCCGCCCCCAACTATACGTACCCTTCCGTTTTCATCAATCGTAGCAACGTCTGGATTGGCGCTTTTGTAGCTACGTTGTCCACCGTGGCCACCGTCGACGGATAATACAAACGGGTCTGCATCTATATGCTTGGTTATGCTATTAGCCACCAGCAAAGGTTCACCAGTGACTCGGCCTTGTTCAAACCATGTTTGCAGCGTATCGCTGGGAGCCACTCCTTGCCCGAGCGCAGCGGCGTAAGCTAACACGCCAGCTATCCAATCATCTAAACCCTCACCGTGGCCAATTACTACTCGAGCCTTTTGTGCGCTGAGTATATTGATTTCAGTATTACCTTGGTCTTCGACAAACAGATCGGCGAGGGTTTCCACCCCCAACCATTCTGTTAATTCACTCTTTGCTTCGTGAGGGGAATTTAGATTCTCATCCTCGTCAATCACCTTGGTCAGTAAGGTTGACATGGGGGTGACATAACAGGCGAACCGCTCTTGACTATTAATATCGCAGACGGCCTCAAGCTCTGCATCAAAATGCCGCCCGTCACGTGTAATGCCGGAGCCAGACTCCACGACTACACGTACCAAATCAGACGCTGTGATACCGTGGAAAGAGTAAAACCCACTCAGATCACTCGTTGTATCCCCCAGCAACACGCCATCAGCCCCGAACACTTGCACCGAAGCAGATGCAATCGGATCATCCACAATCCAGCCTTCAAGGATGGGAAGCACCGTCACGTCGAATAACTGACGAACGCCGTCAACGTCTACGGCGAAACGTAACACCAGTTCACTATTTGTCTCTGGAGCGATGAAAGTTAGCGATTGACCATCCCAACGCTCAGCGGTAACCGCATGACCATCAAGCTGCTGCCACATGTAGTCGGTTCCATCCTCAGCTCGTAACGTCACCACACTCATCTCATCGACTTGACGATGTGTCTCACGAGCTAATTCCTCCTCTGCACCACTGCCCCCACATCCCGTAAGCGCAAATGCCACCACAAATACAACGTAAAGCAAGAATCGTTGCTGAAACATCTTTGTGATTTCCTTATCCTGATTTATCAAAGCTATAACTGATTTTTATTATGTGTTCAGAAGGTCAAGGTAGTATTGAGCACTATCAAAATATCTTCACAGATAGACACTAACCGATTGAATGCTATGGCAATGACCCATATTGCGGCATGTTAGACAGGTAATATGTGCTCAACTGTCCGGTCATAACATTGCGAGGCTGGTAATCACGCCCCTATCTGTAATATTAATATCGTAATCTGGAAGCTAAACATCCTTTAAGGAATACCCATGTTAAACCGCTATGGCGAACCGATTACCCGACGCGAAGTGCTCGGTTGGGCGCTCTACGATGTCGCCAACTCTTCCTACACCACTGTGGTGATCTCGCTGGTTTACTCGGTCTTTTTCGTCAATGTCATCGTGCCCGAAGGGGCGGTACTGCGCGATAGCTATTGGTCGCTGGCGATTGCCATCTCAACGGTGATTACCTTGATAATCTCTCCGCTGGTCGGCGTATTGTGTGATTATTCAGGCAATAAAAAAGCGTATTTGTTGGTGTGCACCCTCGCCTGCAGCGTGTTTACCGCGCTGCTGTTTTTTGTGGCTCCCGGACAAGTCTGGCTGGGCATCGCATTGATTGTGCTCAGTAACGTGCCATGGATGATGAGCGAAGCCTTTTGCGGGGCGCTACTAACCGATATCTCGAACGACAAGAATATCTCGCGCCTGTCGGGGATTGGCTGGGGGATTGGCTACCTAGGCGGGCTGCTTAGCATCATCTTGGTTAACTTTGGGATTGTTACCGCCGATCCAGACAGCGCGACCGCCAGCTATGTCAGCCAAGTTCAATGGGCGATGGTAGCGATTGCGCTTTACTACGTGATCTTCTCACTACCCACTTTTCTGTTGGTAAAAGACCGCTATCACCCCCACCCTGAGTTCGAAAAGATGAGCTGGAAGCAGCTATTAGCCTTATCGACCCAGCGACTGCGCCACTACCGCGAAGTGATTGAAGATGCGCCACAGCTGTTTAAGTTCTTCATGGCCTTTACTGTTTACTCGGCGGGCGTCGCTGTGATTATTAAGTTTGTCGGGATTTACGCAGTGGATGTGGTCGAGCTCAGCCCAGCGGCGCTTACCCAACTGTTTATCTTGCTACAGTTCAGTGCTCTGGGTGGCGCCATTGCGTTTGGTTATCTGGAAGCTTTTATCGGCCCTAAAAACACGGTGTTGGCAACGCTGTTATGGTGGATGGCAGGCGTGTTGGGGATCTACTTCCTCACCCCACTAAGTGGGCTGTTCTCGGTCAGCGAGCAACAGCTGTTCTTTGTGATTGCATTGGTTGCTGGCGGCGGTATCGGCAGCACCCAGAGTGCCAGCCGCGCGGTGGTGGGACTGCTGTCTCCAAAAGGCCAAAGCGCTGCGATGTTTGGCTTCTGGGGCATGTTTAGCCGGGTAGCAACACTGCTGGGGATGAGCTTTGGACTGGTCTCAGATGCGCTGGGAAGACAGCAAGGCATACTCCTAGTACTGGCCTTCTTTGTCATAGGAGCACTACTTCTGCTGCGGGTTCCCTTCGATAGCCGCCAGCCCTCGACCAACGCCCAGTAGCTTGTACATCGACTAAGTGGCGCACAGCTGCTCAGTCGCGATACGCCACGAAGTATTTGCCGAAAAACACGTTGTCGCTGACGCTCACATAGTGGATTTGCTGTTGATTGGCGCGACGCAGATGGTAGTACATGGGCTCCATGCCATCTTCTGAACCCTCCGGCGCATGAATACTACGCAGCAGGTTTCGATAGCAATGCCAAACCCCAACTTCTTGAGATTCACTCACTGCCCCTTGATGCTCGCTGGTAAAGACTAATACCAAACGACCGTCTGGGTGGTAGCTTGCCTGCCAGGTTTGCTGCATGTCTAGCTCGGGATAGCTGGCGCTACCGTGCCAATCACCGCTCAGGTGGCGACACAGGTCCTCTTCTATTGGTTTAGCCAGCGCACTACTGCCAACCACCAATCCCAAAGCACACAGCCACTTCAATCCGTTCATCCAATCCTCTTTAAACTTATGCTTTGAGATATCCAACCAAGGGCATCGGTAGCTTAGTTGCGAAAGCCAATACTTAGCATCACATTGTCCACTGCCCAGTTATAGCTCGCAGATAGTAGCACGCTATCGCTAATGTTTACCCGAATGCCGGTTTCGCCGCTCCAAGCCTTGTACTTATCATGGTAGCTACGAGCCTCGCAATCAGTACAAAGCGCGGTGTATTTGTCGCGGTAGTGATGGGAGTATTGATGCAATACCGGCCCACCAAATGCGGTGATTCTGGGGTGAACCGAGTAGCTTAAGCCAAAGCGATACATCTGATTCTTGATCTTATAATCATCGTAATCAGAATGATCAATCTTCTCATCTTTGCCTCTGGCATAACCCGCATAGTAGCCCCAACGCGGAAAGTTGCGATCAAAGTGGCTAACCGCTAGCGTTACGCCCAGCATATCTTGATCGGCAAGTTGGTAATCGATTAGCAGCCCCACATAAGGGTCATAGTTGTCGCTGGTTGCGGAAGCAAAGCCGGATTGGCAAAGCGCCAAAGCCAAAAAAGGTAAAGCAAGTAGTGTTTTTCTGCAGTTCACTGTTAATCCACCATTATCTACAGCCCAAAAATAATGATGCATCCTTTCATCGCGCCCCAGAGAATAAGCGACTCAGATGTCAGCTTCAAGACTGATTAACAAATTAAGCAAAAATTGATCTACGCTGTAGGAGCAGGCTGGCATCGCTCACCAGTGCTCGGCATGTACACAACCGCAAGTTCTACGTTGGCTATGCCTTAAGCCTTTGATTACACTTGAAGCTGTTCCACGGTCTGTTTCACCACCGTATCCCCTATGATGCAACACAAGGACGCCTGAATGTTCCATCTAACCAAGCGCAAAATCATTGGCATCGTGCTAGCTATCTTCCTGTTTAACTACCTACTGGCGGTTTACTGGAGTATCGAGCCCGACATCACCGATATTAAGACGCTGAGCCAACAACAAGCGTCAGAAGAAGGCTTTGATCCAGTTACCGGCTATGCCACGGTGACGGCACTGATTCATGTCTCCGAGACCTTGCTGGGCAAGCCCGGCGGCTACCTCAGTAATGATGTGATGCCTCCGAGTGTACTAATGGACAATATGCCCAGCTGGGAGCTAGGCGCACTTAATCAGGTCCGAGATCTAGCGTTAATTATGCGCAAAGACTTCAGCCGCTCACAGGCCCAGTCCACCGAACATGCTCAGCTAAAAATTGCTCAGCCTAAGTTCAACATTGACCATAGTAGCTGGCAGTTCCCGTCAGCAGAAGCGGAGTACCGCGACGGCATCGAGGCGCTACGCGCCTATCGCACCCAGCTGGCCGATCCCAACGACCCCAACGCCCAGTTTTATGCCCGCGCTGATAACTTGGTGGTATGGCTAGGTGAGGTACAGTCACGTTTGGGAAGTATGTCGCAACGCCTTGCCGCAGCAGTTGGCCGCAGTCGGGTAAACACTAGCTTGGCGGGTGAGCAAGGCGCCACCCAAAGCACCTTCGCGCCAAGCGAAGAGGTGATCAAGACCTCGTGGTGGCAAATTGACAACGTATTTTACGAAGCGCGCGGTGAGGCTTGGGCGTTGATCCACTTTTTCAAAGCTATTGAGCAAGACTTTGGTGGCGTGTTAGAGAAGAAAAACGCCACGGTAGCGGTACGCCAAATCGTGCGCGAACTAGAAGCAACCCAAGACACGGTTTGGAGTCCGATGATCCTCAACGGCACCGGCTTTGGTCTAATGGCCAATCATAGCCTGGTTATGGCCAACTACATCTCCCGCGCCAACGCTGCCATCATCAACCTCAACAACCTGCTTACCCGAGGATAGGTATCATGGACCAACAACAAGCCATCGAAGCCGCCACCTTTCGACGCCTACTCAGTCATTTAGACAACCATAAAGAGGTGCAAAACATCGAGTTGATGATACTGGCAGATTTTTGTCGCAACTGTCTGGCCAAGTGGATGGTCGCCGAAGCCAAAGAGCGCGGCGTAGCGCTGGACTACGAGCAAGCGCGCGAGCATGTGTATGGCATGCCCTACTCCGAGTGGAAAGACAGATTTCAACGCCCCGCAACCGCTGAGCAACTTGCCGCTTTTGAGAAGCGACAGTCAGAAAAGGAGTAGTTTTTATTCAGTCTCGGTCTAGTCTTAACATTATTGCCTTGCGTAAGCAGTGTTAAACGGAGGCCTGAGTATGCCAAAAACTGTTCGCGTTCGAAGTTTTGCGTCGAACCACGCTAAAACGTTAATTTGGGGCAGTGCCCTACTGTTTACCAGCGGTATTATTATTCTCTATCAAGAGCTGATGATGGTATCGCTGGTTGCGTCACTCCTGTTCTTTGCCGCTTACCTGGCTATTCGGGTAGGCGCCGACAAAATCTACCAACCACGCTACTCAGTAATCATGTGTTTTGATCATATGCAGTTCCATCATCGATATGGTGGCTGGGTGGTTAAGTGGGACAACCTGCAGCGCGCAGACATACCTAAGTTGCAACAAGGCTTGGACTGGAAGGAAATGCATTACGTGGGTCTTCGTTTGAAAGACAACCAGGTGCTACTCGACACCATCTCACCGCGCTTAATCGCGCACCTTCTCACCGAACAACGCAGCGCCTTGTTGGCTGCGCTGCGAAACGAGTGCTTGAACTGCTCGAAGGCATCGCTTAGCGACCAACTGCTCGAGGATGATTACTTCACTGCCGCTAATGGTAAGATCTACACCGGACTGACCGCCATGTTTGCCCATCGTATGAACAAGATGCGCCGGCTAACCGGCTACGATTTGCTCATCGACCAAGGCTCGTTGGACCGGGATGCCAAAGACTTCGTGGCGATGCTCAATCGCTACCGCAACGAAGCACTCAGAGAAGAGGCCCAGTAATTAGTAAAAAGTAAGTTCCAGTGGAGGTTAATAGCGTCGCTTATCAGTACCGCGCATCGTTTTTAGTAACTTAAGCGTCCACATGTACTGCTCGGGTGAACGTTGTACCAACTTCTCAATCTCCTGATTCATCAATAGAGTGTCTTGCTCAATGTCACCAGTTGGATAGTTTGAAATATGCGGGTGGATGTACAGCACTACCTCATGCTTCTCGCCATCATACCCAGCGTAAACCGGAAGGACCTTAGCATTAGTGGTTTTAGCGACCTTGCCCAGCACCGGAATGGTCGCTTTATCAGCCGCAAAAAACGGGGTCATGATGCTAGCATCAGGGCCCAAGTCCTCATCGGGCAGGTAGATACAGCCGTAACCTTCGCGGATCGCTTTCATCAATGCTTTAAGCCCGGCACTGCGTTCAAAGATTAAGCCTCCATATTGGGTGCGTTGCTTGAGCATCGCCCAATCGACCACCGGGTTACGACTTTTCTTGAACATGGTGCACATCGGAATACCTTGGGAAGCAAAATACAGCCCCGCATAATCAACCGGGTAGGTGTGCGGCAGTAACACCACAAAATGCTCGTTGTTATCGAGGATCTCGCGGACATTCTCTTCGCCCTCAACCCGGATGCGGCGATGCAGGTGCTTTGGCGATCGGGCTATCAACTCGCCAATCCCTAAGATTAACTGCACAAAAATGTGGGTGTTTTTGCGCATCAACTCAACCCGCTGTTCGCTGCTCATCTCGGGAAAACACAGGCTAAGATTGGTGTCGGCAATCGCGCGACGCTTTTTAAGGAACTTACGTTCAAACAGTTGGTTAGCTATGACCACCGCGATGCGATCACGCACTTTAGGGGGAACAAACGCCAATAGGATAATCAGACCACCGGTCAGCCAAGTGCCCCAGAACTTGGGAGCTAGCCAGCGCCAGTCGAAAGGAAGTGTAAAAACAGGGTGCTTATATTTTATCATCGTTGTGCTTTGCACTGCTTGAACAAGCCGCACAGTTTACTTCAGCGCAGCACGAAAGCAAGATTATCGGAGGCAAAGCAACACCTAGTCGCACAGCCGCGTTTGGCTAAACCTGTGAACGGGTTTAGCCAAACGCGGAAACAACGTGTACTAAAGAATTAAGCGAACGAGCCGTTTGCTTCGAGTTTACTGGAGACGAAGTGGTCGATCTGTGGTGCCATTAACAGAGGTTCGTCTTGCCACAGAATGGCTTTGCGCATCTTGGCGCGGGCGTCTTGTACCAAGGTTTCGCTCTCCTTGGAGCGAAGCCAATGGTCCTTGGTAGGCCACTGCGAGTAGCTGACCCAGGTGCCATCGGAGGCCTTGTGAAGGCGCGAACCCAGCGCGCCAAACTTATCAATATTCACATGGATGACCTCAGACCAGCCCTCTTTGAACTCCTTGATCATCTCTTCGCGCAGTTTCCATCTGAAAAATACAACAAACATATGTCGCTCCTGACTTTGTTAATAACAGATTAAGCATTTGTTGTAAGTCTAGCTGCTTTAGATTGTAAGCAGGCGATTAATTTGTTGAATATATAGAATTTTTTGTTCTAACCTTGCCCAACTGGAAATAACTGCGTTGATACTCAATTTTGCTAACATTTGTTTATCCCAGCCAAATGCGCGGGCACAGGCGGTTAAGTTCTGCTCTAGTTGCCCACCGAAATAAGCAGGATCATCGCTGTTGATGGTGACCAGCAAGCCCTGCTCTATCATCTGTGGCAAAGGATGGTCTTCGAGCTTGTCGACCACCTTGAGCGCAACATTCGATAAGGGGCAGACCGTCAGGGGCACTTGCTTGGCAACCAACTCAGCGAGCACCTTGCTATCGTCGATACAACGCACACCGTGATCGATACGCTCGACCTTCAGCATATCCAGCGCAGTTTTAATGTACTCCGCAGGCCCTTCCTCTCCGGCGTGGGCGACACACTTAAACCCCTGCTCGCGCGCCATGGCGAATACACGGGCAAACTTCTCGGGTGGGTTACCCGACTCGGACGAATCGAGGCCCACGCCAATAAAGTGTTCTCCGTGAGGCAGAGCCTGCTCCATGCAATCGATGGCATCCTCCTCACTAAGGTGGCGCAGAAAGCACAGGATGTACTCGACGCTTACGCCCAGCTGCTGGGCAGCCACCTGCTTTGCACGAGACAGGCCTGCAAACAGCGTTTCGATAGCCACACCTCGAGGTAGATGCGTTTGCGGGTCGAAAAACACTTCAGTGTGAACAATGCCTTGCTCATGGCAGCGCTGATAGTAAGCCATGGCCAAGTCAAAGAAGTCTTGCTCGGTGCAAAGTACTTGAGCAGATTGATAGTAGATATCTAAAAAGCTCTGCAAGTCGGTGAACTGATAGGCCTGTTTGACCTCTTCCACCGAGGCATAGGGCAGCTTAATGTTGTTGCGCTTGGCGAGCTCAAACATCAGCTCAGGCTCGAGGGTACCTTCGAGATGAACGTGCAGTTCAACTTTTGGCAGTTGCTTGATAAACGCTTCCAGTTGCATAATCCACTCCTTTAAAATCAGTGAGATCGCCGCGTATTGTGCGGGGCTTTCACAAACTTTCACTGGCTCAATTGCATTGCGCTACGTTACTCTAATGTTAACAGCTAAGGTTCTAGGATAAAGCCATGACGAAATCGGTCATCTGCGACATCGATGGAGTGTTGCTCCACGACAACCAATTGATTAAGGGAGCAGACCAATTTATACAAGGCCTGCTCGAGCGGCAGGTCAAGTTAGTGATACTCACCAACTACCCCGCACAAACCCCGCAGGACCTGCATAATCGCTTTGCCAGCGCTGGCCTTGAGATCCCCGACTCGTGTTTTTATACCTCGGCAATGGCGACCGCTGATTTTCTTAAACGCCAACCGGGCAACAAAGCCTATGTGATCGGTGAAGGCGCGCTTATCCACGAGCTTTACAGCGCCGGCTTCACGATTACCGATATCAACCCTGACTTTGTCGTGGTGGGCGAAACCCGCAACTACAATTGGAATATGATTCAGTTGGCTGCCAAGTTCGTTGCAGAGGGGGCGCAGTTTATTGCCACCAACCCCGATACCCATGGGCCAAATATGAGCCCAGCCTGCGGCGCGCTGTGTGCGCCCATTGAGCGGATCACCGGCCGCAAGCCTTTTTATGTCGGCAAGCCTAGTGCCTGGATCATCCGCGCCGCCTTGAATAAGATGGGCGCCCACGCCGAGCAAACTGTGATCATCGGCGACAACCTGCGAACCGATATCCTGGCAGGTTTTCAGGCAGGTCTTGAGACTATTCTGGTGCTATCCGGTGTCAGCAATGAAGCTGATATCGAAGCGGTCCCCTTCCGCCCCAACCACGTGCTACCCAACGTAGCTGCCATTGATTTTCTGTAGGTAGCCGCACGCGAATGGAAGTCTCTCTACTTATCACTATCACCTTTTTAGCGGGCTATGCTGCCCACTTGCTCCACCTACCACCACTAATCGGTTTTCTAAGCGCTGGTTTTATCTTGCACTATGCAGGCTTCAGCGAGATGGAGTTGGTGAACAGCGCCGCCGATTTAGGCGTAACTCTGCTGCTGTTCACGGTTGGCCTGAAACTCGACATCCGCTCACTGTTTAAGAAAGAGGTGATCGGCACTGCCAGTCTTCATATGCTCGGCAGCTTGGTATTCTTTAGTTTGTGCCTCATGGCGTTTCGCTTTGCTGAGCTACCGTTGACCAGCGGATTAGAACAGCATTCCATCTACCTACTGGCGTTTGCCTTGGGCTTCTCCTCGACCGTATTTGCGGTAAAAGCGCTGGAAGATAAAAGTGAGATGAACGCGCTGTATGGGCGGGTCGCCATTGGCATCCTGATTATTCAGGATATCTTTGCTGTGGTGTTCTTGGCTGCCAGTACCGGTAAGCTACCCACCCTTTACGCGCCGCTGTTGCTGTTCTTGTGGCCACTAAGGCCGCTGTTTTATCGGCTGCTTGATCGGGTCGGCCACGGCGAGCTGCAAATCGTTTTGGGCTTTTTCTTGGCGTTGGTGGTGGGTGCGCAACTGTTTGAGTTGGTGGGCATCAAATCAGACATCGGTGCGCTGGTCATGGGCATGTTGCTGGCGAGCCACTCTGGCGCCAACTACATGGCTAAGGCCTTGTTCAGCTTTAAAGAGATCATGCTGGTTGCCTTCTTCCTGTCGATTGGATTGAGCTACCCACCGAGCTGGGATGCCTTCGGTATTGCCTTGATCTTGTGTGCGCTGCTATTTGTAAAAAACACCGCGTATATGCTGCTGCTGATGTTCTTCCGCCTGCGCTCGCGTACCGCCTTCCTCGGGGCTGCAAGCCTCGGTAACTTTAGCGAGTTTGGCCTGATTGTCAGTGCGATTGCCGTGAAACTGGGTTGGCTACCGGGCGAGTGGATGGCGGCTCTGGCGATGGCGGTGAGTATCAGCTTTATGATCTCTGCGCCAATCCACAAGAACGCCGATAAGGTCTACCAATGGCTGTTGCCGGTGCTGCGCCGCTTGCAACGTAAGCGCCTGAACATTGAAGATCAGCCGATTGAACTGGGCCAGATGCAGGTCGTTATTCTTGGGATGGGGCGCATCGGTGAAGGTGCCTACGATCTGATGCAGCAACACTACCCTGATCTGGTGATCGGTATTGACACCGATCTGGACAAAATCGAGCGACAGATCAATCAAGGCCGCGCAGTGATTCAGGGGGACGCAACCGACTCCGACTTCTGGGAAAAGCTTCACCCCAGCTCAGAGTTGAAGCTAGTACTACTCGCCATGCCTCACCACCACGGTAACGAATATGCGCTGAAACAGCTCAAAAAAGGCAATTTCAATGCGAAAATTGCGGCGATATGTCAGTTTGCGGATGAAGCTAAAAAATTACGGCGCTTAGGGGCCGACGAAGTATTCAACCTTTACAACGAGGCGGGTGCGGGCTTTGCTGAGCACGTCTATAACGAACTGTTATCCTCCGAAAAAAGCCCCCAAGGGGACAAGCAAGCCGGTGAAAACGTACGCTTTCGGGCTTAACTGACTGAAATCAGTAAAAACCCCATTTTTATCGCGCTAAAGCTTGCAAAATCTGCAAATCTTGGCAAATTGAAAGGTTCCAACGAATGGTGCAGTGATGCACCTTCGTTTAGTTGTAAAAATTAGAGTAAAAAAGGATTTCTATGTGCTCCATCTTTGGTGTTCTTGATATAAAAAGCGACCTCAGCGAGCTGCGTAAGCAGGCGCTGGAAATGTCCAAACGCTTGCGCCACCGCGGGCCTGACTGGTCAGGGATTTACACCTCCCAGAATGCAATTCTGGTTCACGAGCGACTGTCTATCGTCGACGTGAATAACGGTGCTCAGCCCCTCTACAATCCAGAAAAGACCCACGCACTGGCGGTAAATGGCGAGATTTATAATCACAAGGACCTAAAGAAGAATCTGAATGTAGACTTCCAGTTTGCCACCGAGTCTGACTGTGAAATCATCTTGGCCTTGTACAAAGAGAAAGGCCCTGCCTTCTTAGATGATCTCAACGGTATCTTCGCCTTCTGCCTGTACGATGCCGAAGAAGACGCCTACCTGATTGGCCGCGACCACATCGGTATTATCCCGCTATACACTGGCTACGATGAGCACGGTAACTTCTACGTTGCCTCAGAGATGAAGGCGCTGTCGCCTATCTGTAAAACCATCACGGAGTTCCCTCCGGGCCACTACCTGTACAGCAAAGATGGCGAAGTCACCAGCTACTACGCGCGTGACTGGATGTCTTACGATGCCGTTAAAGACAACGAAGCCTCAGTAGACGAGCTACGCGACTCGCTGGAAGCCGCCGTGAAGCGCCAGCTGATGTGTGACGTACCCTACGGCGTATTGCTATCTGGCGGCCTGGATTCATCCGTTATCTCGGCAATTACCAAGATCTACGCCGACAAGCGTGTTGAAGACGACGACCAAAGCGGCGCTTGGTGGCCACAACTGCACTCGTTTGCAGTTGGCCTGGTAGGCTCACCCGATCTTATTGCTGCACAAGAAGTGGCTCAGCATTTGGGTACCGTACACCACGAGATCCACTTTACCGTGCAAGAAGGTATCGATGCACTGCGCGACGTGATCTACCACATCGAAACCTACGATGTGACCACCATCCGTGCATCCACCCCGATGTACCTGATGGCGCGTAAGATCAAAGCGATGGGCATCAAGATGGTACTCTCTGGCGAAGGTTCCGATGAAGTATTCGGCGGCTACCTGTACTTCCACAAAGCACCGAACGCGAAAGAGTTCCACGAGGAAACCCTGCGTAAGCTAAGCAAACTAAACATGTTTGACTGTGCGCGCGCCAACAAGTCGCTGGCAGCTTGGGGCATCGAAGGTCGTGTACCTTTCCTCGACAAAGAGTTCTTGGACGTGGCAATGCGCCTCAACCCTGAAGCGAAGATGTGTAGCAACGGCAAGATTGAGAAACACATCCTGCGCGAAGCCTTCGAGCAGTACCTGCCACACAGCGTGGCTTGGCGCCAGAAAGAGCAGTTCTCTGACGGCGTGGGCTACTCGTGGATTGACAGCTTGAAAGAGTTGGTTGAGCTGGAAGTGTCAGACCTTGAGCTGGAGAATGCGGCATTCCGCTTCCCAATCAACACACCTGACACCAAGGAAGCCTACTTTTACCGTGCTATCTTCGAAGAGCACTTCCCGCAAGACTCTGCCGCTAAGTGTGTGCCGCACGGCAAGTCTGTGGCCTGTTCGACGCCAGAAGCATTGGCGTGGGATGAAGCCTTCCAAAACAACGCTGACCCTTCAGGTCGCGCAGCCTCCGTACACAACGACGCTTACTAGACTAAGCATCGAGTTAGCATGCAAAAACCAGCCTACGGGCTGGTTTTTTACTTTCAGTGATTGCCGAAGGTAAACCGCGGCGAGCCGCCCTGCTTTTAGCTATCTGAACTCTCGCTCGTGGTAAGTAGGCAGCATCTTGAATAATTGCTGTCGAAGCGCATTAACACCCTTGCAACACCTCGATAAAAGCTAAACGAAGACACCACAAGCTACTGACAAGCTACATTACTGAATCTCTTTGCGCACTTTACATTCAATTAACACTCGCATGCCCTGATAACCCTACCCAGCAACGACTAATTCTGCTATAAAAGTCACGCAACACAACATGTTACCACTGTCTCAGCAGGCCTTTGCAGAGCTTTAGGTACAACAAAAAAAAGAGTAAAAACAAGGATTATTATGAAAGGATTTATCCGCACCGCAGCGGCTGCGCTGGCGTTGATCAGTGCCAGCAGCTTCGCACAAGACACCCTACTTCAAGAAATCACCAAAGAAGGCGAACTGCGCGTATGTTTTGACGCCGGTTACATGCCTTTCGAGATGACTGCGAAAAACGGCCAATACATCGGTTTCGATATCGACCTGGGCCGCCAAATGGCACGCGCGATGGGCGTGAAGTACGTACCGGTTAACACCGCTTGGGATGGCATTATTCCAACCCTACTTACCGGTAAGTGTCACATGATCATGGGCGGTATGACCATTACCCCACAACGTAACATGCAGGTGAACTTCGCCGACCCTTACGTAACCATCGGCCAAACCATCCTACTTAGCCCTAAATTGGAAGGCAAAATCACCAGCTACCGCGACCTGAACAGCGATGAGTACACCATTGTGACCAAGCTGGGTACCACCGGTGAAGGCGCGATTAAGCGTTACATTCCAAAAGCTACACTAAACCTTTATGAGACTCAGTCAGAAGCGGTATTGGAAGTGATTAACGGTAAGGCCGATGCCTTCGTGTATGACCTTCCCTACAACGCCATCTATGATGCTGAGAACAAAGGTCAGCTGGTTCACCTTGATCAGCCATTCACCTTCGAGCCTCTTGGCTGGGCAATCCGTCAGGGCGATCCTGACATGCTGAACTTCCTGAACGGTTACCTGCGCCAAATCCGCGGCGACGGAACCTACGATCGCATCTATGATAAGTGGTTCAAAGATGATGCGTGGCTAGAGCAGGTTCAATAAACCCATTGACCTTCTACGGCGAACCGGAGCGTGTTGTACGGTTCGCCAGCACGTGTTTTACCAGAGTCATATATGCAGACCCAATACAAAAACCTTGGCTGGAACGCCCTTTTTGTCCTGATCCTGGTTGCCCTTGGCGGCTTGGTGTTTCTCTCCGGCAAGAAGATTGATTACAACTGGAACTGGCAACGCGTCGTTCCTTACATCGTTAATAACCAAGCATCGGCGGTTACCGCCCCCGAAGACGGCAACATTGTCAGCAATGCCGAGGGCGACTTAGTACTCGAATCGCTGGCCGGTGATGTGCTGGTCGATCTCAGCGAATACGAAGACTTGCTGGTCTATGAAGGCGACCTGATCTTCGAAGGCGATCGCTTAGCATCGCTGGAAGAGTGGCGCATTGGCCCGCTCACCGAAGGCCTGATAGTCACCATTAAGATCTCGCTGTGGTCACTGCTGTTTGCCATCGTACTCGGCCTGATTATCGGCCTGATGCGCATCTCGTCGAATCCGGCGGTTAAGAAGCTCTCCATCGCCTATGTCGAGCTTATCCGTGGTACCCCACTGCTGGTTCAGATCTTTATCGTTTACTTCTTCATTGGCACCGTGTTCGACCTTGAGCGTTTCGTTGCCGGTGTGATTGCCCTTTCACTGTTTACCGCTGCCTATGTGGCAGAGATTGTCCGTGCCGGTATTCAGTCGATACCCAAAGGCCAGATGGAAGCGGCCCGCTCGCTGGGTATGAGCTACCCGAAAGCGATGATCTACGTGATCCTACCGCAGGCATTCAAGCGCACCCTGCCGCCATTGGCCGGTCAGTTTATCAACCTGATCAAGGATTCATCACTGGTATCGGTGATCTCGATTACCGATTTGACCAAAGCCGGTCGCGAAGTAGTTAGCGGCAGCTTTGCCCCCTTCGAGGTGTGGTTTACCGTCGCCCTGCTCTACTTGCTGCTGACCAGTAGCTTGTCTTGGGCCATTCAACGACTAGAAAAGAGGTTGTCAGCCAGTGACTAGAGATTATCAAGGCAATGACATGATCGTTGCCGACAAGATCAACAAGATTTACCCCAATGGCTGTCATGCACTTAAAGACGTGAGTGCCACCGTGCACCGCGGTGAGGTGGTGGTTATCGTCGGCCCCTCTGGCTCGGGCAAGTCAACCTTTTTGCGGGCGCTCAACCAGTTAGAGACCATCAGCAGCGGTAGTATCACCGTCGATGGCACCGATATGTACGCCAAAAGCACCGATATCAACAAGCTGCGTGAAGAAGTGGGCATGGTGTTCCAAAACTTCAACCTGTTCCCGCACAAGACCGCCTTGGGTAACGTGATGTTGGCGCCACTTAAAGTTGCAAAGCGCGATGCCGCCACTGCCGAAACTGATGCCCGTGATCTACTAAAACGCGTTGGCCTAAGCGATCGCATGGACAACTACCCCTCGCACCTCTCCGGTGGTCAGCAGCAGCGTGTAGCAATCGCCCGCGCCTTGGCCATGAAGCCAAACATCATGTTGTTCGATGAACCCACGTCGGCGCTCGACCCCGAGATGGTTGGCGAGGTATTGGACGTTATGAAAGGCTTAGCCGCTGAAGGCATGACCATGGTGGTGGTGACCCACGAAATGGGCTTTGCCCGTGAAGTGGCCGACCGGGTACTGTTTATGGAAGACGGCGAGCTGTTGGTGAATGAAACGCCAGAGGCGTTCTTTGATGACCCAGAGAACCCACGCCTGCGCCAGTTCCTGTCGATGGTGCTGTAAAGCCACCTAAAAGGATTGAAAAAGCCACCGTAACGGCTGTCTCTTATACACAAATCCCCGAACATCGTTCGGGGATTTTTTTTGAACTCAATCCTCACCTTGTGATCAGATCATTTAGATTTCTCAATGAGATGGTTACGATGGACAGTTCAAACCCAATGGAGTGGGCACAAGCGCAGTTTAGTCAGGCAGAGCTCAATGACCCCAGACGTACTCAAAGGCTTATATCGCTAGCTGCTTCACTTGCCAGCCAACCCGGAGTCGCTGTGTCTAAACTGGCTATTTCACCCGCCGATATGGAAGGGGCTTACCGCTTCATTCGTAATGACCGCATATCCCCTGATGCTATCGCAG
>NZ_AUBZ01000035.1 GCF_000429505.1 Aliagarivorans taiwanensis DSM 22990 | reverse complement strand
TATTACAGTCAGCTCAGGCCGCATCAATATAACGGCGGGCTGACACCCAATGAGTCAGAGCGAAGGTACTGGCTTGAATACAAAACCGTGGCCAATTTAACTTGACCACTACAAACCAAAGGTATAGGCACAAAGCGAGTGCTAAAAATGTTTATACACCACCTTTACCGCACCAACGTTAAACGTTGGGAAAGTGTGTATCAATGGAGTCGCACAGCAAAAGTCGTTCGGGGCAAATCTAATCCCTCTGACCCAGAGCGGGGGTGTTTAAGTGATACCGAGAGTTATGACTTTGAACTAAAGTTTAATCGTCAAATGAGCCATTTTATAAAAAATGGTTTTGGCCCTGACAACCCTCGTCCAGACCGCTTACATATGGTGGGACATTTGACATCATTTTGCTATCTAGTCGCAGCTCGCTTTATGCAAGTGCTTGTTCGCAGGCCAGCCAATCTCATCCAACTTAAGTGGAGTGATGTCATTCCTGTGGGAGCTACTTATATGAACAAGGAATACGACATCAAACTCAAGTACGAATTCAGTGACGAAAGCGAACTACAAGTAAGAATATGGAAAGCAAAACAAAAAAATCTATTTAGACAAGCGCCAGAGCGGGAACCACTACTTCTTAACAGTAGAGCCTCCTATGAAGTAATGCTGTATAAGCAAGAGTATATTAGGCGCCTGAATCTAAGACTTAACTCTCTTGATATCAACCTAACGAACAGGGAGATGCTAGAACTGATATCTCAATGCCCATTATTCTTCGACAGTCAGCTATTCGCCACAAAGTTTGCTAGCAAGGAACAGTTGTTCGACTCTATTGGCTTAGAGAGTCAGGCTTTTCACCTTCAACCTGAAAATTTCAGAAGCGCGATAGCCGGTATGGTTAAGAAGTTGAACATAAAAAGTGAGAGAGCTCCTTCCGGGACACTGAAAGTTGGTAACAACAGGATACGCCACACTGTTGGAACAAGGGCAGCACGCTCCGGTTTATCAAAAATTCAAATTGCCAAACTGATGGGCAATACTCCCAGAGCCGCACAGGTTTATATAGATCTAAGCAATGAGCAAAGAGCGTCAATCGATGAAAAGTTTGCAGGTAATACGTTCTTAATCAGCGCTTTCTCGACAAGTATCACTGAACTATTGAGCTCACCAGACTATGTCATCGAAGATGAATATGGTTGCCAAGCTGGGCAAGCGAAGTCACAACACGGTTGCAGCCAGTGTACAGAGAGTCGCCCTATCGGATGTTATGGCTGCGATAACTTTCTAGCACTGTTGACAGGTAATCACCGCAGCATCCTAGAGCAAGCAAAGACCAAGCTAGAGCTTCGGGAGCAACTTGGCGAGCCCACGTTGGCTCTAGGACGGCTTAGCATGCAAATCCAATATATTGAAGCCACGATAGGGGCGTGCGACGCAATATTGGAGCAAAAGGGGAAATTGAATGCTTAATAAGTATAGAAAGGCATTGGAAGCTTACATTGCCGAGCTACAGCAGTACCCATTAGCCGGTATAACTAACTTCGAAGGTAAGCCTGCATCGTGGGATGACTGGGCATGGGTCTATCACCGCCTCGACGGTGTAAAACTCAATTTCCACTTTGTAGATCCAAACCGAGTCACTCACCCGAGACTTGGAGCACAACACAGATACTGCAGTGATGACTTACTACCGCCTATTTCCCGCCATACCGTAATGGCATTCGTACTGGACCACCTTGGGGAGCGCAGTGATTTAGGTACATCGTCTTTTATAGGTAGGCAGCTTTGTGCTCGGCATTTCTTTGCTTACTTTGGAGAAAAAATCACAACACTTACGCAACAGGAGGTGAACGATTTTGTGGACTCCAGAGTAGCTAAGCCCTATATGGTCTCATTCAAACCCGTTCTTGAGTGGTGTCGAGAGAGAAAATTCATTCGAACCACTATCCTCACACCACAGATTAGCGACGTAGACCGAGGACAGGGCCATTCAGTTGAACTGGCATTAAAAAGGCAAAAAAGAAAGATGCCTGACGAACGAGCTCTGCGAGCTCTTGCTGCTATTTTTAACCATGTATCTCCAGATATTAGCTCGCTCGAGAATATAGAGTTATATAGCCCACAACGAAATGCGTTTATTGTTTGCATGACAACACTAGCAATGAGCGCTCCTAATCGCATGGCAGCGGAGCAACTAACGCTGGTAAATCAGAAGCTTAAATCGAGAATAGCTACACGCATCGAGAAAGGAAAAGAGATTACTCAACCCATATACTGGTTAGACTGGCGCGGCTCCAAGGGTTATAAAAACAACGATAACCACATTTTGGCGGCAATGTCAGACCCAGTGAATACGGCGATAGAGTGGCTACGATTTGCATGTGAACCCGCTAGAGTATTATGCAGATTCTATGAGAATCCCAATCGCCCTCTCAGCGCACTCTTAGGAACCTATCGCTCTGATAAACTGGCTGAGTATCCTCAAGACAAACCCGTTAACTTATTTCAACTAGGTTATATCCTAGGCTTCTATGATAAAGGAGAGGGGCGAATTAGGCTATGGCCTAACGCTGAGTCAGTTAAGCATCGTTCACATGAAAAATACTTCAAACATGTCAGTAAGCTTTGCGATTCAGACATATTAAGATTCAATGGTAGTAGCTTAGAGCAGCTAATTGGTGTATCGACAAGTTCAGCCCAAACATTATACGAAATCGTGGGGAAACACCCCAACGTGGCGACTTTCCAGAAGAACTGGATCGCTCATATTAAACGTTCTGTGCCAACTTTCCCGAATCGCATCATAGGTACGCAATCTGTATCATTGTCTAACGCTCTTTTTAATTTCACTGGGCGCCAAGTAAGTTCGTGTAGAGAAAAAGGGGGGTATAAACTTGCCAATAGTTACTATGCCATAGAGACACTAAAGCTTAACCAGCTGCTACAACGAAAACTCTCCGGTACTACAAACGAGCAGACCATATTTGAGGACTTCGGCTTTAGTTCAGGCATCCGGATTAACCCCCATCAGTTTCGCCATTGGCTAAACACCAAAGCTCAAGAAAGTGGTTTATCGGATGAAGTGATAGCCTTGTGGAGCGGCAGAACCTCTGTTCAACAGAATGCAGTCTACGACCACACTCCGGATTCAGACCGAATAGCTCGGATAGCTGAACTGAGTAGCCCGCAAAACAAAGCCCCAAAAGAGATTCGAGTAGTTACCAAAGAAGAGTACCAACATGCTACAAACAAGGCAGCGAGCATAACTGCAACCGGGATCTGTACGCAGCAGCTGACTGTTAACCCTTGTACCTACCTAAATGACTTTGTAACTCAGTGCGCACTTTGTAGCTCTAGTATCCATGTAAATCGAGACTCAAAAGCCATCGACATTCTTTCTAAAGACCTCAGCGTCCAAAAAATCCGTCTGAAACAAGCGCGATGCAGCAAGCGATTGCGCACTAGCATATCATTACAGAATTGGTTCATAACTCATCACAAAAACACCACACTACTCGAACAGTTGTTAGAGCTGATGAATAGACAGGACATCAAGAAAGGCTCTCCTATTCGTTTTGTTAGTCAAAATGCTGTATTTCGTGTAACTGACATCGAAAATCGACGTGTTAAAGAGATCAAAGCCATTTTGCCGGACTCTCGCACAGAGCTAAGCAGGCTGCTCGATTCCGATGCTGAGCTAGAACCTAGTTCTGAGAACGGTGAGCTTACAGCCCTGCTTAGCTCTTTTGGCCTCACTCAGGAGTAACCTATGGCCGCACTTTCTCTCAGTTCAAAACAACAGCGAGCAATTGAGGTTTTGATTCGAAGATGGCGAACTAGGTTAACCTGGGCTCTTTTGGTTAATGCCGTAAAGGAAGAGCTTGGCATCAACACCACGCGTCAAACTCTTTGCACCTACACAGCGATAAAAAACGAATATGACTTAAAGAAGAACGAACTTCGAGGAGTCACTGCTGAGCTGGCAAGGCAATTTACCAGAGCAGATGTTAACCTAGTTGCTAAAATCGAGCGCCTTGAAGCTGAGAATGCTGTTCTTCACCGCCAAAATAATGAACAGTTAAGGATGATCGAGAGGATCCTGGCAAATGCAGCAGGGATACCCAATCTAGACTTGAATGAGTTAGTCAGGCCTAGGCCAGAAGAGAGATAGCCGAATAGAGTAACTTTACTTATCGTGAGTTCTTGTCTAATAAAGATCGAATCAAGCCGAGTACGGTATAACACTGCAAATTATGCAATACAGACTGTCCATTGATGCGCCGAGCCATTTTGAGCATTCTTAGCGCCCCCTTGCGACTGTTAGTGCTAACGCGGAACTGCCCCATTCCTAGTTAGAGAGCCCGCAAAACCACTCGCTATAAACCCAGTGATTGCCGTTTCCATGTATTCACATGAGTGTTCCATGTTTTGCACAGACAGCTGAAGTGCTGGATTTGCTAACTGTCTGATTGAAGGTCACTATTGTCGATGTTAACTTTAGAGTCATTAGTGGATAAATTGAATAAAATGTTAGCGGTCTAGGCGAGAAAGGATTACAAATGGAGCATTTTATAAAAATGTTGGAGATACTTGCTTGGCCAATTGTAGCGTCGATTGGCATGTTTCTATTTCAGAAGGATCTAGGAAGTGTTTTACGACGTCTTACGAAAGTCGAAACATCCGCAGCGAAGATGATGTTCAACGAAGAAATAAAAGAAGTAGAAAGCTCTATTTCCGCCAACCAAGTCCACTCGTCAGAGGAAAGTGGAGGTTGGCTATCAGAAATGAGAACGATTGCGAAACTGAATCCTCGTGCAGCTATTATTGAAGCTTGGACATCAATTGAAATTGCTTGTGTTGAAATTGGTATGGTTCAAGGTACTACCATGATGCGTTTTAGCCCTAAAGCACTCGAAGAGTTTCTTTACGAAATTCCCGAATTCAATAATGACATGATTAAACGAGTTATGGATCTGAGACGCTTGAGGAATCGAGTCACCCATGGAAGGGATGCTGATTTTGATTTCATTGATGCGGAAAAGTACATTGAACTGGCAGACAAAACAGTCAGTGCTATAAATGCCGCTAACAAGTCAAAGCAGCCGGACGCACTGACGCGCGCCGCTGTTTGAAGCGTTAGCTTACAGGCAGAAGTTGGGAGTTCATAGGGGCAAGTAAGCTACTAGAGCAGTAGCTTACGAATACTATGGTTCTTACTTTTTAGATGACTTGCTAGGTTTTAGTCCGGGAGTATTTCCGGGAGTGTTTTTATTATCACGTCTACGTTGGTCTGGTTTACCCGTTGATTTAGCAATTGGTTTTGGACCCGGCTTCAAAGCCATAATGATAATCCCCACTTGTATGAGAGCAAATCGCTCATATGTGAATATATCCACCACTGTTCATTAAAACAGTGATCTGCGATCTATTTCCACATTTTAATTATTGTTATTGTTGACCCATAACCATATTGCCAAGGTAGCGTGTGCGCACGTCGTAGGTTTGTAAGCTAACAAGCTGCTTAAAAGTGACAACTAACCTAGGGCATTTTTGGTTCCGTTGGCCTCAGTGTTTACGTTGCTTTGCTTGGGTTTAGTGGTCAGTTAACTGCACCATAACAAGGCGTTGAACTCTTCATTCAAATTGGGAGGTAAGGAAATATGGCAAAATGTACAGCACCTTCAAGAGGTCACCGTTCTGCTGCAGCGGCAGCAAATTGTCCTGCATGCGGCGGGCGATATGGTCGCTATGGCGGTGGTTATAGCTCTTACTTAACTCCACCTTACTCCACTTCTCAAACTAGCGGGGGTATTAGGAGTAGCGGAGGGGGATCTAGCCGGAGTTCAAAGCCACGCTGGTCTAAAACTGGCTCATCTCTATCGTATACACCTTCCGAGATAAAATCTCTCACACCAATTCGAGAAACAGTTGAAGCACGAGCAGTCCAGCAGCCTGATCTTCGTGATGTATTTCTATGTCACGCTTGGGGGGATCGCAAAGATGCGGCTAAAGAGTTACATGATTTACTTGAAGACGCCGGTGTCAAAGTTTGGTTCAGTGAAAAAGATCTCGGATTAGGTGTGCCGATGATGCGTGCAATAGATAAGGGGTTGGCTAATTCTCGAATTGGACTTGTATTAGTTACGCCTGCAATGTTGGAGCGCCTCCCGCAAGAGAGTGTGGCTGACAAAGAGCTTTCAACTTTGCTGGCAGGTAATCAACTTATTCCTATCGTACACAACACTACATATGAAGCACTGCGAAATGTCAGCCCAATGCTAGCTTCCAGAACTGGGCTGGATACTTCAGAGGACACAATGGCAGTTGTAGCAGAAAAAATAGCCGAGTTAGTAGAGGTCTAATTCTGTGACCATAAATTCTAACAAGTTTGCTCAGTTGACGTTTTGGTCTACTGTTCGTTTTGGCGTGGCTTCGCCACCTTACACCAAAACTACGCTACAACCAAAACGCAACTGGCAAAGGCGTTAATCCAACTTTCCTAACTCAATTCTGTCCAGAAACGCGTTTCGGTATTTAGTGTGATTAAGCCACACTACCTCGGCTAGGCATGCCTGGTCGCGCACCAGCCAATGCATCTGAACTCATCTAAATACAGTAACACTTCGGATAGTCAGCTTGGAAAAAATAGCTAATTATCAGGCTTTAGTAACGATTACCCCATAAACTCATTCCACACCCCTTTTATCGCGTAATAAGGGATTATGTTAAGTCACTTTCCTGGCCATCAGAGACCTCGTAATCAGCCCATAAAGTACTAAAAATACAGTGTTTAGAGTAATAATAGATAGAAAGCTGAGAAATGAGCATTTGGATACGTCGGGTTGACTAGGGGAGCAACGTTTTGGGGTCGCAGCCAATCACTTCGGACAGTTTGTAGAGCACGTCAATCGTCACGTTAACTTCTCCTCGCTCGATACGACCTACGTAACTACGGTCAACGTCGGCCAAGTTAGCTAAGCCTTCTTGTGACACCTGCGCTGCCATGCGTTTTTCTCGGAGTCTGAGTCCGATCTGCTTGGCTAAATCACTCATTCTTACCCTCAAAATGATAAGAACTATGTGAAGTTGCCGCCCGTCAAACAACGGATTATAATCCGCATCCCTTCGAGACACCTCGAAATGAGACTCAAACAGTTCCACAGACACGAAAGGCTCAAACATGCCCTCAGACATTCAAGCTCCGCTTTGCCAAGAAACCTTGCGCATTATCGATTCGTTCACAACTGATTTCAGTACATCTGAGCTTCGTTCTGAACTGCAAGAAACCGGTACGGTACTTGATGAACTCAGCAGTCAACAAGCACAAGCTTATGTCTACTACCGAATAAAACGACTAATTGCACGCGGTTGGATAGTAAAGGGGCCCTCATCAACAAAGCTAAAACCTCGTTATGAGAAAACCGAGTTGTTTGAGCCTCAATCACCTATTGAGTCAACCAAGGCTCCAGTAACCGAGCCTAACTCATCCCGTGTCAGCATGAGCTCAACGCTACAAGAGCGATTAAACAAGTATCGCGGTGAAATGTTGATCCTCCAGGGGGAGGCTGAAGAGTGCGATCATCTTTATGAGCTCTATCCAGAATTCAAAGCCTCACTCATGGCTGACTATCAGACGACTGTCGATGCGAAATCCGTGTTGCTGGGACGCATTCGTTTGCTCGAAAAGCAGCTGGCTCGACTAGAGGTGAACTAAGTGGCAGGACTACGAGCTTGGCAAACACAATGTGTCGAGAAAGCCTTAACCCTATACAAGCAAGGACGGAGAGATTTCTTCTGCCTGGCATGCCCGGGTGCCGGTAAGACACGTATGGCAGCTGAGCTAGCAGCGCGCTTGCTTGACCAAGGAAAAATAGACATCGTGCTCTGTTTCTCCCCTTCCGTGACGGTCTCTGAGGAGATACAGCGAACGTTTGAAAGACGCATAGCTAAACCGCTCGACGGCAATCTAGGCGCAGTTGGAGTGTCACTAACCTATCAGGCAATGGCCTCTAAAGATGAGGATTTTTGGGCCCTGTTGAAGAGCATGCGTACCTTAGTCATATTCGATGAAATCCATCACTGTGCGGGCTCCACGCCGGAACACGCGAACGCCTGGGGGGAAGCCGTTCTTGTAAATATACAGGACCGAGCAGAATACACCTTAGCTCTGTCAGGTACACCATGGCGATCTGACCGATTGCCAGTGACGCTGGCGCGATACAGCGATGAGTCCAACCAAGTTGCTTATGATTACAGTTACAATCTAGCCCAGGCGGTTGAAGACAGGGTGTGTCGAACACCCAATATGGTGCTTGTCGACAACAATGCGATCACCTTCGAGCAAGATGGAGAAACCAGCCAGTATGGTAGTCTTGAAGCACTCTTTAACGCGCGCAATGTGCGCTACGATGCAATTTTGTCACAACCCTCTTTTCTTCGTCACGCTCTCGGGGTAGCAGACACAAAACTGACTCAACTCAGAACCGTTAATCCCCAGTCTGCAGGGCTGGTTGTCGCTTCCACTATCAAGCATGCCTATGCAATTGCAACGATGTTAAGAACTGAGTTCCATCAGCAGGTTGCGGTAGTTCATCATGGGGCCCCAGAGGCACAGCAAGTTATTAGTCGCTTCAGGACTAGTTCTTCACCTTGGATTGTCTCAGTGGGTATGATCAGCGAAGGTACGGACATCCCCAGATTACAAGTATGCTGCCACCTATCTCGCGTTAAAACCGAACTTTATTTTCGACAAGTACTGGGCCGGATACTCCGCAGAACCGATGCTGTCAATCAACAAGCATGGTTATTTGCCGCAGCAATACCAGTGATCAAGTCCTTTTGTCTTGGTCTACTGGAAGATATCCCTTTTGCCGAGCTTCAAGAGAAAAGCTGTGAAAATGGGCTAGAGCTGACGATGCCGGGAACAAGCGTCCGTCCCGACATATCTACGTTCGGTGAGCCGGGTGACCTTAACTCAGAAATTTGTGGCGAACCCACCCAAAGTTTGGGGCAAAACGAGGTACCTTGGAAGATGAGGCTATCTGACACCTTTTCTCGCCGTTTAATTACACTTCGAAGCTCTCCTCTTTACCACGAAAGGCCGTTGATGGAGTCAAGAGATGTAACCTGATACGTTTTATCATCACACAAGAGACAGTATCGCTGCTGTTCCGAAACCTGTCGCCTCGATGACAGATACGACAGGCCCGAAATAACTGCAGTTGCGCTAAATTTAAATCCGAGAAAAGGATACACGTAAGCTTTACGTGCTATCGGACTCACATTATGAGTCCTTGTACTTCTACTTGATGCTGTCGGGTTTGGAACACTGTTCCATCATCGGTGGCATAAATGGCCCGTATGGGATCTTTTGTTGTCAGCTCTCCGACCCTCGTGCCAGTATGTGTGAACCACCTAAGCTGTTTTGCCGCAAGCAAACCAAACCCTGTTTGAGTAACCAGCAATCGCCCCTGCTGAAAGACATCGACACACGCCACAAGCGTGTCAGTTTTCTCTATCACATACAATCGAGTAGCCGTAAGGAAGTAAGTATACTGGCCCACTTCAACGATCTCCTTCGGACAAACACCAATATCGTAAACCACTTCAGGCTGCCCCTCAGGGGAGACTCTAGCGATCTTGCCCGAGTAAGTAGCAAGGTATGCCCCACCATCAACCCCAGCGAAGCTTGCTGCATAGACCCAATCTTGAGGGACTTCCCCAGTAATGCAGATTTCTAGGCGAGCCCCCTCTAACTCCAAGACATAATCGGGAGCGGTCTTAGTAAAATGCGTAACACCTGATTCTTCATAGTCAAGTGAGTTGGGGTCAACGCCCGTCAGAATCTCGAACGCCGCGTTAAGATCCTTCATTTTCTCGGTTGCAGCTGGGTCCCCGGAATTTCGGTCTGGGTGGTGAGCCAGTACCAGCTTTCGATACTGTTTCTTTATGTCCACCGGCGCAACAGGTAGAGACAGCCCTAACAGTTCTAGCGAATCCTCTACGTCCTGGGCAAGACCTGAACGATGACTGCGCTCTACTACACGCTTCCAACCCTCTTTTAGTGGCATAACAAGCCCCCAAATGGTCTTTCCTGAAGCAGTGCAACACCACACTTCGTCAGCTAGCGTAAATAGGTAGCGATCTCCCTCAGAAGCAGCATCTACAGCTCGCACCTGAGACTTTAGCTCTCCCCAATAATTAGTATCGGTGGAACGAAAGTGCTCAATAACACGCGAGTCTTCACCTAAGTTTGACTCGACTAAGGCATTTAGTTTCTCGTCGTAAATGCGAAGTACCCCGCCAGAATCTAATATAGCTAACGCACAACCACTGATTCCAGTTCGATAGGCATCATGGTTTAGTGCCTTCTCACTCACCAACGCTCCCTCACGATCCACCCTACGAAGTACGCTCTTTACCCCAGGCAGATCGATGCTAGCTCCCTGGCGATCAAGTAACCAAGTTCCCCTAGCATCTATAGAGATGACCGTGAAGGCCGGATCAGGACGCTCCTCTTTGATCAACTTTCGCTGGCTTACAAGCCCCCAAGGGGCATCTTCAGATGTTTGAAAAAGCTCAAGTGATGAGGAGCTTTCAACTGGTATCGGCAAGTAATTGTGCTTCTTACCCAGTTTATCTAAGTCTTTCAATATACGATTAAAGCGACGCAAATCAGCGTCCTTAACGTATTCAGGCAGCCGTTCAAGCAATTCAACTGATTGCTTCGCTGCTGCCATCAGCTGCCCAGATTTGATTCTCTGTGTTATCAACTTTACGTATGCTTTGGCTACCACCTCCCCAGCTGGCCCTCGTAGGTGCTCAAGAGGTAGACTAGCAGCAAGCTTGACGACTTTAGTGTGTTGTTTCTTGGAGCCGGCCCGGAGCACGGGGCCAATAAATGGGTCTTCGTAGTCTCGGTAGAGCTCGTGGCGCCTATCTACCTCCCACGTTGGTGGCGATGGTGGTAGTGGAACATATCGGGTTTGAGACCAATCGAACTCAGTAGGCTTTCCCCCTCTGCCATATTGATAGCTCTGACTTTGGACTGACGCTACTAAGCCATTAGCCTCCTTAGAGGCTGGGTTAAGATCTTTACCGAATGCTTTCTTAATAAAACTTAGCATGTTAGCAGCCAAATGTAGGTTTGTACTCGCCTAGATTAAGCGAAAATACGCTCTTGAGCAGCAACTAACGAGTGGTCTTTCGAAGTCTGGTCTATTCGTATGTCAAATCGAGTCAGGGAGTATCTTTGCTTCTCAACGCAGATAGTTTCGACTTTTACGATAGCAATGCCCCCCACCAACTGGCAACCAAAGCAATACCTCCTGCAAGACGAAACTCTCCATGGTTTTATTTAACCGTTTGATTAACCTCAGAAACTCGCAGTTATACGGTTAACGCCATAGTTATCATTGCTAATCGTTCTCGAACGGCCCCCAAACCTCAAACATCCCAGCCTCATAGTGGCCAGGAATGTTACACGCCACTTCCAGTTGACCACGGTGCGGCATTTGCCACGCCAAGGTCGCACGTTGACCAGCTTCGAGAGTGACTGCATTGCTTGAATGATGATGGTGGTGATAACCGCTATTGCGCATCTGCTCGCGATGCTCAGCCTGCTCAGTCGGCGAGCCCAACACAAACTCATGTACGATCTGACCTTGGTTGGTCACCACAAACTCGACCAGTTCGCCGGGCTTGAGCTCCGATAACGCTGGCTCGAACTGAAAACGCATACTATCTAGCATGGTGACCGACACGCTGCGCACCTGCGATTCGCTGGCCCATGCAAGTGGGCTGGCGGCGATTAGCATTGCCAGCAATGCGCAGCGACGCCTTGTTTTCCCTTTAGTCATATTGGCTGCTCCTTGATGATCGGGTCACTGGCAGCGCTTAAAGCCAGTGACCCGGCCAGATTTAGTGGTGGTGTTTATGATCGGTTTTGGTCAACTGCATGGTGGTGATACAGGTGCGACTTTGGGCGTCGGTGCTGAGCACTTCGCTGGCCATTAAATCGCCGTAGTGGAACATAAACTCATAGCGACCATCTTTAGGCATCCAGAAATCAATAAAGCCATCGTGCTGGGTGCGCACCATGGTGTTGTGCACCAGCTCTCCGGTGGCCAAGTCTTTCACCATCACATGCATTTGCGCATCGACCAACTCACCTTGGCAGCCGGTTGGCACATGATAGGTGCAAGGGTGGGTTTGATTCACGAAGGGCGCGATAGAGAGCAAATGGCTCTCGGTGGGAATGCTCACCTTCTCGCCATTGGCAAACTCGGTATCGATTTGACGCGGCAGCACCTTAACGCTGGCATCACCGCTGCGGTGCCACTGATGGGCCTGCTGCAATGCTTGCTCAGCTGACAGCTTGCGGTATTCGCTGGCGTCCATGGCCAGTGCAGAGTGTGCAGTTAGGCCCAGTAGCGTGGCGATAAGTAGTGATTTAGTCATGTTGTTCTCCTTATGAGCCCCGCCTGGCGGGGCATTAAATGCGATTAATGTTGTTAGCTTCGGTTAAAGTTGGTGGCTGTGCTGTTTCCACAGCTTGTAGATGGCAGGCAGTACCAATAGCGTTAACAGCGCCGATGACAGCGCGCCGCCGAGCATTGGCGCGGCGATACGACTCATCACCTCCGAGCCGGTACCAGCGCTGATTAACATTGGGATCAGGCCAATAATCACCGTCAGATCGGTCATCATCACCGGGCGGATCCGCTGCCCAGCCCCCTCACGGATCGCCTGCTCCAGCTGCTCGCGTCCTAACTGGCGGCCGCTAGCTTGGGCGGCTTGCCAGCTTTGATTGAGATATACCAACATGATGATGGCGGTTTCCACCGCCACCCCGGCCAGCGCGATAAAGCCCACCCCAACCGCGATCGACATGTTGAAGCCCAGCCAGTGCATTAACCAAAGGCCACCCACCAAGGCCAGCGGTAAGGTTCCGACAATAATGGCCACCTCCGCAAAACGGCGAAAACTCATGTAAAGCAGCAGGCCGATAATCACCAAGGTGGCGGGAATGACCATTCGCAGCTTATCCATGGCTCGTTGCATGTACTCATACTGCCCAGCCCAACTCAGCGAATAACCGGCGGGAAGGGTGAGATGCTGAGCCACAAAGGCCTGAGCGTCTGCCACGTAGGAGCCCAAATCACGCCCCTCAATGTCGACGAAAATCCAACCATTGGGGCGCGCGTTTTCGGTTTTGATCATCGGCGGGCCATCGGCAAAGCGCAGTTCGGCGATGTCGCCTAACAGAAGACGCTGACCAGCGGGTGTGATGATCGGCAGCGATTTCAGCTTCTCTAATGAGTCGCGATAACGCTGGGGATAGCGCAGGTTGATGGGGTAGCGCTCCAGCCCTTCCACGGTTTCGGAGACGTTCATACCACCCACCGCGGCGCTGGTCAGCTCATGGATATCGCTGATGCTCAGCCCATAGCGGGCCGCCCGCTGCCGGTCGATGTCGATGGTGATGTAACGCCCGCCCGCTACCCGTTCAGCGTAGGCTGATGCGGTACCGGGAACCTGCTTAAGTAGCTCTTCCAGCTGCTCGCCCAGCCCTTCAATCACCTGTAAGTCAGGCCCCGCAATCTTGATGCCCACCGGGGTTTTGATGCCGGTGGCCAACATGTCGATGCGGGTCTTGATGGGCATCACCCAGGCGTTACTCAAGCCCGGGAACTGCACCAAGCTGTCCAGCTCCTGACGCAACCCTTCGCTGGTCAGTCCGGGCCGCCACTCGGATCGCGGTTTGAGCTGAATGAAGGTCTCAATCATGGTCAGCGGCGCAGGATCGGTGGCCGTGTCGGCGCGTCCAACCTTGCCCCAAACGCTTTTCACTTCCGGGACGGTTTTGATCAGCTTGTTGGTTTGCTGCAACAGCTCGCGCGCCTTACCAATGGAGATCCCCGGATAGGTGGTGGGCATATACATCAAGTCGCCCTCATCCAGCGGCGGCATAAACTCGCTGCCCATCTGTGAGTAGGGATACCAAGAGGAGGCCAGCGCCAACAACGACAAGGAGATCACTGTTTTGGGTCGGCGCAGGCTAAAGTTCAGCATCGGCCGATAGGCAGCGATCAGCATGCGATTTAGCGGGTTACGTTGCTCGGCCAGGATCTTACCGCGCACAAAATAGCCCATCAGCACTGGCACTAGGGTAATCGCCAGTATCGCCGCGGCCGCCATGGCATAGGACTTGGTGAAGGCCAAGGGCGCGAACATCTTGCCCTCTTGCCCCTCCAGTACGAACACCGGTACAAAGCTTAAAGTAATGATCAACAGTGAGAAAAACAGCGGCTTGCCCACCTCACTGGCGGCTAGGCCTACGATTTGCCAGCGGTTGTGCTCGTTAAGTGGTGTTCGCTCGTTGTGCTTGTGGAGGTTTTCAATCATCACGATCGCGCCATCAACCATGGCGCCAATGGCGATACCAATCCCGCCCAGCGACATGATGTTGGCGTTGATGCCCTGCAGGCGCATCACCACAAAGGCGGCTAAGATCCCCAAAGGCAAACTGAGCAAGATCACCGTCGATGAGCGCAGGTGGAACAGGAACAGCGCACACACTAGCACTACCACTGCCAACTCTTTGAGTAAGGTTTGGTTGAGGTTACTGACTGCCTCTTCGATTAAGCCTGCGCGGTCGTAGGTCACCTCCAGCTCAACCCCTTCCGGCAAGCTGCGCTGCAGCTCGTTCAACTTAGCTTTTACTGCGGCGATTACCTCGCGGGCATTTTCGCCATAGCGCATCACCACTACGCCACCGACTACCTCGCCTTCCCCGTTCAGCTCAGATAGTCCACGCCGCATCTGTGGCCCAAGGCTTATCTTAGCCACCTCGCCCAACAGTAGTGGGGTACCGCGCTGACTCACTTTCAGCGGCAGCGCTTCAAGATCGCTGATACTGCTCAAATAGCCGCCGCTGCGCACCATGTATTCGGCCTCGCCCAGCTCAATCACACTGGCGCCGCTTTCTTGATTGCCTCGCTTGATGGCCATGCTAATGGCGCTCAGCGGCAGGTCGTAGGCGCGTAGCTTATCTGGGTCGACGCTGACCTGATACTGCTTCACCATGCCGCCAACGGTGGCCACCTCCGACACCCCCGGCACGGTTTGTAGCTCGTATTTCAGGAACCAGTCCTGCAAACTACGCAGCTGGGCTAAGTCATGCTGGCCAGTGCGGTCGCTCAGGGCGTAGGAGAAGATCCAGCCCACCCCGGTGGCATCCGGGCCCAGCTCGGGTTTAGCGGTAGCGGGCAGCCTACCACTCACTTGCGACAAGTACTCCAGCACTCGCGAACGCGCCCAGTAGATGTCGGTGCCATCCTCAAACAGGATGTACACATAAGAGTCGCCAAAGAACGAATAACCGCGCACCGTGGTCGCTCCCGGTACCGACAACATGGCAGTGGTCAGCGGATAAGTCACCTGATCTTCCACCACCTGCGGCGCTTGCCCCGGGTAGCTGGTCTTGATGATCACCTGAACGTCAGACAAATCAGGGATCGCATCCACCGCAGTGGTGCGCAGCGAGAACAGACCATACACGCCGAGCAGCAGCGCCGCACACAACACCAGGAAACGGTTGTTCAGTGAGCCGCGAATGATGGCTTCAATCATGCTCACCTCCATGTTCCATCTCGCTGTGGTCCATCTCGCCGTGATTCATGCTCGAGTGGTCCATGCTGCTGTGGTCCATCACGCCATGATTCATGCTTGAATGGTCCATGCCGCTGTGGTCCATCTCGCCGTGATTCATGCTTGAGTGGTCCATATTGCTGTGTGCCATCTCGCCATGGTTCATGCTTGAATGATCCATGCTGCTGTGGTCCATCTCGCCGTGATTCATGCTCGAATGGTCTATGCTGCTGTGGTCCATCCCTGCATGATTCATGCTTGAATGATCCATGCTGCTGTGGTCCATCTCGACGTGATTCATGCTCGAATGGTCCATGCTGCTGTGGTCCATCTCGCCATGATTCATGCTGCTGTGGTCCATCTCGCCATGATTCATGCTCGAATGGTCCATGCTGCTGTGGTCCATATCCGCGTGATTCATGTCGCCATGGTTGTGCCCATGTTGCCCACTCTCAAGCGGGCTCATTCCCAGCGGTGTTAGCCCAACAATCCGATAGTCGTTGCCCTGCTTTTCTACGGTAAAGCTAAGCTCGCGGCCCGGCTCAAGCGTTTGGCTGATTAGCTCTGGCTCGACCGGGAAATCCATCACCATCGCCGGCCAACTCCATTGCTCTACGGGTTGGTGATCGATGGTTAGCGCGTGAGACTTAACCGCCCGCACCACACCGGCAAGCTGGGCTTGCTCAACCCAACGATCCGGCGGGCCGATCCGGCTGAACTCGGCGGTCAAGCTAGACTCAGAATCGAGCATAAACTGCGCACTGGTCACCACCTGATCGCCCACTTCCAAGCCACCGAGGACCTCCACCTGATTGGCATTCTCTCGGCCAAGCTCTACCCGCACCGATTGATACTGTCCGCTTCCTCGGCGCATCACCACCCGGTTAAACTCACCGCCGTAGATCACCGCCTCGCGCGGGATAAACAAGCTGGGCTGGCCAGCTTCGGCCTGCAACTGCAGCTGGGCATACATGTTGGGCTTGAGTCGCTGATCGGCATTGTCGAACTTAACCCGAACCTGCAGGGTGCGGCTTTGCGCATCCAATTGGGGATAGATGTAATCCACTTCCCCTTGCCAAAGCTGCCCCGGATAGCTGTCAACCTGCATCACAGCACGATCGCCGAGGGCAAGCTGCTGGGCTTGGGATTCAAACAACTCAGCAATCAGCCAGATCTGGTCGAGCCGGGCGGCGCTAATCAGCTCTGAGGCCGGTGAGATAAATCCGCCTTCGGCCACGCCGAGGCGCATCACGTAGCCCGAATCAGGGGCGTAGTAAGTCACTTGCTCTTTAAGCTTGCCGCTGGTTAGCAGCCGCTCGATAAACCCCTCATCGACCCCTAGAAAACGCAGCCGCTGGCGCGCCGCATTGAGCATTCGCTGGTTGCCTAATGCCTTGGCATTGAGCAGATCATCTTGCGCCTTCACTAACTCGGGCGAGTACAGGGAAAACAGCGCTTGGCCTTTTTCAACCCACTCCCCTTCGGCGCGAACATGCAGCTGTTCCACCCAGCCAGACACCCGGGAGTTAAGCTGCCAGCGGCTATCCTGATCCAAGCTGAGGCTGCCGGTTGCTCGAACCTCCTGCACAAATGCCCCTTGTTGCACCTCGGCTAAGCGCACCCCAAGATTGTTCTCGACGCTGGCATCGATGGTGACCATGCCTGGTTCGCGGCTCGCGCCGGCTTCCTCATAGACGGGGACAAGGTCCATCCCCATCGGCGACTTACCTGGCGCATCGCGCCGGTAATTTGGGTCCATCGGTGCGACCCAGTAAAGCGGCTGAGGCTCGCCGCTGTCACTGGCCATCGCCCCCTCAAAGCTCAACCCGCTATGTTGGCTAAGCCATACACCGCCAGCCAGCCCGAGAGACATACTCACCGCAGCAATAATTAATCGACTCATGGTGCTTAGCTCCCTTGAAAGTAACGAATTTGCGCCAAGGCCTGATTGGCCTGACTATCGAGCTGCAACAGCTCGAGCTGCAGCATCAGTTGTTGGCGGTGGCTTTGGATCACCTGATTGAAATCGCTGGTCGTCGACTCAAAGCCCTGCTCCACCGCGTCGATATGTGCCTGGGCCTGAGGGAGTAACACCTGTTGATAGTGGCGTCGTCGCTGTTGCAACAACTGGTAGTTGGCGATGGCCGCGTTGAGCATGCCGTTCATCTCTTGCAGCAGCATGTCACGCTCGGCGAGCGCCATACCACGCCCATGCTCAGAGGCGATCAGCTGTTGGTTTTGCCGCTTGTCGGTAAACAGCGGCAAGTCCATGGTGACAAAGCCGCTAAGCATGTCGCTGCGCTGGCTGCCATCAAGCTCGCGCGCTCGGCGGTGCCCATAGCCCAGCTCTACCTTGAAGGCCGGCTTGAAGCGCTCTTCGGCAAGCGCGATACGGGTGTCAGCCTGGGCGATGGCATTGAGGCTCGCCAGTAGACTGGGGTGCTGCAGTAGCAGATCGCTGTGGTTGTACTCATCGCGCTGGCTGTAGGCCACGGTAGTAGGCCAGTCGGCAGCAGCGGGCAGCAACTCTTGCCCGGCAGAAGGGCCAACTAAGCTTATCAGCATGGCGCGCTGGCTATGCTCCAGCTGTTGGTAGCGCTGGGCTTGGTCGGTCAGTTGCGCCAGTTGTAGCTGGCCTTGGAGTAAGTCCTGGCTCTGTTTCAGCCCCAGCTCAACCTGGCGCTCAATATGACGCAGGTTTTGCTCCAGCAAGCGCTGGTTTTCAGCCACCAACTGCTGGGCCTCAATCACATAGCTGAGCTGAAACCATAATTCGCGCACTCGGCGACGGATCTGCAGCGCACGCTCGGCCTGTTTCTCAGCGCTTTGCTGGGCTTGTAGCTGGTAGCCTTCGGCGGTGAGCGTCAGGCTGTCGCCACGGGAAAACTGCTGACTAAGCCCTACCTGTAACTGGGTCATTGGGTCTTGGTCCAGCGCGAAGCTGTCGGTGGGCAGCCCCTGCACACCAAAGCGCAGCATCGGGTCTGGCAGCTGTGAGTTGGCAATAGCCTGGGCACCCAAACTGGCTTGCTGCTGGCTATAGCGCTGATTGGCAGGGTCCAGCGCTAACGCCAGCTGCTCTGCCTGCTCAAGGCTGAGGGCGGCCCAACTGCTCAGTGGCAGCATCAGGCTCAAGCCCACAATAAATTTGGAAAACATCGGTCATCCTACTGTTGTTGTAATGGGGAGTAACCCCTTGGTTTAAACGGATCTCGGGCGTTTAAGCCAACAACAGCGGCGGTTTGTAGAGAGGATCGGGGCTTACTGAGGGAATAAACGACAGCGGGGGCTCGCTGTGGATATCTGGTAGCGACAGATTGCGCACCAAGGCGCTGCCGCTGTCTAAAAATGACATCTGGCAGGCCATGATTTGGCAGATTTGCTGACACTGCTCGGCGGCTTCGTCATGACGCTCAAGCGCCGAGTGACAAGGATGTTTTGACGACTCGCAATCAGCGACATCGCTGGTAGTCATTTGCTGAGAGGCAGCAGAGTGATGCGCATGCCCAGAGTGCACCGAGTGTGCGTTATGCGGCTCAAGCTCACTGAACGATGCTGAGCTGGCAGCGTTCGCCGCCGCATGGCCAAGCGCCATCACCGAATGACTCGGTAATACACTTAACAGCATCAACAATGTCAGAAAGTAAGCGCGTATCTGCATCAGCTCGATTGAAAGTCCTTATGAGGTCTGAGTAACAATAAAGCTTAAACATAGCTTTAAGGTCAAGCGTTTTTTCAGCTAAAACTCGCGATTCATTTTCTCCAGGCAGCCTATCAGCTCCGACTCCTGCTCAGGCGAGATGTGCCGGGTTAGCTCCTCCACCAAGGTTAAGTGCATTTGATTGTGGCGTCGATGAATGACCTCACCCTCCTCGGTAAGCACCACCACTATGGCACGGCGATCCTGCGGATGGGCGCGGCGTTCAATTAGCCCGGCGCGAACTAGCTTGTCGACCTGCACCGTCAAAGTGCCGGTGGTCACGCCCAGCTTTTCTGCCAACTCCTTCATGCGCATAGCGCCACAGCAGCCAAGCACCTCGATGGTATGGACCTGAGCCAAGGAGTAGTCGGTCTCCTTGACCACCGATTGCTCCCACGATGACATCTTGTCGTAAAACTCGGTGAGTAGCCGATTCAGTCGTTCTAGTTCTGCCATGGGCTTGGGTGTACCTCTATGGTTAGGTGGCTAATCTTATCAAACCGGGCGAGCAGCTGCCGATACTGCTGCACGCTCAACGAACCATCCGACTCTAGAGTAATTGCCGCGTTGTAGTGGTGGCCGCTAATCTTCCAAATATGTAAATCGGTCACCCGCGCGGTCTTGGATAATGCAGCCTTGATCGCCTCGCGATACTCGGCGTCAATACTCTCATCAAGCAATACCGGGCTGGTTTGACGGAGTAGGTTGAATGTCCATTTACCAATCACTAAAGCGCCAACCATGCCCATCACCGCGTCCAGCCACTGCCAGCCGTAGAACTTCGCGAACACCAACGCGACGATCGCCAGCAGCGAGGTAAGGGCATCTGCCAACACATGCATGTAGGCGGCTCGAAGGTTGTGATCGTGATGATGGTCGTGGCCATGCTCGTGATGATGGTGATGATGGTGATGATCACCCAGCAAAAACATACTCACCAGGTTGACCAGCAGCCCTACCACAGCCACAACGATTGCCTCGTTAAACTGGATCTGAGTGGGGTTGAACAATCGATGCAGCGACTCGGTGAACATCAAAAGCGCGACAATGCCCAGCGCTATCGCACTGGTAAAGCCGCCAAGCACACTGACTTTGCCGGTACCAAATGAGAAACGTTCATCGTTTTGATGCGCTCTGGCATAGCGATAAGCGAACAAGGTAATGCAAAACGCCGCCGCATGGGTCCCCATATGCCAGCCATCGGCAAGTAAGGCCATCGAGCCATACACGCTACCGGCAGTAATCTCAATCACCATGGTGACAAGGGTTAGCGCTAGCACGTAGAAGGTGCGCTTCTCTCCGTGGTGGTTATGGGGCGAGAAATCATGTTGATGGGCTGTCAATGGTCTTCCTTTACCTTGATAACCAAACTATATAGTTTAATTATATTTTGAGTATCAAACAATTTAAACTAAATGATAAGCTATCGATTAGTACCTCTACTGCCAGCTTGTTAGATTATTGAGGGGTATTTAGACTGAATCCGGGAATGTGATGAAGCTTTGATTTTTGCAACTCTTTTTGTAAAGAATAAAAGCTACATTCTTGCTTAGTTCGATTGTTTGTTTTGGCGGGTGTGTTCACCTTTTACTATTTCGTGCTTAATTGTAAAGTACCTGATTTTTATTTTATCTTAATTTACAACAACTTAAACAAAATAACTTGCAGTTTCGTGTATTAATCTTTCGGTATAAAGGGAACACCACAAAGATCTGCCGGCGCGCGCCGCTGAAGAAGGTCAGCAGGTAGTAGAGCCAATAGCGACGCCTTAGCACCAGATGCTTGTGCTGCTCATGATGGGTGGGAAACAGCGGATAGCGCAGCATCAGGTACACCACTGCGAGCACGCTGACACCGCCAAAGCCGAGGTACAGCCATAGGTAATCTAACTCCAACCAACGATAAAGCACCCATAGTGAGGCATAGGCCAAGATAGCCGCGGCGCCTTTTACTGCCAGCGCCTTGCCCATAAACGCGGGCGTTTGATCCTTGGAGACCCACTGCAGCGTTAGGCTCTGGTTGAGCGTTTCGAAGTAATGAAAGCCGATGGACATGAGCACCGTGGTGAAATACAGCCCCGCCACCGAGGGGAACAGCCCGGTGATGGCGATCCCCACCGCCAGGGTAAGCAAGCTTATCAGCGCCAGTCGCTGCTCTTTTATCGGCAGTAGTGCAAACACTACGGTAAAGGCGAGAAAGCCCGGCACCTCGCGCAGGCTCTGCAAGATACCGATTTCGCGGCCGGTAAAGTTGGCCACGTCGATACTGAAGTTATTGATCAGCACCATCCAAACCGAAAAACTGAATGGCATCACAAATGCCATCAATAACAATAAGCGCTGCTGTTGCTGTTCCATTGCCTTCATTGCTGAGCTTGGCCTCCCGCCAAAGTCGATTAAACGGATATACCCGAACAACCTCGAGATACAGGATTCAGAGCATCTTGAGCTTGCTCGGGTATATTTTATAAAAATGTGCTGCGACGTGACTTAGCAAGCCCGGCAAAATCGGTTAACGTGGCTTAAAAAAGGAGTCGTGACAGTGAAAACCTATAAGCACGAAGCACAGATGTTGAAAAAAGCCCTGCAAGTGGGCGAGCTATACGCCCAGCAGCGCGGTTTTGCCAAATTCCCAGCGGGCACCTCAGAAAAGGATAAGGTCGCGGCCATCTACATGCTGCTCGCCGAAGATAAACAACTTACTCCCCTGCCCAAAGATAAGCAAACTGGCCCAGAGATGCGCCACAAGCTGGTGCTGTGGCTAGCCAAGCAGTTGCCCGAAGACCACTACCTGCTGGAAACCTAAAATCAGCCTGAACTAATCGGCTGAGCGACACAGCTCAGCCAGCTTCGCTACCGCCTCGCTAAGCTGCGCCTCTGAGGCGGCTGAATAGCCGAGCAGCAACCCCTGCCTCCCCTCACCATGGAACTGTTTTGACAGCGCCGGGGCGTGGATCCCACACTCCTTCAGTTGCGCTTGCAGCGCTGAATCGCTAAGCCTTAGACGCTTCTTGGCGTACACCGGCATCACCATGCCACCGTCGGGCAGCACTGGCTGGAAGTACTCCGCCAGCTGCGATTCGATCAACTGATAAAGGTGGTCGCGGCGGCGCTGATAGAGGCGGCGCATCCGCCGCAGGTAGCTGTGAAACTGTGGCTCGGCGATAAACTCCGCCACCACCGGCTGCATCGGCACCGAACACAAATTTCCCAAGCGTGACTGGGCTGCAGTAAAGCGCTCCACCAACTGCTCAGGTACCAGCAGATAACCGACCCGGAGCGAGGGGAATAGCACCTTGGAGAAGCTGCCAGCCAGCAGCACCGAGGAATCTGTCATTTGCTGACTCAGCTGCCACAAGGTTTCGGGTGTGCTGCGCCGGTAGATAAATTCGGCGTCGAAGTCATCTTCCACCAAATAAGTGCCATGCTCGCGCGCATAGCTTAGCCAAGCCATGCGCCGTTCTCGGCTCATCAGCGTCGAGGTCGGATACTGCTTGGCCGGGGTCATCCACGCCAAGCGGCAGGGCTCCGAGGCTAGTTGCATTCCTTCAGCGTCGACCGCGCAGGGATGTAGATTGGCGCCGTGGGCCAACAGCCCTTGGCGTAGTGGCGGATAGCAGGGGTTTTCCAGCGCAACGGAGTTACCACGTTCTAGCAATGCGGCATAGATCAGCGCCAAGGTGTCGCGGCTACCGGCAGTCACAAACACCTGCTCGGGTCGGCATTGCACACCACGTAATCGCAGGCTGTAGTCGCAGATCGCTTGTTTTAGCGGATGATAGCCACCTGCCGGGACTTCGCACAGCATCGTCAGATCGGGCTTGGCCCATACCCGATTCAGACAGCGCCGCCACAAGGCAAAGGGGAATTGCTCCAGATCGCCACTGCTGGCAAAGGCTGGGTTTGCGTGCTTGGCTGGCGAGGTTTGCACATGACTTGCCGCCGACTGGCGCTGGGCTGAGGATGCTGTCGTAGGCACCGCTGCCACATAGTAGCCCGAGCCAGGCCGTGCCCGCACCAAGCCTTCAGCCACCAGCACCTCGTAGGCATTTAACACCGAGGTGCGCGATACTCCGAGCTGCTCCGCCAGCTTGCGGGTAGCCGGCAGGCGGCTATCCAATGCTAAACGTTGCTCGCTTATGAGCTGGCGCAGCTGCTTGGCAAGGCTTAGATAGCGCTGCCCTCGCGCTACATCGTTCAGACGCAGGTTGAGCAGTGCCAATGCATCGTTAAAGGCCATGATTGGTATGCTTAAATTATGCAAAAGTGGTTATTTTTAAAATACCAAATCAACCCTAGCATGAGTATCCATACACCGTAGTTATTATGAGAAAGCCCAGATACCATGCACAACAGTTACAACGATAAGCGCTCAGCTAGCTTGCCCATCGGTGAGCCCCTGCCAAACTGGTCAGGCGCATCAGTTCCCAGCGGACAAACACTTAACGGCCGCTACGTAAGGCTTGAGGCCATCGACCTCGCACGCCATGCCAACAGCTTGTATGCCGCCTATATCCAAGATACCAACGCCACAACCTTCACCTACCTAAGCTATACCCCTTGGGCAGACTATCCGCAGTTCCAGCAGTGGTTGGAGACACTAAGCAGAAGCCAAGACCCGCTGTTTTATGTGTTGGTCGATCAGCAAACCGACAATACAATGGGGCTGGCCAGTTATTTGCGGATCGACCCTGAACAAGGTGCCATCGAAGTCGGCCACCTGCATTTCTCGCCCGCCTTGCAGCGTTCACGACTAAGCACCGAAGCTATGTATCTGATGATGCGCCACGCCTTTGACGAACTTGGCTATCGCCGCTATGAGTGGAAGTGCGACAGCTTGAATCAGGCCTCGCGCAATGCCAGTGAGCGCTTGGGCTTTATCTATGAGGGCACCTTTCGCCAAGCGCGGGTGTATAAACAGCGCAACCGCGACACTGCGTGGTTTTCGATTATCGATAAGGAGTGGCCCGCGCGTAAGTCTGAGCTAGAGCAGTGGTTGGCGCCAGATAACTTCGACCAACACGGGCAACAAAAACTCAGCCTCACGACGATTCGCAATAGCTAGCACTCAATGACCGAAAACAGGGAGGAGTCATGGGCATCACTATTCGACCGCCGCAAGCCGAAGATTGGCAACAGTGGCAAGATCTCTACGCGCAGTATGCAGCCTTTTATCAGGTTGAGAGTAGTCAGCAGATGCGCGCTAAGGTATGGACGTGGATTAGCGATCCTAATAAGCCCTTTTATTGCCAACTGGCAGTGGATAAGCAGCAGCGTATCGTTGGGCTCATTCATTATCGCAGTATGCCCTCACCGCTGCGCGCCGCCGAGGTGGGCTTTCTCGATGACCTGTTTGTTGCGCCCGATGCCCGCCGCCAAGGGATCGCAAAAGCGCTGCTGCTCGCCCTGCAACGCGAAGCTATCGCTCACCAATGGCCCTGCGTCCGTTGGATTACCGCCCATGACAACCATACGGCGCAGGCACTGTACCAACAGCTAGCCAACAAGACCCATTGGCTGACCTACCAAATGGATCCATCGCTATGAACTTATGCTGATAATTTGAGCAAGTAGCTATGCCTGCCTAGACTTGCTACTTAAGTATTAGATCTGGGCAACGCATGGAACCATTCGATACCTTCAGCAGTTTTTATGGCATGGTCATCCACCGTGATTTCGAACCCTTGTACGTCGACGATTACTATGCCCGGGTGTTTGGTTACCGCAGCGCAGAAGAGATCATGTCTCTGGGTAGCCTGCTGCCTCTGATCGATGAAAGCGACCACATCGAGGCAAAACGTGCCTACCAAGCAGTGATGGATGGTGAAGAACCGCCGCGAAGCCGCATCTTTAAAAACCGCGATAAACACGGCAATGAGCTCACGGTACTCACCGTAGACCATATCACCGAGTGGGGCGGCCAGCCGGCACTGCAAATCTCCATTGTTGACCTGAGCGCGCAGATCGATGCCAGCAAGCGCCTCGCGGCCAGCGAGCAACGTTATCGGGCGCTACTAGAGAGCTCACTGCAGGGCATTGTGGTGCATCGCGACTTTACCATCTTGTTTTGCAACCGCGCCGCCGCCGAGCTACTTGGCTACGACGACGACGCCACCTTGATGCGCATCTCCAGCCTCAAGGATGTGTTCTTGCACGAACAGCAGCCGCTTACCGAGCAGCAGTATCAACAGCTGATGAGCAAGGGAGAGGCGATCAATGAGCAGGTGCTGCAGCTACAGTTGGCCGATGGCTCCCAGTGCTGGGCGCAGTTGTCTCAATCGCGGGTGCTATGGGGCGACGAAGCGGCGGTGCAGATCCTGATGCTCGATTACAGCGAGCAGTACTATCGCCAGCAGCAATTGGAGCTGCGCGCCAACTACGACAACCTGACCTTGCTGATGAACCGCTGGGCGATGACCACCACCTTGCAAAAAGAGTTCTCGCTGTGCCGCAAGATGCAGCGCCCCTTGTGCGCCCTGCTGTTGGATGTCGACAACTTCAAGCAAATCAACGACACCCACGGCCACAACTGTGGCGATGAGGTGCTCAAGCAACTCGCCTGGTGCTGTAAGCAGGGCATCCGCGACAGCGACCACGCCGCCCGCTGGGGAGGTGAGGAGTTCTTGGTGCTGCTGCCGTTTGCCCCGCTCGCTCGCGCCTGTGAGATTGCCGAGCAGCTGTGCGACACCATCCGCAAGCTGGAAGTGTTTAACCAACATACCCGGGTGCCGCTAACGGTGAGTATCGGCGTTGCTTGTTTAAGTCCGCAGGACCACACCGCACTGAGCTTGGTGGACCGCGCCGACAAAGCGCTTTACCAAGCGAAGCATAGCGGTAAAGACCAAGTGCAAATTGCCGACGGAGACGGTGAATAAGCTTGCCCGACGTTTCCACCAGCAAGCCTGTGAGAGCTATCTACCCAACAGCAATCTGCGTGAGAACTTTCTATGTGAGAGCTATCTGTGTGAGAGCAGTCTCAGTTCACCTTGCTGATACTCGCTCCGGTCAGATAAACCCTTCACACTAGCCGGGTAAACGATTTCCCGCTTTCTGGATACCGAGGCCCCCATGGATATCAACGATAAATCTGCCCTGCTCCCCTATCATGCAAATCTACAACGTTACCAATCAATGGATTACCGCCAGTGCGGCCACAGTGGGGTGCGGCTGCCGGCATTGTCGTTGGGCCTGTGGCACAACTTTGGCTCGGTAGACAGTTATTTGCAGGCACAGCATATCGCTCGCAAAGCCTTCAATCTGGGGATTACCCACTTCGATCTGGCGAACAACTATGGCCCGAGTTACGGCAGCGCCGAGCAGAATTTTGGCCGGATGTTGCATAGCGACTTTGCCAGCCACCGTGATGAGCTGTTTATCTCCACCAAGGCGGGCTACGACATGTGGCCGGGGCCCTATGGGCGTGGCGGCTCACGAAAGTATCTGGTCTCCAGTCTAGATCAAAGCCTAAAGCGGATGCAGCTGGAGTATGTGGATGTGTTCTACCACCACTGCCCCGACCCGGATACCCCACTTAGCGAAACCATGCACGCGCTGAGCGATATCGTACGCAGTGGTAAGGCGCTCTACGTAGGCATCTCTAACTACCCCAAAGAGCTGGCAGAGCAGGCTATCCAGTTATTGCAACAGGCGGGTACGCCATGTTTGCTACATCAGGCGCGTTACTCGATGTTAGATCGCTGGGTGGAAGATGGACTGCTGGATACCCTAGAGCAAGGCGGCAGTGGCTGCATTGCCTTCTCACCGCTCGCCCAAGGGCTGTTGACCGATCGTTACCTGCAAGGGATCCCACAAGATTCACGCGCCGCCAAAGCTATGACCTACCTGGAGACCCAGCGGGTGGAGCAGGCACAGCCGCAACTAAACGCGCTCAATCAGATTGCCCAGCAGCGCGGTCAAAGCCTGTCTCAGCTAGCCATCGCTTGGCTTCTCAAAGACCCGCGGGTCAGCTCGGTGTTAATCGGCGCTAGCTCCCCTTCGCAACTGGAGAACAACGTTGCAGCCTTAGATAACCTGCAGCTAGCGGACGACGAACTCTCAGCCATCGAAGCCATCTTGTCACCAGGCAATTAACTGCTTGTCACGGAACAGCCCGCCGCTCGGCCCCTCGGGCGGCAAAGTCGCCAGCCAAAGTGCGGTTTCAGCTCCCTGCTGCGGGCTTCGCTCTGCTTGATCGCCGCCCATACGCGGGCGCACCCAACCCGGACAGGTGGCGTTAATCTTGATGTTCTGGCCGATATCGTGAGACATGATGGCGGTCAGTGCATTTAGCGCAGCCTTGCTCAGGGAGTAAGCAGCAGGTCCCGCCAGCCCCTCGTGAAATGAGCCCCAGCCCGATGAGACATTGACGATTCGCCCGTAGTTACGCGACAACATGCCCGGCAGTATGGCCTGAGCGAGCTGAAACGCTGACCAGAAATTCACCTGCATCGCAGCTTGCAAGGTGGCCAGGTCCACCTCCATGATCCCGCCCTGATTAAGCACCCCAGCATTGTTCACCAACACATCGATTCTCGGGTGTTGCGACGGCAGCTGATCAATATGTCCAGCTAACTGCACCGGATCGCCCAGCTCCAACTCCACCGCGGTGACGCTGCCCAGGGTAGCCAGTGCTCTCTTCTGCCCCGCCGCCAAGCTGCGACAACCGAGCAGCACGTGATAGCCCTGACTGGCAAGCCCGCTCACGATAGCCTCGCCAATGCCCCGGTTCCCTCCGGTAACTAATGCAGTTTTCATCCTTGTCTCCCTCAAATTGTGCATGCAGCCCTGTTCTAGTTAGGCAATGCTCTAGCGGACCGGATTAACTAAGCAATCCTTACCAAGAAAACCGCCCCACCAAGAAACACTATTGGTTACTTTGTTATATAAACAAATCATCGCCACTGAGTGAACACGATTTGAGCACTGGCAGGCATAGGGATAGCGCTTTACTTAGCCTGCAGACTTGGTTACTCTGCGCGGCTTTTTGCTAAACAGGGCGCGCATCCATGACCACCTCATCCATCGCCGGTTTTGACTTCGGCACCTCCAATTGCGCGCTGGGCGTTGTTGACGCTCAGCAGCCTCGCTTGTTGACCTTGCCAGAGCATGGCCAGTACATGCCTTCAACCATGTTTGCCCCCCATGCCGATATGATTTCCGGCTGGTTGTTTCGCGCCCTTGAGCAGCATGGGTTGGAGCAAGCCTACCAACAGGCACGCAGCGAAACCCTGAACAGCAGCTTGCGCGCCATGCGCGAGTTAAAACTGGATGGCTACGGCGACCAGCTCAGCTTCGGCAAACACGCCCTGCATGAGTATCTCGATGACCCTGGCGACTGTTACTACGTGCGCTCGCCTAAGTCTTTCCTGGGTGCCTCCGGCCTGCCAGAGCGCCAGCAGCAGCGTTTTGAGGATATCTGCGCGGCAATGATGCTACACCTTAAGCAGCGCGCCGAGCAGGTCCATGGCCAACGCCTAGAGAAAGTGGTGATCGGTCGCCCGGTTAACTTCCAAGGGCTGGATAGCGAGCAGAGCAACCAGCAAGCGCTGGCGATCCTCACTAAAGCGGCCAATTTTGTTGGTTTCAAGCAGGTCGAGTTCCTGTATGAACCGATGGCCGCGGGCCTGGCCTATCAGCACCAACTGAGCGAGGAGCGCAAGGTGATGGTGGTGGATATCGGCGGTGGTACCAGCGATGTCTCGATGCTCACCATGGGCCCCGGTTATCTGGACAGCCATGACCATCAACAGTTGGTGCTGGGCTACAGCGGTGAGCGGATCGGCGGGAATGACTTTGATATTGCCCTGAACATGGAAGCGCTAATGCCCGAGCTGGGCGCGGGCATGGCCCTCAGCAGTGGTCGCAACGTGCCCGGCGCGCCGTTTTGGGATGCCGCCGCGGTAAACAACTTCCCGGCGCAGATGCAGTTCTACTCCAAAGAGACCCGCCTGCTGATCCAAGATTTGATCAAGCAGGGTGCTGCGCCGCTGAAGCGTTTGCAGACCTTGCAACAAGAACGCATGACCTACCAACTGAGCGCCTGTGCCGAACAAGCCAAGATTGCCCTTAGCCAACATGCCAGCAGCCAAGTCGAACTAGACTTTCTCGATGATGGCCTCAGCACCGAGGTAAGTCAGCAACACTACCAGCAAGCCTCAGATAAGCTGCTGAGCAAGATCATTGGCTTGGCTGATCAGGTGGTCGCTCAGGCCGGTTGCCAGCCCGACCAGCTGTTCCTTACTGGCGGTAGCGCCAACTCACCGCTGGTTAAGCAGGCCCTTGAGCAGCATTTCAAACTGCCGATGATCAGCGGCGATAACTTTGGCAGTGTTACCTCGGGGCTAGCATTATGGGCAGAGCGCATCTATCAAAACTAACGCGGCTCAGTAAGAGAGATTACCCGCAAACTCAGGTTGCCCGCTAAGCTAGAGAAAGCGATAGGTCCACTAGCACGGAGCGTAAGCATGGATGGCAACCTGTTCCAAGACCTCCCCAAACAGCTCGAAAACGAGCTGTTCTCCAGCTTAATCGACACCAAAGGCGTCAAGATTGAACGGATCCTCTCCCAAGGCCAATGCTCGGAGCCCGGCTTTTGGTATCAACAAGATCAGCATGAGTGGGTAATCGTGTTGCAAGGCGCAGCCATACTGCGCTTTGACGATGCCCCCAAAACACAGCTAAAAACAACACAGCCAGAAACGACACAGCCACAAGAAACACGGCCAAAAGAGATGCGCCTAGGCCCCGGAGATTATCTGCTCATACCCGCAGGAGAGCGCCACCGAGTGGAGTGGACCGACCCGGCGCAGCTGACAATTTGGGTGGCGGTATTCTTTGATGATAGCCCTAAGCTAGGTCGAGATGATAGACGCTAAGCTAGGCCGACTTGGCCTGAGGTAAATAGTCGCTGATATCCACCTCATCGATTTGCTCTTTATCGAGGAACTGCTTGGCATAACTCTCGTAAACCCGCCGCTCCAGGAACAGCCGGAATAGCGCAGGGTCGATATGCTCATCTTTAGCCATAAAGCTCATAATCTTCAAGGCTTGGCTCAAGGTCTTGCCCTTCTTGTAAGGGCGGTCAGAGGCGGTCAGCGCCTCGAAGATATCCGCCACCGCCATCATCCGCGCGGTCACAGGCATCTGCTCGCGCATCAGGCAGCGCGGATAGCCTGAGCCATCCATCTTCTCGTGGTGGCCGCCGGCAATCGCAGGCACATTTGACAAGTAGCTGGGAAATGGCAGCTGCTCGAGCATGATGATGGTCTGCACGATATGGTCATTAATCTTGTAGCGCTCTTCCTCGGTGAGAGTACCGCGCGCGATACTCAGGTTGTGCAGCTCACCGCGGTTGTACTCAAACTCCGGTACATTGAGCTTAAAGCCCCAAGGGTTTTCCGGTTGCTCGACCGCAGATGGGGTACGCAGCTGGCAGTGTTCGTCTTTATTATCCAGCAAAGCTTCCAGGTGCGGCAGCGGCTTGGCCGGATAGGCCTTGAGGCGGTCCAGCTCAAGGTGAGAAAGTCCTAAGCGGTCATCGAGGGTGCGCAGCCAGCGCCGTTGGCCGATGGTTTTAAGCCGCGCAATATCGGCTTTCTCCATAAATTCGCCGCCCTGATTACAGTTGGCAACGAAAGCAAACTCCTCATCGAGTTCACGTAGTAACACTTCCAACTCGCGTTTGTCGGCAGGCTTGCCTTGCGCTCGTGCCTGCCAGTATTCCAACTGGGCGTCGCGCTTGAGCACCTCAAAGCGCATCCTGACCTCGTGGATGCGATCGTAGATGGTCTCGAGCTTGGTGGCCTTGTCAACCACGTACTCGGGGGTAGTAACCTTGCCGCAATCGTGCAGCCAACTGGCGATATGCAGCTCTTCCCATTGATCATCGTTGAGTGAGAACGAAGCAAACTCGCCTTGGGTCTCGTATTGAGCGGCCCTAGCCAACATCTTAGTCAGCTCTGGCACCCGCTTACAGTGCGCCCCGGTATACGGCGACTTGGCATCGATGGCGTCGGCGATTAGCTCGATAAAGGCCTGCATCAATTGTTTTTGGGCGTCGATCAGCTGGCGGTTTTCCACCGCCACGGTGATCACCCCACTCAAGGCATTTAGAAAAGACAGACGCTGTCGGCTCAATAAGGTACCGGGCTCGCCCAACATCACCATCAAGCCAATCACTTTGCGCTGGCGGTCGATCAGTGGGCAGATCATGGCAGAGTGCACTTGCTGCTGGTGACTCACCTGAACCATACTGGCGCGGCGGTGGTGCGACTCATTGAGCAAGCTGGCCACCAAGGGCTGACGCGCCGCCTGCACATCATTTAACTGCTCGGGCAACGCAATCTTCTCACCGCGCTGAGCTGCCAGCTCATAGCCGTCTTCCTTGGCCAACCAGATAGCCCCGGTGGGCATACCAACGATTTTGTTGAGCTCGTCTAGGTAGCGTTGCAGCAAGCGCTGGAAGCTGTTTTCTTCCCCCACGATGGTCGACACTTCGGCGAACTGCTCGATGGTGGCTTTCATTCGCTCGGTGGTATTACTTAGCTGGTAGATCTCCTGCACCATCGAGTCGATGGGCTTGGATTTGGCAAAGTCGAACGACATGATCGCTTCGCTCTGATCTTTGAGCAGCCGCAGTGGCTTGGAGATCATCCTCGAGAACATCCACGCGATGGGGATAGAAATCACCATAATAATGGTGGATAGCAGCATCGAGGTATCGCGTGCCAATTTGGCCTCACCAAGCAACTCATCGAGTGGCGTAACAATACCAAGATAAAGGTCGGCAACCCCCACCTCCATCAGTGACACATCTCCACGCCATGTCTGAGAGCCCACCTTAAGGTCAAACTCACCGATGCGCTGCTGCTGCGCCAAACGCTGCATGACCGGCACATCGAGTTGATTGAGGTTGGGTAGCTCTTGGCGCGCCCGTGGATTATCGGCCTGCACTTCTAAGCGGCTCGGGTTACTGTGGGCCAACAAGGTCTTGGAATCGTTGTACACCACCAGCTCAGTGGAAGGGGTAAACACATGCCGCTGTAGCAGCTTTGACATCTCCACCAAAGTGATATCAGCGCCCACTACAAAGCGCTTGTCAGGTGCGGCAATGGCCAAGGTCATGCCGATGTCTTGGCTGGTAAAAAAACGATAGGGGCTGGTTACCACAATTTCTTGTTGCTCGCTGGCCAACTGATACCAAGGACGCTCTCGTGGGTCATAGGTGTACTCGCGCCCCAGAGGATCAGCAATAAACTGCAGGTCCTCGGTATAGAATTGGATTTCACCCTTGCCTTTCAATACTTGGTTCACCGAGTACCGGGCTTCCAACGGCCCGCCATGACGCAGACTATCAGCCTGATCGTCAAAGCGTCGCACCAAATAAAAGCTACCATTATCGAAACCGACATAGATCGAGCTGAGGAAGGGTTGCAACTCTAAGGCGTTGCTCAGCATGATCAACCAGCGCTCAGGCTTTTCCAGAAAATCTTGTTCGGTCGGTTCAATGTAGCGCAGATTCAGTACCGCAGACTGGGCACTGTTTAAGGTATAACGCGTCTGATCGAGCACGTTCTCGCCAATCTCGCTGAAGATAGCGCGTTGATTTGACGAAACAATCTCGGACGTTTTCTGGTAGTTAAAAATAGCGATGATGGCGCAGGTCACCACCAGCATCAGTACCATGATGGTAGCCAGATGCAGCTGTAGTGGAAACCTAACTTTTCTCACCATATCCCTTTGTTGCATGTACCCTCCGTGGACTATGCAGATTCTCTCATGGTAGTCCTATTTAACGTGTTAAGGGAATAGCTGCACTGGAAATTTCATACACGGATTCTTGATAAAAAGTTGATTCATGACGCCATTTATAAAGGGATAGCGTTTACCTTTCACCCGCTTGTGAGCTGGCTCACTCTGCTAGTCAAGTGCTCGCAGAGTTAGAAATTATTGCTGAACCAAATTTTGTGACCTGAGTGTAAACGATTACCTAGTAGTGCGAATGGCCTCACATAATCGCGTATAAATTTCCCCTAGACTGCGACTGGCTGGTGCTGAAAACCTTATCAAAGCACCCTACCTACAAACTACAAAGAAGTACAAAGACAATAAAAGGATATAGGAATGAAAAAACTGACTACGCTCGCTACGCTTGTTGCAGGGATGACGATTGCCGGTTCAGCTATGGCTACCACCATCGGCTTTACCGTGTACAAGTACGATGACAACTTTATGTCTGTAGTACGTCAAGCTATCGAATCTACTGCCGCTTCTGATAGCGACACCCGCATCATGATGAACGACTCGCAAAACAACCAATCGATGCAGAACGATCAGATTGACGTGATGCTAGCTCGTGGTGTGGATGCACTCGCGATCAACTTGGTGGACCCAGCAGCAGCGCCAGTTGTGATCAACAAAGCGAAAATGGACGATGTACCGATTGTCTTCTACAACAAAGAGCCTTCAGCTGAAGCCTTAGCCAGCTACGACAAAGCCTACTACGTAGGTACCGACTCTAAGGAGTCTGGCATCATCCAAGGGCAGTTGATTGCTAAGCACTGGCAAGCCAACCCAAGCTGGGATCTCAATGGCGACGGCAAAATCCAGTTTGTACTTCTGAAAGGTGAGCCTGGCCACCCAGATGCGGAAGCCCGTACCTCTTACGTTATCAGCACCCTGAACGATATGGGCTATGAGACCGAGCAGCTACATCTGGATACTGGCATGTGGGATACCGCCATGGCCAAAGATAAGATGGATGCATGGATTTCTGGTCCAAACGGCAGCAAGATCGAAGTGGTTATCGCCAACAACGATGCAATGGCAATGGGCGCAATCGAGTCGCTACGTGCCGCGGGTACTGACCTACCGGTATTCGGTGTTGATGCTCTGACTGAAGCATTGGCTTTGGTTAAGTCAGGCGACATGGCGGGTACCGTATTGAACGATGCGCAAAACCAAGCTAAAGCGACCTTCGAGCTGGCTCGTAATCTGGCTAACGGCAAAGCTGCAGCCGATGGCACCGAGTGGAAAATCGAAGAGAAGATCGTTCGCGTTCCTTACGTGGGTGTGGACGCTAGCAACGTAGAGTAGTTCACCCCTAAAGAAGCGGGGGTTCTCCCCGCTTTTTCTCTCGGAATTTGCCATGACAGATAGTAAACAGAACGAATACCTGCTTGAAATGACCGGGGTCGATAAGTCGTTCCCGGGTGTAAAGGCATTAGATCAGGTAAATCTAAAGGTTCGTCCTCACTCGATACATGCCTTGATGGGTGAGAACGGCGCGGGTAAGTCTACCTTACTGAAATGCTTGTTTGGTATTTACAGTAAAGACGCCGGCGACATTCGCTTTCTCGGTAAGCCTGTGGATTTTCAGTCTTCCAAACAGGCCTTGGAAGCGGGCGTATCGATGGTTCACCAAGAACTCAATCAGGTTAAGCAACGCACGGTAATGGACAACATCTGGTTGGGCCGTTATCCACTTAAAGGCTTGTTCGTTGATCACGACAAGATGTATCACGACACCAAGGCGGTGTTTGACGAACTTGATATCGACATCGACCCGAAAACCAAAGTGGAGTCGCTGTCGGTTTCTCAAATGCAGATGGTGGAGATTGCCAAGGCTTTCTCATACAACGCCAAGATCGTCATCATGGATGAGCCGACTTCTTCTCTGACCGAGAAAGAAGTAAATCATCTATTCACCATTATTCGTAAGCTCAAGGAGCGCGGCTGTGGCATTGTCTACATCTCGCACAAGATGGACGAAATCTTCGCCATTTGTGATGAGATCACCATCTTGCGTGATGGACAATGGGTAAACACTCAGCCTCTTGAAGGCTTGGACATGGACCAAATCATCGCCATGATGGTAGGCCGTGAACTGACCCAGCGTTTCCCTGAAAAAACCAATGTCCCGAAAGAGACTATCCTCGAGGTCAGCAACCTCACCGCACTGAATCAGCCTTCCATTCAAGACATTAACTTCGAGCTACGCAAGGGCGAGGTGTTGGGGATTGCCGGTCTGGTCGGCGCGAAACGTACCGATATTGTTGAAGCACTGTTTGGCATTCGCCAACGCAGTGAGGGCAGTATCAAGCTCCACGGCAAGGAAGTGGCCAACAAAGATGCTCACGAAGCAATTCGTAATGGCTTCGCCTTGGTCACCGAAGAGCGCCGGGCCACTGGTATTTACGCCAACCTAGACATCACCTTCAACTCATTGGTTGCCAATGTAGAGAGCTATCGCGAACGCAGCGGCTTGCTAAGCAACAAGCGCATGAAGAGCGATACCCAATGGGTGATTGACTCGATGAGCGTTAAAACGCCATCGCACGGCACTAACATTGGCTCGCTATCCGGCGGTAACCAGCAGAAAGTCATTATTGGCCGCTGGCTGCTAACCGGGCCAGAGGTATTGATGCTGGATGAACCGACTCGAGGCATCGACGTTGGTGCGAAGTATGAAATCTACCAACTGATTCTTGAGCTGGCTAAGAAGGACCGTGGGGTCATCATCATCTCGTCAGAGATGCCTGAGCTGTTAGGCATCACCGACCGCATTCTGGTAATGAGTAACGGTAAGGTGGCGGGCATCGTTGATACCAAAGAGACCACACAAAACGAAATTCTCAATTTAGCGTCGCGCTATCTGTAAAGGACTCTGTCATGGACAACACGAATAACACTAAGCCCGGCTTACAGCTCGGCAGCGTAGGATTACGCTACCTCAAAGAGGGTGGGATCTACGCAGTACTATTTATCTTACTTGCAGTGATTATCATCCAGGAGCCTTCGTTCCTGAGCCTGCGTAACCTCAGTAACATTCTGACTCAAAGCTCGGTACGTATCATTATCGCACTGGGTGTCGCCGGTCTGATTGTCACCCAAGGTACTGACCTTTCGGCGGGTCGTCAGGTTGGCTTAGCAGCGGTGGTTTCCGCCTCGCTGTTGCAGTCGGTAGACAACGTCAACAAGGTATTCCCAGACTTGGGTGAACTACCTATTATTGGCGTCATCATCATTGTCTGCTCCATCGGTGCCGTTATCGGCCTGGTTAACGGCATCATCGTTGCCTATCTCAAGGTGACGCCGTTTATTGCCACCTTGGGTACCATGATTATCGTATACGGGGTTAACTCCTTGTACTTCGATTCAATTGGTGCATCTCCGGTTGCCGGCTTCGACCCCCGCTTCTCTGAGTTTGCCCAGGGCTTCCTCCGCTTCGGGACATTCAGGCTCTCCTACCTCACCTTCTATGCCATCGGGGCCATCATCTTTATGTGGATCCTATGGAACAAGACGGTATTTGGTAAGAACATCTTTGCCATCGGTGGTAACCCTGAAGCTGCCAAGGTATCGGGTGTGAACGTGCCGGTGACTTTGCTGAAGATCTATGCACTTTCCGGTGTGTTCTACGGCTTTGGCGGTATGCTGGAAGCTGGCCGTATCGGTAGTGCAACCAACAACCTCGGCTTTATGTACGAGCTCGATGCCATTGCGGCCTGTGTGGTCGGTGGGGTGAGCTTCGCCGGTGGTGTGGGTAGTATTGCGGGCGTGGTTACCGGTGTATTGATCTTCACCGTTATCAACTACGGTATGACCTACATTGGTGTAAGCCCCTACTGGCAGTACATCATCAAAGGCTCGATTATCATCTTCGCAGTAGCCTTGGACTCGATGAAATACGCGGATAAGAAATAATCCTTAGCGAACGTTTAGCGGCCCTTAGTGGCCGCTTTTTTTCGCTTAGCCACTCAGAAATGTGATGCGGGTTAAGCAATAAACACCAAGTCATTCATATAGTTAATTAGTATCACAAAATATAGCAACCGTAGTTCCGTTGTAGACAACCGCCAACAAGAGCGGGAGCAAGTCGTTTAAGTACAAGGAATCGTTATGCAACTGTCGTTTAAGCAGCAAATTACCGCCCTCTTTCTCTGTATTGTTGTTACCACCACCTTGGTCAGTTTCTTCGCCGTTCGCTACTTCATCAGTGATTACCTACAGCGCAGCGAGCTGAACAGTATCGAGCAATCAATGCAGCTATTGGGGGAGCAAGTTCAACAAAATATTAGTCAGCAGGTACTGGTCGCCGATGTCATGGATACCAGCTCCGACACCCCTGAGAACCTGCAGAACAAGACCGGCTTCGCCAACATCTATCGGGTCATCCAAGGTATGGTGTTTGGCGCACAAGGCACGGTGAACGATGAGCAAATCAGCCAAAACATTCTGCAGCTACTTGAAGGCGCAGGTCAGAGTATTGGGCTGGGCGCCATCGACTACCAGCAAGACAACCCACGTCTGCCAGTAGCCATCCCGGGATCGTCTGGTCGCGGCGATGTTATCTTCCTCGACCTCAGCTCGGTCCGCCAACTGGTCGACTCCAGCAGCTCGCAACTTGCCAGTTTCGCACTGCTCGCCCCCGATGGCACCGTACTCGCTGGCGAGCCAATAGCGGATCAAACTCCGCTTCAGCAAGATATTGATCTATCCGGCCAAACCTGGAGTTTGCAGGGCTATGTCAATATGCAGCAGCTGAAGGCTCAGGCCAACGCGCTTAATCGCTCGATTACGCTATGCCTGTTAATTGTTGGTGTGGTTATCGTCATCCTCACTTTATTAATTGCCCGCCTTTGTTATCGACCCATTAAGGCGCTAAACGCGCGAGTCACCGAGTTCTCCAGCGGCGATATCGACCTGAGCAAACGCCTCGATGACGGCGCCAAAGGTGACCTCGGCGAGATAGCTCACGCCATCAACCAGTTCACGCTTAATCTGCAGGGTATCTTTGGCAAGATATCTAACTCAGCCAGCGCCCTCGGTGATAGCAGTGACAAAATCAGTGAACGCGCGAACAACAACCTACAGCTGGTTAATCAGCAAGGCTCGGTCTGCGAGCAAGCTGTTAGCGCGGTTCAAGAGATGAGTCATACCGCCGATACTGTCGCGCAAACCACCCAAGATGCAGCCAGCCTGACCGAGCAGAGCACCGACCGTATCGACTTCTGCCAACAGTTAGTCGCGCAGTCGAGTTCTAGCGTCACCCAGCTGATGAACGAGGTTGTGCAAGTCGAGCAGGCCGTCGAAAGCCTGGGCAATGATATCAACAGCATTGTGATGGCCTTGGGCGCCATCGATAAGCTGGCTGAGCAAACCAACCTGCTAGCACTTAACGCCGCCATCGAAGCAGCGCGCGCCGGGGACCATGGCCGCGGATTCTCAGTGGTGGCTGAAGAGGTGCGCAATCTGGCCGATCAAACCCAGACCAGCACCCAAGGTATCAATGAGAAACTGGACAACCTGCAAGGCGGTATCACTGCGGTGACTCAGGCGATGTCGGTGGCCAAGACTACCTGCGAGTCCTCTAACGAAAGCAACATCCAAAGTAAGCAAAGCTTGGAGGAGATGACTCAGGTGATCGTCGATATTAATCACCTGAATACCAGCATTGCCACTGCGGCGAACCAGCAGAGCATTGCCAGCAACGAGATCGCCAAGAACATTACCACCTTGCAAGAGATCACCCACGAGGTGGAGAATAATGTAAGCTCGACTCAAAGCACCGCCAGCCAACTGGCTGAACTTCGCGAACAACTGGTGAAAGATCTCGCGGTGTTCCGTATGAACTAGCCCGCCATCAAGCGGCCAAGGGAGGGGCAAGATTGCACAGACTAGAGTTACTTCTGCCCCCGCCTTTGATATGGCTTATCAGCGGTGCCAGCATCTATGCGCTGGCGCCCTCTTCTTCCCCGGCAGGTCTAACTAATCTCGGCATCGCAGTGCTGTTAGCAACAAGCGCCATGGCTTGGGCGCTGGCCGCACTCTATTACTTTCGCCGCGCACGAACCACAATCAATCCACACAAACTAAAGGAGACCTCCGCACTGGTAACCCGAGGCCCCTACCGTTATAGCCGCAATGCGATGTATTTGGCATTGGCGATACTCTTAGTGGCAGAGTGCGTTGCCCTGGCCAGCTTGGCAGGAACACTAATGGTGGTTGGGTTTATCGCCTATATTCAGCGTTTTCAAATTCTGCCTGAGGAGAGTTTTCTCGAAGAGAGCTTTGGTCAAGCCTATTTGGATTATTGCCAGCAGACCCGGCGATGGTTGGGAGCACAACTAAAAAAGCCAGCCTGATCAGGCTGGCTTTTTGAACAAGATTTATCTTACACCTTGAATAACGAGTCGATGGACAGATTCTGCTGTTGCAGGATGTCTCGCAGACGGCGCAGCGCTTCAACTTGGATCTGTCTTACCCGCTCGCGGGTCAGGCCAATCTCACGGCCAACATCTTCCAAGGTAGAGGCTTCATAGCCCAGTAAACCAAAGCGTCGTGCTAACACTTCACGCTGCTTGCTGTTAAGCTCGCCCAACCAAGAAACAATGCTGCTCTTCATATCATCGTCTTGGGTGCGGTGCTCAGGGCCACGCTCTTTATCATCGGAGATGATGTCGAGTAGCGCTTTGTCGTTGTCACCACCAATTGGCGTGTCAACCGAAGAGATGCGCTCGTTCAGTCGTAACATCTTGGTCACATCTTCCACTGGCTTATCGAGTTTTTCAGCAATCTCTTCAGCAGTAGGCTCATGGTCAAGGCTGTGTGCTAACTCACGCGCAGTACGCAAGTAAACGTTCAGCTCTTTGACGACATGAATCGGTAGGCGAATGGTACGGGTTTGGTTCATGATGGCCCGTTCAATGGTTTGACGGTTCCACCAAGTCGCGTAAGTCGAAAAACGGAAGCCTCTCTCAGGATCGAACTTCTCAACGGCACGGATAAGTCCGAGGTTGCCTTCTTCGATCAGGTCTAACAGCGCCAGGCCACGGTTGTTGTAGCGTCGCGCTATCTTAACAACCAGACGTAAGTTACTCTCAATCATACGTTTGCGAGCAGCTTCGTCACCACGCAAGGCGCGGCGGGCAAACAAGACTTCTTCCTCTGCGGTGAGAAGTGGAGAAAAACCAATTTCACCAAGGTATAACTGGGTCGCATCTAAGCTTTTGCCGCTGTCGACACTCTCCGTTTGAACCACTTCCTCCGTTTCACTTTCCGCTTCCCTTGCGGCAAGTTCGTCTAACTCTTGAACGTTGTTGGTTTCGTCTAGGTTGACACTTTGGAGCTTCACGGTGTTACTTTCGGACATAGCTTGCCTCCCTTAGTCAGGTCAGCGTAACTATCTGCTGGCCTGTTATGGTAGATAGCGCCTTGGGTCGACGGACTGCCCTTTGAGACGAATCTCGAAATGCAGACGGGTATCAGTAGTTCCCGTATCGCCCATGTCAGCGATATGCTGACCGGCTTCCACCTGTTGTTTTTCACTGACCCTCAGTCGGCTATTGTGAGCATAGGCACTGAGGAAATCGTCATTGTGTTTGACAATAATGAGTTTGCCGTAACCCCGTAGCGCGCTTCCCGCATATACCACTCTGCCAGATGCAGCTGCTACAACTTTCTGACCGTGACTACCTGTTATATCGAGTCCTTTATTACCGTTGGCTGACGCAGAGAAACCTCTAACAACTCGCCCTTTTGTCGGCCAATTCCAGGTAATGCCTGAAACCCTTTTCTTAGGTAGATCCGCGGTAACAGAGGTTTCAGCGTATTCCGTTGTTGACGTTGATTCAAGCTTTTTTGACGTATTATTAACAGTTGTAACTTGATTGTTGCGCGGATTTTGACTCTGCGTAGCAACTGGAGCCTTTGTAGGACGGGGCTTGGTGGCGACTACAGGAGGAGTTGTGACCTTTGTCTCAGTTTGGCGAAGTTTAATTTTTTGGCTTTCGAAAATAGTATATGGCGGCTTGATGCCGTTCCAGCTGGCAAGCTGCTTGAAGTCGACACCGGCACGCCATGCAATCGAGTAAAGAGTTTCACCACGCTGGACGGTGTAATCGCGAGAGTTAATCGAACCACGCGATTCCGCGGTGTAAGCGCCAGCCTGTGTTACCGGTGCAGGGGCCCGATCGCCGCCCGAACAGGCAACAACCAGCAAACAACCACCTAGCACGATAAACCATCGCCGCATCAATAACTCAACAGCTCGCAGCGCACTACTCATAGGACGACTAGGCCAACTCTCCATTAACTAAGGGAACGAAGCGAACCGCCTCAACTGCTTGCTGCTGATATTTGTCACCATTGCGGGTAATCAGTTGCAGTGTCTGCTGTTGCTCACCAATAGGAATCACCATCTTGCCGCCATCGGCCAGCTGCTCCACGAGCTTCATCGGTAAATGAGCAGCCGCCGCGGTCACAATGATGGCGTCAAACGGGGCTTTTGCATCCCAGCCCTGCCAACCGTCACCGTGCTTGGTGAAGACATTGTGCAGATCTAGGCGCTTCAAGCGGCGCTTAGCCTGAAACTGTAAGGTCTTGATCCGCTCTACCGAATAAACCTGCTCCACCAACTGGGCCAGCACCGCGGTTTGGTAACCCGAGCCAGTGCCAATCTCCAACACTCGCTTAGGATTGGATTGCATCAGGATCTCAGTCATTCGGGCAACGATATAGGGTTGGCTTAAGGTCTGTCCTTGACCAATCGGCAACGCAGTGTTGTCCCAAGCCTGATGCGCTAAGGCCTCATCAAGAAAGGCTTCACGTGGGAGTCGTGCCATCGCCTGCAATACACCGCTATGGCTAATCCCATGTTGTTGCAAGGCCTGAGTCAGTCGAAGGCTGTTAGGGCTTTCCCCTAGATACATTTAGTCGTTCTCCCAGTGCTGCAGCCATTCCTCCAGGCTGCTCATTAACGAGTAGGCGGTCATATCGATGCTAATCGGTGTAATCGAAACATAGCCCTTGGCAACGGCATCGAAATCGGTGCCCTCGCCTGCGTCCTGCTTCTCGCCCGGAGGACCGAGCCAAAACACTTCTTGGCCTCGCGGGTCGAGTTCCTTGATCATCTTCTCTGCGCGGTGGCGAGCCCCTAAGCGCGTTACCCTGATCCCCTTTAACTGCTCAAACGGCAGATCGGGCACATTAACATTCAGGATCTGATTGCTAGGTAGACCTTGGCGACGAAGCTGACCGACGATGTCTACGGTGACCCTTGCCGCCGTATCGTAGTGAAGGCATTGCTTACTGGCCAGTGACACTGCGATAGCAGGCAAGCCAAGGTTCCTTCCTTCCATTGCCGCTGCGACAGTCCCCGAGTAGAGCACATCGTCCCCTAAATTAGCTCCAGCATTAATACCAGCTATCACAAACTCAGGCAAGTCAGCCACGAGCTGGTTCAGGGCCAAGTGCACACAATCGGTGGGCGTGCCCTTAACCAACACTTGGTTTTCCGCCAGACGATTGATTCTTAGCGGATTTTCCAAGGTCAGCGAACTGCTGGCTCCGCTACAGTTTCGGTCAGGTGCCACCACTAACACCTCGCCCAGTTTACTTAAGTGCTGAGCCAGTACCTGAATGCCTGGAGCGTGAATTCCATCATCGTTGCTAACCAGTAGCGTCATCGAGATTCCTCACAGATAGCTAACTCACGTAATACCGAGGTGGCAAAACAACCCGCCGGCAAGAAGAAACTGACGACCAAGTCTTGCTCCTGCCACTGCCACGCCAAATTTTGAGGATAGAGCGCCAGTGCCCGACGTTCCATTTTAAGGCCAGCCTTCGCCAAGCCATCTACCAAGTCTTGGTAGCGCTCCATCACGGCCTGCTCGATAGCCGCCACCTCAGATTGGCTCGCCAGCTCGCCGCGACCAACCATCAGTGCGGTAAGCTCAATCTCTTGATCATTAAAGCGAGCTAACAGCGCATCACTGAGCTCGGGCTCACTGAAGATGGCGTTGGAGCTGCGAAACTTAAACACCTCGCCGGGTAGCGGAGTGGCAAAGCAGTCTTGGGCGACCCGCTCGCTGATAATGGCGTTAAACACCACGCTGCGCGCGGCGCTTAGATACATGCTGCGCTTATCGCGGTCGCGGATGCGCTTGCCATCGAACATGGCTCGGGCTTGCACGATGTTGCCACCGTTAAAACCAAAGCGCTGGTTACCGAAGTAGTTTGGCACGCCCGACTGCGCAACCTTGGCCAGTCTCGCTTCCACATCAGTTACATCGCTAACATCACGTAGGCGAATGGTGAAGTTGTTGCCCGACAGCGCGCCACGCTTGAGCTTTTTGTTGTGACGCGCAGTGGCGAGAATTTTTACGCCCTCGGCCAGCTCCTCAGGCAGTTCAGGATTGGCTTTGCCAGGAAGCTGGGCGCTGAACCATTGAGTCGTTACGCCATGGCGGTCTTTCAGACCCGCATAGCTAACATCGCGCGGCGCAATCTCTAAGGCGCGGGCGATTTGCTTGGCCACCCATTGGGTGTTGGCGTCGCGCTTCTCAATGTGTAGCAACATATGTTCGCCGTCGCCGCTGAACTCAAATGGTAATAATTCATCGACGCGGAAGTCCTCAACCTGCTGCTTTAGCGAAGCGCTAGCCTTAGGCTTGCCATAAAGGTAAGCAAATTCAGGCAGAGCTGTTTGCTCAATGGTAGTTCGTGGTTCAGTCATGCTTGGTCACCAGGCACACCGCATGGGCGGCGATCCCTTCTTTGCGGCCGGTAAAGCCAAGTTTTTCGGTAGTGGTTGCCTTAACGTTCACCGCGTCGATGGCTAACTGCAGGTCTTCTGCCAAAAAGGCGCGCATAGCATCGATATGCGGCGCCATCTTAGGCGCCTGAGCGATAATGGTCAGGTCGATATTGTTGATGGCATAGCGGCGCTCGCTGAGCTCGCTCACCACCCGGCGCAGCAAGATACGACTATCGATACCGGCATAGGCTTGGTCAGTGTCAGGAAAGTGCTTGCCAATATCCCCCAGCGCGGCAGCGCCGAGCAAGGCATCGCACAGGGCGTGGATCGCTACATCACCATCGCTATGGGCGATAAAGCCCTGCTCATAGGGGATGGCAACGCCGCCAATCATCAGCGGCCCTTCGCCACCAAATTTGTGTACATCAAAACCATGACCAATACGAATCATGCTTGCTCCTGTTTAATCTGTTGAATCAGCCATTGAGCTAATGGCAAGTCTTCCGGGCGAGTGACTTTAAGGTTATCGCTGCGTCCCTCCACCAAGGCGACTGACAGGCCTGCAGCCTCCATAGCCGATGCCTCGTCGGTTACCGCGATATCTTGTTGCAGGGCTTGCTGCAAGGCATCGGTGAGAGGTCCGCAACGAAACATTTGCGGGGTCATGGCATGCCATAGCTGTTGGCGCTCCACAGTATGGTCGACATGCCCATCGCACTCGCGTTTCATGGTGTCTTTAGCCGGCGAGGCCAAGATGGCCCCTTCATTGTGTGCTTCACAATGGCTGATAAGACTGTTTAAGTCATGGCGAGTAAGACACGGCCGGGCTGCATCATGCACCATCACCCAAGCATCGCTGCTACAAACCTGAAGCGCGGCAAGCACCGAGTCGGCCCGCTCACCGCCGCCAACCACGGTTTGTAGTCGCGGATGCTTGGCACAGGCTAGCGCTTGAAACTGCTGGTCTTCAGGATGTAGCGCGACCACAACCGCATCGATACGCGGGTGAGAAAGGAAGACATTCAGGGTGTGCTCAAGCAAGGTAGCCTCGCCCATCGGCAGGTACTGTTTGGGAATAGCGGCTTGCATTCGACTGCCGATCCCAGCGGCGGGGATCACCGCGATAATCGCTTCGCTCATGTTGATTTCGTTTAGTTTTCTTCGGATACCAGGCGGTAGAAGGTCTCACCTGGTTTAATCATGCCAAGCTCGTGGCGGGCCAGCTCTTCAACGGCTTCCAGACCACTTCGCAAATCATCGATCTCGGCAGCGGCCACTTGATTTCTTTGGCCAAGCCCTTGGTTAGCGATCTGCTGCTGGGCCACTTGTTCACGCAATCCCATAAAGTCGTTCAGTGAATTCTTGCCAAACCAGAGTTCGTACTGCAAGAACAGCAGTAACAAAACCAGAATTAGCTTAAATGGGCGCATGAAATCTCCGCATGGCGATAATTTTTGTGGATCATCCCATAAAGGTAGAGTCTGCTCCAGTTTTCGAAAGGATATTCTGGAAAAAGATGCGGGCGGCGGGCGGCGGGCGGCGGGCGGCGGGCGGCGGGCGGCGGGCGGCGGGCGGCGGGCGGCGGGCGGCGGGCGCAGTTTAGATATCTGTCATCCACAGTCTATGCTCTTAGCTCTTAGCTCTTAGCTCTTAGCTCTCAGCCCGAAGCCCAACGCTCGTAACTCGCAGCCGAAAAAAAACCCCGCCGAAGCGAGGTTTTTACAGCTTAAGAGCTTAAAGCGTCAATTACTGACCTTTAACTTCTTTCAGGCCGTTGTAAGGTGCTTTCGCGCCCAGAGCTTCTTCGATACGAATCAGCTGGTTGTACTTAGCAACACGGTCAGAACGGCTCATAGAACCAGTCTTGATTTGGCCAGCAGCGGTACCAACAGCCAGGTCAGCGATGGTTGCATCTTCAGTTTCACCTGAACGGTGAGAGATAACTGCAGTGTAACCAGCGTCTTTAGCCATCTTGATCGCGTTCAGAGTTTCGGTCAGAGAACCGATTTGGTTGAACTTGATCAGGATAGAGTTAGCGATACCTTTGTCGATACCTTCTTTCAGGATCTTGGTGTTGGTTACGAACAGATCGTCACCAACCAGTTGGATCTTGTCGCCCAGCAGTTTGGTTTGGTGTGCGAAGCCATCCCAGTCAGACTCGTCCAGACCGTCTTCGATAGAAACGATTGGGTACTCAGCAACCAGGCCTTCCAAGTAGTGGTTGAACTCTTCTGAAGTGAAGATCTTGCCTTCGCCCTTCATGTTGTAGTTACCAGCTTCTTTGTCGTAGAACTCAGAAGCAGCACAGTCCATAGCCAGAGTTACGTCTTTGCCCAGCTCGTAGCCAGCCAGCTCAACAGCTTCTTTAATCGCAGCCAGAGCAGCAGCGTTAGACTCTAGGTTAGGAGCGAAACCACCTTCGTCACCTACCGCAGTGCTCATGCCTTTAGACTTAAGAACTTTAGCCAGGTTGTGGAATACTTCAGCACCGATGCGCAGACCTTCTTTCAGAGTCGCAGCGCCAACTGGCTGGATCATGAATTCTTGGATGTCTACGTTGTTGTCAGCGTGCTCACCACCGTTGATGATGTTCATCATTGGCAGAGGCATAGAGAACTGACCAGCAGTACCGTTTAGCTCAGCGATGTGCTCGTATAGAGGCATGCCTTTAGCAGCAGCAGCCGCTTTAGCAGCAGCCAGAGATACAGCAAGGATAGCGTTTGCGCCGAACTGAGATTTGTTCTCGGTGCCGTCCAGGTCGATCATGATTTGGTCAAGAGTTGCTTGATCTTTAGCGTCTTTACCAGCCAGAGCTTCAGCGATTGGACCGTTTACAGCTTCAACAGCTTTCAGTACACCTTTACCCAGGAAGCGAGCTTTGTCGCCATCGCGCAGCTCAAGAGCTTCACGAGAACCAGTAGATGCACCAGAAGGAGCTGCTGCCATGCCTACAAAACCACCTTCCAGGTGAACTTCTGCTTCTACAGTTGGGTTTCCGCGTGAATCGATGATTTCACGACCAATCACTTTAACGATATTAGCCATTACTAATTTCCTCTATTTAATGAATTGCTAACTCTTTAAAAAATTTCAGGCTCGTTAGCGTGCCTTATTAAACTCGCCTGCTGCCTTCACAAAGCCCTCGAAAAGAGGGTGACCATCGCGTGGAGTTGAAGTGAACTCGGGATGGAACTGAGCAGCAACGAACCACGGGTGGTTCGGGTTTTCGATAATTTCTACCAGCTTTTTGTCCGAAGACAGGCCGGTCACTTGCAAGCCCTTGCTGGTGATCTTCTCCAACAAGTTGTTGTTTACTTCGTAGCGGTGGCGGTGACGCTCGTAAATCTCGGTGCTGCCGTATAGCTCAGCAACCTTCGAGCCCTTCTCCAGGTGACACAGCTGTGAACCCAGGCGCATGGTGCCGCCCAAGTCAGACGCTTCGCTGCGCTGCTCAACATTACCGTCTTCGTCGATCCACTCGGTAATCAAACCTACCACCGGGTACGGGGTGCTGGAATCGAACTCGGTAGAGTGCGCGCCTTCAAGGCCTGCAACGTTACGGGCGAATTCAATCATCGCCACTTGCATACCCAGACAAATCCCTAGGTAAGGAACCTTGTTTTCACGGGCGTACTTGGCAGCCATAATCTTGCCTTCTACGCCGCGCTCGCCAAAGCCGCCCGGTACCAGGATTGCATCCAGGTCTTTCAAAATCTCGGTGCCTTTGCTCTCAACATCTTGAGAGTCAACGTACTGGATCTTCACGCTCAGACGGTTTTTCAGGCCGCCGTGTTTCAGCGCTTCATTCACCGACTTGTACGCATCAGGCAGTTCGATGTACTTGCCCACCATACCAATCACAACTTCGTTGGTTGGGTTGGCTTCTTCGTAGATTACCTGTTCCCACTCGGCCAAATCGGCTTCTGGGCACTGAATGCCAAAGCGGTCGGTAACCAATTGATCCAGACCTTGCGATTTCAGCAGCGCCGGGATCTTATAAATACTATCTACGTCTTTCAAAGAGATGACAGCGCGTTCTTGCACATTGGTAAACAGCGCAATTTTGCTACGCTCGTTGGCAGGAATCGCACGATCGCTACGGCACACTAGGATATCTGGCTGAATACCGATAGAACGCAGCTCTTTAACAGAGTGTTGGGTTGGCTTGGTTTTCACTTCTCCGGCAGCGCCCAAGTAAGGCACCAGCGTTAGGTGCATATACATAGCGTGCTCACGACCAATCTCGGTACCCAGCTGACGGATAGCTTCGAGGAAAGGTTGTGACTCGATATCACCCACGGTGCCGCCGATCTCTACGATCGCAACATCTACGCCTTCGCCGCCCGCGACAACACGTTCTTTAATTGCATTAGTGATATGAGGAATCACCTGAATGGTGGCACCCAGGTAGTCACCACGGCGCTCTTTTGCTAGTACGTCTGAGTAGACGCGGCCGGTGGTGAAGTTGTTACGCTTGGTCATCTTGTTGCGGATGAAGCGTTCGTAGTGACCCAAGTCCAGGTCGGTCTCAGCACCGTCTTCCGTAACAAATACTTCGCCGTGCTGAATTGGGCTCATGGTACCTGGATCCACGTTGATGTAGGGATCAAGCTTCATAATGGTCACTTTAAGACCACGCGCTTCCAGGATGGCAGCTAGTGAAGCAGCAGCAATACCCTTACCCAAGGAGGATACAACACCTCCAGTGACGAAAATGTATTTTGTTGTCATGTCGAACCTGAGAAATTGGATGTGATTAAGGACGCATCAGTGATACTAGGACGGGGGCATAGTATAGCAAAGGCCCTAACGCTCCACAATCAGGGCCAACTCTACCAGTAGCGTAAGCGCCTACCTTTGCTGCAAATCAAGTTTTGAGGCGTTGTTTGACCTTTTCCCAGAGCGCATCCATCGCCTCCAGCGACATGTCTTGAAGCCGCTTGCCATCGGCCTTGGCCAACTGTTCCACGGCGCGAAAGCGGGTCTCAAATTTGCGGTTGGCTTGATGTAATAAGTCTTCTGCATCAAGGCCTTGATGTCTTGCCAGATTGACAACAGCGAACAATAAATCACCGATCTCTTCGGCGATTTCTTCGCCATCTTGCTGGTGCATTGCCTGACCCACTTCCGCCCACTCTTCCTTCACCTTGTGGTAGGGGCCCCAGGCATCACCCCAATCAAAGCCGACATTGGCGCAGCGCTTTTGCAGCTTTTGCGCGCGACTGAGTGCCGGCAGCGCCTTGGGCACATCATCCAGCACGCTGTTAGCTTGCAACTTAATGGCGCGCTCTTTGGATTTCTCAGCCTCCCAGTTGGCCTTGATGGCCGCCTCGTCGGCGAAATCAATATCAGCAAACACATGGGGATGGCGACGGATCAGTTTCTCACACACCCCATCGACCACATCGGCAAACTCAAAGTCGCCCTGCTCTTTGGCAAACTGGCTATAGAAGATCACCTGAAACAGCAGATCGCCCAGCTCGAGTTTTACCTCGGAGAAGTCCTGACTATCTACCGCTTGGTGAATGGCATCGGCCACCTCATAGGCTTCTTCCAAGGTATGGGGGATGATGGATTGCCAGCTCTGTTTTAGATCCCAAGGGCAACCGCTGTTGGGGTCGCGTAGGCGCGCCATAATCTCGATTAGGGTATCGATGGTATAAGGGCGTGATTCCATGTGAGTCTCTTGTTTTACCTTTGTTGGCTCGAGCAAGTGTTGGCCCGAGCAAGTGTTGGCCCGAGCAAGTGTTGGCCCGAGCAAGCCGCGCTGCTAGCGCAGACGGCGGGCTTCTATAATGTTGTTTACTTGACCGAGCTTACTGAGCACCCTCGAGAGCGTCTCCAGATTGTAGACCTCCACCTCCATATCAATGGTCGCGGTTTGGGTCTTCACATCCGAGTGGGTGTTCATGCCGAGCACATTGACCTTGTCGTTGGCCAACACAGTGGTGATATCGCGCAGCAAGCCGCTACGGTCGTTAGCGCGCACCCGAATGGTCAGGCTGTAGCCACCGGAGTAGTTCTCGCCCCACACCGCATCGATCACCCGCTCAGGGTTACGCCGCTTAAGCTCTTCGAGCTGAGGACAATCGATGCTGTGCACCGAGATACCGCGCCCCTGAGTGATAAAGCCCTTGATGGTATCGCCGGGGATCGGCTGACAGCAGCGGGCGATATGGGTCATCAGGTTGCCGATGCCATCCACCACGATGGAGTCTTTGGCCTTCTTGGTCTTAGGCTGGACCTGCTCGGTCTTCTTGGAGATGGTCTCCAGCGCTTGACGATCTTCTTCTTCGGCGGTGGGCTTATTAAACTTGGCCTGCAGTTGATGAATGAGCTGGTTTAGGCGTACATCGCCCGCCCCCACAGCTGCCATCAGGTCATCGATGGTCTGAACGTTAAAACGCGGCAGGCACTGCTCGGCATCGGCCAGCTTAAAGCCGTGGCGGCTAAGCTCGGTTTCTAGCAGATCTTTACCGGCCACAATGTTCTTGTCGCGGTCTTGTTTTTTAAACCAGGTGACAATCTTGCTGCGCGCCCGCGACGATTTGATATAGCCAAGGTGCGGGTTGAGCCAGTCCCGACTAGGGTTAGGCTCTTTTTGAGTGATGATCTCTACCTGCTCGCCGGTGTGCAACTCATAAGTAAACGGCACAATCCGCCCGCCCACTTTAGCCCCGATACAGCGATGCCCTACCTGGCTGTGCACGTAGTAGGCGAAATCCAGCGGGGTCGAGCCTGAGGGCAAGTCCACCACCTCGCCTTTGGGCGTGAACACATAGACCCGGTCGTCGAACACTTGAGAGCGCAACTCGTCGAGCATGGCGCCGTTCTCGGCGATGTCGTCTTGCCATGCCAGCAGCTTACGTAGCCAAGCGATCTTCTCTTCGTAATCGCCACGCCCACCGCTACCGCCTTCTTTGTATTTCCAGTGCGCCGCCACACCCAGCTCCGACTCTTCGTGCATCTGCTTGGTACGGATCTGGATTTCCACCGACTTACCCTGCGGCCCTAACACCACGGTATGGATACTCTGGTAGCCATTGGGTTTGGGGTTGGCGACGTAGTCATCAAACTCGCTAGGAATATGGTGGTAGTTAGTGTGCACAATCCCAAGCAGCGCATAGCAATCCTGGATGCGCTCGGTGACAATCCTCACCGCACGCACATCGTAGAGCTTGCCAAAATCCAGGCTCTTCTTCTGCATCTTGCGGTAGATGCTGTAGATATGCTTGGGCCGGCCATAAACCTCGGCGTTGATTTGGGCCTTGCCGATCTCGCTGCGCAGGCCTGAGACAAACTCATCAATATAGCGCTCACGGTCGATACGCTTCTCATCGAGCTGCTTAGCAATCTCTTTGTACTTATCTGGGTGCAGGTAGCGGAAGGTGAAATCTTCCAGCTCCCATTTCAGCTGCCCAATCCCCAAACGGTTAGCCAGTGGCGCATAGATGTCTTGGCTCTCTTTGGCCGCTAACACCTTAAGCTCTTCGTCCTCAAGGCGCATCTCGCGCAAATGGCAGATACGCTCAGCCAGCTTAATCACAATCGCGCGCACGTCCCCCACCATGGCAAGCAACATGCGGCGAACATTATCGATTTGTAGGTTGGAGAGGTTGTTACTGTCGGCCGAGCGCAGCAGCTTCATCGCATCCATTTGCGAGACATAGTTTTGTAGCTGCAGCACCTCTTCAGAAAAGTGCGATTCAAACTGCTTGGCCGACAGGCCGCCGTGTTCAATAAACGGAAACACCAGCGCCGCTTGTAAGGTGGGGAGATCCATATTCAAGGTGAGTAGGATCTCGACCATCTCCTTGCCTTTGTCGAGGCAGGCTTGCACTAAAGCGGGTTCGATTTTTTGCTCGCGTAGCAACTGGCAGTCGGCCAGCAGTTGCTCCTGTTCAGCCGCTTTCAGCTCGAGGTTAGCCAGCCATTGGCCTTCATCGAACTGAAGATCTTTGTTGATGTGCGTTTCTCGAACAGAAACCATGCGGTCACTTCCTTATTACTTTATGGCGCGCTATTTGAGACTAAATGCAGCGATTGTTTCAATGTGCTCGGTGTGGGGGAACATATCCACCAAGGTGAGTTTACTCAACCTGTAGTTGTGCGCTTTGAGCACAGCAGCATCGCGAGCCAGCGTCGCCGGATTACAAGAAACATATACTACGGTGGAGGTAGCCATCTTCGCAATACGCTCTATCGCTTGTTTTGCCCCTGCGCGGGCCGGATCGAGCAAGATTCGGTCAAACCGTTGTTTTTGCCACGCTTTGGCGGTCTCTTCCAGCTCCAAATCGCCAGTAAAGGCTTGAATATTGTCCAAGCCATTGGCCTTGGCATTGGCCTTAATCTGCTCGCTCATCGCCGCGACGCCTTCCACCGCTACCACCTCGCTGCAGCGTTGTGCCAATGGCAGGGTGAAATTGCCTACCCCGGAGTATAGATCCAACACCCGATGCTCAGCTTCAACCGCTAAGTACTCCAGCGCCCGCTCAACCAAACGCTGGTTCATCGCCTCGTTGACCTGAATAAAGCTGCCCGGCTCAAAGTAGACCTTTTGCTCGTCGCCCAAGGGATAGAACAAGCGGGCGGGCTCGCCTTCTGCGCCGCCAAAATGCTGCACCTGCTGGTCCGTTTTAAGCTGCATCAGTACGCCGTGCTTCGATGCAAAGGCTTCAAAGAGCTCAAGCTCCTGCGGCGTTAATTTGCCGCTAACGCGCACCACCACGCAGGCCTTGGGTTGTGCGTCAATCAGCTCGACATGACCGAGTTTGGCGCTGCGCGATAGGCCACTTAGCAGTTGTGCCAATGGCTGGATCAGCGCCGACAAGGGCTGACTCAGTACCGGGCAGGCATCGACGCAGATCAGCTGCTTACTGGCCTTTTGACGAAAGCCCAGCTGCCAGCCCCCCTGATACCAAGTGCTCATGCGCGTTACTCGGCGATAGTGCCAGTCCGCTCCAGCTAGCACCTCGATCTCCGGCAACTCTTGGTAGCCCGAGAAACGCGATAGCAAGTTCGCCACCGCCTGTTTCTTGTACTCGCGCTGATCGTCACTCGACAAATGCTGGGCACTACAGCCACCACAACGAGCGTAATACTGGCAATGCGGCGCAACGCGCTGCTCACTATCGTTGTGGCGTTTGAGCAAGCGCGCCTTGCTGTCCTTGGTGGTTGCAGCCTGAATATCGATAAGCTCGCCGGGCAGCGCATCGGCCACAAACCAGGTCTTGCCCTGACTCTTTACCACGCCATTAAGGTGATGGTCGAGACTCTCGACCTTGAGGTTTTTCTGAATTTTCGGCTGTTTTTTGAGCCGTGGTGCTTTAAAGATCTGAGCCATGGTCTTGTTAATGCTATTGCTGAATACAAAAGTTTGGGGGCTTATGTCATGATAAGCGACTGGAGTAGCCACATTTTCCCATAAAGATCTGCCCATGACCAAATACGGACTGCGAGCGCGCGTCTACATTCTAACCATTCTCCCCACCCTGTTTATCGGTATTCTGTTGGCGAGCTACTTCACCCTTAACCGAAACCAGCAGCTGGATAACTTTGTTATCGAACAGGGTGTCAACGTTATCGAGCCCTTGGCGATTGCCGCTGAGGTGGGCCTGAGCCGCCACAACCGCGAGCAGGTCAAGGGGCTGATCAGCGTGATGCATCAGAAGATGTCACCGCTAATTAAGGGTTCTTCGCAGATTAGCGGGGAATAGATACGAAAACGGCTGAATAGGTTATGGTGATGTCGCCAAACAAACCCCGTAACCAACCAGCCGTTTTCGATGTCGAATCTTACCTTTCCGATCGAGCTGTGGGAAGGCTTTAAGCCATCCCATATCGAGCAGCACGACCGCTCCCTCAAGATCCACCTAACCCCTACCTCTCGTCCGCGGTGTCACTGTGGAACCGAAGCTCAGCACATTCACGACACGTCCATCCGGCGTGTATCTGAACGCACCATCCTGGATTACTCGGTCACTCTAATGGTTCCCGTACGACGCCTGCTCTGCCATCAGTGCGGTACGCGCACGGAGCATATTTCATGGTTAAAGCCCTTTTCCCGTATCACAGAGCGCCTAGCTAATTTCGTTCAATCGCTGTGCCCGCTTCTGCCGATTAAGCACTTGGCTCAGTTGGTTGGACTGCATTGGCACACCGTTAAAGAGTTGGATAAAGCTCGGCTTAGACGAGAAGTCCGTGAGCCTAAGTGGGGGCAGGTACGACGCCTGGTGATGGATGAATTCGCGCTGTTTAAGGGGCATCGCTATGCAACGGTCATCGCCGATGCTGATACGCATCAAGTGCTCTGGATTGGTGAGGGCCGAAGTCGGGCAGCAATCCGACCCTTTTTCGAAATGTTGGGCGAACACTGTGAGAACATTGAAGCTGTAGCCATGGATATGAATACAGCGTTCGACTTAGAGGTGCAGGAACACTGCCCAAATGCCCAAGTCGTGTACGACCTATTCCATGTTATCGCCAAGTATGGACGAGAGGTCATTGACCGTGTGCGCGTTGACTGTGCCAATGAACTCAAGGGCGATAAGAAGGCTAGGCAGCGAGTAAAGCGCAGTCGTTGGGTGCTGTTGAAAAACAGAACCAACATGAGCGACAAGCAACAAAGCTACCTGGATGAACTGCTAGATGCCAATCGCTCATTGATGGTGGTTTATCTGCTCAAAGAACAACTCAAAGAGCTTTGGTACTGCAAAGACGAAGAAACAGCGCGAGGCTTGTGGGATGTGTGGTGGCAACAGGTGCAGGAAAGTGGGATCGAGCCATTAATCCGCTTTGCCAACAAGTTAGAGTCTTACCTCCCCGGCATCGTCGCATCAGCGACCCACCCCCTCCACACTTGTCGATTGGAGGGGATGAACAACAAGATCAAACTGATGAAGCGGATGGCTTACGGCTATCGAGATACCGAGTATTTCTTTTTGAAGATAAAAGCAGCATTCCCCGGAGATCCGCGATGAACCT
>NZ_AUBZ01000034.1 GCF_000429505.1 Aliagarivorans taiwanensis DSM 22990 | reverse complement strand
GACACCCAATGAGTCAGAGCGAAGGTACTGGCTTGAATACAAAACCGTGGCCAATTTAACTTGACCACTACAAACGGCGGTGGCTCAGCAGGTCGCGTGACTTCTGGCTGCACCTCTGGTTGAGTGTCATCCACATCGCTGTTATCACTAGGCCGCACATCACTTGAATGCTCTTCGGGAGACTGATACGGCTGTTCGTTGATCGCTGGCGGCTGTGCTGACACAGAAGGGTCCAAGTCAATATGGGCTGACATGAACTGCTCAATTTGCTGCAAGGATATGCGGGTGTATGCACCGAGCGTCAATAGCGCAGTCTCCTGCAAAGACTGGGTTTGCTTGAAGGCTGCAGGTCCCATTTTTAGTACTTTAAGGAAAGTCTCTTTATTACCCGTCTCCACGACTGGCAATGATTTTACCCCGGAAATAATTTGCTCATACTCAACTTGTAAGTAATTGTGAGATTGTTTAACTTTGGCGATGGTCTCGTTCGAATACGGCAGCAGAGTGATGAAGTCGTTGAGCCTCAGGGTATCCAGCGGCTTGGGCTGATTGAGGTTTGGCCCGTCCACCCGATACAGCCGGTCGATAGCAGAAATCATCATGTCCCCTTCGCGAAACTGGGCGAGCTCCCGCATGTCCAAGCGATCCACTTTCTGATAGGTCGCACTGTCCTCGGTGGAATTTTGCGACATCCCATGATGGTCGAGATTGCTTCGATCTTTCTGCCAAACGTACATTTCACCGGCGATTTTTGAGTAGAGCTCAAACGTTGATGGGTCAATGATCCTTCCCGCGACTTTGATGGTAGTGTTACCCATAACTTGGTCCACTTCCTTCGCAATCTCATCAGAAAGCTTTTTCATACCGGGCAGATCTTGCGATGAATACCAAATTGAGTAATTTAGGCCACGGGCCTGGCTGGCAACCGAGCCTTCCCCAGGATTAAAGATGGCGCCTACCTCATCCATGACATTCGTGTAGTGGTAAGGGGCATTGGTCGGTCGACTATGAATATTTTTATCCGTACGCCCTTCAATTCGGTCGCCCATTGAACGGCCCATCATGGACTTGCGCGACGCAAGAATAATTCGACCCATGGATGCGATGGCCTGCGGCGAGGCCTCCAAGGCGGGAAGCAAACCAAGCATGACTCGGTCTTGTTCAACCATGGCTTTAAAGTCTATCTCACCAACTACCACACCAAAGATCCGGCCATAATCACCAGCCAGCATATTAACGACCAATATGATTTGCATAGCCGCAAATCCATATTGATCATAAACCTGCGTCGATTTGACGGTCTCACCTTTTAAGATCAACTTAAGGTTGTCAGCATTCATGCCCGGTAAGGTTTTAATAAAACCAAACAACTGAGTATTAATTTCCTTAGGTATCCTTGGATCACCCGCCAACCTACCACTCGACTCAAGCGTCAGATAGTCCAATAAGGTACCGATACTCAAGTTGATGTAATTCATGTCGCGCATGTAGATAAGCGGACGAAGCTTACCGGTAATCAGAGCATCAGCGCGCTTGGCCCAAATGTCACCGTCACCATCCATGAGACTTTTAAACGTTTCCGTAGCTGCCTGCGCACTTCCCTCAGACAGCATATTGTAGGTGTTGGTCATTCTATGCCCTTGGTACCCATCCCAAGGGTTGGTTGAACCGGAGATATAATTGATGTTGAAGAAATCATCGACGCGATTAAAGCGCCATAGCGTAGACAGGTGCATCTCTACGATATTGATATCTGCCTTCGCATCAATGTATTGCAGGCCCGAACCCATGATTAACGCGTTGACGATGGCGATTGAAGAGATAGTGAAGGTCTTACCCGAGCCGGTAGTCGCCATGAACGCCAAGTGTTGCTTTAATATGGTACTCGACATCCACGCTTGGAGCTTTGTACCACGCGCATTACCGAAGTAAACCACACCATCTGCAGGGCCAATTTTTTTCTTACCGTTCTTGTCTTTCTTAGGGAGAATATTAAATGGGTCACGTTTGATGCCACTGGACTTTGGAAAAAAGAAGGGCATCTTTGGTGTATCAAGGTGACGCCCTCGGACAAACAGCATCACGAAAAACAGCGTCAAGAGACACAACGGTGGATATATCACAAAGAAAACAATAGGAACAAAATACAGTGTCCATACTGAGTCGCTACCCAGATATGAAAACAGATTATCTATCGGGTGATTAGGCCTTTTCCTAAGGTGTTTTTTGGAAATCTCGCGTTCAATATTCTCATCAGTATCAGACATCAGTACCCCGTTTTATCTTGATACTGTACGTCGAAGATTCTCCAACTACCGTTTGTATCTACGTCTAGCAGACGATAGTCGAACTGATGGCCATAGTCCAAGCCATCATCAACAAAATCCGGCAAGTCATACCCAAACCATCCGCCAATATCTTTGGTGGTGTAACCACAAAACACCCCCCCGATCCCATCGAAGATTGAGCCGAATATGTCAAAGCCCCCCCCGGAATCGAAGATGCCGTCAAATCCACAGTCTTCTAACAAAGAGGGAAAAGAGGGCAGCGAAAACTTATCCATTTTATCTTGCCGTGCTTGCTGAGGATCTGAGCAACTACCTCCAGGTTGATACATTGCTTCTTGGTTTTGTTGTAGCTCCTGATAGGCCTGTTGCCACGCAGCGCCGAGTGCATCTGTCGCACTGGACGTAGATGGCATAGCAAGCATTACGGTTAGTGGAAGTAGTACAGCCGATTTGAGACTCATTGCTTTAGTCCTTTTCATTGTCATCCCTGAGATAGTTTTTTAACGCTTCAACGGTCGTGGCGATCCGAGATTCAGAGCAGAACACCCTTGATATCAGATTCATGCGTGCCAAAAATAAAAGCCGGTTGACGGTACATCGTCCGGCATCGCGCAACGCCTCACTGCCATCTGGCGCTTTAGCAACCTCTAGCATCTCCTTGGCACGGGCAGGGTTGAACTGGCAGGTATCGCCAAACATCTTGATACTTCGAGGGAGGTTCAGTTGCCCCTGCAACTCCAGCAGCAATTCAGCAGGCAAACGCTCAACTGGTGACTGGTTAGCGATAATGCTCGCTGCAGCAGCATCAATGCCGCTGATTTCGACATCATCAAGATCTACATCTGCTTGCTTAAGAATCGCCTCCATACTTCCAGATAACGAACCTATCGCTTCAAGTACTTCTGGATCCCCATCAACGGGCCAGTGTTCCCTTTTCATGGCAAGCGTAATAATGGCGCGCGTCGGTTCATCAAAGCGTGCCATCCACTCACCCACATCACCATCAGATATCATGTATACCCTATATATTGCACTTGCTCATATGATAGAATACACTCGAATAATTACCTTTACCACCGCGTGAACAGGGCCATGCGCAAAAATGCGTTCAAATCCGTCGTACTTGTCTTTTTGTTAAGCATCTTGGGGCCGATGCATATCAGTGCAGCCTCTGATTCACCACTAGTAAATATCGAAAACGGGGATTTCCCTCAACTCCCTAATGAAGTCACAACCACAGGAAGTCTGGCCCCAGACTGGGAAGATATGCTTGGGGGCTATAGGAGCTATACCGATGCTCAATTACCACTCGTAGCTCCTTCTACCGAGGGTTTTTGGCATCCCGAATCGCTATTTGATGGACCTCACCACACAGACCTGATGTACAGGACCCTGCGGATGCTGATTGGCTCTCCAGTCGACAAAGCGTACTCAGTGTTTGCCAATGCCCCTGGCACCGAAGTCCAGGAAGGGCCGGTTACACTGGTCACAGCAATGGCTATCATGCTAAACACACTCGGCATCATCGGTATGATTGCCATTGTGATTATCAGTTTGCTCGTGTTTATGCTACGAAGTTCAGCTGAGCTGGATTTTCTGAGCTCACAACCCAATCAGGCTGATCCCAATCTCTTTGCAGTCGCTCGATTTGCATGGTCAGTGTTGTTCTCTTTCCCTATCCCTATATTTGCAGGAGTCAACATATTTCAGATGATGACATTGACGACTGTTCTGCTCGGCCTTGGGATGGCTCGCGCAATAATACGAATAGGTATCGTACTGATCATCACCCCCGGCACCCTAATGTACGACATGCCATCGGTGTCAAATGTCGTAGATAGCCTATTGGACTCTAAGATCTGCGTTTTGCGTGAAATGGAATTCAATAACATTGATAAAATCGACGATAGCGGAGCACACTTCGTTGTTGACACGAAACACAAAACCGGCTTTGTCCCTGGGGATGTGAGCCAAACCTACATTGTTGAAACAGAACTCCAGGCTAACTTTGTCGACGACCAAACTTGCGGTTCTATGATGCTAGGAAGAATTGACAACTATAAGAACAACCCTATATCCCCTGAACCAAAAGTCGGGGTAGTAGATGGGATGCGAATACTGATCCAGCGTAGCTTGCTCAACGCAAACCAGACTGCAGTTTTCAATCTTTGGAAAAACCTCGACCCCATTGCTGATTTTCTGGTGCAAAACGACTATGAGCCAGATAAGGCTGATTACAACGCCAAGTTTGAAACCAAACTGCAAGAATATGAAGTGATCAAGCAAAACTACTACTACGAGGTTATGCATCTCATACAACAAGCCGTTATCTCCGCGACTACATCGCAGTACGTAGTGGACATCGAGATGGTTGACCAACTCTCTGCGGATGGCGGAATGACGGGGGTACGAGTTGCCAGCTTTGACACGGCATTTATTGACGACATAGCGAATGTTGGACTGTTTGGCTTAGGCAGCACCTATATGATGCTGTCCAGACGCCAACAAACCGCCAATACGATCATTTCTGACTTCTTTCATGAAGCCAGTGGGGGCAATGCTTACCGGCAAACCCACACAGCGCGTTTAGCCAGTAAATTCCTTACATGGCTAATGTCATTTACCAGCGCAGAAGCCAACGCAACTAAGGCGCTAAACTATCGCCATGAACTGTTTTTGAACACACACCACGAACGCACTAATGTCGCACGAAGTTTAGAAGAATCCGTTCGCGCGATGTCTGACAGTAGCGGATTTAGTGGCTCCGTCAAATCCCTTGTATCCATGCTCTCCAGATTCACAGCTGGCGCGATTCTCGGAGGTGTAGAGCGCATGGCGGGTACAAGTTCAAATGGGGACTATTTTCCTGACCCGATAACAGAAATGCAGACCATTGGAGTCATGATTACCAACACCGCGCTTATTATGCCTCTAGTGAAAAAAGCGCTCGATAAAGCATTCAAAAATCAACAGAGCAAAGGCGAAGAGAACGAAGGAGATAACAGCTTAGGGAACAATCACCTTTCTCGCTTCATCGGATCTATCATGGGGGCAATGATGATCCTCGGGCTAATGTACTCACAGTTAATACCCAACCTGCCCTATATCGTTTGGTCCATCGCAGTAATGAGCTACCTCCACTACGTGATTGTTGCCTATCTCGGCTCAGGCTGGTGGGGCATGGGTATCACTCAAGGTGACCGTGCCGACCTTAAAGGCAAGTCATCGCAGGGCGTGAACATCTTGGTCTCATTGTTCCTACGGCCGCCGCTAATGGCCATTTCGTTTTTTGTTGCAATGATGCTTAACCGCGCACTGGGCTTCTACGTCCAGATGACGCTAATGCCAGCGATAAGGAGTGCATATGAAGGCACATTCGATTTGTTCCAATTTTTTGGGATTCTATTTGTTAATGGAGCGGTAATTACCATCGGCATTTACAAAAACTTAGCTATCACGTGGGAGCTCCCAACTATGCTCCTGCAATTTATTGAGGTTGGTGATAAACACCATAACAACCTTGGTGCTCAAGAAGCTATCGATGCATCAAAAGGCATGATGTCAGGCTTTGCTGGAAACCTAGGTCGAGCCTCTATACCGGGAAAAATTTAACCAAGGTAAAGGAGTGTTACAATGGGGATACTAAATAAGCCGATGGAATCGGACTTGGACAACCAGGACGAACTCGAAGGTCATGATGCCCCAAGTCCAGAGTCAGACACTATCGAAAGCCAAAGTCCGTCAGATTCAGACTTACAGCAGGATACCCCTGCCGTAGATGCTTTGCAGGAAGAATCAAGCGATCAAACAACTGAACTACCTACCCCTGACGAGTCTACGGAAAGCGAGGAAGGTACCGCAGCCAACGTCGCACAAGAGGATAACGCAACAGCAGATCTAGACGCTGCACAAGGCAACGTTGAAGAAAGTGCACCACCGAGTATCGACCATGCGCAGAACGTGAAAACGCATCTAGAAACGCTGCTGAAGCCCCGTGCAGCACCAGATCATGATGACGAACCCGTTGCAAAGCCAAAATCTGGTTTTGACACATCAGAGAGCGAAGAGCTAGGTGATGAGGCGACGGCTCAAGACAACAATGAAGAAGACTTGGATGGATTATCCGACACCAGTGATACATCAGAAGCCAACGCAACGGATGCGACAGGTCTAGAAGACCAAGCCGAGACAACAAACCTTGGGGATACTACCGACTCTCCCCCTGCGGCAGCATCGACCGATAGTAATACAGAAACTGAACAACCAAACTCAACCACAAACCAATCCAGCGCTAGTGAGTCCTTCACGCCGCCAGGCGCTGACCATGCCCAGTCCAGTCGTTACCAGCACATGGCTGACAATCATCAAGAATACAACGGCGTAGGAGCTACTGAGGAACATTTTTCCAGTCGCCTGTTGTCCACCAACGTCAATCGCCGAAAAATCCAGAAATCTGAGATAGCAAAAACCTTTTCTCTAAAAGAACAGGCGATGGCCAAAGTTCACCCAAAACACTATTTTGAACACAATGAGCACAAAGACTACGTTGAGTCGTATAGCTCCTCTAGCGGACGCAGCGTATTCAACTACGATACGTTTTGTCTCTTTGATGGAGATGATTTCAAGAACGATGCACGACAAGCCGTTAAAATTGCCAAATTGCGCGGTTGGGATCCCATCTCTGTTTGGGGACATGACCGCTATATTGCAGAAGTGACCAAGCATGCGGGCCGGGCGAACCTTACCGTGCACGTCGTTAGCGGTACCGACCAATACCTAAGTAAAGACGTCATCAATTTCGAGGCGCATGAAGACTACCGTTTTCCAGATGTCAATTTTCCTGAACGAGATGAATCCAGAGCAAGCAGTTCAGCTTCATCACCCCCAGTGGTGTTAAGAGAAGAACACGAGCCAGAAGACCCAAAGGCGACGGCAAGCCGAATTATTGAAGAAGCTAAACGACACAGCATTATTATCACTAAGCCAACTGACCAAGATCGTTATTATATGAGCACCTCATCCCAAGCGGTGATGGCGAAGTTAGAAGCTAAACCAGATAAGACCCCTCTAGAGCAAAAACTGCTAAACGACCTTAGCTCATTGGGCGGATTAGAGTCGATAGTGACGCGTAAGCAAGGGGATGTTCAAACCTGCAAGTTAGACGATGGCGTGAGCATGGTGCAAAGTATGTAGTACAACCAATCCCTTTAAACGACAAATAGGCAGCATGGCTGCCTATTTTTTTTTGGCTACGCTCCGCTAGTTGCCATGGAGGATTCAGTCGATACACCCGATAGAGGTTCTATATGAACATCTATACATTGTTGATACTGAGCCTCTAACTCATGAGCCTCCCCCGTGGTTAGCGCCGGCAAATAGTTTAGAGCGGAGGCCGCAGCAAACGTCGCAACTTGCCGCATTTTACTGTCTGAGAAGTACAAGGACACCTCTTTAGCTATGTCCCCGTAATCCGCATCTTTACCCGCCAGCGCACATGACACGCGAAGTAGCTTGTCGTCCAACGCCAAGTTACATGGCTCGACCGCTAAAGGGAGCAAACCACTCCCGCCAAACCCTCGACCAAGTAGCGACAGTGTGAGCATTTTCTCTGAACTGTCCACAGCAAAGAACTGATCAATCACTAACGGTAAGCTAACATCCATGACCTTGGCAAAAGAGCGGCATACACCAAACGCTTGCTTTGCATCTTCTTCACGAACACAACGGTTCACGTACCGCCCCAGCGCAGATTCAATACGCTCCAACTGAGGCAGCGATAACGAAACCAAAGTGGATCCTATGTGCTCAATCAACTCTGGGAGCTGCCCTATTGCATCTCCGTTCTCGAGTACAAACTTTACCGAAGCCTCATTCATTGACATCGCCAGATTCAAATAACTTTCAATTGCATTCGGTTTAGCCAAGAAGTCGGCTTCGAGCTCAACCTTAAGGGAGCTCACTGGCAAGCGACCAATGTTAGATACATGCGCTTGAGTCAGCCCACCAATCGCCGGCGCAATCGCCATAAAATTCCCAGCTCGCATTGATGATACCAACGCTTCCCGCCCTGGTAATAGACGTAACTCTTTACATGCCTGAGCAATTGCGATACTTGAGGCAAAAGGCATCAACAAACCACCCCAAACCGAATGTTGGCCACTGGGATAAAGTCCAGCAAAACGTATATGGTCTAATTCATTCACTGACAAATAGCCTTGGCAATTCAGCTGAACCAAACCTTTAGCACCTCTCAAGATAGGCAGTGCTGAGGTGTCCTCAGGAGCACTCAACCCAAATATTGGGATCATCCACTTAGCATTCGGAAATCGAATGTCTCCGTCGACGACGACTCCACTTTGCTTCGCTAATTCAACTTGCTCAGGTTTACTTGTGAGCCAACGCTTATAGTCGAGTACCGAACTGCAACGCATTGCCCCCAGTATGTCCTCTGCCAGGTATGTATCTCTGCCTTGAGGGTAGGACGGTATGCTAAAAGGAGGCTCGGGAAAAAAAATGGTACTTGAGTATTGCTTGGACATGTCTTGTAAATACCGGGAACTAAGGCGCTCAATGCTGCTTTTGTTGAAATAGGGATCTGAGCCAGTGTCACTTGTGTTTACGGACTGCTTCAAACGAGATTGGAGGTCCACGCCCACAATGTCAGCTAGCGCAGTCACCGCTTCCCGAAAGTTAAGGTTACGATAGCTCATTAGAAAATCGATATGAGTCCCGCCCTCTCCGCAGCCGAAGCAGTTGTAGAGTCCTTTATCGTCATTGATATTAAAGCTCGGAGTCTTCTCCTCGTGAAATGGACAACAGGCTGTAAAGACATTGCCGTTCCCAGATTTTTTAAGTTTGTTCGGGCTGGCTTCACGGTCGATAAGTTCGGATAACGGCATCCTTCCTTTAAGCTCTTCTATAACACTATCTGGGATACGCATCTGGCACTCCATGCTCACTCACAAATGTTACTAAGATTATAAAGCAGACAGAGCCTTACGCAACGCAATGCTATGTATATTGCACAGTTTCAATAACATTAACGGATGACCAGAACTTATTATAATACCTATATGGCGACTGCACTTATTATAAGTGCAGTGCCATTCGGGGTATTATTATAATACACAGCCCCATATCACCCCATCGTGCCCCGCCACGCCCCAGCAAAACAATAGAGAGCCCATAAATCGCCCATGGCGCCCCGCCTGCCCCAATGCGCCCCGCATTACCCCAGCGCGACCCAGCGCCCCGATAACCTACGACAGAGCGAGACAGAACGGTCCCGCATAAGCACGCCCATAGCGGCCCACCCCCTTTGGGTAGCCTGGACATAACAGAGGACGAACAGCAGGTAACAGCTAGTGTCGCAGCAGTAATGATGACTGAGAGTGCGTGCAAAAATGCCAAGAAAAATTAGGCGCTACCAAAGTGTTGCGACCTAGAAGCCTAAGCAAGCGAGAGCGGGTGCGACAACGCCATCAAATTTGGGACTTTGCTTAAGGCTGCAATGCCCTAGCCTGTGACAGCCAAGCACAATCCAAGAAGGCCGCGTTCGTTAAGTTCGAAGCTGTTTTAAATACAGAAGGCCTTTTAAAGCAAAACACAGCCCTGGCAAAACGCCCGGCCTCGTTCTCTGGCGAAAATCCTATTTGGCTTTCAAACGGCCCCGCTCTAAACGGAAAAATTGGCAGCACTTCCCTTTTGGAAATAGACCACAAATCACTGCAAAGCGCCTCGCTAGATCTACAAGGCTTCCTATCTATGAGCGCGCCCGACCTGCCTCTCCAAGTCAAGCCCAACTGAGGCGACAGCGATGTGATAGCAACGGCGAATTACCCCGATTGCATTACACCCAGTTTCAGACTTAAGGCTCCAGACCGCCCGAATTCTTGGCAGCAGCCCTTCACTTGTTGCGCATAACGCAAATAGATAACAAAAGCCCGAGGCGGAGGTGCACTATTTTACGAAAAACAGGGGCGGCAATCGCCATTTTTGGTTGCTTTTTAACCACGCTGGCGTATTATAATAATATGAGAAACACAATGGACTATACAATGTACTTCGCTAAATACTTAGTAAAAGGACGTCAGTACTACCACGGCCCGTTCTTCATGAGCCCCAAAGAGCTACTGACTATCCGCGAGCAAGCGGTAGAAGCAAATGACAGCAAGGCACTTAAAAGACTTAAGTATGTTGACTTCACTGTCTTGGACAATGCCTCGGAGTTTTGCAGCTTAGAGGATGGCTTGCTAATGGAGCCCAACAGCCAATTGGATGTCCGCCAAAGCCTTTCATGCGCAGAGTACAACAACGTATACCTGTCATTCAGCGGCAGCTATGAGCAGCTTGCCGACTGGTTACATATGATCGGCTTACCGGCTAGTCGCCACAGAAACTTCATGAGCGGCGCAGGCTGCGGTAGCAACCTGGTTCGGGCTTTCAGTGATTTGCAGATTGCTCATTCGCACATGATGGAAATCAGTGCGTTCGCGCTGGCGCCATACACTATCAAAGGGATTCCGGTGGCCAAGATGACGGAGGCTGAGTTTGCGGCCTCAGCGAGCCAACTCTATTTGGTACTCGTTAACAGCTCTCATTTAGCGATGCGCTATTACTGGGGGCAACGCAGTGTCAACGAGATCTGCCAACTGTACATCTACGTGCAGACACTAGAGCATCGGCAGGTGCGCAACCTGATCGCTTCCAGTGCAAAGAGTAGTCTGGAGGCGTTGACTAAGCTTCACCTGCTATCGGAGCAAGCAAAGGTCGTCGGTAAGAAAATCAGTGCTAACCAACCGATTACCCATGCCACCATGAACAGGCTAAAGGCATTGAGCGGCACTCAGTTGGGCCTCCTCAACGGTGACGCGCGAACCACAGAGGACGCTATTCGAGAAATGGTATGGATGATGATTACCCAAGCAGACCAAGCCGATCCAACAGCACTGGTACAGCAAGGCATCAACGGAGCCTTGTCATTAGAGAAGGCGGCTAGTCTTTTGGCTGACATGCTTCCAGAGCTGGACATTGATGCATTACTTGCAGCGCAGCGCGCCTGTGAGCCTAGCGAAGCTAAGCCTCAGCAATCCAACCATGAGGCTGGCCACCAGCAATCTCATGGCGTGTTTGACCAGGCATTGCCAGCGTCATCACCCACGTTCAACGCATGTGATGAATTTGGAAGTGAATTTGGAAGCGATGGTGACGAACAGCTAAACCTTGATCAACTATAAAAACTTGGACGCCATTGCTGCACCAAAGAGATGTAAGTGATTGTTTTTAAAGACTTCGTTTTACCTTGGCTGGCGAGAGTGATAAAAAAGAGCCGGTATCACTACCGGCTCTTTTAGCTTCGTTACATCCAGCATCAATAAGGAAGGTGGGGCTACGCCCGTTACCACCAAATACACATTACAATATACATTGCTTATATGCAAACATTAACCACCCCCCCTTTGCAACCGTTTTGTGATTGCAATTTATGAGCGTCACGGTTATGATATAGCTGTATTTGCTAATAAATGGACTTGACATGATTAGACTCACGAACAAACTGCTAGCGGCCCTGTTTACTCTGCTAACTATCTCGACCGGTTATGCAAACACGGTGACAATTGGCACTTGGAACATTGAATTCCTTGACCAAGACAGCTCACGCTGGATATCCGCTCGCAGCGACAAAGACTATCAAGCTCTAGCAAACACGTTTTCAAAGACCAATATTGACATACTGGCCGTCCAAGAAGTCGCCAACGCCGCATCGCTTCAGCGCGTTGTCGGTGATGGATACACATTCGAGATGAGTGACCGTGTCTCGAAGACCGCTAACCAGGCTAAGGCTGAGAAGTGGCGACAACACACCGGGTTTGCGATCCGCAGCGACCTGAAATACACCCGCTACCCCGACCTCGACTTCGAGAGCACCGGCCTTAGGAATATGCGCAATGCCGTTGATATCGGCATCGTTCAAACCGACGGGACTGAGCTGCGCTTGTTAGCCGTGCACTTGAAGTCAGGCTGCTTTTCCAATCAATCCAACGCCCAGCGCGCCTGCGATACCCTATCGCTACAGGTGCCCTTACTGGATGCGTGGATCAAACAGCGCGAAGCAGCTGGCGATGCGTACATCCTATTGGGTGATTTCAATCGTCGACTTAAGCGCTCTGGGGATGCCATTTTTGGCCAGTTGCAGGCCGCTTCACCGGCACAACTATTGTTTCCCAGCAACCAAACCACCAGCAAGTGCTTAACCAGGGGCAACAAGCTTTACTCCGAGTACATCGACCACATTTTGGTGAGCGAAGCCGCTGCAACGCGCAAGGTACCGCAATCATTTAAACAGACGACGTTCGCACTCGCTGACATCCCGCTCAGAAAACTGAGCGACCACTGCCCTATTCACATAGAGTACCAACGCTAATGACAACACAAGCTAATCGTTCGCCCGCTTCCGCGCCACTCGGGAGCGCCCTGCGCAGACTACTTCTCACCGCGGCCGTTATCCTCGCCATCATGAGTACAGTAGTCACCAGCCTGCTGGCACTTGCATTAACAGAGGTACTGGACTGGATTGACATTGTATCGCTGTCATTAGGCGCGATTGTTATTTCGGCTCTGGCCGCCCGACGCCTCACATGGCGCGGAAAACTATTGGTAATTGTTGGGGCCGTGACAGTGACCGGCATTGAGTGGTACCTGCTACTGCGCCCCTTGCTAGATTGAGCCTTGGCGGCACAAATCCCCTTAATGCGCTATGCGCACTGTATACCCCACACTAAAAATACCCTACCCACGCCCATAGCCATCTCTCTATGGGCTATCACACCAAACATGAGGCCCAGCCATTACATGGCTTTGCCGCAGCGCTTATCCCTTTCCAACTCAATAATTTAATGGACAACGCATTAACTCGGCGACCACATCTTTCCATCCGCAGGCCCCTCCGATATATTGATAAACGCCATTAAAAAAGTATCAACACCATTGCAATGCGTCATGGTTATGATATAGTTAAGAGGAATCAAGGATATGCCATCAGGCAAAGGAGACACCATGACCCGTAAGACTACGCTACTTAGCGCCGCCGCCCTCACCTTGCTTGCAGCCAATGCTGCCGCCAGTAATCACATTGTCGATGTCGGCTTCTTCGTTGACCCGTCCGTCTACACCGAGCACGGCGTCGATACCGTCAACCAAACCTTGGAAGCGCAAGTAGCACTGGCCAACAAGGTCATGGTCGATAACGGCATCGCCCTCAGCTACCGCTTGATGTTGATTGAGGAGTCGCCGTTTGACCCTGAGACCGATATAATGTCATCACTCGCGTACAATACTGCCTACGTATGGAGTCAAGACCCAGAGCACGATATGTATCAGCGCCGTAATAAATTTGGCCTTGACCACATTAGCTATGTCGCACTCAACGCCGACCAGTACAACAATATCGGATTCGCATCCGCCAACATGGGGATCGGCCTAGCGTATACCCCCTCCGCCCCTGCACTCTGGGCGCATGAGGCGGGTCACCTTGCAGGGCTAAGCCACACTCCTTGCGATGAGAACAACTACTTAATGTGCAGATACCCCAAAATAATCACCCCAGATACCTCGATACGCCTAACTGACGAGCAAATCGCCGATTATGAGCTGGGCATCGCCAACAATAACCCCGGCCTCGACTACCATGACGTGCTCGGTCACGTCACCCCGACCATGCCAACAGTAGGGCATGTCAGTATGCAGGTGAGCGACGAGCAGGTTGAGGAGGGTCATGGCTACGTGGACTTCACTGTTACCCTGAGCGAGCTACCCGATGACGCGCCGCTGAACGAGTCGGTATCGGTGGGCATTTACGCCAAGGGCAGCAATACCGAGTGGGACGTGGATTTTGATGGCGACTTTTATCAGCGCATCACCTTTGCCGCCGGAGAAACCAGCAAACTGGTCACGCTGAACGTGAACATGGACGCAGGCCAACTGGACAAAGCCCTCACGGTGGGTCTGGAGTACCCTGAGAAGCTGACTGCGAGCAACGCCCCTGTTTACACCCTGACCGTAAAAGGCACCGGACAGGACAACGGCGGCGATGAAAACGGCGGCGATGAAAACGGCGGCGATGGCGGCTCTGGCGGTAGCGCAGGCGGCTTGATGGTCATGATGCTTGCTATCGTCGGCCTACTGCGCCGCCGCTACCACTAACAACCCACTCCACCTGCCTTTGCAAAGCCAAGCGTTCGCGCTTGGCTTTGTTGTCTTTACGCCCTTATTGCCTAGCTGCTGGCTCTGGGCTTTGAACACACCTCACTTACCGAGCCAGATCTTAACACCGCGCCTTGCCGCAGAACCCAGAGGCCAAGGCCAAGGCCTAAGCATTGACACCACGCACCAGTGGCGGCTCAAATGCCACCCAGCACAATACAAGCATGATCACCGCATAGCGCTACCGCCCTTTTACCCATGCAGCCTATCTATATCATAACCACGAACAAAAAACTTGACTCCCAGTGCGAGCCGCACTACTGTTAACTCACAAGAGTGCGAACCGCACCAGCAGTGCTAACAACAAAGGAGACAGCAATGAATCAATCTCGACGTTTTACATACCGCTCCGATATCCAGCTGTATTTTGCCCAAGTATTTATGCTCGCCGCTACCCACTGCGCGACTCACTGGCTAATACAACACGTTGCACCTGCAACCTACGAGACGCTATGGCTAGTCGACCTAATCGACCTACTCATTATTGGACTGCTATCTCTAGACTTTGCCGCACCCGCACGCCCCTTCGGCTGCATAGACCGATTTTCACGCGGCTTGGTTTTTCTCGCACTAGCACTGTATGCCATTGCGGTCTTGATGGGCAATCACGGCCTGTCAACGTGGTGGCTAACCGCCATTCAAATCACCAGCATGGTCGTACTTAGACTCTCAACTAAGACGCGGGCAGCGCTATCTCACCACCCAAAAGCTAACGCCACACTGAACACTTAACCCAACACCACTCTACAAGGAGAGCCCCATGGCCAAAATGACTCGCAAAGACGCAAACAGCTTAGTAGCCATCGGCTTTTGCATCCCCCGCTTCTATAAACCGGCTGTCTGGGCAAAAGCCAAGCGACTGATGGATAACGTCGTATGCCCAGCGGGACTTGCCACTGCCCACGACTTTGGCCGCGGCAAAGGCAAATACACAAGCCCACTGGACATAACTGACGTGCAGAAGCAGACGCTTACCATCTTAGAGCAGCAAGGACGACTGGCCGACTAATCGGCTAGCGCAAGCTATCACACCATCAAAAGGACGCGACGATGAACAACAAAACCCAGCAGCATCTTTGCCAAAGCGCACGCGCTATCCGATTAGACAGCAACACCGCACTGGCGGATTTACCGCCGGAGCAAAAAGAAGCGCTGCGAGTGTACGCCGCCACATGCTGTTACTTCCCGTTTGCCAAGGCCCTATATCGGGAGCTTGACCATGCTGGCCACGCCTGCTCTTAACACCACAGGTTCGCTCCGCTCAGGCCGCTCACGCGGCCTTTGTGCTTTTGAGCCTTTGTTTTTGGCGCTTTCCGCCCTTCTCGATCTAGCCGCTGAACGCTCTACCCACCGTTAGCCTGGTACGGTCAACGTATATCATTTCAAAGACACATTTTTGTTGACACACGGTGCGAGTGGCACTAGGATGAAGCTAGCAGTGCGGGTCGCACCAACGCTAAAAGGAGCCAGCGATGACAGCAACAGCCACTACCCCACGCCCAGTTTTGTACATGGTGCACGAATACCAATTCTATGCCTACGAATCCCAAGATTACGTATTCGTCTATTCATCGTTCGATAAAGAGGATGCGATCAAACATGCCAACCGCTACCTCAAGCACCGGGAAACGGTGGTTATCAACAGCCATTGGGATGACTGGAGCATCATCGTCACTGAAGTCCGCGTAGGCCACGTTGGCGCTGAGCCGCGGGAAATCTGGAACTCAGCCACCGACTGCAACTATATCAGCGGGCGCCAAGCGCTTGTGCACTTATCGCAGGTCACTTCGCAGATCAGTGACCTATGGCGCGAGGACCTGCCTCTGGGCGATAAACCACGCCACCAGCAAACACTTCACTGGCTGGCGCATCACTCATCTCCCAAGCGCTACGCCTCGACCTGCACCGGCGATGTACTGGTAGATTCGCAGTTCTTGCAAGAAGCCATGGAAGATCGCAAGGGCCAACTGGCCAACGAGCTCGAAGAGCACCTCTTTCGCAAATACGAATTGGCGGCCGCCTAAGCGGTCCTCGAGAACAGGACAAGGAGATATCATGAACAAGACCCCCTCGCCACTGCTGGTGGCCCGCCTAGACATGCAAAACGGCGTGAAAAGAAACTTTGAAACCTACTGCATTGAGCTCAGTGTTAGCTTCAGCTTCATTGAAGCCGGCTATCCACACGACACCCCAGAGTTTATCGTTGCATCAATGATGCCTCGAGCCAAAAGCCGACAAGGCGTTACCGACATGAGCGTCCGCGCATCACTGCATAAAGACGATTACAGCAAACAAGGCGCCGCAGGACTAGCCGGCTACAAACCCATCCTGACACCCAAGTTTCGAACCATTGACGCGGAACGCGCCGAACGCTTTGTAAAGTTAGCCAGAAGCATTTCCCGCTCAATGGACAAGCATCAACAAAAAGGCTGGGAACCAACCACGTACGCTGGCTACCTACAGCAACTGTTTCGCGTGCTACGCGTGGACGTTATCTGGTTTGAAGCACTTAGCCAGACCAAGGGGCGAAGCCAATGGCAGAGCTATTCTGTCACCGACCTTCCAGCTCTCGTTGACCAGGCTGTTGAACACATGGCCCAGTCTCGGCATTGGACCGAACTGGCCGGGGTGGCGTAAGCCCTGGCAACGGCGACCTTCAAAAAGGATGACCAATGAGCACAGAGCCGATAGTCAAATTAGTGATATACTCGGCTCACCGTCATCAAAAGTCAGGATTGAAAAACATGACAGACAACGTTAGCACAGAGCAGCAAATTGCGATCATCAACCAAGCTATCGAGACCTGGGGTTCGACGTATGCTGTCGCTGACAAGCTTAACCAAGCCACCGGCGCCAATGTGGCGCGTACGACGATCGGCCGCTCAGCAAAAGGCAATGCCCAAGGCAACACCATCGCACTGGTCGCCTTTGCGCTGAAACAACTACTACCACAAGCCCCTGCAGCGCAGAGCGAACAGAACAACTAGCCTGACAACCAGCTCCTTAAGCTGAACGCAAAAAAGCGCGCCACCGGTAAGACTACCCAGTGGCGCGCTTTTTATACTGCGGTACTAGCAAGACTTACAGGTTTAGCCGTAAATTGGACCACACTTCGTCGCGCAGCACCGCCGGCACCCCAGCCGAATCAGCCATCTCTCGCCAGTTGGACACCACGTCGATGACCTGATCGATAATCGCGTTGGCGTCTGCGGTGCTCATTGGTCCAATCTGACTGGCCACTGAAACAAGATCGGCACGGGTAAAATGATCCCGTTTCCCCGCGAGCGACATCTGATGCTGGCTTACCCAGTCTGAATCAGCTCGGTACGAATAGGCCAAATCGTACGCCGGTGCCAACACCCACTCAAAGTTATCATCGACCATGAGCGCGAAGTTTTTCGTGTGATCGTCTTGGTTACGTGCAACGACGTTAAAGACCATCCGGCGGTAGATCTGTTCTTGTTCTGGATAACTTAAGCCGAGCTGGCGACACAGGCCCAACAATTCCTCGTAGGAGTAGGCACCGGGTTTCTTGTAGTCCGCATGAGCCAGCGCACACAACGACAACAAGTGATACTTCTGACCTCCAACCCGATCAAAGCGCCGTGTAATAAAGTGGGCACGGCCGCTACCCGGCTCTTTGAGCAGATCACATTTAGCCATCTTGATACGGCACTTGTCAGCGAGCTGGCTGTATACAAACTCCATCGCGCCATAGCCTTGCGGATCACCATACGTTTGCTGATCGGCGCGCTTCTCTACCACCCCATCGAACTTCAACAAATAGTGTTCAAAGCCCTCTGGCGCAGGCACTTGGCCAGAGCGGATCTGGGAATAGTCGTCATTAATGGCAACCACGGCCTTCGGTCTGGCTCCACCAGCGCTGGTTCCAACCTGTAACAACTGCGTCAGGGCATCACTATCGTGTAAATCCAATTCGACACCATTGCGCTTATCGAGGACCTTTTGCGCCATCTCAACCAAGTCCGAGAGCAATAGCGACTCATCGCCCGGCTCCGAAACCTTAGTAGCAGGCCTGTACTCCAACGCACCCATGCCGCGCGTGCCGGTGTACAAAAGGCGATCTAGCGGCATAAACTGCGCCTTATCCAAGCCCTGACGTGCGAGCCACGCATCAATCAGCGCATTACCGAAATCGTCGGGCAACGAGTCTGCCAGCGCGGCCGGCAAACCTTTATAGGTATCCCAGCTCAAATGAGGAAACTGGTAAAGCGCCGGGGTCAATGGTAGATGAATCGGATCCAGTGCGAACCCACCGGATAACCAATCACGGTCATATTCAAATGTGGCTATACGAGAATCCGCATCGGTATAAGCTAGCGTCCCCACCAAAATGCCATCAAAGTAGACTTCACAAGCTTGAGTAATCATTTAACCACCAATTTTCTGCGCTGCGCCAAGGCACTTGCCACCGACGGGACCGATGCCGCGAGCCTTGCCGTAGTCACGCCTCCCTCGATTGGCGACTGAACCTGGGATGGCACCGTACGGCGAACACGCCGAGACCGTGCCTTACCCAACACCTCAGTTGGCCGCACTTGCTGCTGAGGCACCAGCGCTTCAAGGCCGTCCAGCAACCGAAGCTCCCTCAGCACAGCCACCAGCACCAATGTATTACAAGTGCCTGTATTTAATCGCCGATAGGCAGGTCGCGTTGTACCCGCCCGCTCCACCAGCTCCGCTTGCGTCAAACCCAGCGCCTTACGCCGCAATTCCAGTCGGGTAAAGAGCGCTTCGCACACGGCAACATCACTTAAAGACTGCGTAATCTTCATCTCGCCTCCACGTAAATTAAGTATCGCTTACGTTTCATTATAGGCCAATTTACAGGAAAAAGAACGTTTACGTTACTTAATCATTGACACGCGGTGCGATTCGCACCATTATAAGTACATGCAGTGCGAATCGCACCAGTCAAGGCAACTAACTCAAGGAACGAACATGAACGTTAGCATTCAAACCACCATCGTAGCTTCACTTCGCAACCATGGCCGTCATCTTGATGACAGTGACATGGCGCTTCAATTAACCAACGATTTGGCCGCTGCAGGTTATCACGTAGTGCCAGCAGAGCAGCCCACCACCAAGTACATCGTCGCCAAGGTAGCCTGCACTGACCGCTGGTTTACCGAGCGCGCGCACTCCGTAGCCCTGCTGCTTACCCCTGAACTGCGCCAGCGCATCCAAAACACGGCCAAGCAACTAAGCGACAACAGCCAAACGTCAATAGCGTTCGATCACTTTGAAGCCCTTTGGAGCGAGGCAAAACTGAGTGAGCTGCCAAAACCCACAGACACTCGACAGCAAGAGGCGGCGTTCAACAGCTACGTGAACGCGATGGACAAGCAGTTTAGCTACACCGAACTACCCAGCATTGAGGTGCGCCAGTCATCGTTTCGCATCACCGGCGTACCCAAGCATTGCGACAAGAACGCATTGCTGCATAGCCAGTGGTTCAGCCTCGACATACTGGATAACGATGCACTGCTGGTGGAGCACTAAATGAGAACGGCTGGGAAACCAGCCCTTTCTCAAGAGACAAGGACTTATAGCAATGACCATGACACAAGAATTAGTCGGACTAGCGCTAGATTTTGCGATAGCCCAATGCGAGCAGCTACCCATCCGGTTAGATCCGATGGGGTTTCGCAATGATGCACCCGAGGTTATACAGGCCGGTTACTGGATTTGGGGAGACGGTTACCCCGCTCGAATGCAACTTATCGGGCATGACTACACCCCATCCTCACACCGGGAGCAAGGCGGCGAGATTGTCGAACGTGAGAACATTAGCAACTACGCGCCCGGATCAGAGCACGGCGAACCCGACTGCTGGACAGCGACCTCTCAAGATGGCGTCATCCGAATGACGGGCGAGACAATGCTTATTGCCTCAATGCGCGTCTATGTCTTTAGTAAGCTAGGCGCCAACCCTGAGCTCCCTGCGTCAGTGCGCTAATCGACCCCGGAAATAACACAAGCCCCAAAAGTGACTTATGGGGCTTTCGCCGAGTAATTCTACTCAGCATCCAAGCGTCAATTACACCCAGCTTGAATTTGTTAAAGCGCACTCTCGATGCCGTGTCGTTCACTGAGCTGGTGGAACGCCACCAGCCAGCACTAGCCGCTAACACGCCGTCCGACAACGAGGGCAACCGTGATCGGCTGATTACTTCTAACTCACCACTGTATTTACCCTGCGTATGAAACACATACATGCCACAGCCAGCGTTAAACAACACGCATGGAATATAAACGTTACATCACACTTGATAAAAAGTGCGAACCGCACCAAACTAACAAATAGATGCGGTGCGGCGCGCACCACTAAGGCCAACGTAAATTAAGGAACAAACCATGAGCTTAGAAAATGTCAAAGACATGCCCGCCACTGAACTTACTAACATCTCCGAGTTGCAATTTCCCCTAACCAACCACCAAGCCAATGATCTTGCGTGCGCACTAGGTGAAATCGAAAGGCATCTTGCCGAAGACACTGATCTCCTTGAAGCTATCAAAGCTCAGGGTTTTAATCTGCAAAAAGAGATAGATGGATATGAAAGTGTCATTGAAAAGCTGTACCAACTAAGATGTTTGTTTACTAGGCACCCATTTTTTAAGTAAAAAAGCCACCCGCTGAGAAGGTGGCTTTGACAGGCCCCTAGAAGGGGCTCACCTATATTACTGCATTTCCAGTGACATCTGACGCTCTTGCTCTTCTTTCTCAAGTAAGGAAACTTCGCAAACAACCTAATCGCGATTCTTCCTTTCACGAAGCCTACATACTCTGAAACACTCAGGCTCTGGGACACCCTGACAATCAAACGGACTCGCTTAATGCCATCGTTTTGTTGACAGAATGCCGTTAAAGAAATACCGATCACCTCTCCCTAGCTTGTATATACAAAAACCACGGCACATGTATATACTAGGTTAGAGACGCAACAAATATATAACCAAAGCGCTAGCAAACATAGGAGATTTGGATGTTATGACAGCATCAGGGAAAATAGAGGGCACCGCAGAAGCATGGGAAGATGGCCGCTTGGGGCAGGACGAACAATTTGCCACGATTGCGAAGGTCACGCTTGATGATTTAAACATCGAGGCATCCCTGACGCTAAAACCCATATCCATTCGGCTAGAAGAAGAATTAATCGAACACTTAAAGCTCATTGCGGACATACACGGGCAGAGCTACCAACCCTTGATTAGACAGGTTTTACATCGCTTTGCGAAGTCTGAAATCAAACGCCTGCTTAAAGAAATGGTGAGAGAACAGGGGGAGTAGCCTCTCGCGCTGATCATCTACCGCCCAAACCTACACCGAAAGTTGAGCCGCTAACCACACAGCCCCCACCTCCGCGAATGCGCAAGTCGCTATGGTGCAGCCTAATAAATAACTAAACGACACCTGACCCCGCATGAAGCGCATAAACAACCACAAGAACACCACCGATGCCACCAGCCACATACCCAATCGACAGCTCTTGTAGATACGATGGCCGCGCTGATCTGCTTGTGCCCTAGCTGATGCAGAATAACCAGGCAATGACCCCGCCTCAACGCCCGAGGCGCTCTCCATCTCAATCACACTCTCTAGAGGCTCAAACCGCTCAACAATCTGGTACCCTGCCCAGTTCGCATAATCAGACGATTCCAGCCTCGGCTTGGCGCAATAACTCAACTCCGCTAACGACGCTCGAATGACTGAGCTTGGAGAGCCCGGTTCACAGAGCGTAAACCCAGCTTTGCGCCAGAACACCATTCGCGCCAAACCCGCCGCTTCAGGGTCAGAGGTACTGTCATCCCCCACCGTGCTAAGCTGGCCTTTAACGAGCCACCCATCGAGCGAACCCGCCCAAGCAAGCACCTGCTCCTGCATTACCTTGATCCCAACCCCGAGCGCCAGACTACCAAGCCCCTGCCGATTAAACGGCTTTCCATACTTAGGGCCAATGAGATCAATGAGTTGGCATACGCCACCAGATCCACCCATCGGATCTGCCGCCATGCTAAATAGCAACTCCACGCTCTGCCGTCCCTGAGCTCCCATAATCTCTAAGTGCACCTTGTAGTCACCACGTAGTTGCACCACCCCTTGATACGTTGGCATCTCAACAATGACTCGGGACTGACCAACGACCAAGGAGCGGTACTCTTTATCTGACATAAAAAACATAACAGACCTCTTCCTTAACGATTACAGGCGGTAAAACCGACTGACAAAATAATGCGGAGGTAGCACCAAGGACGCATACTTAACGAGAGCCACGCCAACGAGCGCACCGAAGCCAGACACCTTCTGCAAAACGCCATCAAAACTGGGGGTTAAGCTGTTTATGCCCTGCACGAGGCGCACCGTATTCTCCAACTCAACAGGCTGCGCAGGCACCAAGGCCATCACCACCACCGCCACCAGCACAGCCAATGACCACGGCACTAACTCAAGTAACAGCAAAACGCGCTGCTGACCCATGCGATAACGCCCGGCATTTTTTTGCCGTAACGCGACCCAATAACACAGCCCAAAAACAATGGCCCATGACACAAACGCCTTTAACGGTTGTTCAACGTAAAGTTCCATACTACTCCCTAGCGTGCACTCAGGTTGACTGAAGAAACGTGAGCCCGGCGGCTTACATCCCCATATTGAATTCCATGTCGTCTTGATCCTCAGCGGCATCACTGAGCAACGGCCTCGCCTCATCGGCAATGAGGTTTTGAACGTAAGGCCAATAATCCGGGTTATCCAAGGTCCGCGATTTCACTACGGTAGGAACAAACCGCGTCATCTCGCTGATAAAATCGTCGCGCTCCTCTCCACCTTGCGCAGTGAGCTTATCCACCTGAACCGATAACGCTTCGACAAAATCAGCGCGCGCCTTACCTCGCGCCTCCAGCTTGTTGCTCAGCAGCGAATCGTTTAGGGACACACCCTGCTGTTTTAGCCAGGCGATGTCCCAAACATCACGTGGTTTGATCCGCCGAGCACGGTAAGCCAGCGCGATAAACTTATCCACGTAGGTCTCACTGAGGCTTTGCACCGGTACCAGCAGCCCGGTCGTTGGCAGGTTCACCCGGTAGTGATTAATGAGCGGACGCCGCTGAATATCAAACGAAGGGATCGCACAGATATCAATGTGCATTTTTTGCCGCGGCAAGTCGGGGCGACCAGCCTCTTTCTCAATGCTGATCTTCCAAGAAGAGGTGTCACCTTGCTTATCGGGGTTGGGTTTGTATACCGATACCCGAGTATCGTATTTATTCTCAATATAGGCCTGAATGTCGTTCTCCAAGCCATCGAGATCAGCAGGCTTAAAGTTATGGCCACCATTGAAATCGAGATCTTCTGATAGCCGAGAACTGTTATAGCAAAGACGCAAAGAGGTCCCACCAATAAATGTCAGGCCCTGAAGCGCCCCCTGCTTCATCATGACATGCATAATATCGTGATGAAGCAGCTCCTTTTCGACCACGGGCATCACTGCTCCGCCGAGCTCTGGGTTTTGCAATGTAATCGTCGCCAAGTACTGCTTTAACATAACAACCTCTCCTTAGTCGTTGGCCACCAGCATATGTCGATTCCGTTGACAGCTAATCAGATCGGCTCGCGCCAATGCCTCAGTTGCCCGGAACATCATCACGCTCTCATCGAAGTAGAGGCGATGCTCTAGTGAGCCCAAGGGCTTCTTGGTATGAGTAAACTCAATGCAGCCATAGTGGGTGTCGAAGGTCCCTTTACGCCCCTTGGTCATCACCGTTAGACGATCCATTGGAATTTGAGAAATCGCTCCGATGTGACTTAATTCGCTCTCAAGACTAATGTAATTCAACACGCCAGGCCGGAGCTTATTTACGATCATATAAAGAGCCAGTGTCGGGCTGGCCGGGGTGACCTCACTCTCATATAGGCCCTTGGCGACTCGCCGCAACACCCCCCGCTTAACACAGTCAGCGAGGAACTTTGTGAATGCAGGTGACGGACGCTCATCCAGCAGGAACGCCAGCTCGAACGCAGCATAAATCCCACCCCCTGCCGTGACAGAGCGTGCGATAGCGGATACAAGGCGTTCTGATCGCGTCATTGGTATACACTTTTTTACTCAACATGTATCAAATCGTACACCTAAAAGCTCACGCCTGCAAGCCGCTTATTCCCGCCCAATCCGCTTTGAAAATATATTTTTTATATTTAACAACATCTTACACCCCTCCCCCAACAAACCAGTTAAGGATAATGCGCAATGAATTACTTTACCGCTATAACATCACGCCGCGAGTTCTTCAAAGCTCTTGAATTGAGCGCTGGCATGGAAAGAGAGTTTCTCTACGACTGCGGCTCCACTGCGACAACCGTTAATGACTATTCCACCAGCAAATTCAAACCCGCTAACTTACCCCTTTCGGAACGCATATCTCGCATCGCTGGCGTATACACCAATGAGCCTATTTCTCTGTATTTCGAGCTGCCAGATGCCGATCCGCAAGCCCCATTTTTCAGCCAGCATTACTACCACTGGCTAACCAATAATAAAGGGACACTGGCCACCGGCCACCGAATTAAAGACCATAAGAATTATCTAGCTTCACTAGGGTTTGTTGACGGCAAAGACAAACTACACCCCGAACAAGTCTCCGTGCTCCGCCATATTCATAGCTTTTTCTGGGACTGCAAACGCGCAAACAAGGACACCACGACGCCCACGCCTGTTGCAGTGGAACCCACCAGCAAAACACCCACTCAAGACACGATGATTCAAGAGCTCGCAATGATGATCCCTGACGGGGAACGCCTGCGCCTGCCAGCGACAAAATTGCACCATTACCCACAAATTAAATCATTGCTAGAAAAAGCGGGTGGCAAATACGGCAAAAACGCATTCACCTTTACCGGGAAAGATGCCGCCGACATTAAATCCGCTCTTCTCAGAGGCGAGGAGCTAAACGACAAAAAAGCCTTTCAGTTCTTTGCAACCCCGGCAATGCTAGTCCAAAAAGCAATCAACAAGCTCCAACTTAGCGCCGAGGAAAGCTGGCTAGAGCCCTCAGCAGGCCAAGGAGCACTCGCAAACGCAGCGCGCGCAATATCGCTAAACGGCACAGTGGTGGAACTAATGGCCGACAATGCCAAATCACTTCGCGAGCAGCACTACACCCCCATTGAAGCCGACTTCATGGCATTAGGCGGCGAAGAGCTAGGAACATTCGACAAAATCATCGCGAACCCACCATTTACCCGTGGACAAGACTGCGATCACATCAAGAAGATGTTCCAAGTCCACCTAAAACCCGGTGGCCGCCTGGTGGCATTTGCAAGCCAATCATGGATGACAGGGACCACGCGTAAGTACCTCGCGTTTCGCCAGTGGCTGAAAGACCAAGGGGCCTGCGTGGAAGAAATCGAGGCTGGCGCATTCAAAACGTCAGGGACGAATGTTCAAACCGTCCTGATTACAATTGATAAAGCCGATCCCGCCGACCTACCCCTTGCCATGTAAATGCCTGCGCGCATCGCCACAACACCTAGAAATAAAGGGCTCGATGGCGAGCCCTTTAACTTAGCGGTTATTTCTCCTTACCGCCTCCTACCAGTAACCGCGCCTCTCGCAACACCTTTGCAAGCATAGCCAATACGGCAGCGACCGCCGCTAGCGTGACAGCTGTTTGCAATAGGATTGAGGACGCAGACAGCGTCACGATTAGGCCGGTTAAAGCGGAGATGGATTTGTAATTGATAATCATACTGTTTATTTGATTTTTTATGAGGGCGTTTCTCGCCTCTCTTCTTAAATGTACAAAATCCGACGACCTATTCAACCCACCACATAAAAAAATATTTATTGTTATTGAACAATTAAGCCTTGACGCGGTAGTGCGAACCGCACCATAATCAATAAACAATACAATATATAGGACAAACAAATGAAAGAGTTTAAGCCCAGCGGCCTTCCCTTTGAACGTAATGACCGTGGAGATGTCTATCTGGCCACATCGCAGATGACTGATTTCGATATCACGGCGCACATCGCACAGCTAAATGAATGGCCCTGTTATAACGACAATGGGCAACTAAAGCTGTTTTTCGCAGTACCGGAATACCAACTTAACGCAAACGACACCCTGAATCTGTTTGACGGCTCACTGGCAATGCGCGCGCTGTGTGCAGATTTGGTCGTCAAGCATCAACTGACCCGTGCGTATGAACCCTATGACATGCTCGGGTTTAACTGGGGCACAGACGATGGCGCACTGCAACAGCGAACACTCGAAGATGAAAATTATGACGGGCAGCAATCTGTCACTCAGGAGCAAATTCGCATGATGAGAGCCGTTGCACTGGCTGTACTGATCGCCAAACAGGGTGCCGCTGCGATTACCCCCTCAGAATCAGGCATGGAGGCATAATGATGATTATAACTGGGTCCCTGGTTGATAAAGCCCTTAACGCTGCACTAGATACGCTTAAACAGGCCGGTGTTTCTTTTGATGCCGATGAGTACGGCATTCTGCACGAACGCCTGACCGATTTTCTGACCGATGACTGTGAGATTAAGATCCAAGAGACCGTCACATTTGACGACTTACAGGGTGATCAATGGATGTCATGGATGGCGTTGGCACGACAAGCTCAAGAAGACCGAGGCGAGAACATCGAATCGATTACATCTGAAGAGACAGAGCAGCAAGCGGAACAGTTGTTCACATTGCATAATGGCGAACTGCCACCAACCGCCTATGAAGACAGCCCCGGCACAACAACACCCACATCACTGCAAGCGACCGATATTCAGGCGGGTGCGATCACCATTACCTGCCCGAACTGCCATAACACCGTCGACTGTGACCGCGACCCCCGTGGTACCCACGTTCAATGCGACGACTGCAACCACACGATTGCCGTCTCCACCACCGCCGAAATCACTCTAGATTAAAAGGAATCGACGAATGCGCTATCACAATACCAATTGCCTACAAGGCCTTCGCTGCCCTAAATGTCACAGCCTGGCCCCGATGCGAATTGAAGTACTCGGCGTGCCTGCGACACCAACCACGCTAGCAATGACCCAAAGCCAGGTAATGAACGCTCTGAACGACGGCAAACTGGTCGCCACTCGCTTTATGGCAACCTATGACGATGACGGCACCGAAGACGTTACCAGTGACAGCGAGTTCAATGACAATAGTAAGATCATCTGCCTACACTGCGACCACGTCGCTACTGTCGAAGAGTTCAAGGTGGCCTCCGCAGCATCAGTATTGAACGAAACAGCATGGCGCAACATCGCTGAATTCACTCGCCGCCTTCAAAACTACGAACACCAAACGGAGCTCCCCGCGATAGTGAGCGCGATTAATACCCTGCCTCACCTCGCGTTATCGACCATACCCGAGCTGGTGGCGCTCTCAACGATGTTACGAGACAGAGCCTCCCCCGACGACAATCGCATCACCAAGCTTTTAGACGCCATAGCGCACTATGGCCACCGCTATGTCATCGACCAACGCGACCACGCATGGGATGTGCACGCCCTGTCGCTAAACGGCCTAAAAGATTGGGCAGCCACTACCGAGAGCGAGCAACTCGCCAAACTAAACGTCATACTGCTAACGCAGAAGGAGCGGGACCAATGAGCAACAATCGCCCCTGTATCGTCCGCTGGGAAGTTGATATTGATGACGCCACGACACCACACCAGGCCGCGCAGTTCGCTCGAGAACTTCAATCACCAGAGACGCACGCATTGACCTTCACGGTCCATGACGAGGACGGTAATTTTATGGAAACCGTTGAACTCTTGCCGCCGCCCACCCCAAGCCTGATAGAGCAGCTGGAAGACCTAAAGCGCCAAGGGCTGACGCTAGACGAATGCCTGATCGCCTTCGTAGAGACATAGCGAACCTGCCAAAATCAACGCCTCGCTGCCCACCGGGTCGCGGGGCTGATATTCCACTTCCCCACGAGCCTGTGTGCAGAAATTAGCACAACGCTGAGACAAAGCGCCCCACGTACCGCAGCCCTCCCCAAGCTGATCAACGAGCCCACTTGGCAAAACAAGCAAAACAGGTCATCTTAGAGACGATTGAGCGACTTTAATGGCCCCAACACATAATTCACATCTCATGATTACCCAGGCCCGACCATGCCCTTGACTGACTCCAATGGAATTGACCATTACGAAACCGGCTTGCTCACCTTTTGCCACCTACAAAAGGGGCATTTCCGGCAACTCAAGCGACTGCACCAAACGGTCAATACCATGTGGGATGATGCCATCAACTCGCTGGTGGAAGAGCAGCACACTCGCGTGGCAACCATAGAAGATGAAGAAGAGCGCCAATGGACCGCTGAAAGCTACAGCCATGACATTGTCGACCGAATACAGATGGAAGAAATCCACCAGCGCGCACTGCTAACCGCATTACAAAGTCAGCTGGAGAGATCCTTGTTCGGGCTTTGCCGCCTGATTGCCGAGACACATAAACTGGCCGGGCGCGACAGCACGCCCCTTGAGGAATTCAAAACGAACAAAGGTATAAAGCGAGGTCTAAGCTATTTAACCAAAGTAGCGCAGTTCGAGCTAAGTGGAATCGCCCACAGTCGCAATATCGTTATGGATGTACAGCAGGTGCGCAACCACATCACCCACAATCATCACGAGATTACCACCGCGGCCCTCGCATCGACCATTGGTAAACACCCCACATGGTTCGAAGGTAAGCAAGGGGATACGTTGCAGATCACCCCGTTGTTTGCACCGGAATACGTAAAAGAGATAGACCACTTGTTCGATGCACTCCAGGAGCAAGTCATTACGTTCATTGCGGCCCTATCAACAGACTCGACATAAGCTTCATGACCTGGTCACCAGCATGACATCTCGGGCAATAGTCTACTTTACACATTCGAACCACCATTCCGATGCGCAAATACCTAGTAGTTATTGACAGATAACCACGATATCTCTATAAGTATCGGTTAAGGGCAAGCTCTCTTAGCTTTCCGCCCATAGCAAAGCACTATTATGATCTAACTTGGGGTGAACGGTCATGTCAGCAAACGCGCGCACGCGCCCGGCTGTATTTTTCCAGCGAAGCACTGAACTGGTGTCTCGGTTCCTATCAAAGGATACCGACGAGTCCATGTATCTGTGTAAACTGGCTTGCCGTAAAGACCGCCCTCACTACATCCTACTTCGCACTAAAGATCTGGATGCCAACCAGCGCTTTGCCCGCATCCCAGTGGTTGCAGAGTTTCTGTATGAGCACAGCAAACTGCGCACAGTCGTCAAATCGCCACTGTTTAATGATCAACCGGCGCTGTTAAACCAGACGACCGATCACATCGTTAAGGATACCACCTGCGTCGCACATTAAGCGATACCAGGCATTTTTTGCACGCTAGCCTAGTAATAACTTACTCTGTATAATTGGAGCCTGTATATATGTACAAGGCCCCGTTTATAGATGGCACCGATCGTTCTCGAAGACCCGTATCACAAGCAGCTGGACTCTCAACCTGAGGGCCTGAAGACGCACAACGAGCGCTGGCGCGTGTTGGAGCGCGGAGTGCTGTACCAGATAGACGAGTATTTTTTACCGGGTAACGTGTTCTATACCGGTTATTACGCAGTGACTCGGGTAATGCTGGAAGATTGGCATGAGCAATTACTCGATGATATCGCCGCCGACTGTGACACCGACGCATTTATCGAGTTCGAACGGCAAACCGGTGAAGATCTGGACGCTCTCCCCCGAAGCGATGTCGTGGCACGCTTCGCCTACAAGCGCTGCATTGTCCCTATCCCACTCATTAGTAGCGAAGCACCGGGCAAGCAGATTTGCGGCGCTTATGTCGATCCCGAGTATCAAGCCTCAGGGATAGCACGCCGCGTCTACCAGCTGATCGTGAGCTCAGGCTTTGCGCTGGTGTCCGATAACCAGCAAACGCTCCCAGGCGCACTACTTTGGGCGGCCGGCACGTTTAATTGGTATCCTGATAACGTACATATCCTAAAACAAGATCAGCACCAACTTTCATACCTATGCTTGGCAACCGACCAACGGGTACGAGATGATGGCGCATGCATCTGGGGAGCGAGCTCAGCAGCGATGGTCACCGACGCAGAGAATGCTGATATCCCGACAGAACTGTCGTTTAATGGGCACTTTGAAAGCTTGGTGCTGGCCGTGCCACCAAAAACACCGGCAGAATACTGAGGACTGCGCAACAAGATCAGCGTAGGGAGTCACCAGACTGTATGGTATTGGGACTTACTTCGCGCCATTCGCCAAGAGTAATCTATCGCCCTATGGTGTTAACATAGCGCTCATTTACACGCCTATAGTGAGCCCGATATGCCTGACGCGACGCCGCCATTCAACTTCAACCTTACCGATCTCACCACCGACGTGCGCAGGCAACACACCGTGCCGCGCTTTCTATTACATAACTTTGCAGAGGATAGACGCAGGGGACCAAGGCAACTATTCACCTTTGATAAACAAAGCGGGCGCTCGTTTCGTCAATCCGTGAATGACGCCACCACACGAAGAACATTTTACAACCTTGAAGATCACCCCCAACGTTGGAGCCTGGAGCCTTTGCTCGGGCAAATCGAGTCCCAGGCATCGGAGGTCATCCGCAAGATTATTCAGGAGCAGTGTCTTACCAACCTCACCGACAACGAGCGGATCCAATTGGCGGTATTTGCCGCTGTTCAGCGCTCACGAACCTTTGCAAACCTGGTAACCATTGAGACATTTCACAGATCATTACAGGACAAACTGGCAGCCATCGGCGCAGCCGCCGAGGATATCCCAGCCATCTTGGGCAGCAGCACCGGCGAGAACAGCGACCAACAGGCCGAACTCAAGAACTTCTTTCTACAGTCCATCCTGTCACAGGCCGAGCATGCCAGGCACTTTCTGGATAAATCATGGGTATTGATTCAAAACCCCACCAGCACAGCGTTCTACATCTCCGACAACCCCATTACGATGCATAATAGCAACGACTTTGGCCCCTATGGCAACATTGGCTTGGCTGTGCCCGGTATTCAGATCCACCTTCCCCTATCCTCGACCCTCACCCTCGCCTTCTACTGCCCGACCATCCGCGATAAAGCACTGGAAGCCCGAAGACATCTCCAACACATTGTCGCCACCAACACCCACCTGATCCGCCACCTCGAGCGCAGCCCGCGCGAAATCATCGAGCATGCCAAGGCCCACCTCGACGGCACTCCGGTTCCCTGCTCTAAGGAAAACGCCATCTTCCTTAATCACCTGCAAGTCACCTGGGCCGAACAATACCTGTTTTGTCAGGACGACAACTTTGACTTAATCAGAAGGATGATTGCAGACAACCCAGGTTACACGACCGGCTTGCGACCACAGATAAGCTGATTGGATACCACATTCGTGGCGCTGAGAACGATGATAGCGGGATGGATGCGGTACCCGGGAGACAGGTACCCCCTCCCGCGGGCGAATGAGAGAGGGATTAAGAAGTCTTGTCGGCCTCAAACTTCGGGATCTGCCACCGGACCTGGCGGTCAAAATCATCGGGAGATACCTTGTTTAGCAGCTCAGCAAGTTCAAGGGTTCGGCCAATATACTTCGGCACACAGCCCGTTTTATTCTTAAACGTGCCGTTAAACATATCCTGATGCTGCTTACGGGTTAGTCCCAAAAAGGTTTTCCAGAAGGTAACCGGCACAGGCTGCCCCCCCGAAAGCGTCACCCCACGCTTATTAACCATTTTCGTCCAACGCTCAATCAGTTCGCGGTACTCTTCAAAAGTATAATCTTCAAAGGCTAGCACAATGACCTCTTTCTATTTCCAATGCAGCGAGCCGCACTATGCCAAAATTCCCGTGTCCCGTCACCTAGTTAGCACAAGACACGGTACCTGATTACGCCGCGCGCTTATCCGCCAGCGCCAGCATTTGTTGGGGTAACAGCTTCATATCATCACTCAACGCCCAAACATCTGGGGTTATTGCCGTTGGCCAAGCCGCCTGCTCTTGAAACTCTTCTTTATTGCGCACCCACCCCAACAGTCGAGATGCTGTCACATTAAGTCTGAGCATGGCTTCCTGATCAAACTTGATATGACGCGTTCCCTTCATATAGATCCGCAGCTGACACAAGGTGACATGCCCGCCGGTTGGCGTTCTACCGGTAATATGAAAGGCTTGGCCGGAAGCGATCTCTTCAAAGGGCGTATCCAATTCCACCCCACTGTAACCCAGCAATCCAAACATCACCTTCAGGTTGTTACAGAAGCTCTTAGATGAACCGCCAAGGCCGTTCTCAAAGGTATCGGAGGTACCGCTGTGGATAAACCGGTAATCTAACAGGTAACGCGCCAGATCTTTCGTCTTGGTATGTCGCCAATCATCACTATACACATGCTGATTGCTGACGTAATAACGATGAATGGACTCCTCAGAGGTTAAATCACGGTAGACCTTCACCAGCGACTCCTCTACAAGCTCGTTAGCCATGCCGACCGCGTACTCGATGATGTACAGGGCATTCAGTCGAGTAAAGTCCAGCTGGTTAGCTTTTAAGGTATCGAGCAACTTACTGCTATGCGAACTGATCAGTTTGGATGTCAATACATCCAGCTTTTCGAACAGTAGCCCCCAGTACACATTTCGAAGCCCATATAACTTGGCTTGCAAGCCCTCTTTGATGGCGTTATGTTCTACACCCATCTCCTGCAACAAACTCGCATCGAGGCCACCGATAGCCTTGTACTGAGTCAAAAAGTGCTGCAAGCGCGCCTCATAGTTAGCCAGCAGCGCCGTCAGTATCCCTTCTGATTTAACCAGCTCGTATCCCTCTGTGCCTGGCTCTTTGAGTTCCGCTCGCACCCGCTCAAGCTCTTGGTACTCGCGAAACTTACCTAACGTCTCGCTGTAGGTCTGCTTAAGCCCTAATTCGCGCAGAATAAAGCATTGAAATGGGCACGTCATGTTAGCGCCTAACGTAGGTCGGTAACGGTAGTTACTGCGCCGCTCACTCCACAGCGCAATACGCTCCGCATCCTCAGCGAAGTCGTTAAAGGCAAAGCGGACGACATCCACTTTCGCACGCGCCTGCCTCTCCGCGTCAACAAAATCCGAGCTCGCTAACACCGTTGCTGTCAAACTGCCTCGCGCACTGATGGCCTCTTGAATATGCTCATCATCAGCCCATCGAGTCGGTATCACGGCGTAGAGCACCGCAAAGCTGAGCTCGCCAATCATCCGAACCATCCACGGCACAAACTCACTGTATGGCGGATTGGTAAACGCTACATCACTGTTTTTCGAGATCAAGTTGGTCTCGTGAAGATCCGTCCCCAGCAGCGTAATACCTTGGCCGCGGTAACTGCGGATATGCACTGAGGCTTTCTCAATGGCAAATTGTGCCACCGACCGGCCACCGCTCTCCAGTATCGGCGACAACGCCTTGAGCACCCGACCATCTCCAGCGCCGACATCCAGCAGGCGAATAGCGGCATCCTTATTGGGACCAATGTCATAATCCGCCACCAGCGCGCGGATATCATCTTCTATCACCGCTATTTGAGCGGAGGTCGTCGGGTAGAACTCAAAGTCTTGCCCCTGCTGTTTTAGCTTGCTCACCAGCGCGTGGGTGGATTGTGTCATAACAGTGCTTCTCCAGTGTTTAGTTCTTCAAGCTGGCGTTGCCAGTCTGCATATTCCCAGTCAACAGGCGCGACCACCTGATCGCAGCATCGCGTAGAGATGAAACGCCCATCACCGTCCCAGCTAACCATCTGCCGAGGACGGCGTGACAATTCGCGCTCAGTGGGCAAATCAAACCCCACATAGTTGTGATGACCGGACGCAATAATGCGCTCAACAAATGCTCGCCACTGCGAGCGGCTGAAAGACCACCAGCTGCCATATTGATGGACATAGGTGCGTGTGAATGAGGGCATAACGCCTCCGGCTAACTACTGTTGACGTGAAATGGAAAGCGCCACCTCAGCGGTAGCGCTTGATTGGCTATTAGCCGTCGATAGCAAAGCGCTGGCGATATTCCGCCTCAGTGAGCACCGCCACCCCCAGCTTCGCCGCCTTGTCGGTTTTCGCTTTGCCGACTCGCTCGCCGACAATCAAAAAGGAGCTGTTCTTGCTCACTCCAGCCACTTTGGCACCCAAGGCCTCAGCCTGCGCTTCCATTTCGCCACGCGAACAGCTCATTGCCCCCGTAAAGGTCAGCACTAATCCAGCTAACGGCTGCTCACTAGGCTCCGCCTCTCCCTCAGCAGGCTTGCTCGGCACCACATTAAAAAGGTTAGACAGCGTCAGCTCCAACTCAGCTTTGCGATAGACGGACAACTCGTTGGCGATACTCCGCGCCGACTCAGGCCCAAAACCATCGATTGCCGCAACATCCGCTGCCGACAAATACGGTAAGTCAGCAATATCATGCACACGTAGTACTTTTTTGGCCGCTCCCTTGCCAAAACGGGGAATACCAAGGGCTGCAACCACACGATAATCCGCAACCGGCTCACCGCTGACGCGGCGGATTTCCGCCAGTAGATTCTTGGCAACACCGGCACTTAAGCCAGCCATTGACAAGTTGACAGCACTGGCCATCAGCAAGTGAGAAGGCACTTTGAATACCTCCGTGAGAGCGTCCGCCACTTTCGGACCAACCCCGTTGATCTCCAACTGCTTAGCAAAGTGCTCAATACGGCTAGACAGTTGCGCAGGGCAGAGCTGGTGGTTATCACACACATAATCAACGCCCCGAACACTTACCGTCAGCTCTCCACAACTGGGGCATCGCTCCAGCGAAGCAGGCTCTTGGGCACGCACCAAGGTGCGCTCAAACTTAGGGATCACCTCACCACTGCGGATGATTTCAATACGCGCCCCCTTACCAATGCCATTGTTCAGCACCTGCTGAACGTTGTGGCCAGTGCATTTGCTGATCGTCGCGCCAGACAGGCGTACTGGCTCAACCTGAATGACTGGAGTGATTTTGCCAGTTCGTCCCACCTGCCACGCCACGTCCGTCACCGTGGTATGCGCTACCTCTCCCTTGCTTTTGACTGCCAGCTGGTAGTGCCAGAACTTACCATTGCCACCTAAGGCCTCTCGCAGTGCAGGAGTCACCACATCAATCACCAAACCATCGGTCAAGCAATCCACCTGTGCAGGCAGCTCAGCTCGCAGCCCATCGATGACCTCTAGCAGCGTCTCACCGGACATCACAGCGCGGTAAACAAGCTGACCGAAGTCAGCAAACTCCAGCGCGCCTGCATCTAAGGCGTCTCGAACATCATCGGTCAGCTCAACACGGCCTAGGGCGCCGGATACAAAGCTTCGCTCATTCTCATACTTAGCAGAAAGATGCTCAGCAAAGTACGACTTGGCGATCACCAACTCCCCCACGCAAGATAGTGGTGAATTGACCGCATCCTTTAGATGGCTAATGTCATAACCCTGCACGCCGTTACCACGGGTGATCAGGCGAACACCGTCAAATCGGGCCGCACAACCGTCAAGTTTTGGCGTCACATCGTATTGAATATCACAAGCAGCAATCCCCAACGCGGTAGCCGCTTTTTCTACCTTGGCAACCCACTTACCAATATCTTCCAAGGTGTAGGCCTTATCAGTACTGAGCATGGGAACGGGGTGAGTAATGCGACCCTTGCTGGCAAGGGCCTCAGGCGCAACCGCCGGATCAACTTCCTGTAGTAATGGATGCTCAGGGGCTGCGCTGGCGAGTTGTGCCACAAGGCTATCGTACTCGGCATCACTGATGGTGGCATTACCAAAACGGTAGGCCTGATTCGCGTCTTTAATTTGTGTAACTAAGGTTTCGACGTGCTGCATGTAAGCTTCCTTATAGAGTCAAAATCAACCTTGCCCAAATACTATAAATGGCATATTATGCCATTGTCAACTACCAAATTTTAGCCGAAGAAGGAAACGACTATGTCTGATACTCACTCTTTAAACGAGTTGTGCTCGAAGTTAATCGGCAATGTCTGCGCTGTGCGCGATGAAGCCCCTATCGCCCGAGCGCTACTCAGCATCATCACTCCCCTGCTTTCGACAGAGCAGACCCAAGCCGCAATCTCAGCAATACGCGCCCAACTGGACGACAACGCGGTAAATGATCTCACGATGAACTTGCGAAACCCTCAATGGGCGCGTGAGCAATTACCCAGCGTCAACGTTGACCCACAAGCACATCGATTAGCGCAACTGAAAGCACTTAAAAGCCAAGGCCTAGAATTGCTGGATTGTCTCAACGCGCTTTACGAGCCAGAGCAGGATCGCTTTGTAAAAGCGGCGTTCGCGCACCAGCTGGTCAAGAGCGAGCAGGTAGAAATCGACGCCGAAACCCTTGTCAGCGGGGCAGAAGAAGGTGATAGCGCCTACGTCATGGTATGGCTACCCGTCAACGCCGCCCCTATCAGCGACCAAACCACCAAAGAGGAACACTAGACTATGCACTCAGCCCAATCTTTAGCCAGCGCAGCTGGCATTGACTTAGCACAACAGACCCTATCGAAAACGTTGAGCTTGCTGGCAAACGCCATTAATCATAAGCAACTTGATACGCTGCTGGAGCTGGTGGCCCACGGACGCGGCTGGAACATTAACTGCAAAAAGGCGTTTGCCGCTGCCGTCGGGCAACCCTTTATGGATAACCAGGCTGCTAATTTGCGTTACGCCTGTGAGCATTGCGGCATTAGCGTGGATCAGTACCACGCAGGCGTCGACGCCAAGACAAGCCATGAGCGATATAAAGCGCTCTGCGAACAGGCAGATGACAAGTATCAGTTTCCAGATCCTAACGATGGCCAGCGAGTCGATTGCGCGGCGTTTATCGACGCCTATTACCAGCTGGGCTATGTGATGTTCGAGAAAAACCCCAGCGATAATCGCTACTACCTCATAGATCCAACCACCAGCAAAGGGATCAAGTGTGTCGGCGTACTGCGCGAAGTTGTTCAGGCGCGCATTACATGGAAAGCCAAGCAGGCTATCTACTCGAAGTATCTCAGTCAGAGCGAACAGTAACCCCAAGGGCGCTATGCGCCCTGTGTTACTCTAGGGGTGATCACATAGCTAGGCAAGCTACGGATATAAGGGCAATGTGGTACTCAGTGCCGACAATCCCCGCTTATGCGGGACACGCTCAACCGACATATATCGACCATCATTAGAGACTCGTCAATTCCCGCCTTTGCGGGACAACCTCTAGCGCAATCATGTCGCATTGGCAGTAAGCACAATAGCATGGTTCGAAGGGCCATCCAATGGCCCAGTAGACGTTACAGGATGCGATAAATCGTGTGGCAAAAGTCGCCAAACGCCACGACTCGCTGATTCACTTCCAGAGCTGCGATGATTGACAGCTCTTGGGCGCTCCAGCCAGCGTTTTCAACAAACGACTGACTATGGAACCAAATTTGCGGCTCGCTGTTTTGCAGCGTGAAGAGCAGATCATCATGGTAATCGGGGTTTTCGGGAACAACTAAGTAGACAGGCTCTTGATGCGCCGCGCCCAGTGACGGCTTGAGCAGCTGCAACACCCGCATAGCGCCATACTCAGCGATCTCAATCGCGGTAGCCTTGTTGCAGTAGGCCGTCCAATCTCTATCAACGGTGATATCAAAACCAACCGCTTTATTGGTCAGATCGACCACCACACTTCCCAGCGCAATATCCAAATTACTCCCCCAAAAACCATCACCCCCGCTACGAAGCTCATTGAGATGACAGAGGTTAACATGCAACGCCTTACACAAGTCACTCGGTGGGAATTTCATAAATTATCTCCTTTATCCATTGAAAAGAGTTAGGCAGAGGCTGCATTACTTGGCCACACCGTCACTTGCATGGTCGATTCGAGCATCCATAAGCGCTCGCCGTCGGGCAAATACACCTCGATTGCGTCAAAAATAATGTGAGAGCGACACGCGGTGATGGCGCCTCCACAAAAGATCTCGTCGGCGTCAGCAACACGCCGCTCCCCACTCACGCAGCGCTCTTCACTGAGCACGAGCCAACATCACCAGCCAAATAATCCATCCATTCAGGCAAGACATCCTGATTTAACTGATCACGAGTTGGCCTTAGCCGACTGTCCCAGCCAATGGTGTCCGTCACTGCCATTAACACCGACCCAGATGGAGGATAGGCGCGGCCACGCAGACCCAGTATTGAGCATAAAACCTTGGTGCCACTGTGAGCGAATGTCTCCCCAGGCAGGGCGATCACGTTAGTCAGTGAGCAGTAACCGTTTAGCAAGACTTCTCGAAAAGGCCGCTCTTTTGCGTTGGCCAAGATCCCATCGTCAACCACCATTTGGATCATTCCCTTCGGCTTTAGCAGCGCGACGGCCATTTCCACAAAGGCCACCGCCGCCTTTACGCTTCCCTTGACTACAGGGTGAGTAGTATCAGGGTTGCCAGCACTCTCACGTAACAAGCCTTGAGACTGCGCGAATTCAAGTGGGCGACGATACAAACAAGGCAGCGACCAGTTAGCAGCAAGCATGCCCTCGGCGGGCAATTTGATGAAGGGCGGGTTTCCAATCACCAGCGCTGCCTGACCTTGATAAGGCTGCAAGACCTCAAAGGCATCGCCGCACAATGTGGTGATGGCCAGTTCAAACCCCAAACGACGCTGCAACAGGTTGAGATTCACTGACAGCCGCATCATATTGGTCTGGCTAATGTCCGCCGCCACAATATCCAAGGCGCGAAGCAACGAATCTCGCTCAGGCAATGCCATTATCGCTCGAATCAAGCCAAGCAATAACGCCCCCGAACCTGCCGCCGGCTCAACCACCAGCAGCCGAGCATCTGGTGATTCCTGATGCAAGGCCAATAAGTGAGATGCTGACACCTCACCAATGGCGTCACACACATTGCCGGGCGTGAAAAACTCACCATTCATCGAGCGCCAACGCTTATTACTGGCATTGGAGTGCGCGCCTAAGATATCGGCCCCCAATGGCATCTCATTCAGCGCCATCGTTCCAGCCTCTTCAATCAGTGACGCTAACGCCTCATCGTCTGGCAATTCCGCCGTTTCTGCCCAGCGCGCCATGGCGTCCAATAGTTCCCACTCAGAATGACTATAACTGGCCGCCAAACAGTCGACGACTCGCGAGTCGAAGCCTTCCACTCGTTCCATTATTTGCCCCATAAACCCTCCTCTCTCACCAGTAACAGCGAACGATTCGCCGACGCTGCGCAGCCATCACCAAACCACAAGCAGAAAGCCCGGCTCACCTTGGAGTTCCACATTTAACGATGCCGAACCTTCGCAAATATCAAAGACGCTTTTTACGCTAACCTCACCTTTGATAAAGCGGTCAAGCATACCTAACAACTCCTTCTCGAAATCACCGGTATCTAGGCGCGAGTTACACTCCGCCTGCTCGCTCAAAATCACCGCTTGTTTGCCAATAACCTCGAACGTTTTATCGGCATACTCGTCGATGAATTGTTCTACTGCCTGTGTCTCATTGTTAAAGTCAATGCTGCTTATTGTTATCGTTGCAACACGCATTCTTCGCCCTCCTTCGGCTCAACAAGAATCAGCTGTTGTTCGTTAAAAGGGCTGAATACTGGATCATCCTCGGCAAGCAACATCAGGTAGCTACAATCAACACCGAACATGGCACCCGATTGCTGATCTTTATAGATGGCCACGTCGACCGGCGCTTGAGTATCAGGGTCCGTAACTGTCACATCTGCCACAAAGTGGGCTTTTGCTAATTCACTCACAGGCAAACTCCTTCCGTAAATAACCACTAATTTAACCTTGCCCAAACACTATAAATGGCATATTATGCCATTGTCAACTAAATAAATGGAATTGAGGAAACACATGGAAGACCAACGACTCATCCAGCAGCACTTGCACATGAACCCGTCATGTCTCCAGCCACAAACAGTGGAGGCAATCCATGAAGGGGTATTTAGACGCATTCGCTCAATGATTCAGCCAAAGGCCTGCTATACCAACGCCTTTTTGGTCGGCATTTCACTGGAAGCAAAAGCCGTAGTGTATGGCAGTGCAGTGGTATTTGGCGGCCTACCGATAGAACACGCATGGCTAAGGATGGCGGACGGTCGGCTGGTGGACCCTACCTTTCAGCGCTTGGCTGAGCAGGGCATCGACCACAGTGACGCACGCTATTTTGCGCTGGTTGAAGTACCACTGGGTAACTACGCGGAGCTAACCAAGCAACCACGCACCGGTGAGCTTGAGCCACGCGATGTATTTTGGTTCCGCACGCAACGCGAGTACGAGGAGCTATTCCAAGCGCCTTCGGTGCACCAGCCACACCCTCCCCTTTTGCAGCAAGCAAGCTAAGGATTTATAAAATGACAGAATCAATGAAACCCATGAGTGACGCCGATAAACACCAATTTGTTGAAGGGTGGGGTTATCGCCAACAGTGGTTAGCAAGCGCATTCGAAAGCGTTGTAACGGCTGGTGGACTAAACCCACAACCTCTTATTACGCAAATTCGGGAGCAGTTCAAACGCCAACTCGGCCTGACAGAACAGGCAAGCACTCAAACCAGTGACACGCAGATCAGCCAGGCCGATTGGCTCGCACTGTGTCAGTTCGGTGACACACTGGTGGAGCGTCAAAACAAGGACTTCCCGGAGCCAACTCGCGACCAACAAGGGCAGCTGATTGCGGCCATCCAGACAGTGCCTAAGAACGTGGTCCAGCTCATCCCTGAATTGGCCGCCTTCACCGGACAGTTACAGCAGTGTGGCTGGCCGGGGCCTGATGAAGAAGAGGCCTTGCTGGAGGCACTCGAAGAGCAGGACAAGTTCTATATCTACAAACCGTGTGGTGAAAACTGGCGCGTGGTAGGACTCTTCGCCACCGGTACAGAAGACTGGGTGGCCACTGTCGCAACGGAAACACTGGCGATCAATTTGGCCAACCAACTCAACTAGCCAGAAAGCAAACTATACTCCCAGTCGCACCCATGGCGGCTAGCGTCGAGCCAAACGCCGCCATGGACGCCCGATTATCCCCGCATCGACAACGCCAGAACCACTACACCCACATCAATTAGCAAGTGAAATCCCATCGCTAAATACTGTCATAGGCCCCCGGCACCAGCACACTGCCCCTGAGATCAACCTGTAATGTGTTACATTCATCCTTGGATAGACACCCTTGGCCGACAATGAGCCCACTCACCACAGGCAGGAGAGTAATTTGTGAGCGAGTACGACCGTCCACTTACTGGCACTGAGTTAGACGTTGAGAGGATCAAGGCGTGCTTTAGTGAGGTATCAGGCATGGCCGAGGATGCGCACACCGCCTTACACCACAAGCTCAATCACCAGTTTGATCTGAGCTTTGAGATCATCGCAGGCCTGCTAAGCGATTACGGAGAAGTCGACGACGAGGAGATCATTGCGCGTATTAAACAGGAGCTTTTGGCTGCACAGTGAAGAGACCAAGGCAGCTAGGCCGCCTCGGTGAACGCCAGCGACTCCTCTACGTGCGCTGTGATACTTGACATGATCTGCCGGTACTCAGGCATATCTACGCCCTGACCGATGATCTGCGACGCCACTTCCGTGGCACAGCTATCGACGCTAAAGCTGTCGGTAGCGCCCATTAAATCCTTCAGCAACCCCTCACTGGGCCACAACAATCGCGGCGGCGTCTCATTGGTTTTGATGACAACGGAGTCTTTTGCCTGTCGAGGCTGGCTCTTTAAGATAGTTGGCGCATGACAGCTATCTGGGGTAATGCAGCGCAAGAACCCTCGCTTAAGCCCCTCTTGCATAGCATTGTTGGCCGTCACATCGCGCAATTCGTGAAGCCGAGGCTTGATGATGGTATCCCATAGCGGCGTGGTGTTAACCGGCTGCAACTTAGGCCATGCGAACGCTGCTGGCAGGCTGGTGGCAAAACTAAAGAAGCGATTGCGGCTAGTCAGCCCTCCATGCTCACGCGGGTCAAGCTCAGCTTGATAGGTTTGATACCCCAAACGGCGCAAGGTGAGATCCCACAGACGACCGATTGGCGAGCGGCCAAACCCAGTCACCTGCTCCAATAACACCATTGGCGGGGCAACGACCTCCACCATGCGCAAGCCCGGATAGGCCATATCCAAGGTCGAACTCAGATCGAGCTCACTGGCGAGCTTGGCTTTACTTGACTTCACATTGCTAAAATCTGAGCACTGCAAGCTGATCGTCATCAACGCCGGTGTGTTCTTGCCAAATACCCGCTTGATGTAATGCGGATCAACCGTGTAAATATCCTCGTTAAATGCCGCTTGGGGAGCAACATTGGCCAGCAGATTCAGTAACCCGGTTTCTGTTAAGTCTCGGCCAGCACTGATGTCGCGACGCTCATTGGGACGAAAATCCAGCGCCGCCTGCACCGTCCAACCGGCCTCCTCAGCGGCGGTCGCATCCATACCAGATGAACAGACCGCAAACACCGACTTCTTGTTCGGCAAGCCCATGAACTGTCGCAGCCGCTGCAGCAACTTGGACTTGAGCGGACTAAGCACTAAACGACCGTGAGTAAATGCCACATGGACGTATTCACAGTCCTTCGGGAACACTTTATCAATCGTTGTTTGAGAGGCCACTTGGACCAACGTCTCAAACGGGTTGTTACGACGCCTCGGATAGTGGCGACCATAGACCGTCTTAACCTTAGTCTCGGCGGGCTCAGCCAGCCTGATGATTAACGCCTGCCTATCGGCAGCGAACTCTTCAACAACTGGCGTACCTTTGAAAAACGCGAACAATGGCAGCCAGTTCGACGAACACACGATCTTACGTTTACCATCTGGGTAACGCTTAATTTTAAGCTGCTTGGTGGCCAAACTGGGCACATTGACCGCAACATGAACCCCACGCGGCTGGTCTGCATGACTCGCATGACTCAATTCGATCGCCATTACTGAACCTCTGCACGCCAATTGAACCGCGCCACCTCACTGAAGCCGTTCTCAGCGTCCAGCATGCATAACACATCGCCTTCGCGTCGAACCGGCCACAGCTCCAACTCAAACACCTCTTCCGGGTCGAGGTCTCCTTCATCGATACGGGCTTGATGCTCAGCGAAGTCGGCAGCCAGATCCGCAGCTCCCGCTTCATGGGTATCAAACAGATCAGGCTCCATTTCGCCATGCTCATTCTCTGTAACCGTCGCCGAGTAGCCAGACATCATTGGCACGAGTACACAATACTGGATAGGGTTAATGCTCATGATTCATTCCTTGAGATAGCGCGACAGATAGCCGCATTGTCTACGGACAGCCCCATTAGGCCTGCCACAACTGAGTAACTGAAAGTGAACGCGCTACGTCGATTACACGCTGGTTAGAAGAGCCGCGCCACGCCAGCTTGTGGCTACGCTTGCCTTGCTCGAACTGGCCGTCAACCACCACATCCACCAGCGACACCAATGCTCGTTGCTTTGGTGTCAACGCTTCGTAGACCTCGCCTGTCCACAACCAAATGTCGGCAGCTGGCACCTCACGGCGAACGCGTTGCACCAAGGCAGTCAGCGCCTCGATATTGCGTTCAAATAGCGGATCGCCACCGAGCAAGCTCAAGCCTCGGCGACGAATGCGAGTATCTTGAAGGTCGCGAATAATTTGTTCGGCCATGTCGTCGGTAAACTGCACGCCCGCCGTATGACTTTGTGCCATGGCGTTAAAACAGCCTTTACAGCGAAAACGACACCCGGCAACAAACAGCGAAACCCGCGTGCCCGGCCCATTTAACACATCTACTGGTTCGTAATTGACTATATTCATGTGCCCTCCCAACTCTTACCTATATCATATCCAAGACAGAAAACCGTTTCAACCATAATTACCCATATTAGTGTAATTATGGTTCTACTTGCGTCTTGGTTGTGATATAATTAGACCAGATTATTAAGGAGGTCTTATGCTAGATTTCGTACTGACAGGACTGAGGCTCGTCCCACTCGTAGAGCCTTGGATTACACTATGGGAAAGCGACCCAAAGCTCGCGCTCAGCGTGGCATTGTCAAACTTTGCCCTGACTGCAATCGTCATTGCTGGCACGGTTAAATGGTGGGGAAAACGGCTACGAAACCGGACACGGAAAGCGGCGAAAACCGCGCTGTTCTATCACACCGTAAGCCGTCTTCATGCCCGCGACAGAAAAGAGCTGGTGGGTGAAACTGAAACCAAGCAAGTTCGTGCAGAAGCCGAGTTGCTGTTGGGCTTTGGCTCCCAACTCTACCCTAGCGATCTAAAAAAGTACGCGGGGCTCAAATGATGGCACATAGAGCACCATTTCATGGTGCTCCTCATCTTTGCTTTTCCTAGCCGCTATATGTTTTGCACCACCCACCACACCCCAACCAAGCATTAACTCGCGCAGACAGAGGGTAACTGACTAAAGCGCACGCTATTTAAAGGCGCATGTTTATACCGCACCAGCTTAGGTGCCAAGCTTTCAAGCTGCTCCTCGGTTAGGCCATCCGTTAACGACCACCGATTCCAGTGCCGCCCCTGCGTATCACAAAAGTTGACGCCATCGCCATTGGAACTGGCAATAATCTCAGCAATTGTTACCGGTAGCCCATATTGGGCCGAGCGCCCCGCCCCCTTGACTACGGGGCGAAACCTGTCTCCAACACGCACCAGCAACTCAACCCAACTGATAGGAGTGGTTGTATCGAAATACTCGATCGACACCTCATCCATTGAGGCTCGCTGCCTTGCACTGGCGATCTCATGGGTGATGACACGTCGAAGCTGCCCCCGCTGCGTTCCAATTCCGCCGCTACTTGCCTCTATTTGCGAAAACCGCTGCGCGGTTCTGCCTGCCAGCGAATAAAACGCCTCCTGATAGGCCTTTGGCATCATCAGATAGAGGGGAGAGGTAGCATTTACTAGCCTCAGAGCGCGCTGTGCCTTACGGCGATGCGAGGCTGACCGGCTCAGCTCTTTCAATCGCTGCGGGGTTAACCGCTGCTCATACGGCTCTATGCACTCGTTTGCCCATATCAAACCATGCTTAGCTGACAGAAATAACACATTAAACGCATCCTTAATGGCGCTGTATTCCCATTGGCGCACCACCCCCATGTACCCTTTGCCGCGGTATAAGTCGAACGCCGGCGCCGTCGTGGCCAGCTTTTCGGCTGAGCAAGGCAGCACTAATGTGGCTTTGGTAGCCATCAAATAGCAACTCACGGTGATAGAACATTGACTTTGGCAACCCATAATACCTCCTATGCGGCATCTTTGACGCCACGCTCACCGCACAGCTCAGGGAAGTTCGCTCGAATCAATAGCTCTGCCATCTTGGGTGGCACGCTATTTCCTATCCCACGCACTTGCGCCGCAATCGATAACTTCTTACCACAGGCGCCGCGCTCTAAGATGTAGCTGTCAGGGAAGTCATGCGCGCGCGCTAGCTCCCTCGGCGTTAGCATTCGCATGCCGATCTCAACCAGTGCCCAGCCATCAACAACAAGCATAGAAACGCGAGGTTCTGGAATAATTGAGGGTGCCTTTTGGGCTTTGCCGGTGCGATGCTCTTCAATTAACCGAGCGGTCCACCATGCGCTATAGCGCTCATCATCGGTCAACTCTCGCGCAGGAACGCCCCGCTCCCCATGGTCAAACTTGCCCTGTGGCCATACGCCGGGTAACTTACGAAGACTGCCTTGAACCTCACCATAATGCAGCCCGCCTGCTGTCAGTGTCTGCAACGGCTCATCCATCCGATGCCCAGTATTAGAACCTTTAAATTTGATGATGTGCGTCGTCAGCAAGGCGTTGTGGTCCACGCAGGTCACCGTAGATAAGGGCTCTCTCAAAGAGGTACCGGCGCCGTTATAATTACCGCCGTAATGCTTGACCATTGAGCCAACCAAGATAGATGAGGCGTCATAACGCCCTGCCACTGCTTGATAATCCGAGACAAACGGCGTGATCTGGTGGAGATGCGCCTGTGGCACCAAGTAAGGGTTAGCATCAGCGATCACAAAGCGGTCGATACCCCGCACAATTCGCTGCAATGTCTTCTCTACCAGCGGCTTGTTGCGACCAAGAATACTGCGACAGGGGATCGTCCAATCAATGCACTCCCCTACCCCTCGTCGAGGTCGCATCCCCAGAGCATTGTCGGCATGGGTCTCAACTGGCCAGCGGATAGGCTCACCATCGCAACGGGCAATCAGAAAGAAGCGCAAGCGAGAGGTATGAATACCATAGCGATCCATAGGAAGCGCTCGATACTCCAACTCGTAACCAAGCCCCTTATAGAGCGCTAGCTTGGCCTTAACATCAAACTCGATATCCAAGGCGCGGACCATCTCTTGCCACGCGCCATGTTGAGGATCTATTCCCGTTGTCCACGCTCGAACAAAACCGTCAAACGTCTCCCCTTTGCGCGCCTGGCACACCTGACCATCCACCAGCGGCCCCCATGAACTTATCTCCACAACGTTCTCCATGCCGAACACCTTTGGCCTGGCGTGAAGACCAAACTTCAGCAACACCCAAGACAAACCTCGAATATTCTTTTTACGAGGAACACCTCCTCGGGCACGGCTATGGTGCGTGCAATCCGGTGAGCCCCAAAGCCCCATCACTGGACGGCCAGCGACCAACCGAGGAATATCCACATCCCAAACTGACGATTGAATGTGGTGAGTCGAAGGATGATTCGCCCGGTGAACAGAGATGGCGTCTTCATTGTGGTTAATTGCGATATCGACATGCCGCCCAGTGGCATCAAAATAGCCTTGAGACACCCCGCCCCAACCGGCGAAATAATCAATAAACAACGGGGCACCGTTAGTAACGTCCATGGTATTTATCATTGGTAACTCCTCACTTAATGCTAAATCGGCTAATTAGGCGACACGCTGAATTTCATTCAGCAGATCTTCAGGGACGATAGGGGTCACGGCATTGCCAAGCATCTTGATCGCTTCACGGCGAGTTGATGGAAGCAAGTAGTTCTCTGGAAAGTTCATCACCTTGCGGTACTCGCTTGGCTGAAACATGCGCATCATGTCCCCCTGCACAATCGCCCAGCGGTCCACTGTCGTAACCGTCCCCAAGGGCCGATCAAGACTGCGCCCCGTTTTACCGCTGCCGCTGGAGTAATAGGGAAAGACAAACCGGTCACCAAAACGCTCTCGACCACTTTTCACTCTGGCGAGGGTCTTGGGACTGCGACCAGTTTTTTCAATCTTCGACCAGTTGTAGCTTTCCCACTCAATCACACTACTCACAGGGACATGTGGACGCTTTGGTAGCGTTAGCTCTATGGGATGCTTGGAACGAGTAAACACCATATAGACACGCTCACGATGCTGCGGCACGCCATGGTCTGCACTGTCTATGATGTATGGCGCCATGGCGTATCCCAGCCGTCGCATGGCATCAAGCCAGCTTGGAAACAGCGGCCAGTCAAGAAAATCGACCACATTCTCGACGAGCCAAACATCCTCTTTGTGGTACTCTGCACAACCGACGACTGCCCACGCGGTGTTTCGCTGGGTATCATGATGTGCCCGCTCCTTACCTCGAGCTTTTGAATGGCCTTGGCAACAAGGAGATGCGAGACCAATATCATGCGCCGGCAAACGGCTCCAGTCGGCCTGCTGCAGATCTTGACACGCAACTTCAATGCTTGGGTGATTACTTCGGTGGATGTCACACGCCATCTGCCAATGGTTGGCGGCATAAACCATCTCAATACCGGCATTGGTACCAGCAATGGTGTTTCCCCCGGCCCCTGCAAACAGATCAATTCCTTTTAACATGGTGCTCTCTCTTTTTATTGCTTTGCTTACGACTACTGCGGACGGCACTGCTGATTGGATTGATAGGTAATCAACAGCAAATAACTGCGGGTATGATGCTCAAGCTCCTCAGGCTCCAGTTCTCCTTTAAGCGCGGCGAGCTGATACTGATTAAGCGGGGCACTTTCATGCTGCTCTATCTTGATGCTATCGCCATAGGTCTGGGCTAAGTACAGCGACAGATCTCTATTCATGTTGGGTGCAATCGTCTCAATAAGGAGAGACGGCTTGTCTTCGTTAGAATGAAGCGCTTGCTGATAAAAGACCGAGACTTCCCTGATGGCATTGGTCACCGCGTTGGGACACAACTGCGCCCCCAAGTCGAGATACTTATCCATGCCCAACCCCTACTTAAAAATGAACTTGCCAATGACGATGCCGCAGGTACTGCAAAGAACCTGTGCAATCAGCTTGTGGCACGACTTAACGATTTTTGCTGTACCCTCTTGGCCCGGCACACAAATCCCAAACTCGGCCCAGTCAGGCGCCGCCAAATTGGTCAACGGCAGCGTCTGAAGTTCAGCAAGCTTGCTGTAGTCAACGCGGCTTTGGTCCAGTTGTTCGTTGCTAAGGCAACGCCCCACCAAACCAATCGCTGTGGCGAACAAGGCCTTGGTATAGAGCGCTTCTTTGTGGGCTTGTGTCTTGTTTGACGCCGCGTAGATGTGAGACAACGGTAGATAACGAAACACCGCCTCCATAAAGGCCTGCACCTCTTCAAGTGCCGCTCGATATAAATCATCATCAGCAAGGGTGTTACAGATCTCTTTTTCAGACTGCCCCAAGAATGCCTTGATACACTCCCCCAGCTGAGCACGATTCCAGATCTGGACACCGTTGCGCACACCATTGAGGCTGATTAAGTCATGGTAAGGACGGCCATCACCCAAGCGGCCACCAGCAACCAACTGATTTACCATTCGGTTGAACACGTTAGCGGAATCAAACGCCTTGGAGATGGAGGTGTTGGGCTTTGAACTCTGCACATTGATATCTGTAAAGTGCTGGCGGATCATGGCGCGAGCTTCCCAAATGGACGCCGTCTTGGTTTCAATTAACTTGAACGCGATAGTTCGGTCTGCCAGCTCAGGCCGTTTAATCAACTGCCTACCAAAGTGGACTAGCCGCCCCTGACCGTCCGATGGCAAACGACCAGCATCGGCAGCTATTCGCACCGCCTCGACGGTTTCGCCATAAAACTCCGTGCGTTCTAGCGTCTCGACGCGAGTGACGAAGAGTACGACGCCGGGGTAACTGGTATCGACGCGCCGCTCATACTCATCCAGCTTATTCAGGCGCCGGTTATCGACATCCCGCTGGCTTTTTTTACTTGGGCAAAGTTCATCTGAATTCGCTTCAGCTGCAAACGACTGAGTGAACTGCCCCCACGTCATCACCCCCTCACGAATCACGCAATTACTGGACTCACTTAAGCCTTCGCGGGCGGGGCGAACCACCAACGTTAGCGGCGCCCCGTTTGGCGCGACAATGTCGGTCGGAGGGATATCAATGTGATTTTCGGTAGCTAATTCACTCATGCCAGGTCTTCCATTTACTGAATTTGTAGCCTCACTGTAAGGCCAAAATACAACCCAGTCAACCATATACAATAATATTATTTGCATTTGGTTAATCTCTTCCCTAATATGAACTCATCAAATCGCAAACAGGAGGCTCTGGTGAGCTTACGGAACTCAATCTCGGCACGCATAGACATCAGCACTGAAGCTCAGCAGAGAACTCGCCAAGCACAAATACGCCTGCATGATCGGTTCGAAAGCCTAGTAACCGAATTTGAAACACTTCTATGTACAGAGATGCGCCCGGTGTTATTCATTCCACTGAGCTACGGCAAGGACTCAACGCTGGTAAAAATGGCAGCGACCGAAGCCATGCGCCGAACGATTGAAGCCGGCAAGGTTGAGCCTGAGCGGCCCATTCTTATTAACACCGTGGACACCTGCGGTGAGACTATCCCGATGCAAATGTATCCCGAGTTTGCGGCACGCCACTTGGAGGCGCATTTAACGTCACTCAAGCTCAACGCACTGGTACATGTGTCGCGGCCAACAATTAACGATGAATACTTCATTCGCTTTGTGGGAGGACAGAAGTTAATCCCACTGCCAATTAGACGGGCCGATTGCGCGGTGATCTTAAAAGTCGATACCGCTGAACGCTTCTTGCAGCAGATACATACCCTGCTTCCCCGAGAATATGCCTCGAGCACTATCCTCAAGTGTGTAGGCAGCAGAACCGATGAAGGCTCAAAACGCTCAGGCAATATGGCCAAGCAAGGCATTAAGGTAAAAACGGTTGATGACCTACTGTCTGAACTGACCGAACCTGAAGAGATGCTCACCAAGCAACCGTTACTGGATTGGGCACCTATCCGCGATTGGAGCACCGACGATGTGTTCAATACCCTTAAGCTCGCAGGACGCGATCCGGTGGAGACATGGCTGAGCCCCAACTTGCACATCCCGTTTTTCATGGACCACGCAGGGCTATTGCTGGAAATCTATGGGAACGGTAGTCAAGACGTCTGCGAAGTAGCCCTGAACACTAAGAAGAAAAGCGGCTGCAACGGAAAGAGCCGCTATGGTTGTTTCTTTTGCACCATGCGCGTACACGATAACACCGGTGAAGCGTTGACTCGTTATCCACGATGGAACGCATTGGGTGCAGAGAACATGCTACGCGTCCGAGATTACCTGTTAAGAGCCGCGGCGGATATGGATGCCAGAGCGATGCATGCTCGTAGCTTCTGCCCTGTCACGATGCGGGTATTACTGCAGCCTAATGTCTTAAAATCGTCTTACCTAGAAAAAATCGTGTGGTACATCAGTCAACTGGCAGTGGATGGCCAGACTTACGCCGCTGAGTTTCGTGCGCTGGTGGCACAAGGCCGTGAAATGGAGCACCCCGGTTACCGAGACATTGCCACCGATCCGAGCATGTCGGAGAAGACGCGAGCTCAGTTCCTGCAGATGTACAAAGAGCGCGCCCAACACCCGCTGACTCAAGTCTTTTCCCTGAACCATGCGATACTGCTTTCCTTTCGCTGGTCAGTGGATGGGATCTGCTCTGCTGCCTACCGCCCACTCGCTATCTGGCGACAGGTGAGCCAGCACGGTAAACGGATCCCCTTCCCTGCGCTTAACCGTGAATGGGAAGCCAAACGCGGTCCAATATCGTTCCAACACGCCCTTCCCGACGCATTAGCAATCCCGTTATTGCAAGAAGATCGCTACCCACCCAAAGCGCTGGTGGAACAGAACTTCAGTCTCGTCGACCTATGGGAGCGTCCACTTGGGGCCTATGATTTTATTGAAGCCGACATGAATTGCACCCTGCAGACAACCGTGCCTACCGTTCCGGCTAAAGCGACTGCCCAATACCGCATGCACCTCACTACCGATGAGCCCACCCAAGACCAGACTTACTACCCATTCTGGTCCTTTGATGGCAAGCATTGCTGCTACCTCGTGCTTGATACGGTGTCTCTATCCAAGCTAACTATGCAAGACCGCGCAGTCGACGTAGCCACCCAATCATCCCTCACGCCCTATTTCACTGAGCTACTGACTAAGTCATGGACCCAAACGCTAGAGCGTATCGATGAGCAGCGGACTGCCCCAGCCAATAGTGAGAACGACCTAACCTTACTGGTCGAACGCATCGCGCTGGACTTAGCAAAGCCGTTTATCAAGTCTGCCGGCGTCGTAGGCTTAAAGCTGGAGCATGGCCCCGTCGTTGCCCGGAGCAACGTATCAACGTCGCAGCGAGCACGCCCTCTTGAGGCCAGTATTCGCCGAGTTTTCAAGGCTGCAAAGGGCAAGCTTATTCGCACAACCAGCAGCCTGCGCACCTATGATGCCAGCACGACGCCGGTTTTCGAAAAAAGCCACTTCACCGCACCATCACGACTAGCACTGTCATTTGATACATCACTGCAACGGGAGTACAGCTATGTCGAGCGCCTGCCAATGCTCAGTGATGATCTGCTCTGCAACGAAAACATTGTCATCGACCAGCGCGCGCTCAATGACTGGATTCAGTTCGGAGGCCTGGATGACGCGATGGAGCAACATGATAGTCACCTAGCACGCGCCCGGCGCCACAGAAGCCACAGAAGCCACAGAAGCCAGCAAATTAAAAACCAACACCCCATGCGTCGTTATGGCGGCACCCATGTGGCCGAACAACTATTGCGCACGGGAGGCATCCAAATCAAAGCGGCATATCGTAAGCAGCTGCTCGCGATACTCAAGCGCACTCATATTCTTGATGATGCTGGGATCTTCGACCTGGCAAATATGGACCACACGGCACTGACCAGGCACCCAAGTACTATCGATATGCGCGCACACCGCTCACACAAAGCCAAGGTCATGCTCTGCATCCGCGAGAAACGCAATCAACGCCGTAGAGCGCTTAAGGCACAACTAGCTAGCAACAACGACGCGCAGCCACTACTTGAAGGGGCACAATGGTTCTTTCAGTCGGCAGTCACGGCAAGCAAGATGACACTCAATGCCGGCATGGCTAGGCACTTAGGCGCTGAATTCGAATCGGTTGAACATCGCGGCCCACACCGAATAAGTGGTAGCCGATTTTGGTTGAGCTACCACCTTCCCTGTGTAAACAGCATCCACCCTTTTGTGCGCATGCTTTTGGGTCACGACGCTGGAAATCGCTACCTGCGAGCACCAGAATTCGTTAAAATGCCGGCCCAAATCGGTAACGTTTGCCGCGATGAACTCATCGAACTTCGCACCCTCATCGACGAGCACCGGGGCCATCTTGCTGCATTACAGGCGTTCCAAGCGCTAATTGAATGCCCAGATGCTGATAGTGAAGAGACCCTTAGTGCAAAATGGGCATCGTTAATGAATCAGGTGCACCGCTCTGAGTTATACCTTTTTCTCTATATACCAGAGAAAGTGAAGGTTGCACTGATGCGAACTCGCCTAGCGCGAGCCATCAATTACCTTAGTGTTGAACTTGAGCGCGTAGAAACCTTCTGCCGTCAGGCTGAGCTGATGATGACCAGCGCGGTGAGTAGAAAGGCGGAGAGTATGACGTTGGCAGCCCGCTTAGCGTTGCGTGTAGCATAATTGGAGATCCATACATGGAGCAGTTTGCTTACCATTATTCATCAAGAGCCGAGGTCATGCGGATCTCGAAGATTGCGCTAACGACCATTAAGCGTTGGGAGGCCGATCCGGCCAGAGCGGCACTCCTTACCATGCTCGATGCTGCCCCTAAGATAGCCTCGCACTGGAGTGATGACGATTGGGCAACGTTCGAACGCCCTGAAGATGGGTTTGATATAGCCCTAGAGTCACTTGGCTTTGATAAGCCATATGCACTTCACCGCCTAACCGCCGAGCTCCCAGTCTCCGAGAACACGCTCTACGTTTGGCAAACATCTCACAAGCGACGCATCTATATCACCCTGTTGATGGGATTGCAGTGGCGCTACCTCTGTGAAGTCGCGGCCAAGGTCCCTGCGTATCAGATTGGGAAAAACAGGCAGCAGGACGCCACGATAACGCGGCTGTATCGAACCGACCCCGATGGGCTGGTATCACTGCTTACTCACCCCCCAGGCAGTTAAAAGGAGCTGAGATGAGTTATCAATATACGGTCGCAACGCCTGAGGCGGTTAAACTACTCGTAGGGATCCCCGTAAGTACACTCAAACGCTGGGAACAAGAGCCAAGCCGATTCAGTTACCTTGCGCTGTTTGAGCTCGCGACCATAGGGGCCAACCACTGGGACAAGGCAACGCTGAGCGCATGGGGCAACCCCGAGAGATTTGAGCACACACTACAGGAGCTGGGGTTCGACCGCCCAAACAGCCTTGCCAAGCTTGCCGAAGAGCTACCGGTAGGATTACCAACGCTCAAGAAGTGGCGCCATTGCGAAAAGAAATGTTCATGGTTTGCTCTGATGCTTCTAGGGCTACAGGTGCGCTACCTCAGCGAACTACAGCAATCAACGAATTATAGCTTTGGCACGGATAACGCACGAGACGCTGCAGCTGTGCGCTTTTATCGGTTAGATAAGGCGGGATTGTTGCGCCTACTCTCAGCCGGGGAAGCTAGCCCAGCAAGGTGATATCACGCAACCTGCTGGCGCGCCATGCGACTGCGCTGCAGCTGCACAATGTGGGTATCTTGGGTCAGACTCGTGATACTCACATCAAATCCGCCCTTACCGATCATAAGCTGTCTGATCCCTTCCAACTTGCCGGCACCACATTGCGCTGTCAGGGAGAGCGGTGTTACGAGCTCCTCATCCTGATTGAAGCTTGCCTGAATACAGCTAGCCCCCACCCACAGTTTGTCTCCCTGCAACTTACTAACTTCGCACTCTAAGCCGACATGCACATTGAGCTCTGGCACCAGGCTTAATGCAAAACGGAATTGGTCGAGCGGAGTCTTCAGCAGCGTGGGGTCGTAAGAACGACGTAAGTTCCAGATAAGATTAAGTAGATCGGCCCGCTTAGCTTCCCGTAGCAACAACTTAAGATCAGCCCGGATAGGGCGATAATGGGGCAAGTCCATTTTTGACTTAATAAAGCGAACCAGCAGTGGGGTCATTGGCTGTTTGCCGTTGGCTAGATAACCATAAGCAAGCGCCGCAAAAGTAAAGCGGCCGATAGCCAAGCGATAACGTTCATGTTTACTCAAAGCAGAGGCTGTCATACATCATCTCGAACATTTGCTGTCTCAGATATGATATATTAATCTACCGCGACGACAACTACTTTTTGACCGGGGGCTTTTTACCCAGCGCACGCTTGATACTGTCCAAGTAATCTTCAACCAACTCGGGGCTTGCTTGGTTAGCGCCACCCGCGGCGGGATCGGTTTGTTTAGGTTCCCCATCCACCGCCTCGACCGGCTCAGACACAGTAGAACTTAAGCCATTATCGAGGCAATGTTGTAGCAATGCCGTTGCCCAACGACCTAGCGAGCGTTTATCTACACCGACTCCACGCCCTAACTGCGCTTTCACGGCCTTTTGGACAGCGTTAGCTGAATAAGAGTTAGCATCCTGCACCCACCTCGCTATGTCATCGACCCCAAGGCCCAGCAAAAAGACCTCGGTATGTGACAATTCAGTGGTTAGAGAGGTAGAAAGCAAAGCCTGCCGAGTGCGCTCAATGAGGTCACTACTTATCCCGTTCGCGTCTATGAAGCTCTTCCAACTGTCAATGTAGTCCGCCTTTCCAACAGAACGAATGGTATATGATAAATTTGGATATGCGGTTCGATACGCAACGACTAACGAGTCAACCATAAGCGAGGACGAGCGAGCACCGCTATCGCCCCCGCCCTTTACATGACTAGCTAGCGACTCACTCAAGTCCGTGAAATTAACATCACCACTATCTAACGCAGACCTAAACATATCATCGACCGCGAAGCCTTCATTTTTGTAACCGGCCCACAATGGCTTACGAAGCATATCGACAACAGCTTGATTCGTTTGCAAGCCCCTCGTCGAGCGAGCAGCACAATACTGAACCCATAATGACATAGATGGCTTTGCAGGCCACGCATCGAAATCCAGTTCAGAGCGAACCGGCTCGCAGCTTGATTCAACATGGATCTGCTGGGCAATTCCACGGCGTTCGAGGCCGCGGTGAAAAGGGGTAAAACGATGGAAGCGGGTCATAGGCCAAGACGCCAGCATAAACATGAGATCGCTAAACGCAAACTCCTGATACCATTGCCCCTGCTCCGCCACACGATGAAACTCATCAACCAACGGCTGAGTCACTCCACCAGACTCTTCCATGCAAGCCTGCCAAGCGTGAAGCTGCTCAGCGCTTGGTCTCTCAACCCAGGCGCTAAAGTCTAGTGAGCTCTCCCCTACCCTTTCCAGTTGATAGATTGTCATACCATTGATAGTTACAACGTCAAACGAATACTCACTGGCGCATTGCGTCAACAGCAGTGTCAGCGCCGAACGGTCTGCCGTAGCCTCAATACCGAGCAGGAAGCATAACGAGTGGTAATCTATAGTGACACGGTGGCGAACACCGAATAGGGCTTGTAGTTCCATGGTACGGACGGCAGTTGAATGACCCATTTACGTTACCACATATGCCCGTAGCGTGGGTATAGCATGATACGTTCAAATATTAGCCACCTTATCGATAGCTTATGCCCGTGAATTTACCATGCAAACATAAGGCCAGAGATATTGCTTTAGCGTGACAGCAGCGGCACTTTTGCATGCGTGCGGTCAAATTCGCTATCACTAACTGTCTGCTTGCTGTTCAAACCACACAGACCAATCACAACATGACACCCCACCCTACTTTGCAGCGAAACGCGCAGAGACCACAAACAAGCTACGTATTTAGTATTCCTTAAGATTGAAAATGGTAACGGATTTACCAAGTTCACATTCACTCTCGAGCTTTCCCCGCCGGCGCTTTATCGTTCCATGGAACGATTTTGTCGGCTCGTTAGTATTGATTGGCAAAACGAGTGGCATCAGTTTACACACTGACTATGCCTACAGCGCACTCCGCCCTCTCGTTCCATGGAACGAGGTACAGCCAGATTAGTATTGGTTGGACCCACTTATGGGAACAGTTACTAATGAGTCGAGTCGAGCCCCCCACCCTACTAATCACCAACCAAGCGCGCCCAACCTTTAATATTGCTCGAGGCACAGTTTGGAATCAAAACCGGCCGCACAAACATCGTTCCATGGAACGAACTCTTCTTTGATGACCGCCATGAGTATTGGTCCATTTCAGATGAGCATGGCTAGAGCAAACGGCCCCCGGCACCAATAGAACTTCAAATCGTTCCATGGAACGAACAAGCAGATTTAGTATTACTCTTAGTGAATTTTGGAATCAAATTCATACCCGCAAACATCGAGCGCCCCAC
>NZ_AUBZ01000033.1 GCF_000429505.1 Aliagarivorans taiwanensis DSM 22990 | reverse complement strand
AGGGCATCGGCAGCCGTAATTGGCGTTTTGGTGGTGTAGAGCTTGGCGAATGCCACCTTGCTGTAAGTATCGATAAAGGTCTGCTGGTAGATGCGGCCTACGCCTTTGAGGTTGCCCACATAGAACGTGTCCTGAGAGCCTAGATAACCGGGGTGAGCCGTTTCTATCTCTCCGCAGGCCTCATCATCTTGCTTTTTCTTCTCTAGAGCCGCAACTTGGGAATCGCTAAGGATAATGCCCTCGCTAGCCACCTTGGCTTCGAGTGCCTTGAGTCGCTTCTTAAAGTTCTCTAAATCATGGCGCAGCCAGATGGAACGAACACCACTACCAGAAACAAACACACCTTGTTTGCGTAGCTCATTGCTGGTGCGGTGCTGGCCATGAGCGGGCTCGGCGATAGCGTACTCAACGACCGCTTTCTCTGTCGCTTCATCGACACGGTTCTTAATGTTTGGTGTTCGGCGGGACTTGTTGATTAAGGCATCCAAGCCACCTTCCTCTGCAAGTTCCTGATAGCGGTAGAAGGTGTCACGCGATACGCCCATGACTTTGCAGGCTTTTGAAACGTTTCCAAGTTCTTCGGCTAAGTTGAGCAAGCCAGCTTTGTGTTTGATGATCGGGTTGTTAGTATGCAGCATAGAGAGTTACCTCTTTTGTTGTTTTGATTGAAGATTCGACACCTTTATCAAAACGGGTAACTCTCTACTTTTCAAATAGATGTGTCAGATTTGGTCGGAACTAATACACTTTAAGAGGGGGGTAGTCAATTCCAGCCAGAAGAAAGCGCCAAAAGGGCGCATTCTTGGTGTTTGGCCTACTACCTACTACCTACTGCTGCCAGCACATCATTCATCGAGATAAACAGACGCTCCCTTCCGTTAACCTCGCACAGGTGCTCGAAACCATACCTTTGGTAAAAGTCTTTGGCGTTAACATCAATGCAGTCAACCACAACAGCTACTGCTCGCATGTTCTCATTGACCCTTGTTAGGTGCTCTAACGCATTCATTAGCGCGGCCTCTCCTACGCCTTGTCCTTGAGTCTTCTTATCTACCGCTAACTGAGCCACCAGAAATAGTGGTATAGGATAGCGCGGCAGTTTACTTGCTATTGCTTGCGGCAAAGACTCAGCTTGCATCGTTGTTACTGACGTACAGTAAAACGCGCACACGGAGTGCTTGCCGTTGCTTTCTGGCTCAGAGTACGGAAGAACCTTAGTAATGCTCACCCCCGCCTTAAAGTTTTGCAGCGCGTGTTTGGCTAGAAAGGTGTTAAGCCCGGCGATCCCGCAGTCAAACGTGTTGCGCTCATGCTTTGCCTTGTTCAGTTCCTCAAAGTCTTTCGAGTAGGCGATATCCAATTACTTGAAACCTTGTTCTTTATATCGGGCAAATGCGCTCTGTAGTTTTGCGTTAGGCTTAGCTGGCTGTTCGCAAGCGGCCATAAACTGAGTAAAAATATCTTCCCTCACCGAGAAAGACTCATGCTCAGAGATAACCCGCTCTACATCGGCTTCGAGAAGTCTAACAACGTATTCAGTTAAGCTATTTCTGCCAAGCAATGCGCTAGCCTTTTCAGCCTTGCGTCTAAGCTTATCGTCAAGGCGCATTTCAAATCGTTTAGTTGCCATGGCCATATCTCCTTCGGGCGCTTATTGAAGCTATCCCGATTAAAATTATTAGTATCGCTCTAATATCAGCGTGTACGTATCAATGTACGTACACTTTGATATTACGACCGGAAGCAAAAAACAGCAAGTATACTAGCTGTTTCTTTCGCATTATCTGCGCATTAGACATGCCAAAAGCTCAACGCTTGTGATTCAAGAGGGCGGTGCAATCAAAGCCAGCGCAGCAGGCAAGAAAGCATGGCCGGCACCAATAGAGCTAGAAGGGTCAAAGTCAAATTTAATGGGCATCGACTCTGCTGACTTTCGTGCCAATGCACTTCTGTCCAAAGGCGAGCTAACGGGACCTGCGGGATTTAGCTCATAGTGTTCACTTTCTCCGCGAAGTGACTGCCAGACCAGGTCTGAGCTAATGCAGGTTAAGGTAGTTGGTCGCGCAACGTATCTAGTTTCTTGTCACTGGCGCTTAACACCCTTTCTTTGCTGTCTGTCCAAAGGTAGAGCGATGTGGTCTCTATGCTGTCATGCCCTGCGTCTGCTTGAATGTGAAGTAATGGCCGTTCGTTGTAGTTGGCATCATGGGTGATGCCGGTGTGGCGAATGCTGTGGGCGCTCATTTCTTTAACCCTCAATGCTTCAACTTCGAATCCATCAGCTTTGAGTCTGTCCGAGGCATTGTTGAAGACCAGTGCAACCAGATCATGGATCCGACGTTTGCCTAGTCCGGCTTCGCGAACGCCGGCATGTCGACCATGTGGCGCTGCTTGCGTGCGAATGAATAGCGGCGTTTGTTCACCAAGTGAGGGTAAATCGCTAAGCCGAAGATACTTGCGGTAACGTGTAATGGATCTCAGTAGTGCTTTGCTCACAGAGATCGCTCGCCACTTCCGACCTTTACCAAGAACATGAAACTGCCATAAGCTGGTGGTTTCAGGGATGCGTCTAAAGTGTCCCCAGTTCAGCTCATAACTTGGCCTCGCAGCCACTTCCGATATGCGTGGATAGCACGAGTACATCAACGATATCAGGAATAAGGTACGCTCGTGCTCAGAATGCTGTTCAGCCATCTGCTCTGCGGTCTCGATAACATAGCTCCATTCCAGTTGCGTCATCGCTTTGTCCCGCAAACTGTTCGCTTCCATGCTGCTCTCGACCTTGCGTTTTTCCGCTTTAAGTAGGGGAGCGGCTGGGTTGCCCGGCGTTATCTCGTACTCGGCATAGTGATTAAATAGCATTGAAAGCAACGCGAGCTTTTGAACACGCCGTTCGGGGCTTAAGCCTTGCCATTGGTTGCCTTTGGTCACGACGAACGGGCGCCAGTTAGGGTTGGGAACAGGATCTGAATACCCGGGATGCTTGATGAACTGCTTTCTGGAAGCATCGGTAATGAATTCGGTCTGTGGGGTGCTACACCATTGCAAGTAGCTCAATAAGTGCCGTTTGTTCAGCGCTCGAAGCGGTACCGGCCTTTCTTCTTTGCGCCATAACCAGATCAGAAACAGGGTTGCTTCAGAGCGCATAGTGGTAAAGCTAGGTGAGCCAGGTGTAAGCTCCTCTAAGTAGTCAGCGGTAGCATCATAGATAGCCAACACATCATCGTCGATGCAGGCGTTGAGTGCTTGGAGGTGGCGATAAATGTACGAGTTTGCCTCATTGAAACTATTGCCGCTCTCAAATAACGGAATGAGCGGGGGAGGGGTGTACTGTGTTGGCATGGCGTTGGCTTTGTTGGCTGACTGCATCGATGTTACAGCTGAGCGTTAAAGCAATCAAACACCTGCTCGGGTGATTGCTGTTCTTTTGCGTCTTCAGTGACCTGATGAAAGTGCTCAATAAAATGTTGAAAAGAGTCTCGTTCATCATGGCGAAGCGTCGTAACACCAAAGGTCATTTGATAGTTACGTAAATGGTTAATGTTCCTGAGAACGCTGGCCGTGCCTTTTTGCAGGCACTCTAACCATTGACGGTTGCTTGCAAACTCTGCTGGTGGCGAGGCTTGTAGTGTCCTGCAACACTTCTCGATGCCGTCTATGGCTTGGAAGTACAGCTCGCTGGCTCGAGCTTCAGTGAGCCCGCAGTGGTTGACTGCCCAGTTAATCAGATCGCTTTTTCCCGGGAATATGTTGCCTTGTGTGCCCTTAGATGAGGCGGTGGTGCCCGTCGGTAGTGCCTGATGCAGGTTGTCGGCACTGTCATAGGCGAGTCCTGTGTTCAGTAATGTCGTGATGAGGACGTCGTAGGTTGGGCTCATACGATAGCGCGTTTTCTGACCTTGAGGCGTTGCAACCGTTTCTTTAAGCAAGGTCAGGTTCTTAAGGTGTAAGTCATTATTTTGCACAATCACTGACGTGGCGGATTGCAAGAATAGGTTCTCAAAGGCGTCATTTAGCTGCTCTGGATCGGTAATTACATCCCTAAGCGCTCCCGCGACTTGTTCCATGGAGCAATCATACTTCGCATTCGACGATTTGTTTAACAGCGCGGCAAAGTCAAATGGTGCAATCCGACGCTCCAGCAGGGGCTCTTTAGTAATGTCGGGAATATCGAAGCGTTCAATAATGATAAACGGCGGGCAGTCTTTGGGAATGTCCTTGCCAGTGATGGTCCGGCGTAAGCCAGACTGGGTGATGTGTTGCTCAATCTTTGTTTGTAGCTTTTCTTGTGATGTGCTCGGTAATTCGGTGGGGGGCACATGGTAAAACGTAGAATCAGGGTTACTGTAATAGTTGACCAGCTGGAACGTTGGCACTTCCAGGCCGGCGGCTCTCGCCATGGTTAAGCCTAGCCATTCAGCGATGGCAGTGTAGCGAAACTGATCGGCAGTCATGGGGAATTTGGCGATGTGCGTGAACGGCATATTGCCGTCTTGTCGGCGGATAGTCTTTATCCCGTTGCTATCTTCGCTCAACGAAATCGCAAGCTTTATCTGCATGCCCGACAATTGCGACGTGTCTTGATCGCGACTGATGGCTTCAATACTGGCGCCGATTTGATCGTCAAAGTGGGGGACATCATCAATACGCCCCTCAAACACCACGGAATCATCCAGCCGAGTTGTTAAATAATCAACCATGGGCGCGTGAAATCGCATGTCAAATGGGTCATCTGCATGTCGGCTTGAGACGGAGTAGGGGTTCTGGCGGGTGGTGGCACCCATGATTTCGTTTAGCTTGTCTGGTTGAAACCAAAAATTCCCGATAAGTCTGGTTGCATCTTGTGCAACTTGTTGAACTGGTAGCGAGGTGGCTTCCCGCTTCAGCTCGGGCAGTAGGCTGTAGATAAGACAGGCATCAAGGGAAGGGGTGCGTTCGATATCGAGTGGTTTGGCCCAGTCATTGGGGGTCACGTGGAAGATATCGCCATTAGCCAGTTCGACAATGGTTGCGAAGCGCTTCTCGTACCAATTCAAATGAAAACTGGCACGTGAGCGTGTTACCAATGGGCCTTCCAAAAATAAGTGCTCTTCTAAGCGGTCGTGGTGCTCTTTGCAAAACAATTGGATCTTGCTGAGGTTGGACGCCAATTGGCGGGTAACTGGATGGTCTGATGGAAATGTGTTGCCGGAGCTGACCTGAAATTGCAGTTCTTTGATATTGCCCACCAGCTCACTCATATTGCGAGCAGAAAAGGAGTTGCGAATATAGTTGCGAAGCAGATGATCAAGGCCTGATTGGCCGTCATAGTAGGTGCTTGGAGCTATACCCAGTTGAGCGATAGCATTAAGCCGATAACCAGCCATCCCTGCTAACGTATCTCGTGCCAGCTCGGCATCTTTGGCGTCCTTCATGTGGCTTAGCATGGAGGAGGGGATCGGCGGATTGGCAACATCCACTATTTCAGTCAGTAGTGGTTGAAACTCCACTGGTACCGAGATGGATTGGCATCGCATAACTGGCAAGGGTTTACCTTGGCGGCTGATAACGCCAATTACATAATTGGGCGGAAGCGGCTGAAAGTTGATCGAGTGTCCGTGTTGTTGGGACAGGTAGTTACGGCGCTCATGGATGGGGCTGGGGAGGCCTGAAATCCGCTTTTGGATCAATTCAAAATGAAAAGACACAGCATCGCGCAGGTAATACTGGTGGACCGCGGATGGCATTGACTTCGCGATGTCGGCTGGGTGCTCGATATAGAACAGGTCACGCCACATTGGCTCAATGCTGGTGCCTTTCGCTTTGTTTGGCGTTGGCGCAAACACGCACAGCTCTAGTAATTTTCCTTGCTCTACCAGGGCCTTGGCCGTATCGACATCAATGTTTTTACCGGCGAGGAACAAGTTTGGCTTTCTAAAGCGACCTTTGGTCTTGTGCATCTCATTCATCATATCTATAAAATCATTTCTATAATATAATGCAATATACATGGTATTGCATTGTGTTTTGTAGTGTACCACAATGCTTTCTCTATAGGGATGCGCTGTATCCAATAATCCCAATTATTGGACATGAGTTACGGAGGCAAGATGACGGAGTTTTACGCACTTAACGATGAGTTACTCTTAGATGGCCAGATCGTCGCAAAGCGTGACCTTAATAACGCGATAAATCCGGTCATTGCTCATGAGTTACCGCTTGAGGCGACTTTACTGGTGTTAAACACATTGCATGCGTTTGAGCATTTACGACATGGCACACTTGGCAGACTTGCTCTCCATTTGAATCAGTCAGAGTCAGCGCCCAGGCCGAGCAGGCGGATCCTCAGCAAAACCTATGCTGAACGTGGGATGACAGCGCTTGAATCGCCGCGCGTTAGAGAACGAATGATCGGGATGACTGACAGTTGTTCGTATCTGATTGGCGTATTGAACGGAACCGGTGGATTCGACCTCACGTTCGATAAGTATGTTCCGTTGCCAATGCTTCATCAAGTGGCCCACTACATCCATGGGAATACAGAGTTACCCAAAAGTGGTATGGAGTTGGCCAAGAGCTTTAATCAATGGACTGGACATAATGATATTGCGCATCAATGGCCAGCGCGCGTCGAGCTAAACTTCGATGGAATGCTCAATATTGTCACAGAGCTTCAGGCGTATCTTGACTCACCCATCGCTGGGGAACAGCCAACGCCGCGTGCACTGATCAGTAAACTGATTGATGAGCTTTGTGTAGATGATAACACCGTCTCGATCAGTCATGATCTGGCGTGTGATTTTCACAATGCACTGGTCGAATTAATGCCGTCGAATCCATTGATTCCGCCCCTGAGTGAAGCGGTGACAAGCAGTCACGAGCGTTCAGACATGTCGCTCATGACGGTGATTTCTCTCTCTCAAAGAAACAATGCCTCGACAATGCTTATGTAGGACGTTGCCCGCCCTGCTCTCGCGTTATCGGGATGATAGGGGCAAGATTACAGCAAGATTTTTTTTAGAAACAGCTTCACGAGGCCGATGGTAAACATCAATGCAAAAAAGTAAGAAAACCCTTCGATTGGGTGCTCGATAGCAAATAGCACCCAATACTTTCCGCACTCTACAATCCGCAAGAAAATCGCTACAACAGTCGGTTCGCAACCTAGCCAACCGGCGATGATTGCGACTAAAGCATTGCCCAATGATATTCCGAACGAAATAACGAGATATATGATCTCTTGTACAGCGTCCATAGCTGATTCCTTTACCGCGCAATACATAGTATATTGCACACTAATAGTTTTAGGCGCAAGGTTTGGCATGGCTCATGTTACAAATAACGATGAGATAGCGACAGCAGTGCTCGAATGTTTAGCTGATAGACAACATATAGTTCCTCAGGGGATTGAGTACAGCATTGGAAGTGGCTCCTATGGTGAAGCGTTCGATACAAGCGCTGGGCTTGTAGCAAAGATTACCCGCGCCCCACACGAGATTTGCTGCGCTGCTCGGCTACTGGCAAAGCGGTTAGGCCGGGCTCAGCCGTTTCCAGTCACACCAAATCTGATTGACATTGTTGCAGTGTGTGTCGTGGGAGAATTAGGCGTTATAGTTCAAGAGCGCCTGACAACCCCCGAAGATGTAGATGACCCAGTGCTTGTTGACGCGCAAGCGATGTTAGACACGCTCTCCATACCCGTTCCCGAGATCATCCATATAGATACGGATGACAAACACGAGGTCCAGGTGGCTTTCGGCTCGAGCCATCCTCTCGATGATGATGAGCTTAAAGTGTTCGAGCAACTGCAAGCTGCCGTGTTGGCTGTGTCGCACGCTGGGTTGGCAGCAACTGATTTTCATGGCGATAATCTAGGAGTGCGATACGTAGGTGATAGTGAAGAGCTTTGTTTCTTTGACTTGATGAGTGTAGAGCACAACTGCTTCTTGGAGCGGTCGCTTGGTAGTGGCGGTACGATGAGAGACGTCGTTAGCGACTGGCTTACTGAAGAGGAGCAGGCCTCGATGTTTTTCCTCAATGATTTTGAGCGGGCATTAGTCGCGGCCGGTGGTTATGATCTGCTCGAAGAGCTATCAGATCAAATTAATACTGACGTTAGACAGCCAGATTTTCAGACGACTCAGGGACTTGAGCACCTCATGACATCGGTTGCTGAGCCCTTAGCGCAGCTCCCCTACTCTGCCATGCCCTTGGATTTTGCCCTCTCGTTGGCGTCGAGTCATTGGTTTAGCAGGCAGTTAAATGGCGTACCTGCTGCACCCGTCGTGCTGGTTGATGATGCCCATGGCCAAGCCCTTCGCTATGGCATCCGTATAGGGACCCGAGTTTTTGACCATGAGCAGATGGTGTCCGACAGAGATTGGGCTGAGCACTGTGACTATCCTGCTGCCCGAGTAGTAGAACTACCCCAGCTGCCATCATTGAGACTAGACTGCTTAGCTGACATGCCGGCTGTTTGCTATTGTGAAGGCAAGTTAACGCTAGACGAACCGGAAGTAGGTGTGGAGCAAGTAACAGCACCTATTACGTCCCCTACCCATGGAGATACACTTGCATGCACTTAGTACCTAGTCATATGCCATTATTCGAGGCTCATATGGGCAAGCTATTCGGTAGCCTATTCGAACGAGGTGCGCTGTGCGAGGGTATACAGGAGCAAATCGCAAACCACCCTCGCTACCGTGCGCATCCGTTACTTGGCAAGCACGACGACTCGACGCGCTGCCTGGAGATCTACTTGACTCGAAAGCGCGTCACGGTCAGTTACCTGTTGGGGCTGGTGGAAGACTATTTAAACGACCGTTACGCAAGAGATATCAACGAAATGCCTGTTTGCGCAATCCATCGGCGTGATGCGTTGGAAGCCATGTCCCTGGCCAATAAGTTGAAATCTGTCCACCTTGATGAGTGGCAGTCTCGAAGTGGGGACCAATTACGTCAAATGCTGGCAGATTCAATAGCAAAAGAGCGTTCCAATCAAATAAGCAAGCCTGTTCATGCGAGGTTGTGATAACATAGCCCCAACGTACAAAACGTATCAGGCTATTTTTATGACCAGTGAGCAGCAGTTATGGGAGCGGTTTGTTGCTAAAGAAAGCTATCAAGGTTTGATGGTGCCGGCGAATTTCAATTCGCCAGAGCACTATCATCAGCGCCCCGAGGCCCCTGAGTTGTCCAGTTATAAAGAGGTTATGAAGTTATTGCGGCCTCTAATGCTACAAAAAGCTCACCGAACGCTGGGCAGTCGGTATAGAAACTTTCGGTCCAAAAGTCAGCTCAATAAGCGAACAATCACCATTAAGGAAGGCACTTGGCAGGCTGTCGTCGCTACAAAGTTGCATTTGGGTTTCGATGGAACGACGGAAAACGGAATAGATGCGGCACTTGAGTACATCATCGACAGTAAGTCTTGGTCTCTAAGTGAGCAGCTTTCTGATGTCGATGCTCTTCGTTCTGGCAATCCACACCTCAGTCATAATGAGCGCCTGGCATTGTTGTTGAGCAACGCAACCCCGGCTGTACGCGAGGGTGTTTTTTTGCTGTTGGCTGAGGCATACAAGCAGGGATGGAAGAAAGCCATTAATACACGTTGCAGTAGCGCTAAGGTAGATAGCCGTTTAGAGCAAGATTTAAAAACAGCGGGTATCCTGAACAACGACTACGTCTGGGTGTGTGACAACTGACGCGTTAAAGGCCGTGCGGCTCATTGGCTAGGCGAGCTACATTAACGATGTCTTCTACTGTCACATCTTTATGGTTTTGCACGTAATGGATAACTCCCCCGCTTCCAGGCACAAAAAACCAGCAAGAAGCTGGTTTATAGTGAATGGTAATCAAAAGCTTTATCCGTCTATAACCGGAAACACGATTAATTAATACAGGCAGTAGCCATCTTGATAGTAATTCGCAACGGTATAGCCTCGGTGCATGCCAACTCTGTTCGCAAGGCGAGGGTGAGATTTTATCCACATAGCCACATCTTGTCTGGCTTGACTTATCATCCATGCAGAGCGTTTTTCTTCCACAGAGAGGTAATAACCAGCGCTGGACACTGGCAAGCCAGCGTAAGTTGCTATTTGCTTGCCTAATACTGGGGAAACCCCACGTATTAACTGTGGGGTGTCATTGTCCCTATGTAGCATAAACTGATTATCGGTGTAGCTAAACGTCGCTAACCAGTGCTCTACGGGAAACGTAATGTACTGATTGGTGAATTCGATGACCAAACCTCTGTATTCGTGCAAGTAAAGAATGGCCTTCGCTTCTTTAGGGGAATCAGGCAACTCAATTAATGAAATCTGTCGATTTCGCTCCATGAACACAACTCCAAACAGAAGGACGCCCGCCATAAGTATAGAGCATTGATTAACACGCCAAATCTAATTCAGCGGAAAGCCTGGACGTTTATTGAGAGTGCCAGTTGCGTTCACCGCTTTAGTGGAAACACGTTGTCAGTGATTTTTTGGCCAGTGGAGGGTAAGCGAAATTGGATAGGTCTGTTGTTAGCTAGTGCCAAGTAAAGTCCGCCTTGATGGTAGCCACCGACACAATAATGGTTCTTCGCCACGTCCTGCCATGGGGTGTATTCATCTAATCGGTAAGCAGTGAGATCCACGAGTTTGACTTTTTGCCACCTGGGGTTGGCTAGTTGCTCTGCGTAGATGGCCCCGCTGTAGGGGTAATACTGCACAGAGGCATCTCGCATTTGAACTGGGATCCGATTACCGGTGATTAGCTTTGCGCCGTGTAGCACGCCTTGTGGGCCTATCTCGACACTGGCAGCGTTATGTCGGTGGCGTATGATAACGGGGAGTATCGGCACGCGATATTGTTCGTCAGTTAGGTTGAGGTAAGAGATGCTAGCACATCGAAGCGGGTTTGTTGGAGGGTTGGTTTTCTCTTATTTTAAATAGGAGACCAACCCTTGGTCGGCGTCAGCAAGTGTCAGTAATCAAAAGCGAGTTCGCCAGGCTGTTACCAAGCTGAATGTTCCATTTTGAAACCTCCGTTTCTGTTAAAAGCTTACTCGTAGTCCAGGTACCAAATTAAACCGCGATCATCCTCAGGAGGTCCCCAGTAATCGAACCAATAAGGATGTTGTTGCCAGTAGCTCTCGCAATGTGCACTCACGAGCTCGCGGCTGGACCGATACCCTCCGTGTTGTCTGCAGTAGGTGTAGACATAACGGTAGTGCACGTGGCCTTGTGGTACTAAGGGGTCCAGTAGTAGCGCGCGTTCTTCAGTATCTCGATTAAAGTTAGCCTCCCACTCTTTTTTATAGGCGGCGCTGTCATCGATACGGGTCAGCTCAAGCTGCACCCGTTTATTGATGTAATCGTCTTTGATAGCTTCCCCCACAAACTGACCGAACAGCGCCAAGGTGTCGCGGGTACCGCCCTTCCCTTGAATGGCTTCGATGGTCTTGCCTATCAAAAACGCGTGGTTGTAGTGCTCGCCCTCCTTTGCATCGAGGCTATAGTAAGCCCTATCGTTAGGATTGAAGGTGGGATCCACCAGCTGCCCGACCGGAACGCGCAAGCCGTATCGTAAGTAAGTAAGCTGAACCATTAAATCGGTGACCGCCGCCGCGGCCAGATGGGCGTGATTGACCGAGCGTTCGGTTGTATTAGTTGTCATGGGTGGCCACCCTATTGAACGTGGGTAACCCGAAGATGGCAGACGCTATGGTCGATGGACTCATACACACCGATATCGTCGACCGAAGGTAAATTGTAACTGCAGTTGGTGGGGACAGGTATCTGCGTGGTAACCCCGTCGACCGTATGATCGTGCAGATAATGGGCCTTGTGGGTTACGGTGATACCGTCGCTCGTTACCTTGTAGACCAACTCGTTTTCGTGATCGGCTTGTAAAATAGCTAAGCCGGTGTATGAAGCATTGATCTCATGCTCGGCCTCTTTTACATACGTGCTGACTATACGGCTCTTCGCTGTAGGCGCGGTTGTCCAGGTGGTGAGGGTGTTACAGCGCCAGTCTGGAATGGAATTGTCTTCACTGACTCGCGCGCAGGATGTGACGCGCACGTTGCCAGATAAGATCCCGACGTCTTCGGTACCAAAGTGCTGGTGGATTGGGGAGATGGCAGATGACGCCTCAGTAGTCGAAGTGGTAGAGCAACCTGCAGCGGCGAGGCCAATCAGCAGGGGGGCAGACGCTTTCCATAATGGTCGCATAACGAACTCCTCGTTCTCGGTGTGGCAAGATTACCGAAACGAATATCGCATATACACTATACATTGTAAACTATTCGTGGGGTGCCGTATCCATTTTGAACGACTGACGCAAAATCGCCATCACATCACTCACGCTGACGTGCCAGGCCATGGCCAACCGGCGCAGTGAAAATGCCATCAGCTCGGTGCGTTCACTGGGTGTCAGTCCATAGCTTAAGCTCTGTCCGCGCTGATTTTGGGTTAGCCACATGCCCTTGCAGTTGTTGTTGTGCAATTGGAAACCTTTACTGCGTTGTTCACCATGAAAGGCCCCACTCGCTTTTGTACGGATCCCGCAGACGCAGGCACAAACATGATGGAGCTCTTCGGTCGTCAGCTGTAGGGGGGCTAAGACGTTGTAGTCAGCGTTGCCATTGCGCAGCGGCGCAATCTGTAATTGGAGCGTCAGTTTTCCCTGCTTGCTAGCGACGTACTGAAATTGCACGGTGGCGCTGGCATCATCGTTAAAAAACTTAAGGTGTTCTCCGAACTCGCTCATGACAAACAGGCTATCTCACAAAGGTAGTGGCGCTGACTATATCAAATAGGCGACCACCATAAAAGCCCTAATCCCACTAACCGGCGCCGATATAAACTTCAACATTTAAACCATCATGCAATAAGCTATATCCCCCCATAGCCACGCCACCAGCGGCGCTTGATGACCCACTTTCGGCCGCCTTCCCTCCCCTGCCAAACGCTCTTTTTTCTCTCTTTTTCTCTTTTTTATTTCCACTTATCTCTATTGCGGCCCGCCGCTGGCGGGGATGGCAGGGTGGTGTTACCAGGGCGAGTGAGTCGGGCGTCCGACGAATGAGACCTGCGGAGGGGGGGCATGTTGCATGATGGTTTAAATGATGTGTTGGCATGATGGTTTAACGTGCTGGTTTTGGGGCGCTGTTGCTTATATCATATATAAGACACTTTACTTGCCGGCAAACGCTGGTGCATTGTAACTAGGGATGGATAACGGATGGATAACTCGATGGCATTAGCGCAAATTCGCGCGACGTTTGACCTGCTATCACGCGATCTTGGAAAGCTCGAGCAAAGGCTGATGCGCGTCCCGGTCCACCTTGCTCGGGTGGCATCGCTTCCTCCAATTAAGCCCGGTGATGAACACCTTCCGGTGGAGACTATCGTACCCCGTCACCACACGGGGCGCGAGGCGATGGTAACCGCCTGTTCGGCCTTTCGCGATCTGCACATTAAAGATGGCTGCAGTAAGAAATCTGCGCGACGCTATCCCGGGTATTGTCAGATCAGGCCGTCTCAAGTGGATGACCCGGGTCAACTACTGGCACTGGTCGACTGCATCAATCAGGCTAAGCGAGAGATAAAACACTTGGTAACAGACAACTTTGAATCGCGCACCGCCCGTTTTGACGCCCTGCACTCGCAATGCCCTGGGGTCATGACCGTCCATCTCTATAGAGAGATCAGCCTGTTCGCCGAGGGCGATGTTGATAGCATTCGCTGCACCTGGCTTAACAAAGATGCCTTGAATACCCTCAAGCCAAAGAATGCCATCCAATGGCAACGCTCACTCGCGTCGTTATTGGACGCTGTACTTGCTGAAGGTCGAATGGGGGATGCAGACAAGACTGTCGCAATGCACGCGCTGGCAAGTCGTATCGAGTCCGTTCCCCCGGCGAGTTTGCGTTTTCGGCGCCAAGTGAAGGTTCAGCCGGCTGCCAATGTTAAGCGCAGCGGGGCGACTAAGCCCATCACTGCGGCGCTGCCGATCCTGATTGTGCAGGAAGCGCGCATCGAGCATAAGCCGTTGCCCAGCTATGCGCCCAAAGAGCGCGTTGAGCGAAGCGACAAAACCAACAACACGCGTATTGGTAGTCTTCATGGTTGGACCATAGAACAGCGGCTAGCCTAAGTCTGCCGATTGCAGCAATCGCTGGAGGGAGTGATCGGTTGGGTGGACGAACTAGCCGCAAAGGCTCTCTTTAAGTGTATTCAAAGACTCCAAAGCCCCTTCGCATTTTAATGCCTGAGCATAGTTTTGATTCTGCTCAGCTTGGCCACGGATTACCTGCTGACTAACCAGCGCTTCGTTAACCAATGTAAGCGCGGTGCTTTCAAAACTGCCGTGGCCCCCAAGGCTGGCATTCGCCTTCTGTATTGCCGCCAATATTCTGCGGCCTTTACGGCTAAGCGTTACCAGCGAGGCTTTATGCTGGTTCAAGCCCCGGCGTTGCAACTCCGCTTTGGTCAGCTGGCGGCGTGCAAACAGGTCTTCATGGTACTTGACCTTATCGACCAACCACTGCTTTGACGCACTCGTGCGTACCATCAGGGTGGGGTAATCGGCGCCTTCCTGCCCGATGGCTTCTATCAGTGCGGCGATACCCAGCGAAATTCCATGGGGCTTACAGATCTCATTATTAAGTTTTGCGATTACATACATCGTAACCTCTCCTTTTGCCAACCCTTGCCTGCAGCGAGGGCGTTTTTGCCAACTGTAACGCTGTGCCCTCCCTATTATCAAGCCCGTATTCGCAAATTGTTTCAATGGCTTGCGCGGCGACTTTGCTGCTGGTGGTGAGGGCGGCTATCGCCACAACCACGTAGCCTGATACGTTCTTGTGGTGGGGTAAACGCTACTAGTGATGGTCATCCAGAGTAAACAATCGAGCTGGGGTTCGCTTAGCCTGGTCGTTTGCTTACCGGCATAAAGCATGTTGGGCACCAACGCGAGACTTTGCCCATCGAAACGCGGCATCGTAGGCAATATGCATCATGTTCAGCGGGAACCATGGACCAGTCAACCGGCGATGATGGTCGAGATTCACGTGCCGGTGCAGGATCTTGTCGCGAGGTCTGTTTCCAAGCGGCTATGTCGCGTGCTAATTTTTGCTTAGCTTGCGCCATTCTGGGGTGGCTTATCCACCGCCTTGGCGCGTGACAGGCAACATAGTCCAACATGATCTCCAAGAAGGCGCGCTTATTGTCGGCCATGGCCATCGATAGCGCGGTGATGTCGATGAGCAATACCGCGTGCTTAGGGTCGATATGGACGTTTTGGCTCGGTCGCTGAGGGTGCTCGAGTGAAATATTGAGTAGATTACCAGCGACTACCCCGACCAGATCAAATCCCTTGTTCGGGCCATCGTGCGACGCACACACCTCCTCTAGCGTGATTGAGCGCGGGGTGGTGACTGTAGCATGGAACCCTTTTACCCTGCCGTGGGTATCTTCAGCCCATTCATCAATCACCATACCAGGCGTGTCGATGACATAGTTATCGAGTTCATTCAGTGTCTGTAATAGCATCATCCGAGCAATCACATGAAACGACAGCTCGCATGCCTGAATAGGTGCTACCCCGGCTTTCGTATCATGGGCGAAATGATGAGCTCGTTCACCACTATCACCTTTGCGGGCGATTAGGGGTACGCTGCAGCTGGGGCAGATGCAATTGCATTCTCGGCCCCGTTGCACCTCGGCGACGTCCACCAGCTGGTCCGTTGGAATGTACCGAGCAAACGGGATCATGACCCCACTCAACGGCGGTTATCTCGGTAATGCGCTTTACGGGCGGGCGTGGCTATCAACTCCCTTTTGGCTCGCTCAGCTCGGCAAAGCCAATGCAAAACTGCAGCTGCTCGCCATTGAATGATATCTGTTGGTCTACTGCGACATGGCAGGATATGCCGGTTTGCTTAGCCGTTGGGAGCGCAAGCATAAACGTCTGACTGTAGTCGAACTCATAACTCACATCAGCGTCGGGCGACTGGCAATGAACGCTAAGTTTGACAGGTGTATTTTCGTTGTAGGGGTGACCCGGTTGAATCAAGAAGTTGCACTCCTCTGCGTCCTGGTGCTCGCTCACGGCAAGTGGCGTTCCGAACTCCAGTTGCTTCGCTGCCCTAAATACGGTTCCGGTTGGGACTGTCATCTCGATCATGGCCTGGTAATCGTTGCTGTAGGCATTGGCCATTGTCAAGGTTGCCAAAAGCCCCAATAGCGCCAACCCGAAGGTGGAGTTACCGGTTTGTGCATTTCTACTGTTAATCATGCTATTTCCTATAATGAGTACTAACGCTGTGAGCGCTAAGTCCTTGGTTGGCGATTAGGCTTCGACTGTCCTTACTCGAAACGCCCTAGTACGACCAAAGCAGTACAGCCAAGTGCCCCGCAATACATAAATGTTGTCAAACCCGAGCTCACTCCAGTAATTATCAAGCGCTTCAGCTGCGTAGTCTTGTTGCATTTTCGGATCAGGTATCGGCCCTTGGTTATTGAAATATATCAACAAGGAGTTATTGTCATACCGCTGATACTTTTGCAGCTTTACTGTCTTCGCTTTTGCGCAGAGTTTAACACCAAGCGCAAAATCCTTTTCCACTGAGTCTCCCGCCCATGCGACAGCCCGTGCAGTCTGTGAATGTGCCAACCGTTTGAGTTGTTTAGTTGTGTAGGCCTTGTCTGCGAAAGCGAACCTTGGGGCATTATCCATGTTTCCCTTTGTCATCGACTGATACTTCGCAAAGTCTTCTCGGATCGCTTCGGTCAACTCCAGCCCCATACTTATATCGGTAAAATGAAGGGCGATATCCGGCGATTCTCGCCGCTCAAGCGTAAAGGGATACCTCAGCAACCCCAACTGGGGTAGCGCTGCCAAAAACTGGTGGGCCGACCACGACTCCGTCAACTCAGTCGTCCTATCTTGACGTCGTTCTGGAACATCGACATCGAGCTGGGCGAGCGCACGTAGGTAGTCCGCTTCAGACGCTATAGAAATTGACGTGGTGTTGTTTATGCTGGATTTACTCATTTGAGCTCTATCAAATGAAGGTCAGTGTCGAGTTTGTCTGTTAGCCCTTGAAAGCATACGGGGCCTCTTGTTGTTTGATCGGCTGTACTTAACGATAGAAACGTGCGCTTAAACTCTTCAAATGTGTCGCACGGCCCGCTAGAGCCCTGCAGCATCAAAGCTAAACAATCTCGTTGCGCAGTCCCTTTGGCTTTGTCACTTTCGTCCAGTGATGTGACGAGAGCCAGTACCTCACTCTGGTAGGCTAGGTAATCCTGTTCGCAATCCAACGGGTAGGCATTGAACGCGATTATTAATAGTAGAGCTATCCATAGCGGTTTACGGGCGCGTAATAGACATGTGGCTTTAGTAAACAACTGCTCAATTCCTTTATAGTAGAGTTAATCGGCGCCTATCATCTGACGGTCAGAACCATCCGCCTTGCTGATGTAATAGGTCAAGCCGTACTTGTAAGCGGTGACCTCATTGCCGCAGCAAAACATAGGTGCCGTTATTGAGTCAGGGTAAGTGATTTTAAGCTTGTCCATTAACTTGTTCAAATCGCCCAGCGGTGTCTCGCAATAAGGGCAGTGTCCGTGGTTAACCCCCATAAATCCTCCAATAGTCCATTTAGTCACCAGCTTACCGCCAAATTCCACATACTAGAATAGGGATATCAGCAATTAAGCGTGAGCTAGGTAAACGACGCGAAAGCGGCAATCGCTACACAGGTTATGGCTGTCGCCACCTCGAACACAGGATTGGACGCAGGGGTAAATGGGATCCGGTACCGCCTACCGAAGGGCCAAAAGACAGCAACACCGGATTTCGTACACATGTCCCCCACCAAGTGGCCGATGTAGCCGAAAGAAAAGGCAAATAAGATCGTGGAATCCGCCCAACGACACAGGTATACCAGTATGCATACGGCTAACACGCTATGAAGCGCGCCCCGGTGTCCTAGTAGCGCTTTAATTGGGTAACTAATAATGGAAATACGGCGCCCTACCGTGCTTTGGGGATGGTCGATATCCGGTAGCAAGGCCCCAAGCACGATCACCGGTATAGCTAAGGCTGGGTGCGGAAATGCCAGAGCCAAAGAAGGTAGCCATTGGCTGGCGGCTACATACATGCTTAATGTGGTGACTAAGTGGTTATGTGCTTTCAAGTGCTACCTGTGGCGGTTTAGCCCTATCGGCTTAATTCGCAATACGACCGCGGGTTCTACCTGGAAGCCGTTTGGGCGAACAAGCGTTAAGCCTTGTATATTGCTATCTACAGACCACGTTTCCTTTATCACTGCACCGGAGTTGAGTATCAAGCGAACATCAATAGACTGTTTGCTTGATACTTTTAAGCAACTCGACGCATGTTGCGTGAAAGCATCAGGCGGGCACTTGTCATAGCCAAACACGGTCGCGATCTCTGATTCGCCGATGGTCATTTTGCTAGCGCCAATAAGGTAGATAGCTGGCATTTGGTCGTTTAACGACTCACTGGTACTCGCGGTGGCAAATGCAAGTAGCGAGAATATGCAGATTGGCAATGACGCAACCCCTACCAGAACGCTTGCTTTCCTAACATCAGTTCTTTTATTTGGTGGATTACGCCCCACGCTTTACATTCCTTACCTGAAATCTGAACATTGTATCTGTTAGCGACGCTCAGCTTAAATAGCATAAGCATATTGCAATTCGAATTTATTTAATGCCCTGTCTAGCATTATTTGAAGCGTACTGATTTCTAATTAAACGCTCGCAACTTTTTGTCTTTTTGCTTTTAGCACAAGCTTGTCGACCGTGTTTCTGGTTCTTGTTAATAGTGTTAGGGAGTCTCTTTCAAGCGCTGAGCCTGGAGTGAATTTGAAGTTATGTGGCGTTAGGTACTGGTTAGTTGCCTGGGCGGTGTGAGCTAATAATGATGCAGCTCTATATAAAGGAGCTATACTTTCATCGTTATTACAGCATACGGAAAAACCATACATCTCTGCATTTTTGAGAAACTCAAGTAGCGTGGTCAACTCACCTCTGTCACTGCGCGCTTGGTACGCGTCTGTCACTGCTGATCGGGCTATAGTCTCCGGTTCTGAACGTACTGCTTCTCGCTCATACTTAACCACGGTCGCTCCATAGAGCGTTTCGCCAGTAATTAAGGCGTGGACTAATTTCGCTTGAATTTCGGCGCCGGCATCGTGCCTTAACACTACGGTGCTAACAGTGTGCTCCGTCATGGTCACATCATTCCTCCAATCAAATTGCTATATACACTATACATTCTATTGTGTTTACCCGCAACGCAATGTAGGTTAGTTGCATATATTATTTCTATAACCATTGGAGAAAACAGATAGTGAGTAAGGATTTTGTACGCACGTTTACTAACGCTCGTTCTTTGAAAGCTGCTACGAACAGTATGTCGATAGAAGAACTTACTGCCAGCATGCTAAGGCTCGAGAGCGTCATTAAAGAGCGCGAAGAACAAGAGCAAGCGCAATTGGCGAAGATGCGAGCGCGAGAAGAAAAGCTGAACCACGTTTTGGACTTGCTTAAAAAAGATGGTGTTGAACCATCCGAATTAATTGACCATATCCAGAACAGTCCAAAGCCATCCCGCGAACCTCGGCCCGCAAAATACAAGTACGTAAGCGACGGCGTCGAAAAAACATGGACGGGGCAAGGGCGCACTCCTTCTGTCATCCAGCAAAAAATCGAAAGTGGTGAGTGTGTGCTCGAAGACTTTTTGATCTAACCCTTTCGTTAGGCCCCTGCACTTTCGTTTGTGTTGAATGGGGCCTTGCTTTACCTCTACTTGTTATACCTAGTCGGCCTTCTACACTCCTCGCACCGTTCTACTAAAAACCTCTTGCTATATCATATCCGAGACTGCTATGATTGGGCTATATCATTAGTAGGACATGCAAAATGAACGAAAATACCGAGATTGACCACGCTATCGCAAAACAACAACTGGCAGCGAGCGGTTGGTGTTTAGGAGCATTTAATGATCAGGGCACCCCTGTCGACCATCATTTCATCTACATTCGCGACATCAACACTGGCTATACCGAGCTGTTCTCATTGGCACACGACTCGCTTGACGCTGTGCCTCATCAGTTGCGAGACATCCCTATTGGTATGCTGGTTTCAGGTACTGTGCCGCTATTTAAAAAGGCCATAAAACGAAAAATTAAAGCACGTCAGCGGGAAGAGTTGGGGATGATGCTGTTGGCGTATGCCACTCAAACACAGGCCTACAAGCAGTGGCGACTACAAGCGCCTCACGGCGCTAGACTGCACTGTTTAATTAACATGTATCATTCCAAACAGCATGGCCCAATGTTGCGACCGAGTGTGATAGCAAGTGATGGGTTGATTGTTCCAGCTGACGAACTGGTAGAGACTTCGGAAATGCTTCGCCTACGTGACCGGGAGCAGCACCCAGATTGGTTTAACTAGATTACCCCTGTAATTTCCATCAAGTCGGTACATGAGCGCGCTATGTTGCGCTTATGTGCAGCTGCCCATATCAGCCGCATCGTCGCATTAATCCTAAATTGATAACACCTCCCGCCGACTCATGTTCACTATTTGTTAGATTAAGTGCGCGGCAGCTTTTAGCGCACTGTCCCCTCGCTTATCATAGCGCTGGGTTGTAGCCGGATCAGAATGCCCCATTAAGGCCTGTACGGTCAGCAAGTCAGCCTGTGCTCTCAGTAAGTTGGTGGCAAACGAACGCCTCAAGTCGTGAGCTTTAAACGGTCCATACCTCGAACTGCCGTGGTTTGATGCGCGTTCAATGATCGCTCGGATACCAGAAACTGTAATCGGTAGCAGTTCACCGTCCTGCCGGCGGAGGTCGCCATTGCGATTCATTCTGGGCAAGAACATCTGCAGGTGCTCTGGGTGGCGGTCGAGCCAGGTGAGCAGCGGTGTGCGCACTTTGTCAGAGAAATAAACTCGACGCTGCTTGTTACCTTTACCTAATACTGTCACGCAGTTGCTATCGAGGCAGATGTTATCCAGCGATATGCTAGCGGCTTCCGATCGCCTTAGTCCGCAATAGTACATCAGGGACAACAGAACATTATCTCTAATGGACTGCAGCGTATTCGATTCGCGATTAGCCGCAAAAATAGCGAGCATTTCTACCTCTTTGACTTCTCGCCCAGAATCAATTCGACTCCCTTTTGCTCGCTTTACATCCTTAATATTAATCAGCGTGGTTGTATCAATTAAACCTTGCTTGTGAGCATGCTTCATTACACCTTTAATCATTGTCAGGTAGGTGTTGACCGTATTAGGCGCAAGCTCGCTAGATAGCTGCCGCTTAATTGCATCGAGGTGCTCATAGCTTAATTTTTCCCAGTTAAACCGAGCATGCTCGGTAATGCGGTCACTGCTAAGGCGCCGCGCTAAGCGATTTAAAAAGACGGTGGCGGTGTATTGAGTTGTCCGATGTTCAAGTGCATTTATGTATGCCTGACTGGGGCCAAGTGGAGCCTGGCTAGTCTCGACGGTCAGATCGCTTGGTTGCTCGGCACCCCACACTTCGGTGTCGTTGTTATGTTGTCCCTGTTGCACTTTACTTCTCTCCTGCGGCATCGACGTGTGCAGTCTGTTGATACAGGCCATTTTGCCACATTAGGGACTAATAGATAGATATTATGCTGTAATTATACTGCGCAGATAAATGTAGCATGATGCGTTTTAAAACGCTTTCTTATGGGGGTGGTTAATCGACAAAAGTGGCTCAACCGGAGCCACATTTTTACTGCCGTTAGGATCTCGAAGCGTCAGGTAGTCTGCGGGTATCGGCGTCACCCGCAGTCAGTTAACCCTAATGCAATCCAGCGAATCTAGGTCATCTGCATCTGTTTAATGATGTGTTCGTTATTGCGTGTATGTGTACACGATCTTTGCGATTGACACTCTGCAGCTATACAGGTTGGGGTAACTCCCTTCGGTACTCCAATCTCCAGAAATGAAGCTTAGGCCAGCTGTCATCGTACAGCTTGTGGTCGAGATGCTAGCCGTATCTAATGTTTGCATTTGCCCAGTGTTTGTAGCCGTTAGTGTCTTGTTGTGGTTGGGGGTGCAGCTTCCTCCATTCTGCCCTGAAGCTGTACAGGTACCATACGTGATAGTAGCTCTAGTCCAAGATGAAGGTAGGCTATTGCTCCCGAGTGCGTTCGGTGAGTTGATCGTTGTAGTGTATTCAGTGCTTCCCCCGCCACCGCCACCGCCACCAGCAAGGTCCAACCCACAAGTTGTCGAGCTGGGATCGTTCCTGCAAGCGGTCATCCAGCTCGTCAGGGTGCTAACATTCGACTTCAGGGTGCTAACGTCTGATTTCAGCCTATCAACATCGGATTTCAAGGTACTGAACAAAGTACCGTTTACACTGATATCGTTGGTAAAAGTCTGCAGCGAGGTCCAGGTGCCGGCTACGTTGTAGCGAGCGTAGTTTGAGGCGTTAATCCCGCCTAGTTTGGCCGAGTCAGTGGCTTGCGCGTCAATGCCAAGATACAAAGTAGACAATGCTTTGCCACCCTCATAAAGGGTGTTGCCATCGGCGCTCACGACTAACTTGTTGCCGGCATAGATCCCGTTATTGGCATCAATGCGATTGCTGAAGGTTGCGCGTCCACCTACGGTCAACTGACCGGACACATCCAGCGTTTGGGCAGTGGTATAGCCTAAGCTCGCAGTCTGATTGGCGGCTTGGGCTATCTTCCCATTCACTGTAATGTCTCGGGTGGTAAGCAGACCATTCACATTGACCGGTGATCCAATATCGATCGCATTTGCGCCGTTTGCCGCATAGATCTGACGAACCCGTAAGATCGAGGTGTCCGCTTCGTCAATGCTGGCGTGGCGTATGTTCGCGGAGTTAATCGTCGCGTTGGCTAGGTTAGCCTCCTCCGCTTTAAGCGTGGTGATGTCGGCGACGGTTGCATCCAGGTTACCGACGACGATAGTGTCACCGTTGGCCGTGGTGAACGTTAGCCCGCCATTAAAGTTGGTCGGACCATGAAAATACGCATTGCCGTGTTGTACCAAGCTGCCTTCATTGATAATTCCAGCAGAATCAGCGGTGCCTCGGACTCGCAGTGATTGTGCGGTAGTGTGGCCAAGCTCTGCCAGCTCGTTAGCTTGCTGTACGATGCTTCCACTGACCGCTATGTCTTTAACGCTAAGTAGCGCATTAACATTCACTGGCGAGTTCATGTCGATAGCAGCCGCGCCATCGGCGGCGTAGATCTGACGAACCCGCAGCACTGACGCGGTTGCGTCAGCAAAGGTTGCCCGGTCAACGTTCAGTTCGTCAACACTGGCAAAGCGGATAGTCGCGCTATCGATGTCCGCCGCGCCCAATGAGGCTTTATCTGAAAACAGATCGGTGAACTCTGCAACAGTCGCACCCAAGTTGGTAACGGTGAGGTTATCGCCTTGCCCGTTTGTGAAGGTTAGCTCGCCAAGCTGGGCTTCAGTGGCATGTAGCTGTTCAAAAGAACCCGCCACTGCGTCAAACTGATTCGCCGAGAGTGCGCTGGATACTGTGAAATTACGAGCCTGCCCTTCATCGAGCTCCAACTGGTCAATCAGTGCGGAGGCAATCTGCGCAGAATTAACCGTTAGCCTGGCACCGTTGATATCCTGAATGTTGTTGATAGAAAAGCCGCCCATATCCAGGTCGACCAGCATGGTGTTCAGGTTATTGCCTGTCATGTCTGGCGAGCGGGCAAGCATATTCCTTACGATTGACGCCGACGCAGGGGTGGGTACAGCAAGCGAGTATTCCATCGCTCCTTCATCAAAGGCTCCGCCTTGACGCCCCACGAGGGTCTTGTACATGGCGATCCGCTCACTACCCACGCCGCTGGCGCTGAGTGTTAACGAAAATGCACTGGGTGTAACTTGTCCCGAGAGTGTGCCTAGCGGGGTGTTGAAGCTACCCTGGTAGTAGGTGCCTAATCCACTAAGCGATGTTGGCCAAGCGAGGTTGTCAGTGTAAAACGCCGCCAAAGCCGCTTGCACGTTGTGGAGGGTTTTTTCCGTAAGAACTACTTGGCGATCCAAGTTTTCTTGAGACAGCTGGACTCGCTGAGTAGCTAGTTCGCGTTCATTCGCCTGAGTAGGCAAGGCCGTCGCGGTACCAACCATCAACAGGGCCGCTGCGATTAACGATAGACGTCGCATCATAATATCCCTATGTCGAATGGGTCGCGTAACCGACTAATACGTATACCGCGAATCAATATGCATTATACAATGCACCACGCTCATTACAACATTTAGCGCGTTGCGGATCGACTAATCCTTACGCGCACACGAAGGTGCGATAATAGACGGTAACGTTGCTGTCGCTGTTACTGGTGAACTCAGTGACGTCACGCTGAATGGTGACTTCGTTGGTAGAGGGGTTGGTCACTGTGAGTGAAGAGCGCCCGTCGTGTCCGAAAAATTGAAAGCGCGACAGTTGATTGGACTCGGGGAAGCGCGTAATGATCTTGATTTTAGTGCTGCCATCGGCCATCACGTTGCCGTAGTCATTAATCCATACACCCGGCTGCTCAAATTCAAAGGTAAACGGTAAATCTAGTGGGTTTCGAAAGCGCGCGTCCGTTATCCACCCCTCGCTTAGTAAGAGCGATAACGAGGGGGCAGTCGCCACCCCTGCGTTATTCTGGCAATCATACTGAAAATACGCAGCGAGACGCTCTCCTAGATAGTCCACCGACTCTGCGGTTGTCGCTATCAGGCGATCTTGTGCTCTGAGCGTTTCGATACGAAACTGATTGACCGCCGCGACGCTTAACATCGCAAGCGTCGCGCCCAGTAGTATCAACAAATAACCGCGTTGTTTGCGTTGCAACCAACGCTGACCGGGACGATTGTAGTAACTGGGCATTATTAATTACCTACGACGATGTAATGACAACTTGCGTCGCAGACACCGTGATGTTGGCGTCACCATAGGCGACTTCCATTCTTGACCGTAGGCGCTGCTCAGCGATGGGTATGACCACGTCAAACATGTTCACGTTTGAGTTTACACGAACACTATAAGAAGAGTTAAACGGCGTTGAGACAGTGAAATCTTCAGGTAAGAAATCTTCAAGGTCGCTCCACGTTAAACCGGTATAGATCCCAGTTGGATAGGCGCGTTGTGCGGCCTTGATAATCACATTAACTTGATCCATCCCTTGCTGGACCCTCACGGCTTGGCGTTCGTTCTGGGCATTACCCCACAGCCCTAAGCCAATAATGACAATAGCTGCTAGCACAATGCCTAGTTCGAGCAAAGTAAATCCTCGAGCCTTTCTCAGGTTTGCAATCCCTGTGGTGTAATGTCGTTTGTTCATACTGCAATTCCCCTTGTTTAAGAAACTACCAAATAGGCGTTTATAGTATACATTGCATACAGTTATTTTAAATAATTATATTAGCGCTCTTGCGGCATTAATCGCAGTGAAACCCGACTGAACCCCAACGTACAAGGCCATTAGTATCATGATGAACATGATAAACGTGCTGGCGTATTTCAACGCCTTGATGGTCTCTTCTGGGCCGAGCTTGGAGATGACTTTCAGGGCGTCTTCAATTGAGCCTTTGCCGCTTTCCGCTGCCATTTTTAGGTAGATATTTAAACGCGCGGTCAATAGGCCAGTATCAAACTGAGATGCACCGCCAACACCCGCTTCTACATTGTCGAGCATTTGGTCGATGTGCATGCAGTCATACGGAGTGGCGGCCGCTTTCATCTGCTGAAGTGCAATCTTGATACTCAGTCCAGCCTCTCCCGTCATCAGGTGTAATGTTGAAAAAAAACGAATGGCAGTGAGGCGACGATAGAGAATACACGGTGGCCAATAGCGGTCAGCAGAGCGCCGCAGTTCACTGGTCCATGTGGGTAGCCAATAGATATGCATTGCAATCAAACCAATGCACAGTGGGACAAGGAATGGCCACGCTTTGACCAATAAAGTACCTGAATTCAAGATAAACAACGGCGCATCAAAGAACATCATTTTTTGCGGTTCTTCTGTCAACGCCATCTCGTAGGCGATATTGGCGTAGTTGGCGCAGACCAGTGCGGCCAGCAGAGCAAAGGTGCCACCGACTAGCTTAAATACCACCATTCGCTGCTCTTTTTTCACTGTCGCAACGGTTATTGATGCGGCGTTGATACTCTCCACGATATTGCTTGACTCTTCTGCGCTGCGAAACAACATGACGAAGTTCGAGTTAAACAGCCCCTCCATTGCGCTCGACATAGACTGTTCTACCAGGCGTTCCATCAGAATGTCGCACACCTCCAAGTTCGCAGAAAGCAGGTCCTTCTCATGAAGGTAGATCTCCCGCATGATTTTTAACGCAGCAGCATCCGTCATGCCTTCGTTTCCGGCGCCGCGTAACACTTGCATCAAATTTTCAATAAATTGGATCTGAGCCTTCATACCAAACAGCAGCTTAATTTTTGCCCGGGTGACAAAAGTGCTGTGTTCGCGCTTGGCTGCGTCCTCTGTCTGCTGACTGAGCATGTACCGGTTTTCAGTACTCATTACACGCCTCCATCACTGTTAATCTGATAGAAATCACCGTTACTGGTGTGGTAGCAGCATGTGTCAGCGCCCCCCCACAGATTGCAGACCTCATTTTTTAGCAAAAAGGGATCTGTTTCTCCCCGTTTCACCCGCCATTCAGCAATGTCATTGATGGACTTCCACCCTTTAGATTTAAGGTGAGCAACCATACCCTCCATGTCGCCTTTAGCGATAAATGGCAATATGTCCGTAGTGACTCGAATGTACTCCACGATCCCCAGCACCCCTTTTGTGCCGCCGTTGCATACATTACATTTGCCGGGCTCAGGATTTAAAAAGCGCAGTTGCTGTAACGTTTCCTCAGAATAGTTGAGCTCTCGCACTTGCTGTTGTTTGTCGAGTGGCAGCTGATTAATACCAATCTTGCAGCTGGGGCAAAGTCTCGGTGCAAGTCGGCTTGCTACTAACAATTTGATCAATCCAGGGTCCGCCAGATCTTGTCTAGATACTTTCATGTCCGCCAGACGCTGGATGATTTCCGCTGCGGAGTTGGCATGGACCGTAGATACGACCATATGACCCGTTCTAGCGGCGTCACGTAATTGTTCAGCCGTCGTAAAGCCGCGGATCTCACCAAGAAAAATGCCATCAGGGTCTTGGCGCAGGGCACTCTCTACTGCCTCGCCCCACTCGTGCTTGGGTGCCGTAGTTTGGGTAATAACAGGGTTGTAATCAGTAACCAGTTCAACAGGATCTTCAATGGTCACCAGTTTCTTGGCTCGGGGCCAACAGGAGCGCAATGCGGCATGAACCAAGGTGGTTTTACCCGACCCTGTTGGTCCAGATATCAGAACCTGACCATGAGTCGCTGCGCCGATTGTATCGTGAAGTGCCCGCTGCAACGGCAGATCGACATTTAGCTCCTCAAGCGTCGGAGGAGTACTGGAAAAACTTAAACGCAATGAAAGCTGGAGGCATCGGTCGTGGTCGCCTTCAATCGGCGTTTTTTCTCCCCGGATTTCGACTCTAACGCCTGTCTTGTCATGGGCATCCTGGATAGTGAAGCCAAAAGACACAGATTGCGGTGTGGAGTAATCAAGGTTACCCGCCCGAGACTTTGCGCCAAGGTTTTGCACGATTGTGGCAAACAGTGCCTCACCTAAGTCTCTGTCTTGTGACATGGTAAGTTCATCACGTATCAATCGGTCTACACGAAAGCGAGCCTCGATGTTTGAGCGCAGGTAGAGGTGGATATCGGTGGCGCCGCGCGAGTGGGCGATTCGTAGCAGGCGGTTTAAATAAGTCAGGGACATGTGTTTATGTGCCTGAATAGATTGTGAGCCTTCATCAGTTTGAAACTGATTCTCCATCAGTTGTCGCCAAAGTGCTTGAAACTGGTTCTCAGTCACCAATAACAGCGAGGCTGAGTGATGGCAGTTGGCTTGTACCGCCTCTTTGACGTTTTGGCAGTCAGCAAAATGCCGGTCATATGTCTCGCGTGGTACCAGAATGGTCCCATCAGAAAGCGGAATATAGGTAAAACCCGCTTTGTAATCTCTGAGTACGGCGTTTCTAAACGACTTCAAGGGGATCGCATTTTTAAATCGCTCGATAGGATCAGGCGTGTCAACTAGGCGATAAACGGGTTTTGAGTCATCATCTTCGGTATCGATGTACACGACATCGTGCGTGCTCTCACTCGAAACAATCGGCTCAATCTGACTGTCATCAGTGTCAACGTACACCACATCATGGGTGCTCTCACCCGCAGCAACAGTCCCCGCTTCGTTGTCGCCAATCGGGGATGGTGCCCCTATACTGGTGTTTACCGGATTGACTTCTTTTTCTAACGCCTGAGGAATATCGGTTTCGTAAAGGCTTTGGACGCCATCTGAAAGCACTCCTTCTATTGGCGTGTCAAGAAAGATATCTTCCACGTCGTGTTCGTCGAACCCATTTGATACTACCGGTGCTTGATCGTCTCTACTCATAAATCACGCTCTTTCTATGTTTAGCCCAAACAGATTGGGGGTAATTCTCGAATCGGTTCTACTGCCAAATCGACTAACTCGACGCAGTTAGGACGAGGATCATGCAGGGAGCGTATTTCGTAGCGGCCAGCAAGTACCATATTGACGTGCTGGTTGTTATGCGACCGCCCATCCACCACAAAATTCATCCGTGGTCCCACGATGGCTCGAAGTTCAATGATTGGCTCGCGCGTCTGCTGCAGGCCGGCTAACAGCTCAGGGTTTTCTAGCAGCGCCGCTCCTGAAATGTCACCATGCAGCAGCGCGTTCAGGCTGTTTTGATCGAGATTATGTGCGCCGCCACTCAGCAGGCTTGTAGGGGTGTCGCCTTTACTGGGGGTGTTCTCCATTATCTGTTTGCGCAAGGCAGCTTCTCTGTTTTGCAACTCCAGTAGTTCTAGTCGGCCGCGGTACTCGTGTCTGTTTAATAGGTTCGCAGCCGCTGTCTTAGCGTGCTCTTGTTGCTGCTTGGCAACATTCTCCGTCATGTTATAAATCGCCATGGCGCGATTATGAGAGGGAACCGGCACCCTTGGTGGAGCGGGAGCTTCTGTTGTGGTGGTAACTACTCGACCTTCGGGCGTTTGCTCAACCGTTTGGTTAGACGTTAGTGAGACTGGAGGGGCTGAAGGTGAGGCGCTGACCGCAAACAAATCAGGAATGAATGTCCTGATGGCCATAATGATTATAACCAATAGCAAGCCACCTAATATAATAGCTTGATTGCGGGTCTTCGTACTTTTAGCTTTCGTGTTAGTGTTCTGGTTCATGACTATCCCTGCTGGTCCGTATTGAGTTGCAATGAGTCTCCAAAGACTTCCAGTGTGACATGGCCGTTAAAGCCACAGGCATCTCGTAGTGGCGCTAGCGAGTCGTCCGACCCGACACTTGTAGCACTGGCAGCTTCGATTGCCCGCAATCCATAGTTTCGTTCAATCAGTTGTGATGCGAATAGCGCGAAATCTAAAGGCAGCCAGCATTTGAAATTGATGTTCACCAGACTTGACGCCCAGTAGCGTTCACTGACTCGCTGGCCTGGCACTACGCCCCCTTCATACATCATGAAGTTAAATGCATCTGTAAGATAAGAGATCTCGCTGGGTATGCTGGTCAGGTAAACATCCTCTCGATCAGGCTGGATCGCGTAGTGATGGATATGCGTCGCTAACGTAACCGCATTAGGGTTTTCGCCTTGCTCTACACTGGTTACATCACTGAGTAACAACTGGATCCCATTGCTGCTGGCCAGGGTGGTCAGCTCCTTTAGCGACGCATTGGAGGTAATGGGTAATGTGGTAACTGTCAATATATTGCGGTCAACCGAGAAGTCATAAACCCCCCAGTTTATCTCTGCCAAGAGCCTCTCCAGTGTGTCTAGGTTGACGCTTAAGGACACCATGCCCATGTGTGCGTTAACACCAGTCCTAGTGAGGATCTCGTTATATTGCTCCCAATTGTCAATTTCGTTAACGATGTACTGAACGCGTGCTAACTGGGCTTTTTTATCCTGATGCCGTTGATACCAACTTTGTCCAAATAAGGTAGCAAGCGCCAATGACACACCGACGCTGTTTCGAATATAGCGTCGCGTCGCTTTCGCTAGGAATTCGTCAATGGGTACAGTAGGCATCGTTGGCGGTAATTGCTGCCATGCGCTCAGATTGAAAGCCGTCAAAAAAGCCGTCCTAGATGGAATTGCAGTACAAAACCAATCATCACTGATGTGCTCGGTTCCTATGCACAGACTCAGGCTTGGTTCGTTTTCATCATCGGATTTGTTTAACACTAGCGGGCAACCTTCTATTGCATTCATCGTACGTTTCAGGTTGTTTTTGTAATCACTCAATGCATGGTCTTGATGCTCTTCAAGGGTTGCCAGTGCGCCTGTTATCGTGTCAGCCGCTTCTGCATATAACACTCGAGGTTTGCCCTCTCCGACTAACTGCGTCATCGTTTGACTGAGCAACTCGATTCGCTCTCGATCAATGTCACCTTCCCGTATACATAACTTGAGGATCTCTTCGTGGCTAACGCAGCCTTGTTCATCAAAGCGAAGCAAGTAGACCTCTGTGCCCAGCAGTTCAATGTACACAAGCGGACGGTGTTGTAGTCCCCCAACCTCTTCAGCTAGAAGTGCATATAGCTGTTGCGACAAAATGTAACCTTTGGATTGCGCGAGGTAGAGCGAGCGTGTCGCTGCTCCTCCTTTATTTGCGACAAGGTGGTGGCTATACACCCCGCGTGCGCGACGCAGTGCGCGATCCTGCGCGAACGGCCACCGAGAGAGTGGCTGCTCGCGATATGAAGGCATGATTAAGAAGTTCGGATCGTTAATGAACATACCGTAACCTCCCTTAAACTACAGTCGCGGCCGCTGAATACGAGGCGTAATGGCAATAATCGTCTCAATCCGGTCGGAAGAGCCGTAGTTAGCCATACCCAGTAGGCGGCTACCGGAACTATTCTCGCGTACGGATTTAGCTTCGCGACTCAATCCAGCCAACAGAAGTGTATCGCCAGAGCGCACAGTAAAACGGCTTAAGAAGTCCTTGTGTGTAATGGCTGGTGATTCAACGTAACTTGAAGAGTAGTTCTGGTCATCATCACCACCATTTGGCGCATTACCATCGCCGTTGCGATCTAGGCCTAGCAGTGTCGACATATTGGTAGCCATTCGAATATTCACGTCTTGCTCGTAAACACTAGGCAACACGAACAGTGAAAAGCCAACGTCAAACTCATCTTGTATCACGGTAAACTCTGTCCCTACGTTTACCGTCTGCGTGCTGGAGCGTTCTCGGATGTAGGAGATCGAGTCAAGGTCGCGAAGCTTAGCCACCGTATTGTGATGAGTAATCACCTTCGGCAGGGTGCGGTTGGATACCATGCCGCGAGACTTCAGCATTTCAATAAGCATTGACGTGCCACTAGCTCGCCCTTTGGTGATCTCGCCGCTGATAATGTGTGACCCAGCACTTGAGGACAGCGAGTTGACAAAGGTCGTACTCGAGCTAACGGCAATCGCCTTAGAAGTCAGTTCTTGCACCATCAAGTTCAAGTCAAACGCCTCAACATTCTCGTTGGTTAGCTTAACTTCAATCACCTCAACATCCATGATCACTTGGGTCCGGTAGATATCATTTTTTTGTCGAACAATGTCCGCCATTTGTGCGACTACATGTGGATAGTCTCGCACAGTGATAGTGCCTGCAGAGCGATTCAGGAAAATAGGAATTTCATCATCATTCTCGGCCGCCCCTTCTTCACCCCTTGATGCCAAAGAGATAACATCGCGGAACGACGAATAAGTTTTCAGTTCGTCGGTCAATTCACCCAATGGGTCATACTCTGCTGTGCTGTGAATATACTCATCTGATGAGACGATATTTTTGTTATCGCCTTCAGTACCGGAAGGGCCTTTACCTTGCCCAAACGATTCAATCCCTGGCGGTACCGCCACCAAGAACGTGCGCGTTTCGAACTCAGACCAGGAGATCACGTTGTCGCTATGTAGTTGATAGCTATAGCCGCTCGCTGAGGCAATCGAGTCCAACGCTTCACCGATTGTACGCCCGTAAAAGCTCACGGGGCGCTTGCTGTCTAGTCCGCCATCAAACTTAAAGTTAACGTAGATGTCATCGAATATTAGTTGGAGTGCGCTATCCAGCGCGATATCAACCCCTTTTGCGCCTTCTAAGTCTTTAAACCACCAGCGGGGTTTTTGAAGCTCTACGCGGGTAACTGAAGGTACAAAGAGATTGTCGACGATGCGGATGTGCTTATAGCGTCGTGTTTGTGATCGCATCTGCTCTATGTCTGCGACATCTTCAGCTATCGCAGATTCGATCTCTGCTCGCTGCTCACTCATTTCCAAGAATGAACAGCCTGCTAGCATCGCTGGCAACAGTAGGCCCCAAAGTCGAAGATTACGTGCCCTGAATGTAAATCCCTTCATGGTTTATAAATCCCTAGTTTCCTGCTGCGGAACCGATGGTCAGCTCCACAATGTTGTTGATGTAGACGACCGATTCGACGTTTTCTGAGTCAAAAAATGGGGCGATAAGCTTATCGAGTATTTCCAAAACATTTTCCCCGCGAAGGGAAAAATCGTTCTCAAAGCGCAAACTGCTGGGGAAATTTTCACGGGTGTATATAGAGCCGCCCAGCGTATGCCCAATTAACGAACTCGCATTGTGTTTAAGCGAGCCTCGCTTCACCTGGAACTCAATCTCACCATTTGGTAGCACTGATACGCGATCACTAAATGTGATGGCTAGATCAAGATAAGATGGCACCTGCTCATAGAGATTATCCAGAGCGCGGCTGCCATAACGATTGAAACTGAAAGTGTCCACTTTTGTCGCTTGTTTTGGCTGCTCAATCGCTATCTGAGCTTGCGATGCCGGCTCACTGCTGGTGGTTGATACCAGCGGCGACGTGGACCCGCTAGCGGGTTGTGTGGCAACGTTGGATACGAGTGCATGAGAATCTATCAGTTCCACTCTTTCGTTGGCTTGAACTGCGGTGGATTGTCCCGTCAGGAGCAATAGCATTAGCGCGCCGCTTGTCATTCGATTTCGTTTCATCCATCAATTCCTTTTAAATCTATCCCCTGAGGCTAATAGCACTGCGCTATTGCTTTACTTCGATTTTCTTGGCTTGCACGGTGTAATTGCATATACACTAGGCGGGTGTCTGGCTGGATTTGAGCCATCGCGAGTATGCCGTCGTGGTCTCGGGTAATAGCACAGGCGATTTTCGATACATCAACTTCCAGTTTGGAGCCGCTAAAATACAGGTCATACTCAAAACGTAGTGCCCCGCGCTGGTTGGCTGCGAGGAGGCTATTGTCAAATGCCAAGTTGTAATTCCACTGTTCATCCAGGTAACCGCGTACAGCCGTTTCTACGTCGACGCCTGACGCCTGCATTTTCCGGTCAAAATCTGGGTAGTAGCGAACGATCTGTTGAGCAAGTTGTTCTCGGGCCAGTGCTAATTCAGCTTGTTGATTGCGGGTATCAGCGAGCGCTGCCTCCAGTGTTTCTCTATGTTCTCGCTCTAGTTCTAATTTTTGTTGTTCAAGCAACTCGCCTTGCACAATGACGCGCTCACGCTGTGCGACGAGATCTTCGCTGTTCCTTCTTTGTTGTGCAGAGCTCGTTTCATTCACGCTGATTGCCAATTCCAATTCCATTTGACGCTGTTTGTTTAATCGGAAAGAGGCATCGAGCTCCTCACTGCGAGCAGCATGCTCAGCTTGTAGTCGTTCATACTCCGAACGATACTTTGCGTATAGCTCAGCTTTATGTTCAGCCACAACCGCTGCATTGCGAGCTTGCTGTGCCAACAAGGCCTGCTGTTCTCCACGCTTTAGTGCAAGGTCATGTTCTCCAGCGGCGATAGTTGATTGCCCTAACCAATATTGCCATTGGAAGCGAGCTGCATGCTCGGCGACGGTAGATTGCACGTAGTGCACTCCCGGATATCGGAATTCATCGGCCGGTGTCGCGATAATGGATTTCAGTCGAGTATCGGCTAGAAACGCGATACCGAAACGCTTGCCTGCATCATCATAGATCTCAGACCAGCGAACAAGATTGTGGTCATTGCCCTTAAATCGCAGTACCACCTCCCGAAAACGGTTGTCCGCGAACATTAATGTCCACCCTGCTGGTAGTAGCCAGCCACTCGATGTCTCTAGTGTCATGGCCTGCTGCGTCCGCCTGCCGCTCATTGATACATCATGACTCCGGCTACCCGCTCCGCTTATCGGAGGTGAAACTAGCTTCCCTGAATCGTCAGCCGGAACAGTCACATCTTTGGGGGGTGATGTCGGTGTCGCCCTGCCTGAGGAAATGGGTTGCATTCCGCCTTCCCACATGTCCGCGCCGGCAGTGAGGGTGGTTGCCCCTAAGAGCGCAAGTAAGACTGGTAGTCTTTCAACTTTCATATATAGTTCCGACTCAATTCATAGCCTACTGATACGTACTTTGCATTATACATAGTATTGCGCATTTTGACAGGCTTAGGTTTTGCTGGCAATAATCTTCTGAAAAGACCGTAAATGCGTGATTAGTTGGCTTTTATACTTGTGATGGCGCTGTGGATAGCGCCCTTTTATGTTGTAGTGGTAATTCGCGGCAGCCGTGAGCCAGTCTCGCTGGTTGCTGGACAGTTGAAGCATCTCGAAGTTTAACAGGTACGCTGTCACGCCTATCGCAAAGCAAGGATCCGTCATCAACATATCTGCCGTGACCGCAACGCCCCGTTGATTCAGATCTTTAATTCGAATGTCGTTGATACAGCTGATGCCATAGTCTTTGGTGCCATCACTATTCACCAAATATCCATGCCGCGGGCCTCGCTCTTGCCACAACACAGATAACAAGATCCATTCAGGGATTTGGAAGCGCAGTGCGTGGTTTCGTATACAATGCCCCAAGTCTTGATAGCCGGTCATCTTGTGCTTAAAGATCAATGCGCGATTCGTCTCCGCCTCATGACTGTAGGCGCCACAGCTCACCATCATAAGAACAACGGCAATCCTGCGTAGCGGTTTGGCCAACAACATGATTCTTTTCACCGTTAACACAAGCGCTGGCTATAGCCAGCTGAATCAACCGGTATAACCAGCGAGGGAGGTAGCTGTGGTCGCTTGTCGATACCTAAGGCACGCCATACCCGAGAGATCTCACTTAGTGATTGCTCCCGGTGCGGAGTGCATTGGCCGTTATCTATTGCAACGTAAAGCGTATGCGCGCTGCGATTTAGACTCAGATCAATTTGGTATTGGCGCCCTAACCGGCTCAAAATGATCTCAAGCGGTTCTTCGCTAGCAGACCAATTGATCTGCATATCCTTAAGCGCTGGCTCAACAAAACGCACATCAAGTTGATTACGTGATAGTTGCATCAACACGCTCTGAAGGGCCTGCCGCTGCCCTTTCCCGCTGATACTGTCCATGCTAGGTGCCGGCTCAGCTGTTGGTGGTTCTTGAGTCGGCAAATGGACTCGCAGTGCCGCCTGCGATGAAGCGGACAACACCAGTAACGTTGTTATTCCCAAAATTTTAAGCATGACAGTTTTGTATCCCGTTTCAGGTAGTTATGCTGCCGTTCCCTCAGGTTTGATGCATGACTGGGAACTGCGCGATAAATTCGTTGGTAGCGTGTAAGAAAGCTATGTAACAGTTTGGTTGGGGGGATCTTGGTGGCGACAATTAAACGCCGCAAAATGAGGTAGATGGCCATCCACGTAAGCCAGCGCATAAAGCCCGTGCCGAACCCTATGAACATCCCCACAATAATGGACATGAAAAACATCAAGGCGAACATGATGATCACTTCAAGCACCGTTAGTGGCCCCGCGGTAGCTACCATCCTGGATTCTTCACAGTAGGTGGCATCTGGGTCAATTTCGTGTGGGTCAAACTTATCTAGCATGCGCGTGATCCTCCATGTTGCTATTCCTTAAACCCCTGTAAGAATGTTGTCTAGCGCCGCCTGACTGATCACACCCTGCTCAAATAGGGCGCGCGCATGGGCGGTCATCGACTGCCCCTCCTCTTCCACTGCAGCGCCTACAGCTTCTAAAAGCTCCTGCCCTTTGTGCTTAAGCAGGCGTCTTTTTAGCGAGGGCGTAAAGTGCAAGATCTCTTGCACTGCCACGATGCCGCCATCCTTCGCTTGACTGAGGTACTGCACTACAAACAGCTCGGCATACGTCACAAGGTTGCCCAACACGGCATTGGCTTTTTCCGGTTCGACCTCATTATAAAAACGTGTGAATATGGCTGGGATGTTCTTCGCGTGCAGCGTTGTCAGCCCCATGTGGCCTGACTCAGCAATCTTTGGCAGAGTTGCAAATGTATCTTGATCCGATGTCTCACCGAGGTATATCACTTCGGGACCGCTACGTAGCGCATTGACCAGCGCATCATAAAACGTTGCAAAGTCTTCTCCTTCGCCAACACTGTGCTGCCATACAGGATTGTGTCCGGGAGCAGTATGAAGTAGGTATTCGATTGGCTTTTCGTAGCTCAAGATTATCCGATAGTCATCCTTGAGTTGGCGGAGGTGAGCGACGATGGAGGCGCATAGGGTCGATTTACCCGATCCGGTTTCACCGGCAATAATCACTAACCCTTGTCGTGGGCTGCAGTGTTTGCGTATCGTCTCGCAGACATTAAGTTGGTCAAATGTTCGAGGGACAGTTTCTAGAGAGCGAGCCACTAATCGGTAAGAGCGATATCCGTTAGGCGTTAAGTAATTACTTCCAGCAAGGCGGTATCGGTATCGCTCTGCATCATCCTTATGCACCTCTGCTGCATAACCTAATGAGTGGTCGCTTGCTGGATTGACTTCAAATGCATCTTTAACTTCGCCCGAAGGAGCCTTAAGACGAATATTTGCATTAGTACTGAATTTAAACTCGATGAACGATTCCAGCTCAGCCTGTGTCAGCAATGCCGCACGAGGCCGATAGAGTCGCTTTTTTCGCTTGATGACGATTGGCCACTCTGCGCACAGGTATATATCGTCAAAACTTCCTGCTCTTTCCAGCGAAATAAACAGCTTGTCCCACGTTGAGCCTAAAATCGATGCTTGTCGTTCGACGTGCTGGAAATCGGGATCCTCAATGAGCCTTTGTAAGTAATCGGGAGTGGGATCTGTTTCTGCTGGTGTGTCAGGGATACCAAAATTGTCAGCTAGGAAATCTGGCAGTTCAGGTGTATTCACTATTGTGCCCCAACCGTTGTCAGAATACGTAACTGCTCGGGATCGAGTAAGCTTTCTAGCGGTGGAAGCTGCGGGATCGCTATCCATTTGCGGCTGTCCAACTGCATGGTGGGCTCTACTGAAATTTCAACCAGTCTATCACCTAGGTTCATCACTGATTGGTTACCGGAGACGGCATTGCTGACTTCTTGAAAGCGGGGTTCGCTGATGAGGTTCTTGTCCCTCAGTATGATGTAGCGCTGAATTCCTTGAAGATCGTATAGCGTGCGGCCGAGTTGCATGCGGGTGTTTGCTATTGCCTGGTCGATACCAAGCTTCCAGCCTTCATTAAAATGGAGCTCCCAGGTTTTTCGTTCTTCTTTATTACCTGCTTCGGGAAGTGTCGACTGGTAATTGATTACTGGGGGGCGCGCATTTTGAACCATGTACTGGCGCCAGGTAGGTACCGTTTCGATGAAAAAAGGCTGCCGCGTTATCATGTACGTCTTGTCCGAGACTCTAAATGCTCTGCGATCGTCACGGGTGTATATCTTTCTTCCATCAACTTCATTTACCACTGGTGGCATAACGAGATAATGACGATAGGTGGTCAGGTAGGCACTGAAATCTAAGATCTCATCTAGATAACCGCCATAGTTTTCTAGGTACGCGTTAATGATGCGTTGTGCGTAGTATTCGCCGGCCTGCATGCCGAGGGTTCTGGCTGTATGGGCTTTACCCTGCTGTAAAATGTTTCCTTCTCTAGCCCTAGTTCGCACTATCGAGTGCGAGTAATCAATACTGCCCTTGTCGATGGTACTGAGATAGCGATGCATCTCCGCGCCTTCTTTCTCGATTATCGAAAGCTGAGTGTTAATATCAGAGGCGACCGCCGCCGTTCCACCGACGGTACTGAGGAGCAAGCACCAACCTAAACCTATGGCTCTTGTCATTCTGCTCATAGCAAGCTCCTGTAGGTAACAACCATCACGCCATTAGGCATATCGCCACGAGGCTGATGATCAGACGTGTAAGCGGTACCATTGACGTAAATGTCGACATCGGTCTTGTAGCGATCTATCTGTAAAGAGATATCTCGCAACCAATTGATGGCTTCCGTTTGTCGGCCGCTCAGTGTGATCCACAATGGCTCCATCGGCTTTGGGCCTTGATACTCGATCTTGTAGCCAGACAGATTGGCGAGTAAATCAAGCATGGTTTCAGCGGGGCCATGGTAGTCATTAAGGAGTACTGGCACGTCCATTCCGAGGGGAACAACCAGTCGGTCTTCAGTCATCCGGGCGATGTCGTTATCTTCAGTGAGTTGAAGTACTGCGCTTTGGTGTTCCATTGTGATTCGACGCGTCTCGTTAGCCTGCTTGGCTAGGTCGCTCAGGTAGTTGTCTAATGATGCGGTGATCTTCTTGGCATCGTCAGTCATGTCGGATTTAGTGTTCGCACACCCACTTAACAAGGCCATCGCAATTAAAGCGGTCACCGATACTCTGTTTGGCATGCTTTCCCTCACTCGCCCCAAGATATATAATCAAACAACCATATGCAGTATATAGTGTATTGCGTGTTTTTGACAAGGATAAGTCTCCGTGCATTGTAGTCATCTAGAAGCGCTTATAGCTGGTAATAGTCAAATGATCGTTGGGGATAAGCAGCTCAGTAAAAGCTACTACGACAAGTTGCGCTCACTGTTATCACGCTATCAGCAAGAGCACGGCTCCCCTGGTGAGGATATCTCTGCTTGGTTCCAGTTAGTCAATTTCGCCATCGAGCGAATAGCGACAACGAACCAGCATTCCGGTTGGCGTATCTATCGTGGCGCACTAAACCAAGTGTTAAATGCGTATTTGCAGGTCGACCCGCCACTCCCAGAGTCATCGCTAACCAGTCTCCGTCACGCGCTGGCAAATCTCGCGAATACCCGTGGATTAAAGAAAACCGATGTTAAGGTAAAGTCGGCTGATGATACTCAGCGGCGAACAAAGGCCAAGCGTATCAGTGTCGAAGATTTATACACGTTGCGGCGCGTGGTAAAGAGCGACGACGACCAGTTCGCTATAGATTGGCTGGAGTTCACGGTTCTGTGCAATCTCAGGCCAAACGAATTGAGAGGTGCATTTATGCTGCGAGTTCCAGCAAGTGACGGGGGCTATATTCCTGTGCTGTATGCGCCAAATACTGCTAAATCGTCTGCCACACAAGTCCGTCAAGCCCTCAATGATGACGAGCGTTATCGTCAAATACCCTTGGATGCCTTAAGTTTCGCGGAGCGCCGCTTCGTGTCGGATTTTATGGTGCGATACCATGCGAAATGCCGAGCCGTTGGTGATCCGCATGCTGTATTTGAGACCAGTCGAAAGCGTTTGTACACATTGACTAACAACCACTTAGGTTTCTCAATCTCGCTCAGTGTTGGGCGCACCCAATTCGCGGCTAATCTTAAGCGCGCAGAGATAGACGAGGAGACCTTGGCTAATCTGATGGGGCACACTGATGTTAGCCGAGCCAAACGCAGCTATGGCCGAAAAAGCTTTGGCTGGGGAGGTGTGGCGCGTCAGCAAGTTGCATCCGCTGAAGAAGAGGAGGTTAGCGATAGCGGGGAGTGATTGAGATCCAAACGTCAAACGAGGATCAGGCTGAAATTATCTTCTGCCGTTTTGGCTAGATCGCTTGTAAACGCATTTAATGAACCTTGGACTTCCTTTATGGTTCCCTTCAGAAGATCTTCAGCATCGGCCCAGAATCCATCTGAGCAAAGAAGCAACTCACCATGTTCTGGTTTAGGCATGGTTTTGGTTTTAATCATTCCCTGACAAGAATGGCCTACCTTGAGCTTACAGGTTACTAGATTGCGACTTTGCAGGTACTGCTCTTTGGTGACCCTTTCATCGAGATAAAATTGAAAAAGTGGTGAATCATCTTTAGTGAACCACTTAACACCTCCATCCGTTAGGCATCCGACTCTACAATCACCGCAATGGGCTAACGCTATCTCGTTATCTATAGCGAGTACTGCGGCAACGCAGAAACACTTTCCTTGATAGTCGCTAGGAACTGATTGCAGCGCTGTCTCAATGTTATTTTTGAGCATCTGTTCAGCGCTACAGGTTCCGTCCCAGTTCGCTCGTTGTAGTTGCTTGCAAAAAGATTGAACTGCTGATTGCGTATCCTTCGAATGGCCAATCCCATCACATACGATGTGCACATGCCCCCTCCCCGCCTCCCATGAGCAAGCATGATCAGCATTTACAATCTCTTCGATACCGGGGTGACTCATTATAAATCTTGAGGTCAAACTAGCCTCCATTGCTTAATTGAGCAAAACGCTCAGAAATAATATCGTAGCGTTCAGGCTCTTCGCCCTGAAGAGCATTAACAAGCAAGTAATCAAAGCTTGGATCTGCTTTAAATCTTCTAACTCCCTCACTGATATACCCAGACAGGTCATCTGGCCCAGCAGCGATTTCTGTGACTAAGGTGTCTCTTCCATTAACTAGAACCACGATATCCTCTGCATCCTTGCTTTCAAGTATGTCGGTCCCACGATGGAAGAATGCTTCTAGCTTCGTTGCCAACAGGTACTTTGCTTGGGCAATTTGAATTCGTGTTCCCGTTATGGGCAACTCATGGACTATTGGATTCTTTTGGCAAGCTTTAAACCACTTATTTGAAAAACCCAACACCTCTTCATCATCGGGCATTACATCAACTAACACGCCATTGCAGATAAAGCGACACAAGGGGGCAGTCTCGCCTTTTTGGGGGATCTCTTCTGAAAACCCTTTTTCTTTCAATAGGTCGACGAGCTTGTGATAATCGGTATAACTGGTCACGGAGACTATGAAATCGACATCCTTAGTGCTTCGAATATCTATTGGCTGGGCATCATCAAGATGCAACGAAACGGTGGCCCCGCCCACAAAGGTCACTTGGTTGAGAAGCTCTTCTCCAAGCGCATCTGCGATAGTTGATAGCAATACTTCATGCTCGGTCATTGTTTTTACTAAACTCAATTAAATTTAAGAAAGGGGAGAGTCTGTTCTTTTTCCCTCGCTGTTCCTGTTCGGAATATATCAACAGCGGCTAGCATTTTATAGAGATGCCCATCAACCATAACGGCTTTAGTGACAGATTTATATAAGGGTTCAATAGCCACCCCTTTCACGGTTCCCCTCGCGCATGGCCAAACTGGAGGCGTTTCAACTGAGCTAGCAAAGATATCTTCGAATACAGGTGCAGCATTAGCGGTTGGGATCCCACGGACTATGCCTCCTCTTTTTACAAAGAATGAAATGCCGGATCCGTACCGTATGAACTCTACCAACTTTGGGCGATTAACCTTAATCAACCTGGTGCCCATTTGAGTCAACAAGCCTGCACCAATTGCTCTTTTAACTGCATTATTCGTCTCACTAACTGACATAAATAGTTGGGCAGCAAGCTTCCGGTAGGTCCAGTTAGTCATGTCGCTTTCTTGTGGCTTCATCAAGAACATGTCGATCATTCTGAGCTCTTCCTCATCAAAATCAGGCTCTCTCTCTATCGCCTCTGCAGAGTAGACTTCAGGTCCTGAATACACTTCGACATATTTCTCAGTGGGATCATTGGGGTGTAACCATGCTTGCCCTTGAAGCTGGTAAGTTAACTTCAGGTGACTTGGTTGAAAGTCCTCATAAGATAGAATCTTCAAGACAACCAATAAATCTTGGCTTTTTAGCATTTATGAGCGCCTTCTGTTGACAAACGTGATACTTGGCGTTATCCACCGTTCGCTGTTCGCGAACAGCGAACACAGTAGAGCAACTAAACAAAACCATTGCAACTCCAGCTTCATTGCTTATATCTATCAATGGACGCCATTCGATTGGTTTTTGTGAAGCTACGGGTGGCTTGAAGCGTATAGAAGATGGCCTTTAAAAATAGAGGCTACACTTTGCCAAAAACAGTAATACGAACACGGCAAAAGGCCTCTCAATTATCGGCCTTAACGCTAGGCCAGCGGTATCTTTAAACTTCTCCGCATACGCTGCCCGTTTGGCTAGCCAAGCCAGTGACATCATAAGCATCAGCCAGTAGGCTGCGTTAATCAAATTCGTTCTTACATTAACCTTCGTCTCTGTTTGAAGGGTGTATAACTCGGAAGGACTACGCAGAAAGGCTACCTTGTTGAATTGAGGTGTAAGGCGAAGTCGAGTGCTCTCCAGTGCCAATTGGACTCGTTCACCGGGTTCTATTTCTTCCATCTCATAAATGGCCAGTTCTGTAAGCGCTAAATCCTGCCGTACAATTTTGTCCAAGTACACATTTGTCGCCCCATAGCTCAAGACGCTGCTGCTTAACACTGAAATCTGATGCATCATGCCAAGTGCCTACTTTAGATTGTTCACTATTTCATTGACTACGCCGGTGCTGTGAATACGGTCGATTTCACGAGTGACCATCATATATAGCTGCTCTTCGATATCCGCTTCTTTGTCTGCGGTTAAGTCTTCAATCTCTTCATCGCCAGTTTGTAACTCTTCACGTAAACGCTGCTTAATTTGGTCTCGAGTGCCTTTCATGGATCCTGAAGGGAACAGGTTTATCAGAGCTTGCAACCATTGAGAGTCCCCGTACTCTTGCTCCAGTCGCAGTTTATGAGGTAAGTCATCACTGTCGGTGCTCAATCCCCATAATAAAGGTCCACAGCAAAGGAATTTTACTCGCTGAACAAATTGCGAGGCCTTGGTATTAGCGACTTCAAAGTTCTTCACTATATGTAGTATTTCATTACCCACTCCCGGCCGCGGGCCATGCAATGACCCCAGTACATCTGCCGCGGTCGAGTTGGTTAAGCCAAAGTCACTGATAACATTAGCCTTAGCCTCGCCACTGAAACCTGAGTAAAGAAACACGTTTGATGCGATCCCTTTAATGCCAGCTGTAAAATCTGAACTTTCATGGCTGGCCATATTGATTGACAGCTTCCACTTTGGCCCTTCTTTGGCAAAGAAGTTAATGAGCTCTGCACCCGCCACCGGCATTGATACCTCGCGCCCGCTATCCGTTGTCTTCTTCACTGTCACTGAGTGCCACTCATCCAATGACAAGGTTTTATCCAGATTCGAATAGCGATTGACACGCTCTTTCCAATAGTGCTGGTAGCGCTCTGGTACCCGGCGAACCATGTCTTGTGTTAAAAAGAAGTTCTTCATACCGACGCTCATGGCCATCAAGTACTGTGCGAAGGCCTCATTTTTAGACGCGCCAGCTGCATTGGCCAGTACTGGGCGCATATCAAAACAGACCACGTGAGCATCCTGGATGTCTAGCGTGGTAGGCCTAGTCAGATAGTCCATATTCTCGATATGCTCTGATAGGCGTGTGCGAATGTTATCTATCGCCACTTGGGATGTCTGCTTGTAGTGCTCTAGTTCTTGACTGCCGGTATGTAAAACGTCCAATAAATCTCCCGCTAAAGGCAACGCAAGTCGGTGTGCGTAAAGCGCCAGCTCCTCCTCGCCTCTTTCAAATAGCTGGTCTCTTAACGAGTAATATGTGTGCTTACCTTGCTCAATGGGTAGATTAAGTTGTTTAATTGCATCCCTTAGGCTCGCAGGTGTTGAGCCATCCACCAGCTTGGGCTTGCCAGTCCTACATTTTTGAAAGGCAAGCTGAATCAACTTGCCGAGTATTCTATCCGTGTACTCAGGCGTTTCTCCCGTGCGACCATCAGCGCACACCGCCCGATAAAAGTTAAGCATTATGGCCACTTCCTCTTGGGCGGGCATGGTTTGGCCGAGCCTTATTTCCAGAGGGTTGTAGGACCAATTACCCCTATTGGGATCCCATGTGTGTTCAAAGATGAGCTTCTTTGCCGCCACTGTACCAAGTCGCTTTCGCAATAACAGACGTATTAACTGCAGTAACCCTTTACTCGTTGGCCCAACATCGATAATCGTGAGTAGGTTCAAGGTTGCCCCACCTTCTTTTATAAGGGCGATCAGATTCTTGATGTTCATTAACAGCGACTTGCCCTGACGAGGCTGGGCAATAAACAGCGAAATATCAAATGTCTGCCCGCCTGAACCGCTTGGCTGAAAATATAATGGCTTGCCATCATTAGATCTGAACGTCATCCCGCCACCGGTCCACAGTTTCGCTGCGCGTTGGTGCGGAAGCATGATGGGTACCTTGTTGGTATTGATCAGCGCCCCTTGCGAATGGGAACGATAGCGTAAACCTGCTATAGAGCAGACAAATGTCTCAACCGGATCGACGTTGTCAAACCGCATTGCGGCTTTCCCCCAATCATGCAAAGCACGATTAAACGTCTCTGCATCTCGCTGGACTTGTCGAGGATCGGTGCCAATGATGACGATAAAGGTCTGCATGCACACAATGGGGTGGCCTTGGTTCGCAAGGAACTGCCGATACTGTTTCTGGACATAGGCTTTGCGGTTTTCTTCGCCACTTCGGCCAAACGCAATCATGGTGTCATTGATGTGGTCGAGCAAGCCGTAGTCCGGCATCGAGATAATCGACGTCATACGGAAATTCATCTTCGACATCTTTGCCGCTAGCCTGTTGAACGTCACCTTGCTCTTGGGAAATGGCTGCAGCTCGTGAACGCTGTAGTACGTGTTACCAAGGCGAAGTAACTGGCCGTCACCAATGTCTTCATCGCGCATCTGTCGGCAATTGAATTGCTCGGCTAAGGCTGGAATAAACAACCCTGACAGGCTTGGTCTTCCTGTTTCTGGGTCTAATGCTAAGCTGTTATGTCGAACGTCGACCTCTTTGTCATCAACAAACTGCAAGGGAGAATGCATCTCACTCACCTCGCGGTCCAGCTGATATTGCAGTGTCGCGGCTGCTTTTTTCGCGAGCAGCCTCTGATACAGCGCGTTAAACGACTGTAATGCTTCTTCTAGCGCAGCTCGATGGCCTTCATGTGTTTTGAGTGTGTCTGAGGCAAAGGTGAATGGGCTGTGTGCATTGGGAAATAAGTCGGTATGAAGACGTCGACGCTGGCTGGTTTCTCGTTTAACTTGCTTTTCGACTGGAGAAAGCAGGTCCTCTTCCGTTGCTCGGTTAGGTGTCGTCCAAATGGCGATATAGATGTCTTCGGTATGACATAGTGCGCCATTTTGCGTGTCCAGTTGCTCTTGGATGTAATTGTACTCAAACCCTAACTTATTGGCCGCGTTCACCGTGCCTGCGGTCTCTCGTTTTATCTCCTTAGACACCGTGACTGAATCAACTCGCTGCTCGTAACTCCACGAGATTATGGGCTTCCCACCAGGCGACTTGTCATTGCTGTATAGCATCGCGAACATACCTTGAAGCCCATTTATCGCCGCAGCCAGCTCTTTTTTGCCATGTACCGCGGCGATGCCTTCAAGGCGATATAGCGTCATAATGGGTCCGGAGCGAGTCCCTAGTGCATAGCTGTCTTGTGGCAGATTCATTTCTAGATCGATATAACTGAATAGGTCTTTTTGCTTCTTATCAGCGCGCGCGCGTAGCAAGTCTTTAAACGTCTCAAACATGGGATTTGCCTTTGTCCTATTAGACCGCTCTTAAGCGGCGTACAAGTCGATTTAGTCGGTTAAAGCGCACTCCTGCACGAGTCTTCGATAAGCAAGAAGTCGCTCTATACCACTGGCCATCAAAACGCATGAACAGTGGTTTCGTTTTGACTTGGCCATGCAGCGCTTTAGCTCGTGCCCGGGAGTAAGTGGTTTGTCGCTCGTGGTATCGTCTGCGTGGCATTGTTAACTACTTTCCTGTAGGGCCGCCGACACCGACTTTTCTTCTCGATTTCGTAGGCGGTAGTATTTCCGAGTTAGATCTTGGAGCTGCGAACGCTGGTTTTTGTATTGCTTTTCAAAGTAAGCCTGACCCGCGCGAGCGGCTTTTAGTGTGTTGTTCAGCTTTTCAGGATCACCCACGCGAGCCAACATCTTTACTAAGATGAACTGTTCTCGCTCAAAGTCTCGTTCCCACTCAAACGCTGCTAAAACTTCTTTGTATATCCCACCGCGGTTAATACTTGCCGCCGGTCCCACAATCGGTTTTATACCGCCGCGATTGGTAACCCAAAGCAAACCCCACTTGTCGGGGAGTTCGTCTGGCTGGATTAACCCTTCAGGGCATAAGAAATAGCGCCAGCTGCCCAACCCGAGCACATCACCTTTGCGATGCGGTTTCTTTTTATCAGCAAGGAAATCCGAGCGAGACACTTTTACTTCGACGACAATCGAACCATCTTGGAAGCCAGCTGAACGAAAACCTATGGCATCAGGAATCTCACCAGACCACCCAGATTGCGTTTCAGACATCGCCACGTGACACCCGTGAGAAAGCTGGCTTTGCGGTCTGCGCAGCCACTTTACTGCCTTTTCACAAAGCTCTTTGTGCGTCCATTGCTTGAGCTGTTTCGCCATGCTGCTAGTTCGCTTCCTCTTTCTCTCCCAGCTGCTGCTCAAATCGCAGAATTAGCTGGCGTAAGCCGGCTGGACGTTGATGGGGGGCCATATCCAGCAAACTATCCAAAAGTTCAATGATGGGGTCGTGCATAACGTCAAGTTCTGTAATGACATCGGCCAGTGGGCTTAAGGGGCGGAAGTGGTAATCTGACATCTCCGCTCAACCTCGTTCGTTAGTTGTAGTGGGGAATGCAAGCTCATGGCTAGCTGTATCGGGGTTGTTAATCTCTTCGTCCTTCACGTCGAAGACGGCATCGCTAAGGAGGCATTGACGTAATTCCGCTAGTACCGGTTCATCGGACACGTTGAGTACCGCTGCGCGTTGACGTAAATCTGCACAGATCCGTGCCAGATCACCTTGCCAGCAATAAAAGCTCACATGTCCATTGCCGTAGCCTGCGACTAACAATGGATAGCGACTCTGCAGTTCTGCCATACAATGCAGCCACTGAGCGCGTTCAAAACTGCGCAGCCATGCAGAGGCCCAGCTTGTCTGCTGGCATAACTGGTTGACGAGTGACTTCAAGGCGTAGCCATGGCTGATACACAGAAGCTCAGGCGTCTGATTTCTACCGGCATCCGCCGTTATGGAGCCGGTATCGGTGGTAAACATCAGGCAATCCTCTACCGTAAAAGAGGTTTTGGGGTAGTGCTCTAACAAAGCTTGCAGCTCGACGCTGCTGAGCCAGACGGCATCGCGATTAGTGTAATCCAGCAGTTCTAGGTTAATCCGCTTAAAGCGCACTAAGTAAAACCCTGCTCTACTGTTCAGAGCGACACGCTTCGGGTCCGTTCTTAAGGTGCGTAACCACTGAGCATCGCGAGCAGGCGCTTGCAGATACCAGTTTCCACTAGTAAGTAACTCGTGGTAATGCACACCTGGCCAGCGAATTGCGAACGCGAGATGGTCAAATTTTTCGGAGCAGGCGTAAAGTCTTACGGTGGAGCGACTTAACCACCTAAGCATATGACCATACCGAGGATCGGTAGGTGGTAAAGGAGCGTTTAATATCTCTTTGAACTCGGTTTGGTGTTCTGTTATTGCGACGTCAAGGCGATTGAGGGCACGTTCTAATCGCTCACTCAGTTGAGCTAACTTTCCCGGATCGCTTTGCTCTGCAGCACCTTTTTGGCTTTGTTCGGTCAATACGCTGGTGGCGGATTCAAATGGTGATAGTCCAACCAGATCGCCATACATTTCTAAGTCGGCGCTATCCAAATGGACGGTTTCTATGGCGCCGCTGTAAACATTGGCCATCTCATTGCGGATATATTCGGGAGCCCATACGCGCTCGTTGTGATTGAGAGTATCGAGCGCATCAGTGAGTGCTGTAAACGCGCGCCCCTTGGGGCCTGTTAACCAGTGAGTTTGCGCTGCCGTGGGGCATAGTGGCCACAGGAACTGCATCAGATATCCAGTACATCATCAAAACTTGTTAGGTAATCCGCTGAACGCGAAACTACCTCGTGGGGCGCTCGCCCTGCAAATGCGTCACCACTATAGGCTTGGTTAAGTTTGGCGGCCAGATCTGTCTTAAGAATGTAACGGACGGGTCTCAGGAAGGCTTCTCGTTTAGCGTAGCTTTTTTCATCGAGGTCATAGAGCATCGATACCAATGCTCTTAAGTCGGTTATGTCGGTATGCTCGTAAAGCCCCTTCAATTGGGCTTGGCGAGCCTTGATCTCGCTATAAAACGCCCTCGCTTGGTTCTTCATTTCATCGTTATGCTCAGCCTCGCGCTCGGACAGTTCCTCGCCTTCTGGAGCTGTGTACTCCTGAAAATGCATCAAGGCGCGTTGGTAGTGGTTTAAGTAAACCTGTGGCAGTTCTGGCAGGTAGATGAGGTCAATGGCGTCATGCAGGGCCGAGTACCCCAAGCGCTGTCCGTGATAGCAATGGGGGCAACATGTGACCATATTATCCAATGAAAAATCATCATTGGTGTAGCGTCCATTTAACGTCACGACTTGCTGTTGCTTCATCGCGGTAAAGCCGCACAACCTGCATGTTTTTCTATCGCGTTGCAGTACCTTCTTTGCGTTGGATAGAAATTGCTTGGTTGACGTCTCTTCGGCTCTATCTACACACACGGTGCGATTGATGCTAAAGAATGGAAGCTTGATTCCGGCGAGTTTTGCCATCGGTTACCTTATGCCTGACGATGCGTACTGGAGAGAGGCGCAGTGACCATGAAAACCACTGCGCGGTATGTCTTAGAACAGTTGATCTAATACACCTAGATCCTGCTCTGATCCTTCTGGCTTCACGAGGTTAATAATACTGGCTGAGCCAAAGAAGTAGACAAACACTGATACCAGAATAAGCGGCGCAGCCACCATGATCGCGCCACCAATGAGGCCAAAATAGACCTTGGCTTTGGCAGAACGGTCCAGCGAATCTTCGCGCATCTCGGGGATTTTCTGGGCCGCTCGACCAAATACAATGAAACCGGAGATCAGCAAGATAGCCAAGAAGGTTGCCCCTACGGTAAATGCGAGGCCGCCACCCTTTGCAATGTACTCATCAATACCCAGAACTTCCCCTTCAGCAAATGCTGGCGCGGCAACCAGGCTCAATGGAAGTGCGTATTTGAGTTTTGACTTGATTGTATTTGCGGCCTCGTAAATCGCCATTTGCAATCGCAGTAGATTAAACATATTAATGTCCTTACTTGTTGTCTTAAATTGAGCACGTTTCAAATGTTCCACCAGCGAAATGCCAGAGGTCGTGCTTGTCTCCGGCGTGCGGGTCTCTGGTGCCTTGCTTTGGGCTAACTCATGCCCGCCGCTTGCATCAATAAGTTGGCAAGTGAGGTCAGCGATGAAAAACTCACCGCTGCCACACTGACCCAAAATGGCAAAAATATCAGGGCGACACCCACTGGGATCCCTATCACTAGCTTTCGCCTGGCCCGCCTTGCTTGATTACTATCTTGTTTTAATAGTGAACGGCCCGAATTCAGGGCTACATACAACGCAAAGCTGCCCATAAGCCGCAGCATGGCTAATACGGTGGCGGCGATGGCCAATTCATGAGGGGTATTGGTATCAAACGGTTGATAATCGAAATAGCTTTCATAAGGGTTGTAGCTGGTCCAAAGCTCTTGGTTCCCGGCAAACGTAATCATCGTCGAAATAGATAATGTGTTCATCGCAATCAATGCAGCCCCAAACCCGAACTCCACAATGATGTTCGGAACATCTGAATCGACGTGACGACCATATTGCTCATGGATATGCGGAATGCGCATAGTCGCCATACCGACATAAATTAACCCAACAACCACTCCCAGTGTGTAAACAAGGTATGTCAGCCCCGTTGCGATCCTTCGTATGCCTTCATAGGTCTCTAATGGGTCCATAGAAATACTCCGAGAACTTTATTGGTGCTGTGCTGCGCGGCAATACGCGTTAAGTGGTTGATAGTGGCTTCCGTCTTCGAACAATATGCATCCATATTGGTCAATGTCTTCAATCACCCCTCGACCCTGCAGACGTTCGCCTGGTTCTAGCTCGATGGTATTTCGGTCGACGACGCCGTTTCGGATTACCGCAAATGTACTGATGTTAAACATCGGATCATGGGATACACGCTGCAGCTCGGGCAGGTTACGCTTATCTATTTCGTGCTGTCGCCGGTCCAGTGCCTGCGTCACCTGATCAGACATTGCAGTTATCGTCCTTTGCATGGCATCAAGGCTTTGGTTGGAAGATGCAACAAGGGCCTCATAGCGCTGGTTGGCGCTATCGAGTTCCCGTTGTTTGGAGTCTCGTTCTGCGAGCGCCGCATCTGCTTGCTGCTGCGCGTTTTTGACACGCTTATCAGCTTCCCGTACCGTCTGCTCAGACACGACAATCCGATCTTCGAGGTCTTTGATGGACGATTCCCTCTGAACGATGGTTTGCTTCGCACGGCTTAGTTGGCGCTGCAGATTGTCATTCTCCGCCGCTACCGCGAGTCGTTGCTCATTGGTGCTATGTAACTCACTGCGTAGCTGATCATTTTGCTGGACTTGAGAATTTAGGGATTGCTTCAATTCGGTGTTTTCTGCATCCAGTGACGCCAACGTCGCACTGACCACAGGGCTTTGATTGGCAAAATCCTCTCGCGTTAACACCGGCCTAGTTGCCGACTGCGTTTGCTCAACGGTCGACTGATTGGTGGTCGCGCCATACAGTCCATCGAGAGGGTTAGTGGGAGCTTGCTCGGCCGTAGCCGGCGTTGACGCCGCCTGTGTTGTTGATTGAGTGCGGCTAGGCGGGTTGCTGCTAAGTAATTTGACCACGCTAAATGCTAACAGGGCGATGATGGCAATCACTGTCAATCCAACGACTAGAAGTGGGTGAATACCCTTTTTCTTTGCAGGATATGCTTCGTCTTCTTCGTCTTCTTCGTCTTCTTCGTCTTCTTCTTCAGCGACCTTGGCGTTTTCGTCTGTAGTACTATCGGGCGTGTCGAGCGCCAGGTCCTCTTCAGGCTCTGGGTAAAGGCTATTATCTAACTCTGGCTCTGCTATGACTTCGTCGCCAATTTGAGGATCGGGATCGAGATTCAGCTCCGTAACTATATCTAGAGAAGGAAACTCATCATACACCTCGTCGCCTTGAGTCATCTGAGCATGATCTATTGTAGCGCTATCCAAGTCAGGCGCTAAGTCAGCGAAAGCGTTAATAGTTTCTTCTGATCTTTCATCTGAGTGAAGTGCAGCATCACCTTCATCCAAATTGTCTTCGACTTTGTCAGTCATACTTACAAGTTCCATATAAAGCAATGCCCTATATATTGCATTGCATATTAATTATCCTCAAGAATTATTTGAAGATACCTGCGGTATTCTCAGTGATTCTTGGCGACCACTCAGGGTTCCAATCCTCTGTCATCATGATTCCAGCCGCGTCATGTGCATTGACCCACACCGTGGGTGGTTTGGTTGTTTCTTGCTTCACTAGGTCAGTCGCCGCTTCCGCAACCCCGCCTCCCGCCGACCACGCCATTCTGACTGGGTCAAACTCTTTCGAGCTGATAATGACGTTGTCGTTGATGGTGGTGTCTGTCCCTGTAGAGTTGATATAATCGGTTGCGCCTTTGAGCATGCCATGCACGAAAATCATGCCCCATCGATACATGGTGTGGTGATTGACGCCCGAGCGGAAACCAGGCTGTAAGTGCTGGCTGGGCGTTACGAGTATCGAATTGAAGGGGGCTTGGTAACCCTTCCAATAGATTTTAGAGGACTGAAATAAGTAGTTGTCATAAGCTAACGTTGGCGTGTAAATGACCCGAGCACCTTCAAGTGGCCCGGTCGTTATATCAATTATTGCCAGCGACGTTGGATACAGACTTTTCAGTCCATGCCTAAATTCACCAAGCATGAAGTCGCCTACATATAATCCTCGCCCTGAACCACCGGTAGCTGTCGTCGCAGGCCCCCAGGTCCCTGTTGCATCCTGCGCTTGAGGCGGGGGGCTCTGCCCGGGTGTTGATGCTGTCGTGGTTGGCGCAGGTTTGGCTTGCTGACTTGCAACATACTGCGAAAAGCTAGGTCGTGTCGCAGTATTCGTCCCGCCCGGCGTGGGTTCTTGCGCCGATGGAGGTTGCGTACTGGACGGGCGACTGATGCCACGAGAGCGGGTTGGTGTGCTGATCTCACCACTTTGGGCGGCCCCTTGCGTGGGTTCTCGGTACTTAGCAATCAGAGCTGATACGCGTAGCTCTTTCGCTGACGGCTCGCGATTTGCACTCGTTGAGGTCCTTGGTGACGACGAGGAGCTTTGGTTGCCTGTTGTATTGCGACCGTTTGTAGAGCCATTTCCACCAACTCGTGACTGATTTACCGGCTCTTGGTCGTCAAGTAGCGTTACGGTTTCATTCCCTGATTGAGAGTCAGGTGTTAGTTCTGGGGTGAAGTTACTGCCTGAAACCGTCGGAGTTGGGCGCGTGGGGCTCGCCGAGGTGATGTCAAAATTCATCAAATCATTTTCAAAGTAGCTGTTTGAAGCCTCTTCTAGAGCTATTTGACCACGCTGCTCTCTAGCCAGGGCGACATTCTCTTCTTGTTCTGGACTGACACCTTGCTGGCTTATTGTTATATCTGTTGGATCGCTTCCAGAACGTTTACCTGTTGAGCCTCCACCGGAGGAGAAGTAGCTACATCCTCGGTTCGCAGCCAGTAGTAATAAGAAGACGATGAGCACCCAGCGTAGAAACTTTTTCTGAGACTTGGTGGCCCCTTTAGACTTGACACCATTCATTTGCTCCGCGGTATCGGGAGTAGCGCTTTGAGGAGCTTGCTCTTGCTGCGCTTCTTGTTCGTTTGCTTGTTCTTCTATATCGTTCATTACAAGCCGCCGTATAGGTGGTAATCGGGGATAAGTAACTGTCTGGTGTCCCCCCCCTCAACGTGCATCAGGATGCTGGTGTTTAATGACTTCGCCACGTATACCCTCACCCCATTGGGTGCGGGATGCATCTCATCCCAATCGATGACAGGGATATGACGTGAGCGGATTACGAATTGAGAACCCACGCGCCACACTTCGGCCAGCTCTGGTGCCGAGACCAGCACTTTATTAGCCTTTGAGCTCGCTGCACCATCTATCGGCCAATACCCAGTGGTCGCAAAATAGGTAAGTTCCTCATAACTCACCTGTTCCACCTCATCGCCTTGTGTTGCCGTTGATACAGGTACAATCCCTGTCAATCCATCGGTATTGCGCTCTCCATGTTCTGACTCGGGCAGGTTGTCAGGATGGATGAACGGAAGTCTAAAGGTCACTATGCTGTGTCGTTGATCGCGGCTGTAACTGAGGTCGATCATTAGCGGTGATTCATACTGGTCGAGAAACAGAAATACTGAGTTCTCGCCATAGGGTCTGTTTGATTGCACTTCCATAAAGTGCGAGCGGGACCCTGCTTTTAAGATGAAATCTGGAGAGTCGGAGTGATCATTCACCGGCCATGCTTGCCCGGTCGCATCAAGAAACTCCAGTAGTGTGGTGCCGTTGCGATTAACTGTCACCTCGTAGGTTTGGTAACGCTGGTTTGGCGTTACGTTGTAGACGGCGTGATTGGAGGTCACGTCAACAAGCGGCTGGTTTTCTATCTTATCCCGAGCCTCAATAGCCATACGTAGCAATCGAATGTCTCGCAACGACATGTCCAATACTCCATCGGCGACCAATTGCCGGTACATCATTTCGAGATCCGTCTCTTTATCAATCTGACTGAGGATGGCCTCTAACCGCTCGTAATACTCCTCGGTACTTAATGGTCCATTAGAGTCGCTTGAATCTAAGAACTCGCGAAGTGGTGTCCGTCGTTTTGGCGCTCGCGCTCGCGCTGGGGGCTGTTCTTCTTCAACCTGTTGACTTTCACTTTTGGTACTAACTTTGCCAGTTGCGATACCCTGAGTAGATTGTTCTAGCAAGGAAAGTAGCGCCTCTGAGGTGGTAGGCGCTGAGTTCGCCATTGCCACCAGCGGAATTGCGGTCGCGAATACTAAGCCCATGACGACTTGGTATACGCACCTGGCCCATAACGGCATCCCGTTGGTTTCAACTGGTGGATTAAACATGGTTTGCGCCGCTGACAATCTGGAAGGCATCTATCGCGACGCCTTTGGGTTTATCAACGTCATGTACGCGCCTCAAAATGGCCGTCACAGTGAAGTTGCCGCTTCCCGCGCCTCGGCGGCCTTCCTGCTTCGTGATTACAACGGGCAGCCTGACCATCCACCGGCTCACGTTTCTTTTTGTGGACGGATCCACGACTGGCTCAATAGATACAATCTTGCCCGCCGCCAGTTTCGACGCGGACATTTGGATTTCGCGGGTAATAATATTGGCGAGTTGCGAGTCCCTCGGGATATAGACGGTACCACCGAGGTGTACGTCTTTCTGCCCCTTGCCCTCAATCAGCCACCGGTGCACACTCATTCGTCCATCATCGGTATAGCAACGATGCAATGAGGTATTCACTTCCTGGATAGTTTTCACAAAAGAGAGCGACAGGGTGTCAATTAAGCACTGCTCAGCCCAATCCCGCATTCCTGTTTCATCGACAAACGGTTCCGACAGCGGAACAACATTGGTTATCGTGCCATCTCTTTGCTGCGCAAAGTACTTCGGTTCAACTTCCTCGCGATTAAACCCTTGCACGGCGGCGAAAATTGACACGCCTGCCACTACGATACTGGCCATCAAGGCTTTTCTGTAAAAGCGTAACTGTCCAGCCATGAGAATGAGGGCAAATTCACCTGCGTCAGGGTGAAGTAAGCGCATGTCTGTCGGACTGGATATCTTTCTCTTTTTCGAGAGTTTTTCAGCATTTTGGGCCAGTTTTTTGCCTTGTTTAGCCGAAGTGGTATCTTTGGTCACTACTATATCCTTGTGAACGCGGCCATCATTGCCAAATACACATAATACAATATACCATGCACATTATTAGTTCAACGACACCTGATTATATTGCGTCGCAGTGAAGATATAGTTACCGCTAGGCGCAGGGAGGAAGTCCAGATGTTAATGTTTTTGGGGTTGTCGAAGGCCATGAGTGATTATTGGCACGACACTATGGTGGGGCCGACGCGTCAGGAGCAGGCTTACTGGCAACGTCAAAGATCCCTGCAGGACGCATTGGCGCGACAGTCTCATAAGGAGGCAACATTCGCGCAAGAGCACGCTGCGTTTGGTTCCATTCTTGAGTTGGCTAATCATGCTGGGGGCAAGTGGACCACACGCAAAGCGCTTGAGCAGTCAACTGCCAGTAAACAAAAGGCGATTCACGCCGTCAATGCCTTAAGTAACCCCCTCCACCCTATCTTCAGTACCGTAGAGAAAATCCGTCAGTGCCCTTTGGGTGGAGTCAGGACATTCCTGTTCACCAGTAACCTGCTTTGCCAACAATTTCTAAATGAGGGCGCGGGTAATCAGGGTGAGTTCCAGGCACATCTTGAATTACTTGGCTATGTCGAGCGCGCCGAACGCTTAGATGCCGTAGAGCAATTGCTTTGGGCCGGGATTCAGGGTGAGTTAGCCACCGCAATGTTAACTGTTAGCGCGTGGATGGCGGGAGACAGCCAGGCCCACTCTTTGGTAGAGCAACTCAGTGATTACGATAAACTTCGCGTCGAGCTTGCTAGTCTTTGCTTGATGGGGGGGCATGGGCTCATCGAGATCGACTACTCCGCAACGCCATCCTATGATGAGTACCCAGCTCTGGTAGAGGTGCTGTTAAAAGCTTCGACTTCAGACACGCCACATGCTCCTTGGTCAGAGCAAGAGCAGCAGACAGTGTTACGGTGGCGCCAGCGTTATCCACTACATCTGTTCGCGATCATGACCTTCATTAATCCGGGTAATCAGTTCTCACCCCTTGCTACGCTCAATAACGTATTGCTTCATGCCACGCAAAGCAAAACCATTGAGCCCATATTCGATTCGAGCCTTCTATTTTTTGAGCGCCGTCTGGGATTGCCCGCCTTTGGTGATCAGTGGCAAGCTGCCATGATGCAGCCCTCGCCTGAGAAGATGTGGGAAGCGCTGGAGTCCATGACTTCCAGTGATTCGCCGCAGGCTCGTGCGCTCCGAGAAAGCGTAAATCTAGTGTTTGGTAAACCAACGGCTAGCCGGAGTGCGAGCGTACCGCCACCTCATCCAGCCTGGTTCAGGATCACCAAAGATGAACATGTTCGCTACACCTACCAAGGTTATCCACTGATTTGCTCGGATACTCAACATGCCGTTGAGGCGGTGGCTGCTTTTTACGAAATGACTCAGCTACTCCCTTCCCCGCCTGCATTAGACACGGCACCTTTGGCCAATGTCAGTGATTTGCACCGGCAGTTGTTGATGCTGGATACGCCTCATGAGAATCACGCCATCAAGGATGTCGATTGGAGCGCAGCACTAGCCTGCCTTGCTCAATGCAACGGACGCTTCATGCCTGCAGATTGGAGCCACCACACCAAAAGGCTCAGCGACTGGGCAGACCAACAAAAAGCCCAGATCATTGGCCGCTATGGCTGGTCGGGACTGAGGGTGCCTGACATCCGCGGAAGCGAAGTGGTAGGGGACGTTGGCATGGATAGGGTGATGCATTGCTACCAGCAGAAAATGCGTGCTAACAGGCCGCGACGAGGGAAGCGGTATCCATCTAGTCGCCCCAAAAAAGTTGCTATCACCAAGGCCGCAACCGGCGAGCAATGGTATGCCCAAACCCCTGTGCACTATTTACTTTCGTCGGTCTCTGGATTGTTAGCTCAAGCAAAGGCCGCCTTCGATGAGGTGGGCACCGGTACCCAGAAAGAGCGCATTATATTGTGCTTTGCGATTGCTGAAGTAGAGCGTCTGGCTAACCAATATGAACAGTTCGAGACGTTGCATACACACCTCGATGTACTTGATATGCCGACTCACACAGCCGGCATCAAAGATCTGTTCTCTGAAATGTGCCAGCATCAAAACAAGCGCAACGGTCAACAGGATGCAGCGCAGTGTTTAACGCAGTTCATGCAGGTGTTGGAGAAGCGAATTAGTGAACACTTGTCGTTGCCGATAGAGCAAGTTCAGTTAGGGTCCTTGTTAAATAAGGTGCTACCGAATGTACCGGGCGAGGAGTTAGCAGGCAGGTTGTTCTCAGGGTTGCCCTATGGGCGTTAGTTCGCAGGGTTTAAGCCTATCACATAGCCAACATCTACACCGGCACTGGCTGCTTTGATGAGGTACAAAATATCGGGGGCGCGTTTTTCTTTTTCATATGTATTAGTTCCGACCAAATCTGACACATCTATTTGAAAAGTAGAGAGTTACCCGTTTTGATAAAGGTGTCGAATCTTCAATCAAAACAACAAAAGAGGTAACTCTCTATGCTGCATACTAACAACCCGATCATCAAACACAAAGCTGGCTTGCTCAACTTAGCCGAAGAACTTGGAAACGTTTCAAAAGCCTGCAAAGTCATGGGCGTATCGCGTGACACCTTCTACCGCTATCAGGAACTTGCAGAGGAAGGTGGCTTGGATGCCTTAATCAACAAGTCCCGCCGAACACCAAACATTAAGAACCGTGTCGATGAAGCGACAGAGAAAGCGGTCGTTGAGTACGCTATCGCCGAGCCCGCTCATGGCCAGCACCGCACCAGCAATGAGCTACGCAAACAAGGTGTGTTTGTTTCTGGTAGTGGTGTTCGTTCCATCTGGCTGCGCCATGATTTAGAGAACTTTAAGAAGCGACTCAAGGCACTTGAAGCCAAGGTGGCTAGCGAGGGCATTATCCTTAGCGATTCCCAAGTTGCGGCTCTAGAGAAGAAGAAGCAAGATGATGAGGCCTGCGGAGAGATAGAAACGGCTCACCCCGGTTATCTAGGCTCTCAGGACACGTTCTATGTGGGCAACCTCAAAGGCGTAGGCCGCATCTACCAGCAGACCTTTATCGATACTTACAGCAAGGTGGCATTCGCCAAGCTCTACACCACCAAAACGCCAATTACGGCTGCCGATGCCCT
>NZ_AUBZ01000032.1 GCF_000429505.1 Aliagarivorans taiwanensis DSM 22990 | reverse complement strand
GTGAGGCGCAGCGCGCCGAACGCCAGGCTTCGATGCCGCCTCTGGTGTTGGCTCCTACTCACCACGCGCACTGATTTATCCTTAAACACAATTCTAAGTGACAGACGCCCACATTAGCCCACAGGGTGGGGCGTTCAGCTCCGGACTCCGTCCTACGCGCTCCTGCGGCACAAACCTGCGGTTTGTTAACAGCGCCGCTTCCTGCTTATGTGAAAGGCTTCGCTGCTGCTCGATGGCCGATCTGCGGATTTATCTATCACTCAGACAAGTCATATCTGGTGAGGGGGATGCTAATAGCGCTGTTACGGTGTCTTCTCGTATTTTTTCAAGCTCTCCGCTGTTATGCATCGCTAAGAAAATACCGTGGAGTTGGCTTGCGAGGGCCTGATGTTTTTTGTTTAGGTAATGATATAAGGGGGCTCTGCTGAGTGGGGGCTCGAGGGCATTGATATTCGATAGACCTAAGCCGTTTAGCCTAAGCGAGGCAGTGACTTTACCTGAAATGACGAAGTCGATTCGACCGGTATTGAGGACTCTCATCATTTGGTTCATATCGTTGTATCGAATGACTTCTTTTGCATGCTGTGCGCAGGTTTCGGCGTGTTTAACGCCTCGAATGACTCCTACTCTATATGCACTGAGGCCTCTGCAGGTACTGGGACCGTGTTTATGGGTCGCGCTAAACAGGCTTTGCTCTAGATAGCTAATAGCAACCGGGATTTTGATGAGGTTGGGGTAGTCAGGGGCAAAGCTGGCCACTCGCAGCAGCTCGCCATCGGCCTTTCCTTCATTGGCGTATTGAATCGAACGCTTGGCGGGTAAAGCTCTGTAACTGAGGGTAATGCCAAGTTTTGCATAGGCGTGTTCAATGATCTTGCTGCCCACGGTGATGATGGGGAGGTTTTCTGGACAAGCAATGACTAGGGGCTTGCTTGAAGCTGTATGAGTAGTTAACAGCAACGTAACGCTGAGTAGCCATAACTTTGTAGGAATCACGGGTTCTCCCTAGTGCTCTTGTCAGCGGCTGGAACTCAGCTATCTATTCTTACTCATAAAATCTAGTTGGTATTCTGCACTAGGGACTGATCATTGGGCTGTTTTGCGAGGGCACGTGGGTTGGATGGTGTAGTCCGTAGGAAAGAAGCCACTGAACTTGCAGTGGCTTATTACTAGTGGCGGTGCAATCTAGTTAGTTTTTAATTGTTCTAGCTCCTGTCTGAGCGCCCTTACCTCGTTGAGCAGTAACTGCATCTCGTCCATCTCCTCATCGCGAAGGGCCTTTTGCTCTTCAGCATCTTTTGCTTGCTGGGCCATACGTTGCTTGTTTCTTTCATCATCCATCACGCCCACCACAATACCGATCACCATGTTTAGGAAGGCAAAGGCAGTGAGGAAGATAAACGACACGTAGTAGGTCCAGCTCCATGGCACCACTTCCATGGTCTCATACATGACGTCGGTCCAATCCTCGAAGGTCATGACCCGGAATAAAGTGAGCATGGAGATAGCAATATCGCCCCACAGGAACTCGCTGATATCTGCGAATAGCATATTGCCGATGGCGGCATAGATATAGAAGATGATGAACATCAGCAGCATGACGTAGCCGAGCTGCGGTAACGCCTTAATCAGTGAGTTGATCAAGAAGCGCAGCTCAGGTAACACTGAGATCATCCGCATTACCCTAAACACTCGCACTAGGCGTGCGACCAGTGCTATCTCAGAGTTCTCCAGTGGTAACAGGCTCACCATAACCACTATGGAGTCGAAGATATTCCAACCACTTGAGAGAAACTTTGAGAGACTCTTAGTGGCCGCAAAACGCATCGAGATTTCTAGAACGAAGAACACGGTGATGGCGAAGTCTAAGTAACTAAGTGCTTCACTGACGGCGTGGGGGAGGATGAAGGTTTTTGCACCAACGAGTAAAGCTGCCAGTATGATTACTGCAATCACACAGCGCTCAAACAGCTTATTGGTGCTAATCCACTCTATCTTATTAGACAGAGTTGCTAGCATATTACGTCCTTATTTGTTGCAGCAAAGTCTGGCTGATACCACTTTGCCTTAGCGACTTTTCTTGCCTAGGTTAAGTGGCTTGCTAGCAAAAGCAAGCCTTTGTATATCAATAGCTTAACTTGTGTTCGATGACCTCGCTACGAGTAACAATTGTATGCCCACTTGGTCATGATTTGTTACAACTGCAGCCTTCGCTTGCTTTCCGCCAGAGAGTATTTAATCTGTTGGGCTGACAAGTGCTAGGGCGGCCGGTGGTGAACATTGCCCTTGCTCACTTGGATTTCTTTAGCGCGTCAGGGAAGGCGTTATCTGTAAAAGGAAGTACTCATGCTAAATCGAATGCTCAATGTGATGGAGGCGCTCAGCGCTAACAAATTATTCGAGCGCGCCGTGATTGCGGTAATTATTTTGGCGGCCTTGGTGATCGGTGCCAAGACCTATTCGTTGCCGCGAGTGGTGGTTGATGCTCTGCTCTATCTCGATTGGGCCATCACGGTGTTCTTTGTGGCTGAAATCAGCCTACGTTTTATTACCAGTCCGCAGAAGTCGCGTTTTTTCGCTAGTGGCTGGAATGTATTTGATACCTTTGTGGTGGTGATCAGTTTGTTGCCGCTGGAAAACTCCGATATCGCCCTGGTGGCGCGTTTGGTGCGGATATTCCGGGTAATGCGGATTATTTCGGTGCTGCCGGAGCTGCGCTTTTTAATCAACTCCTTGCTGAAAGCCCTGCCCCAGCTCGGTTATGTGATGCTGCTGATGTTCATCATCTTCTATATCTATGCCGCCATCGGCAACATGCTGTTCCAGGCGATCAATCCGGTTCTATGGGGCGATATTGCCATCTCCATGCTCACCTTATTCCGGGTGATGACCTTCGAGGATTGGACTGATGTGATGTACGAAACCATGCAGGTGCTACCGATGAGTTGGTCCTACTATGTGTCGTTTATCTTCCTCACTGCCTTTGCCTTTCTCAATATGGTGATTGGAATTGTGGTGGGGGTCATGGATGAAGAACGCAACAAGTTGCGCAACGAAGAGCTGGAACAGCAGCAAGCACTGCGTCACGAAGAGATGAATGAGATGCAGCTGCTTATCGATGAGGTACGCCAATTACGCGCAGAGTTGGTTGAGCAGCGGCGCGAGTAGTGGCTTGTCATGGTCACCAGAGCGTTAAGAGGATGCGTGCTTCCTGTTACCAAAACGAAAAAGTGAGTCTTTTCGCTTAAAAGCTAAGCACTTGCTGTCTTTACAGCTAAAGAAACGTCAGTCTCGGCGGTTACACTAGGGCGTTTTAGTGTAATTGCCGTCTTGCTGTATCCCTCTGCTCAAAGAGCCGATCGGCAGGCCCCAACCTGACTTCCTCTATGTTTAAGCAAATCAGTCTTAAGGCGAAGCTATTGGCTTCGTTTCTTGCCGCATTTCTATTGTTTTGCGTGCTCTATATCTCGTATGTATTTACCCAAATTAACCAGTTGAGCGAAACCCAAGCGCAACAGCGGATGGCCGACATTAGCCAAGCCAAGGCGCGTGAGATCCAATCGCTGTTCCGCAACCAAAAGGCCTTGGTAGAGGCTTCGGTTGCCCAGCTTAGGCTAAACCAGTTTTCTACTGAGACCATTGAACAGGCGCTGCCTTTGGTTCAACAGGCGGGCGATTTTTCTGCGGTGTTTCTTGGTTTTGAACAGAGTCGCGATACCTACCTGGTGCGCGACGATGGCAAGCCGGTTAACAAGCGCACGCTGGCCAAAGACAACTTTGATCCCACTGAGCGTCCTTGGTACCGTGAAGCACACCAATGGGGGCAATCTAAAGTTATCGCGCCCTTCGATACTCATGTGGATGACCGCATCTGGTTGGGTGTAAGTGTGCCCATTTACGAGGGACGCCAGCTAACCGGGGTGTATCTGGCCGATTTTACCCATGACAAATTTGGCACCATTATCTCCGAGCTTCCGGGCAATGATGCGATTATCACCTTGGCCGACCAGCACAATCAGGTGATCCTCTCATCGGACGATGCATTGTCGTTTGCCGATCCGATTGCCGATATGCTTGAGCGCGCGCGCTTTGAGGGGCGCGTGACTCAACACGGCCGCCGCTACATCTCCCATACCATTGCGGTACCGGTGGAGCACGGTATCGACTGGCAACTGATGATCAGCATCAGCGAGCAGGAAGTGATGGCTGAGGCGGCTGCACTAAAGCAGCGGGCGATGATGGTGTCGCTGGTGTTGGTGGCAGTGTTTGCAGGGCTGTTCTTTGTGGTGCTGAGCTGGGTGTATCAGCCAATCTTGGGTTTGAAACGTCTGGTGGTTGGCTTGTCGCGTCAGCAAAAGGACTTAACCCAGCGCATCCCGGTGGAAGGCCACGACGATATCGCCGATATCTCGATGGCAATCAACAGCTTTTTAGACAATGTGCAGCAGCTGTTGGGTGGGATACATGGTGCTTCTGACTCGCTATCTGGCTCCTCTGGTGAATTAAGTGGTGTGCTCAACGAGTCGCGCCGTAATGCTGAGCAAGAGCAACAAGAGATGGAGCAGATCGCGACTGCGGTGACACAACTCTCCGGCGCCTCGAGTGAGGTCAGTCGCAATGCTGCTGACGCCGACGACCTGGCTCGCTCCGCGTTGGGAAGCGTCAACGTCGGACAATCCAGTTTGGAAGACCTGATTGAGCTCTCTAGCCAGATTGGCGAGTCAGTTACCGACAGTTCGCAGATTGTGCGCCGCTTGAAGGACTTCTCGTTAGAGATTGAATCGGTGGTGGATGTGATTAAGGGCGTCTCAGAGCAGACCAACTTGCTGGCGCTGAATGCCGCCATTGAAGCTGCGCGAGCTGGCGAACAAGGGCGCGGTTTTGCCGTGGTGGCTGATGAGGTTCGCAGCTTGGCAGCACAAACCCAGCGCTCGACCTTGAGCATCCAAGATATCATCGAAAAGCTACAAGATGAGGCTGAGCGAGCTGACTCGCACATGCAAAAGAACGCGCAATTGGTCTCGGGTTCTGATGACAGTGCCCAAGCGGTGTGTATCGCCTTTAGCGATATCTATGAGGTGGTAAATAAGATGTCTGATATCAATAGCCAGGTTGCCGCTGCTGCGGAAGAGCAGTCTAGCGTCACCGATGATATCTCTAGCAACGTCGCGGCTACCTTGAGTCTGGTGCAGTCGAACGTGAATGCCGTGGCGCAGAGCAGTGCTGCCAGCGAGCAGCTGGCTAAATTAGCAATCGAGCAACGCCAACAGCTGCAGGACTACACCATCGAATAGTTGCTTTGCATAAGTTGACTTAAATATCACTAAGTCAACTTTTTCAGACGGCGCTCCAGAATTGCTATCTATACTGATCGCGAAGACGGTATAGATATGGAGCGTAAATGAAAGGATTCACTGACAAGTTATTGGTGATGGCACTTACATGCTTACTGGCTGCCTGCGGTGGTGGTGGAGGAGGTGATGGAGGTGGCGATGGCGGCACTCCGGTCACCGAGCCTGAAGGGCTGTTTATCGACAGCTCCCAGAACTCCTCAGTCGTTAACGATAGCGTCGAGTTCCGCGCTATCAGTTTAACCGGCACCTTTAGCGATCAGACCATCAGCTGGGACTTTGGCGACGGTACCCAACGGAGTATCGGGGCGACGTCGTTAGTGCAGCATAGCTACGCACAAGATGGTACCTACCAGGTGTCGGCCAGCTATACCTCGGCGCAAGGGTTAGAGCAGGCTCAGCTGCAAATCACCGTGTTTAACGATGCCCGCTATGACTTTGGCGGTGAGATTCAGGTGCTACCGAACACCATTGTCGATTCTGATATCAATGATCCGGTGGCGGAGCATACCGAAAACAATACCCTGCAAGATGCCCAACCTGTGCCCCCTGTAGCCGTTATCAGCGGCTACATCACCGATGTGGCAACAGGCAATAGCCGCGACCGCTTCTACCAGCAGGCCGATCCCTCCGACTATTTTCGGGTTGATTTACAAGCTGGTCAGCGGGTGTTCTTGGAGATTGCCGAGTGGGAAACCGGCGACGTTGATTTCGACCTTCAGTTGTTGGATGAAAGCGGCAACTGGATTGATCAATCCATTGGGGTCAATAAAACCGAAAACCTGAGTGTCACCGAAACGGGCAGTTACTATGTTCGCGTATACAGCTATGAGGGCTCAGGGAACTACACCCTGCGTTTGATATCGCAGAATAGCAATACCGTGTTACCCGAGGGGCACTATTCAACCCAGCAAGACTTTATGTTGGGAGAAGCGGTTGCCTTAAGCGGTGCGCCTGCGACCCTGGCCAGAAGCAATGGCTACAATGCCATGGAACTTGTCGATCTCGACTTACCGGTGGCGCGTTCTGCGGTTGGCGACAAGCAAGCCAAGCTGACAACCCTGCTGGCGATTAAGCAGCTTCACCATCAAGGTAAGTACCAACAGGTATCGCCTAACTTCATGTATCAAGCCTTCGAAGTGCCCAACGATCCTCTGTATGACCGCCAGTGGCACTACCAGGCCATCAAGCTTGAGCAGGCTTGGGAGCTGCAGCGCTTGTATGACGGTGGATACTCGCCAGTGGTGGCGGTGTTAGATACCGGGATTTATCAAAGCCATGATGACCTTACTTCCGTGCTAAGCAGTGATGGCTTCGATTTTATCAGCGATCCAAGCAATGCGTTGGATGGTGATGGCTTCGATAACAACCCGGAAGATCCCGGTGATAGCCCCAATGGTAGCTCCTCTTGGCATGGTACCCATGTCGCTGGCACCGTTGCCGCAGAAAGCGACAACAACCTCGGCGTCGCTGGGGTGAGCCGCAATACCGAGATCATGAACCTGCGGGTACTTGGACGCTTTGGCGGCAGTACCTGGGATATCTCGCAAGCAATGCTCTACGCCGCAGGGCTGAGTAATGCGTCGGGGCAACTTCCCACGCGTGCCGCACGGGTGATCAATATGAGCCTGGGCGGCAGTGGCTATGATCCGGCCTTTGATTCGGTGACCCAGCAAGTGATCGGCCAAGGTGTGGTCGTAGTGGCTGCAGCCGGAAGCGAGAGCACCTCGTCGCCGAGTTACCCTGCGGCATTTGATAACGTGATTTCTGTATCGGCAACAGCCGCAGACAACACACTCGCCTATTACTCCAACTATGGCAGCAGCATCGATGTTGCCGCGCCCGGTGGCGATACCAGCCGCGACTTAATCGGTGATGGCTATGGCGATGGGGTTTACAGCACCTATGTGGCCGAGAACAGTGCCGGGCGTTCGCAAAGTTACGCTTATCTAAATGGCACCAGTATGGCAGCCCCCCACGTAGCGGGCGTTATTGCACTGATGATGACCGTGGATGAAACCTTGGATGCTGCGACCATCAATGATTTGTTGGCGCAGGGCGAGCTAACCCAAGATATCGGCAGCGTTGGCCGAGACAACCTCTATGGCTATGGCTTGATCGATGCCGAAAAAGCGATCAACACCGCCGCAGACAGTAACGGGGTACCCGGTCGCTCCTACTTACGCTTCGACGTAAACCAGTTAGCACTGGATCTGGCAGCCGATTCAGCCAGCTTTAACCTTAGCCGGGTTGGCGATGCGGCCCTGTCGGTGACCTCCATTAGCGCTAGCGCCGATTGGATGAGCGTAACTGCGGTGACAGTCGATGGCGATGGCTTGGGGGATTATCGGGTTCAGGTTAATCGTGATGGCTTGGCTGATGGCGTGTATCAGGGGCTAGTGAATGTTGTGGCCTCAGATGCGAGTGAGCTGTCTTTGTCGGTATCGATGCTTATTAGTAGCGTTACTGCTGGCGACAGCGGTCTGGTGTATGTCACCTTGGTAGATGTAAACGGCTATCAAGACACCCAGCAGATCGTGGTGCAAATGGTTGATGGCCGTTTCACCTATCTGTTTGAACAAGTCCAATCCGGGGAGTATGAAATTTATGCGTCGTCGGACAATGATAATGACTTCGAGCTCTGTGATGAGGGTGAACTGTGTGGTGCCTATCCGCTGATCAATGAAATGGAAACGGTGCTACTGGAAAGTGACGCATTAAATATCAACTTTACGCTGAGCCCAATCACTACAGAGGACTATGGTCAGCAGCAGTTGGCGGAATTCGCCCGTTACTGATATATCGATTCTTCTAACCCGCAAAATAGGCATTTGCCACTCTGGTTCTGAATTATTTGTTGATTCAGAACCAGATTTCTCCAACAAGTCCGATCTCGCTCACCCTGCAATAAAGTTACTATTGTGCCTGCCGGTTATTGATGGTACCCGTAGTGTTAGGGTTGCTGTAACCATGGCCCGGGGTGAGCGCTAGGAGGAAAGTTGCTAGATTTAAGCTGTTTGCGGCCATCGCAAGATAAACTGGGAGTAATGCTAAAAATAGCACCTCAGTCGAGTGCGGTGAGTGAGATCGATATACGCGCGCTGTTGATGCGCTCCGATTTCAGTCAGTACCTGATTGATCAAGAGGCGCTGCAGGAAGCGGTCGATAAGTTCACTCAGCTACGGGAGCAACCCGATCTTGCCGACGAGTGGGGAGATACTGAAGTTAAGCTCGCCTCAGCCAAGAATGCTGAGGTAGAGGTGACCATCTCTGAAGATCGTATGGTCGCGTGGGCCACCATCACTGCCGCGCATGGTGGCCGCCCTATTGGTCACCGCGATCTGGTGGTGGCAATGCAAGAAGCCGGAATTCAGTTTGGTCTGCAAAAACGCCGTGCCACCGAGTTGATTCACTTTGGTCAAAAGGCCGAACCCGGTAGCACCATCAAACGGGTGGTAGCCTTGGGGCGTCACCCTGAAAATGGTGAAGACTCCCGTTTTGAGCGCTTAGTGGATACCCCACTAGAGCGAGTGCGCCGTCCTAAAGAGCTCGACCATGGCCAGGTTGATATGCGCGACTTAGGCGATCTTGGTACGGTGAAGCCCGGTACCACATTAATGCGCCGCCATCCTCATATCCTCGGTCGTGAAGGCATGAACGTAACCGGTCAGGCACTGCCCCATAAGGCAGGGAAAGAGCTGGCCTTGTTACCCGGTGATGGCACCGAGATATCTCCAAGCGATCCTGAGCTGCTGATTGCTACCCGCAATGGCCTTCCTCTTGTGGTTAAGCAGGGGATGAAGGTGGATGATGTGCTGTCGGTGAAAACCGTCGATGTGGGCTATGGCCATGTCGATTTTGAAGGCTCGATCCATATCACCGGCGATGTGGCAGAGGGAATGCGGGTATCGGCAACCGGTGACGTGCATATTAACGGCTTCGTTGAGTCTGCCCATATCGAAGCGGGCGGCGACGTGGTGGTGGGCAAAGGCATTATTGGCCATCGCCGGGAAGAGCTCGACGAGCTGAGCTGTTCGGTTAGTGCTGGCGGTTCAATCAGCGCCACCTTCGCCCAGTATGCCGATCTGCAATCTGAAGGTGATGTGTTGATCAGCAGCCAGTTGTTACATAGCAACATCAACAGCAAAGCTTCGGTATTGGTGCGCGATGAGCAAGGCTTCAAGGGCACCTTGGTGGGCGGTAAGGTTCAAGCCGCTAACACCATCGAGTGTGTGGTGCTTGGGGCGACGGCGGGCACTAGCACCTCCTTGCATATTGAGGGTGAAATCAGCGAGATCCGTGAAGAGTACCAAAGCTTTGTTCGTACCAAGAATGTGCTGGCTGAGCGGATAAGCAAGATCCTCGACGCCCAACTGCGACTCAGCACCCAACGCAACGGCAATGATGAGACCAGCCAGCGCCTGGCCGTCACCCTTAGCCACTCCCAGGAAGAGTTCGCACGAACCAGCTACGCCATCGAGTGTAGCTTGGAGAAGGAAGAAGCCTTCTTCGATAAAGCCAAGATCATCGCCTCTAAAGAGCTCCACCCCAATGTCTATCTGGACGTTGCTGGTTTTATGGCGGTATCACGTCGCCAATATGGGCCGTCAGAGACCAAGGTCGAAAAGGGTAAGTTACTACTCGAACCCCTGCAAAACCCCAACCAGAAGAAATAGTCCTCTTAGGCCGCAGTTTCGTGCTGCGGTCCCCTGCCTTTCGCCATGGCCAAGCTGTATCAATCGGTCACGTAAGATGGCGGAAGCCATCCATTTGTTCATTACGGATATGATTAGAGAGCGTCGCTAAGACTAAAGTCTAAGCGTAATTCATTGGTTTTATTCACAAACCCCTCGCTTTCAAATGGCGGCATCTTAACAAGCGTCTAACATAAGTGAGTAGCCAACTCTTTGGTTTAACGAATAAAACAATCAATGAAACGAAATGGAGAACGTTCATGCTGAAGTCCCTAGCCACCAAAACCCTAGTGCTAGCGGGCGCACTTGCCTTGGCGGGCAATGCACTTGCTGCGGATAAAGTGTACAAACTGAAGCTTGCGCAGACCTGGGGACCGAACTTCCCGGTGTTTGGTGATGCAGTAATCAACATGGCCAAGATGGCCGAAGAGATGTCGGGCGGTCGCCTGCAAATCCGCATCGATGCCTCCAACAAACACAAAGCGCCCTTTGGCGTATTTGATCTGGTGAAGAGCGGCCAGTACGACATGGGGCATTCAGCGTCTTACTACTACAAGGGTAAAGTGCCTAACACCTTGTACTTCACCACCATGCCGTTTGGCATGAACGCCCCCGAGCAGCACGCTTGGTTACAATACGGCGGTGGCCAAGAGCTGATGAATCAGGTTTACGCGGAGCACAACTTGGTGCCCTTCCCCGGCGGTAATACCGGGGTGCAAATGGGCGGCTGGTTCCGTAAAGAGATTAACTCGGTGGATGACCTGCAGAACCTGAAGATGCGCATCCCCGGTTTCGCCGGTGAGGTGCTAGCCAAGCTTGGTGCTACCCCGGTGAATATTCCGCCCGGTGAGCTTTATACCTCACTGGAGCGCAACACCATCGACGCGCTGGAGTGGGTGGGGCCATCGCTCGACCTGCGTATGGGCTTTCACAAGATTGCGCCCTACTACTACATGGGATGGCATGAGCCAGCTACTGAGCTGATGTTTATCGTGAACAAGAAAAAGATGGAGAGCCTGCCGGAAGATCTGCAAGCTATCTTGAGCAATGCCATGCACAAAGCGGCCTACGATATGTTCATCCATTCCTACGCCGAGAGTGCCAAGAACTGGCAAACCATGCTCGAAGAGTACCCCAACATCCAGGTTAAAACCTTCCCGGATGATGTGATCAAAGCGCTTAAGCAAGCCAATGATGAACTGCTCCAAGAGAAGGCGGCAGAAGACGCCATGGCTGCTCAGATCATCGAGTCGCAGCAAACCTTTATGGAGGCCATTCGCGCCTACACCGCCATCTCTGAACAAGGTTACCTGAACAGCACCGCTGATCTGTAATCGTCAACAAGCTGCGGGCTGACACTTATCGGGTGTCAGCCCGTCTTGGTTTAACGCAAGGATGTAATATGTTGTTCTGGAAGCGTCAACTGGACCGATTTTCGTTGTTTCTTGGGAGGCTCAGTGCAGCACTTATGCTGCTGATGCTACTCAATGTGTTCTACGATGTGGTTGCCCGGTATTTCTTTAAATCCAGCTCGATTGGAATGCAGGAGCTGGAGTGGCACTTCTTCTCTTCGATGTTTATGTTGGGCATCGCCTATACCCTGCACGCCGAGGGACATGTGCGGGTCGATATCTTCTATGAAAAATGGTCTGAGAAAACCCGCGCCATCGTCGATATTGTCGGGGTAGTGGTGTTCCTGCTTCCCTTCTGTGGATTGATTCTATGGTATGGCCATGGCTTTGCGCTGGAGTCGTTCCGACTCGGCGAGACCAGTGGCGATCCCGGTGGTCTTCCTTATCGCTGGATCATTAAATCGATGATCCCGGCATCTGCCTGCTGTTTGGCGCTGAGTGGTATTGGTTTGTTACTGAAAGACCTTATCAAGCTCAGTCAATCATCTTAAGACAAGGACTGTGTTGTGATTGGCATTATCATGTTTTTGGTTGCGCTGCTGATGTTGCTCAGCGGTTTTCCGGTGGCCTTTGTGTTTGGCGGCGTGGCCTTGATCTTCGGCATCTTCGCCGAGGGCATCGACCTGTTCGCGTTTATGCCGTTCAGGATCATGAGCATTATGCAGAACTCGGTACTGATGGCGGTGCCGCTGTTTATCTTTATGGGCATTGTGCTGCAAAAGACCCGCTTGGCTGAGCAGCTGTTAGAAGCCATGGGCCAATTGTTTGGCCGTGTGCGCGGCGGGGTGGCGGTGTCGACCGTATTAGTGGGGGCGTTGTTGGCCGCTTCTACCGGTGTGGTGGGCGCCTCGGTGGTGGCGATGGGGGTCATCTCCTTGCCCGTGATGCTTAAATATAACTACGACAAGCGCTTAGCGACCGGGGTGATCTGTGCCTCGGGTACCCTGGGGCAGATCATCCCACCGTCGATTATCTTGATTATCCTTGGTGATGTGATGGGTGTGCCGGTGGGCGATCTGTTTAAGGCTGCTCTAGGACCGGGCTTGGTGTTGGTGGCCGCATTGGTGATCTACGTATTGGCGGTGTCATGGCTCAAACCCGGCACTGCGCCAGCCTTGCCCGCCGATGAAGATGCTGAAAGCCGTCGCCAACTATACTGGCGCGCCTTTAAGGCAATTGCCCCGCCGCTTACGCTGATTGTGGCGGTATTGGGCTCAATCTTTTACGGCATCGCCACCCCGACGGAGTCGTCGGCGATTGGTGGCATGGGCGCTATCTTGCTGTCGGTGATCTATCGTCAGTTCTCGTGGAAGATCGTCTATGAGGCGGCCCTTGAAACGGTCAAAGTCACCTCGATGGTGTTCGCCATCTTTATCGGTGCGACGGCCTTCTCGATGGTGTTTTCTTACACCGGTGGTGAGGAAGTGATTGAAGAGATCATGACCAGCCTGCCGGGCGAGAAGTGGGGTTTCCTGATTCTGACCATGCTGGTGATCTTGATCCTCGGCTTCTTCATCGACTTTGTGGAGATCTCATTTATCGTGGTGCCGATGCTCTATCCGGTGGCTGAAGTGCTGGGCATCGACCTGACTTGGTTTGCCATCCTGATTGCGATGAACCTGCAGACCTCGTTCTTAACGCCGCCCTTTGGCTTTAGTCTGTTCTATCTCAAAGGGGTCGCGCCGCCCGAGGTGGCAACCCGCGATATCTATCGCGGGGTCATGCCGTTTATTGCGCTGCAGATCTTGGTGCTGCTGAGCATCCTGATCTTCCCCGAGTTGTATGGCTTTAGCGCGGAGGCGCAGTCGCCTTGGTAGCATCCGCACATTAACTCATGCGCTCAGTACTAAAAACCCCGCATTGACGCGCAATGTAGTTCACTTAAGAGGGGCTGCATTGCGATTAACAGGATACCGGGTCTTTGATATTTTTACCGCCCTAGGCCGATTAGGCTTAGGGCGTTTGTCTATGAAGAGGGCGGATAAGTCTCCACGCAGGCTCTTCAAGCGTTTAGGCGTGTTACCTAAAGACACCGCGTTGCTCATCACTTTCAGCTGGCTAGAGATAAATTGGTAAGCGTATTTAAAGCTGATTTCATTGGGACGTCGCCCATGCTCCACTGCTGCCTGACTCGCTTCTCGCCTTACCAGGTTATAACCAAGCAATAGCCCCCATAGCTCTTGATACACCAGGTCTACCGTTTTGCTTCGTAGCACTAACGCGTTGTGCTGCATTGAACTTTTCATGTCGCGATAGCCTAGTTCGATTTCCCATCTCTCGTGGTAAAGCTCCGCCACCGATTGAGCGTCATACTCTTCTCGAGGGAGTGAGGTAAACACCGTTTTGGATTTACCTTGAACTTCATAAGTGACGGCTCTGACTTGCCACTTTTCCGGGAGGTGTGGGTTCTTTTTACGAGCCTGTGGCGAGACTTTCATCTCTACCAGCATGTCATTACTTTCCTCATCGTCCAGCAATGTGTATTTCACTCCCTTCTTTGCAGGGAGTAACCAGTGCCTGTTTATGCCGCTGCTCTGCAGAGAAAGTAGTAAATCCGCGCCATAGAAGCCTTTATCCAGTAGTGTCACAGACTTATCTGGTAAGGCATTGACAAAAGGTATGGCCAAAGGAATTTCACCTCGGCGATAAGGGCTTATCGCTGCATCCACGATGACATGAGAGCGAACATTCATCATGGTGACCACTCTTAATACTGGGTGAGGAGTTTGCCTCTTACTCGACGTATTACCAGAGCCAAAATGCTCTCTTAGCTCGGGTGTATCAGCTGTTCGAAAAAGCGCACCATCAATAGCAAATACTTGTAGACCTTGCCATGTATCCTCAGGATATCGCTCGAGACCCCATGCTCTCCCACACTGTCTGAATAACCACTCTGGCGCCGCTTGCCCTAAGCGCTGCCGAGCCTGAGTCAAAGCGCTCTTAGCCAATAACTCCTCATCAGCCAAACCGTCGGCACAGACGTTCATTCTGCGAGCGACTTCGGCAATAGGTTCATTACGAAAGAAGGCCATACCCACAATTAGCCACAACACCATATCACTGGGTAATCGCCGTCTACGAATTGTTGCTTTTTCAGATAGCGTAGCGGCCTTAATAATCCACTCATCGGGGATATGCTCAGAGAAAGTGGTGAGTTGGGCTATATCAGCAGGGCTTTCTTCTAAGAAGTCGGCAAAACAGTTTTGAACAGACATAAAAAATCGGAAACCTAAAACAGGTTTCCGATTGTCTCTTATCAGAAGGATCGGTCAACCGATCCTTAACTGATCTACATTGCGCACATAGCGGGCTTTGTGCTAACTAGCGAGTCGGGAGTGCTTAGTTGTACTTGCCATCCCAGTTTGGCTCAATCGCCTTGATACGTTTTTCCAGTGGCGGATGCGAGGCCAACATGCTCACCGGACTAAAGTGGCTGAAGAACATGTGGCTGGCTTGCGCCGCGCCGCCGTTTTGCATTTCACGCTCTTCTTTCGGTGCGTTGTGGTATTGCGCACCAATCAGTTTCAGCGCGCTGGCAATCCCTTGTGGGTTACGGGTGTATTGAACCGCCGAGGCATCGGCCAGATACTCACGCTGGCGGCTTACCGCAGCCTTAATGAACTTACCAAACACGCTACCCAGCGAGCCCACTACCATCAGGGCAATTCCTACCAAGGCCAGCTTGTTGGCATTCTTGTTGCGCGAGAAGCGGGTGAACAGGAAGATGCGATAGCCGATGGCACTAACAATAATCAGGCCAGCAACGGTTGCCATCAGCTTCATATTCAGGCTCATATCGCCATTGAAGATGTGGCTGAACTCGTGGGCAATCACGCCTTGTAGTTGGTCACGGTTAAACGCTTCTAGCGCGCCTCGGGTAACTCCGATCACCGCATCGTCGACGGTGTTTCCGGCGGCAAAGGCGTTGATGGCAGTTTCTTCCAGGATGTACACCGGTGGCGTTTTGATGCCTGCAGCAATCGCCATCTCTTCGACTACGTTCAGCAGCACTTGCTCTTGGTGGTTCGTGGTGGTTTTGTTTACCAGTTGGCCGCCCAGCGATTCAGCAACCTTGGCGCCGCCCTCTTTGATGCTAAGCCATTTAAGGCCGCTGATGCCGGTGATCACCGCGCAGATAATCAGCACAAACAGCCAGAAATCTGGCGTCGCCATGCCTTGGAAGTAGAACGAGGCCAGCTGACCCGCGCTGTAGTAGCTCCAGCTATCAAAAGAGACCAGCATAAAGCCAAGGGTATAGAGGATCACCACAATCCCGAATAGTGACAGGGCGAACAGTCCGACCAATTGTTTTGAGCGGTTCTTCGCCTGATCCTGTTGCGCAAAAAAGTCCATTAGAAGCTCACCTCAGGGGCCTTCTGCAGAGCGGCGCTGTCTTCAAACTCAAGCAGTTTGGCATCGGCAGAGTGGCCGAACATGCCAGCAAACACTACCGCTGGGAACTGCTGCTTGTACGAGTTGTAGCCGGTTACGGAATCGTTGTAGCCCTGACGCGCAAAGGCGATCTTGTTCTCGGTAGAGGTCATCTCTTCTGACAGCTGCATCATGTTCTGGTTGGCTTTCAGGTCTGGGTAAGACTCCATCACCATGTTGAAACGGCCCATAGCCGCAGTTAGCTGATTCTCAGCACCAGCCAGCTCAGCAATGCCGGCACCGGTTTGGTCGCCGCTGGCTTTGTTCAGGCCGCTCATCGCTTCGTTACGCGCCTTAACCACTGCTTCCAGAGTTTCTGACTCGTGCTTCATGTAGGCTTTGGCTGCGTTTACCAGGTTCGGGATCAGGTCATAACGGCGCTTCAGCTGCACCTCAATCTGAGAGAAGGCATTCTGGTAGCGGTTGCGCATGGTCACCAGCTTGTTGAACATCGATACCAAAAAGAACAGTACGACGACAACGACCGCAAGGGAGATAAGAAGAGAAGAATCCACTGTATTTTCCTTATGTTGGATATAGTTATTTGTCTGTTTGGGGAAATACCATGAGTCTTTGAGATTATTTATTAAATCTATGTAAAGAAAGAAAAAAATGACTTTTAGATGATGCGTGTCAGAGGTGTGAATGATGGTGCTTGACCCGCTGCATTCTTCATAGGTCACTGCGTTTTGGTGCAGAATCTGCCACGAGCTCGGGGAAAGCGGCTCGCGGCAGTGCTCGGTGGGCTTACAGCTTAAAGCTGCCGACCAACTTGGCCAGTTGATCGGCTAGCTGATTGAGCTGCTTGCTGGCGTCCGACATCTGCGAGGCAGACTCGGTACTCAGCTGGGTGGTCAGGTTAATCTCATCGACATTGCCGTTAAGCTCGGCCACTACCGAGGATTGCTCTTCGGTGGCGGTGGCGACCTGAATATTCATGTCTGAAATCAGGCTGATCCGCTTAGAGATCTCCTGCAGTGCGCCATAGGCATGCTCGGCATCGTCGGCCCCTTGGCTGCTCATCTCGGTGCTCTGCTCAATGGCACTAACCGCGTTGCGCGCTTGCTCTTGCAGGCGGTTAATCATCTGCTGGATCTCATCGGTCGACTCGGCGGTGCGACTGGCCAGGCTGCGCACTTCGTCGGCTACTACCGCAAAGCCGCGGCCCTGTTCTCCGGCGCGGGCTGCTTCAATGGCAGCATTCAGTGCCAGCAAGTTGGTTTGCTCGGAGATACCCCGGATCACATCGAGGATCCCACCGATGGACTGGCTGCTCTCTGCCAGTGAGTCCACTACTTCCGCCACCTGGCGCATCTCTTCGGCAAGGTTGATGATGGTGTCGCGGGCCTTGAGTACCACCTCTTGGCCGCGAGAGGACTCCTGCTCGGCATCCTGGGCAGCATCGGCCGCTTGAGAGGCGTTACCGGCAATCTCGTTTACTGTTGAGCCCATCTCGTTGATGGCGGTGGCGACTTGGGTGACCCGATCCTGTTGGTTATGGGCATTATCCAAGCTGCTTTGGCTTTGGTCTGCGACGTTACGAGATGCATCATTCAACTGTTCACCACTGCTGGCGACTTGCTTGACCGAGTCGTGGATCTTGCCGATAAAGCCGTTAAAGCCACTGGCGAGCTGGGCCATCTCGTCGTTGCCGACTACTTCGAGCCGCTGCCTGAGATCGCCATCGCCGGCTCCCAGGTTTTGAAACACCGTGGCCAGTTGGCTAATCGGTCTGCTGATGCTATTGGCCAGCCACAGCGCGACAAACACAAACAGCACCACCACCAGTAGGGTACTTAGCAGGATGTAACGGGTGGCTTTGTTGAGGGCGGCAAGGGCTTCGGCCTTGGGCAGTTCGGCCACCACATACCAACCCATGGACTCAATGTAGCTGGTGGCCACCAACAGGTTCTTGCCTTGGTGTTTTTGCTCAATCAGCGCAAATGGGGCCTTGTTAGTCAGTGCGCTGGCTGCACTGCCATACTCGTCAACAAGGGTGAGCTTGCCCAGTTTGGATTCATCGCGATGGATGCGGATGGTGCCTTCGCCATCTACCAAGTAGACAAAGCCGCTCTGCTCGAGCTTAAAGCCATCCAAAAAGTTAATCATTTCACCCATGGTCTTGGAGACGCCCGCCAGACCTTTTCCGTTCACCTGTTGGTAGTTCAGGAACAGTTTGACGCCCTCTGTGGACGAGGTGTAAACACTGACCATTTTCGGCTCACCAGAGCTGCGGAAGGCAAAAAACCAGCCATCCCGGTCAGGAGTCAGGGTTCGTAGAAAACCCTCTTGATTCCAGTAGTTGGCGGTTTCGCGGTTAGAGACTGAGGCATCGGCCAAGTTGTACTGACGCTTAGTATCGACTAGCAGGTCGACAACTTGCTGCTCGCCTTCTGGGTTGGTGGTCGTGGTGGTGCGCTCGAGGATCATCGGGTTATTGGCTAAGCTTTCCGCGGCGCCAAGTAGCACGGTGACTTCGCGGTCGATGCGGTTACGGATCTGCTTGAGCACGGCGGGTAGCTCGCGCTCTTGCATCCGTGATTCGATAACCAGTTTGGCTTGGTGTTGGCTCAGCCAGCCCACCAACAGGGTAGATGCCAGCACTGCAGTAATCATCGACAGCGTCAGCTTTTGGCGAATGGTTAAGTGTTTGATGTTCATCGCCCCTCCTTGGGCAATGGCGGGGAGCCCGCCGGTTACTTCCTTGTTTTCTATCAGGTTAGCTGAGCCATTTGCTTAGTGCCCAGCTTTTACCCTACTTAGAACGAGGTACGTTTGTACTGGCGATATTCTGGCTTCCAGAATGCCGCTTCTATCGATTGTTCCAGCGCTTGGTCGTCGATACGCAGCGCGTGGCCTTCCTGCATAGCGGTAATTGCTACTTGGCGGGCGATAACCTTGCTGACCTGCTGGATATCTTCCAATGCGGGCAACAGCGCGCCTTCACCGTTTTGCGCCAGTGGCGAGCACTCAGCCAGTGCACGCGAAGCACTCATCAGCATTCCATCGCTGACCCGCTCGGCTTGTACCGCCAATACGCCCAAGCCGATGCCCGGGAAGATGTAGCTGTTATTGCACTGGGCAATTGGGTAGCTGTTGTCGCCCAGTTGCACTGCGGGGAAAGGGCTGCCGGTGGCAACCAGCGCTTGGCCATCGGTCCAGCGCAAAATGTCTTCTGGCAAGGCCTCTACTCGGCTAGTCGGGTTGGACAGTGGCAATACGATAGGACGGGCACAGTTGCTGTGCATGGTCTCGATCACTTCTTGGGTAAACACGCCCGGCGCGCCCGATACACCGATTAACACTGTGGGCTTGGCGTGGGTCACTACATCTAATAGCGACAGGCTGTCTTGTGCGGTTTGCCATTGCTGCTGCAGATCGGCAGGTTGAGCCAAGGGCTTCTGGAAGTCCAGCAGGTTTGGCATGTTGTCTTGCAGTAGGCCCCAGCGGTCAACCATGTAAACCTGCGAGCGGGCTTGCGCCTCGCTGATGCCCTCTTCCTGCATGGCCATGATAATCGCCTCGGCGATACCACAACCGGCTGAGCCAGAGCCGACAAAGGTGACGCGCTGCTCGCTCAGTTTGCTGTTGGCCGCTTTACAGGCTGCCAGCAAGGAGCCCACGGTTACTGCCGCGGTGCCTTGGATATCATCGTTAAAGCAGCAGAACTTGTCTTTGTAGCGCTGCAGCACTGGCATGGCGTTCTTCTGGGCAAAGTCTTCGAACTGAATCAGTGCGTCTGGCCAGCGAACCTTAACCGCTTGCATAAATAGCTCAACGAACTCGTTGTACTCTTCACCGCTGATGCGCTTATGGCGCCAGCCCATGTACATCGGATCGTTTAGCAGCTGCTGGTTGTCGGTGCCCACATCTAGCACGATCGGCAGGGTGTAGGCCGGGCTGATCCCGCCACAAGCGGTATACAGCGACAGCTTACCGATAGGAATACCCATGCCACCAATGCCTTGGTCGCCCAAACCGAGAATACGCTCACCATCGGTGACCACGATAATCTTCACGTTGTGGCGAGTGGCGTTGTTTAACAACTCGTTAATGCGATGGCGGTTAGGGTAAGAGATAAACAGACCGCGTGAACGACGGTAGATATTGGAGAACTGCTCACAGGCCGCACCCACGGTTGGGGTGTAGATAATCGGCATCATCTCGCTGATATGATCCTCTACCAGGCGATAGAACAGGGTCTCGTTGGTGTCCTGAATGTTGCGTAGGTAGATATGGCGGTCCAGATCGGTGGTGAAGCCTTGATACTGCTGATAAGCGCGCTCTGCCTGCTCTTCAATACTCTCGATGTTCTCTGGCAACAACCCTTCCAGATTGAAGAAGATTCGCTCTTCCTGACTGAAGGCACTGCCTTTGTTCAGCAAGGGGGTTTCTAGTAATGCCGGACCGGCGTAAGGAATAAAAAGCGGGCGTTTAAACTCTTCCATTCACGACTCTCTGTTGGGGCTATTGAACATGCGGGGGCGCTATTCTTTCACAGCGAACTTACAAAATCACTACAAGCGGTGTGGTTGTTACAACAATATTAGCCTTTGCTTAGAGACTGTTGATATTTTCTGCAATTTTTTAACGGCGCAAGCCGAACAAATCGCTGTTACAGCTCGCGATAACGCTGACGAACGGCACTTGGCATGGCTTGTAGCTGCTGCTCAACAAGCGCGCGTTGCAGCTGGTGTAAGCCGCTCACCTCTGCCTGCTCCGTCGTCGCCAAGGTATAGGCAATGGCTTCTAAGGTTGACAGGCTATCGCTGCGTTTGGCCTTGCGAATGGTGTAGGCGCTGGCGGGGGCTTGAGCAAAGTGGAAGCTGGGCAGTGATTGCAACCAAGGGTTGAGCTGTAACAATTTGTGCGCTTTGCGCCAAGTGCCATCGAGAAACAGCCATGAGTCAATCTCACCGACATCCGCCTGCTCGAGTGGCTGGCTCGCGGGGCTTGGGTAGATAAGGCCTACCCTGCTCAGATCTGAGTTGGCGATAAACGCGGCGAAATCAGCGGGGCCTTCGCCATCTATCAGCTCACAGCGACTCAGTGACAAGGCGGCTAAATGGGCGGTCGCTTTGGCATGTTGCTGCTCACTCGGATGGCGCAAGATGGTCACCGGACGCTGGTGTTCGAGCATAGAGATATCGGCACACAGGCAGTGGCTGAGTGGACGTTGGCAGTGAGGGCAGCGAGCGCGAGACATCAAGATAGCGTTGTAATGGCAAAGTGGCTAAAGGATATCGCCTTGTGTCTAGCAAGGCGACATTTTCAGGCCATTGAGCCAACTGCTTAGCTCCGGCGGACAGCTATAGGCGCAATGCCGATAGCAAGGGAGCTCGCCCATACTCTGTGGCCAGGCTTTCAGCGTGCCGTCGGCCAGGCGTGATTCCACGCTGATCTCTGGCAGTACCGCCCAGCCGAGTCCGGCTTGCAGGGCATCCAACAGCAAGCCCTCGCCATCAAACAAGCAATGGATATCCCTTGGATTGGCGATATCGAAAAGGCACATATGGCCGTCGAAGCGCTGCGGCTTAACCAGCTGAGGCTGGGCCACCTTAACCAGCTTGAGTGACTGCCATAGGCTGCTATGCCATGGCGGATCGCTGTTGGGAGGCTGAGCCGAGAACGAGAAGAACACGTCGCACAGGGGGTTGTGGCTCACCGCCACCTGCAGGTGGGGGTAGCGCTGGCTAAGCTGGCGCAACACCAAGGTCAGCAGTGGGCTGGGGAACCACGCGGCATAGCCCAGCTGCAGCTGCTGGGGGGTGTTACTTAGCGCATGCTCGACTTGCTGCAGGCTCTGTTGGTAGAGCAGCTCGATAAGCTGAGCCTGCTCGATTAGCCCCAGTCCACATGGGCTTAAGTGATAGTGGCCATCGCGCACCACAAACAGCTCGGCGCCAATCAGCGCCTGTAAGTCTTGTAGCTGGCCTTCTATCTCAGCGGCGCTGGAGTTGCTGTAGCGACTGGCTTGAGGCGGTGAGCCATGCTCAGCCACGAGTCTTAGCGCGGTCAGTTGGGCTTGGTTAGCCAGCAGTGGTTTACTCATGGCTGGATACTCCAAGCAGGTTCAGGCAATGGACAAATTGGGCATCGCGCCGATGGCTGAGCCACATCAGCTCGATATTGAGCTTGTTGGGTACGTAGTGATTATCCAATCGCAATTCGGTTAAGCGCCCGGAGTTGAGGGCATGATTGAGCCAATGGCGTGGCGCGATGGCCCAGCCCTCGCCCAACACCAGTAGATCGTTGAGCAGATCGCGCTGATTGACCTGCCAATGGTTGAGTGGGTTAAGCAGCAGATAGTCGGGCAGGCTGCTGATATGTAGCTGACGAAACTGTAGCACCTGCTCAATGCTGAGCTGCTGGCGCTTGGCTAGCGGGTGGTTGGGGGCGCAGGCCCAGCATACGCTCATCGAGCAAAATCGCCGCGATTGGGTACGCGGTGGCTTTTGCTGCTCAGCCAGACGCAGCAGCATATCCGTCTCACCTTGCTCTAAGGCCGTGACTAAGCTTTCGTTGGGCAGCTGACGCAGTACGAACTCTTGCAGCGGCAGCTCAGAGAGTAACTTGGGATAGAAGTTCAGCAGCGCCTGACTGGGGACCAGCTCATCCATCGCCAGCACCAGTTCAGCGTTATGTCGCTGTGGTGGGCGCTGGCTGAAATGGCCGAGGGCTTTGCTCAGGGCTTGGGCGTGGTTGAACAGTTGTCTGCCGAGCTGGTTGAGCTGGGCGGTGCGGCGATCAACTAACTGGCACTCTAGGGTCTTTTCCAGCGCTTGAGTGGCGGGCCCCATTAACCCTGCGGCACGTTGCTGGTGGCGCTCGACCAATTGGGCGAAGGCGACCAGCTGTTCCATCGGAGGTTGTGACATGGGGCTCTCTGCAAGACGTTTTTTATAAGGCTAGCAGAGAATTATCGGTAGTTCTGATAGGACGCGCCTCGAACAGCAAGAGTGTGCTGTTGTCCTAGAAGCGGTAACGTACACCTGCGTTTACTTCCAGCTTCATCGCGGTGTCCTCCAGCAGATAGGCAATCGGTTGCGCCTCTGCGTAGAGCACGAAGCTGTCGACCTGGGTTTTGATGCCGAAGTTGCCGCGAATACCAAAACTGTGTTTGTTGCTGTCGCGGTACTTGGCACCATAACCCCAGTAGAAATACTGCGGGTTATCGCGAAAGCTGTGGATCTTATCCAGCGACAGGGCAAAGTTACTTAAGCCCACATTCACTCGTAGGTCGTGGTGCAAGATCCCGATACCGGCGTCATCGCCAAGGTAAGCGCCAAGCTCTAAGGCTTGGGCCGAGGTGCAAAGTCCAAGTCCGCAGACTACCGCTAAACAGTGCTTCTTCATGGAAGGTCCGATTAATCAATTGTGCAAAAAGAACGCATTCTAGAGCGAGGGCGGAGCCGTGAAAATACTGGTACTAATTATGCAGAGAATTTCATAGAGCAGTAATTAGTGACAATGTAACGATTTCTGTACAACTTGAGCAAACACTGAGGAGTATGTCTATGGCTGTTGCAGTAGCTTCTGGTGAATGGGGCCGTTTCTTACAAACCGGCATTATGCAGCGTTTTCTTGACGCCCGAGAGCGTTACACGGCGGGTGCCTGTAACCCGAGCTTTGATTGTGGGCTTGTCCGCCCGGATGAGGTTTGCATTAGTGCACTTCAGCACGCCTACCTACAGGGCGAAATCGGAATTAAAGACCTTCAATACTGGCGGGCTGTGCTTGATCGCGACTAAGCAGCTTTTGTAGGTTTTGTCGCTGCGGTTTAAGGCTGCGCAAAGGCGGCAGCTCATAGTAGCGCACCGGCAGTTTGAGTCCGGCTAGTTGTTGGCGCAGGTGGGCCTCTAACTCGTTATAGTTGAGCCCGGCGGCTAACTGCACGAAGGCTACTGGTCGATGGCCATACTCTGGGTTGGGCTGGGGTAGTACCACCGCTTGCTCGATGGACGGGTGCTGCAGTAGTACCTGTTCGATCTCTTCTGGCTGGATGTTCTCACCACCGCTGATAAACATATTGCTGCTGCGGCCAAAGATCTGCAGGTCGCTGCCTTGCACTTCGCCCCTATCACCACTGTTAAACCAGCCTTCGCCATCTTCTGGGCGCTTAATCCCCTGTGCGCCCCAGTAACCCATAAACAGGGTCTCGCCTTTGAGATAGAGCTCGCCATTTACCTGCTTGGCCTGGCGGAACGGCAGCACTTGATAGTGCTCATGGATCCGGTGGTTGCGGGTGGCGATCTGTGAACACAGCTCAGAACTGCCGTAGGAGCTATACACCTCGAAGCCACGGTTGATCGCCTGCTCTAGCAAGGATTCTTCGCAACTGGCACCGCCGATCAGTAGCTTGCGCAGTGGCAGTTGGGTGGGGTTAAAACCGGGATCGCGTAGCAAACGGTACAACTGGGTGGGCACCAGCGACAAATGGGTGATGCCCTGTTTTGCCAACAGCTGGGTGTTGAGGTTATGACTGCTGGTAACCACCGCCGCACCCGCTACCAGACAGCGCCACAGGATGGCTTGGCCGCCAATGTGGAACAGCGGCAGCGACAACAACCAGCGCTCGCCCGGTTTCAGGCTCAGTCCCTTATTAGAGCCCAGCGCACTAAAAAAGTGATTGCTCCAGCTATGTACCACGGCTTTCGGGGCGCCGCTTGAGCCGGAGGTAAACACCACGCTGTTGGCTTGCTTGCTGTTTAGATGGGCAGGTAAGGTAAAACTCCCTTCGCCTTCCCCAACCCCATCGCCGAGCGTCAGCGCTTGCAGGCCCGGTAGCTGGTGGTCATCGCTCCAGTAAAAGCGTGCGCCCAGCTTGGCCGCCATCGCTTCTAACGCGCTTTGTGGCTGGTGGAAGCTCAGTGGGCAGAAGATCGCCCCAAGCTGCAGGCAGGACAGTTGCAGCAGTAACTGTGCGGTGGCCTTATTGCTGATCACCACCACCGGATCGCCCGAGCTTACCCCTTGCCGCTCTAAGCTGGCGCACAGCTGGGCAACTTCGTTGGCCAGTTGGCGGAAGCTGTAACTGCGTTGATCGTTGAGCAAAGCGAGGGCGTTGCCATCGTGCTGGCAGCGGAACCAAAGCGGGTTGTGGTGAGGGAGCAATGCGTTCATGGGGCGCATTATGCCCCATGACGCGTGCAATGTCCTAGCTGTTAGTAAGCAAAAGGGCCAGACCGGTGCCGGCAGAAGCGGCAGAGCTGAGTTTCAGCAGCAGATTAGACAGCATGCCGCGCTCGATACCGCGACCAGCAAGGTGGCCAAGGCTTAGCAAGGCGGTTGAGCTTAGCAGGAAGCCAACAAAGAACTGGGTAGTGGCTGCGCCGCCCGGGGCTTCTGCGCCATGGGCCAGGCCATGCATTGCCGCCAGACCTGCCAGCAGTGGCAACAAGGCGTAGCTGTTTAGCTTAAGAACACGGGCCGCCAGCGCCGCCAGAATGATCAGCGACAGGGCGAGCGTGGCTTCAAACATCGGTGGCAACCAGCCAAGCTGACCGATCATCGCCGCGATAAGAAAGCTACCCAAGCCAAGCAGCAGGGTGCGGCTTAGGGTCAGCTGACGCGCCGCTAATAGGCCAATCAAGCTCAGGGCAAACAGGTGATCGACACCGGTGAGTGGGTGCATCAGGCCAGACCAAATGCCGTGGTGGTCGCCGTTGTGCGCCCAGGTCGGTGCGCTCATCAGGCTCAGTAGCAGTGCAACGATTGCATGTTTCATGGGGTTCTCCTTACCTTATTTGCTGAGCGCAGCTGACTCTTCCAGCATGCCTTGCTCGATAATGAAATTGATGATCTCTTGCAGGCCTTGGCCGCTTTTCAGGTTGCTGAAGACAAACGGGCGATCGCCGCGCATCTTCTTGGCATCGCGGTCCATCACCTCGAGTGACGCACCCACGATGGGGGCCAAGTCGGTTTTGTTGATAATCAGCAGGTCAGATTTGGTGATACCGGGGCCGCCTTTGCGGGGGATCTTGTCGCCAGCACTAACGTCGATAACGTAGAGGGTCAGATCGCTCAGTTCCGGGCTAAAGGTGGCGCTAAGGTTATCGCCGCCGCTCTCTACCAGCACCAAGTCCAAACCCGGGTGGCGCTTTTGCAGCTCGGCAATCGCCGCCAAGTTCATTGAGGCATCTTCACGGATGGCGGTGTGCGGGCAGCCGCCGGTCTCCACGCCAAGGATGCGGTCTTCTTCCAATGCTTCGTTACGCAGCAGGAACTGGGCATCTTCCTTGGTGTAGATGTCGTTGGTGACCACAGCCAAGTTAAAGCGGTGGCGCAGCTCGCGACACAGGTTGGTGAGAAGTGCGGTCTTGCCCGAGCCGACCGGGCCGCCGACACCGACGCGTAGGGTTTGTTTGTTGCTCATAATATTTCCTTGGCTCTTCTATGCCCTTTGTTCACGAACGGAACAAACGACAGTATTGGGTTTCGTGCAGGCTGCTGGCCATACTTAAGGCGGGCAGCGAGCCGGCAATCTGTGAGTCATTGAGACTCAATCCTTGTTGACGTGCCTGCGGCAACAGCGGCAGCAGATCGTTCAACAGCAGTTGGCAGGCGGTTTGCCCCAAGGGGAGGGTTTTGCCTGCCACGGTTAACTGGTTCTCCAGCCAGCTCCACAGGTAGCCATCAGTCAGGGCATCCAGAGGGATCTGCCAGTGGCAACCGGCGGCGGCGAATACCGCCGTCCAGCTGTAGTCCTCGCTGGGGAGCTTGTCGAAGGTAGTCGGCGCCACGCTGCGCAGTAGCTCGCGCAGGGCGCGTCCCATCTGCAAGTCTTCTAGCTCCAGCTCGGCGGTTTCACGGCTGGCTATCAGGCGTAGATTCCAGCGTTCGAACTCGTGGTAATCGCCTTGCTGCCAAGCGTGATAAAGCCTTGCCAAAATCGGCAGGTCCAGCTGCGCTAGCCCTTCAGTCAATACCCCTTGCAGCCAGCCGCGTAGCTGCTCAGGGTTGCTGACCCAGCCCTCTTCGATGGCAAACTCCAGCCCTTGCGAGTAGGCAAAGCCGCCCACCGGTAGCGAGGGGCAGGAGAGGCGCAGCAGCTGTAGCTGCGCCAAACCGGGGTTAAACTGAGCGCTATCCATTAATGGCTGTGTCCCGTTGGCAAATGGCTGTGGTAGGCACCGCTCTCGGGTTCAAATGGCGCTTGATGTTGCTCGCAGCGCAGGCCGTAGATCTCCACTAAATCCTGCAGCACATGATCGGGCTGGAAACGCAGCCAGTTGTCACCGATCTGTAGCGGAGTGTGGCGGTTACCGAGGTGGTAGCACACCCGGGCGAAGATCAGCGGATCGTCAGCATAGGCGGTAACCACTTCTTCGGCGGCGCTTTTCACTTCGATCAGCTCGCCGCTTTCGGCTTGCAGCACCTGGCCGTCTTGCAGCACTTGGCCTCGTGGCAGGAACAGGCCAACCTCAACTTCGTCGGTGGTCAGCGCTTTGAAGCGGGCCTTCTTGCGCAGGTCAAAGCTCAACTCCAGCTGGTGGCGAGCTTTTTCATGACAGTGTTTGAGGCATTGATAGACCTTTAACATGGGGACTCCTAAAACAAAAAGTAACGCTGAGCTAGCGGCAGCTCAGTGGCAGGCTCGCACTCCAGCAACACGCCATCGGCCCGCACCTCGTAGGTCTGGGAGTTGACCTCCATCTTGGGCTGGTAGCTGTTGTGGATCATGTCGGCCTTGCTGATAGTGCGGGTGTTCTTACAGGCGATAACCTGGCTCTCCAGCCCCAACACCCGGTCGATATTGGCTTCCAGTGCGGCTTGGCTAACAAAGCTGATGCGGGTCTGCTTCATGGCCTTACCGTAGCTGCCGAACATCGGACGGTAGTGCACCGGCTGAGGAGTGGGGATCGAGGCGTTCGGGTCGCCCATTGGCGCTGCGGCAATTGCGCCACCTTTGATAATCATCGACGGCTTCACGCCAAAGAAGGCCGGCTTCCACAGCACCAAGTCGGCCAGTTTGCCCACTTCCACCGAGCCCACTTCTTCACTGATCCCGTGGGTAATCGCAGGGTTAATGGTGTATTTGGCCACATAGCGCTTGGCGCGGAAGTTATCGCAACCCAGGTCTTGGTCTTCTGGCAGCAGGCCGCGCTGCACCTTCATCTTGTGGGCGGTTTGCCAGGTACGGCAGATCACCTCGCCCACCCGGCCCATGGCCTGTGAGTCTGAGGCGATCATCGAGAACGCGCCCAGATCATGCAGGATGTCTTCCGAGGCGATGGTCTCTTTGCGGATCCTTGAGTCGGCAAAGGCCACATCTTCTGGAATGGCCGGATCGAGGTGGTGACAGACCATCAACATGTCCAGATGCTCATCCACGGTGTTGACCGTGTAAGGGCGGGTTGGGTTGGTGGACGATGGCAGCACGTTGGGCAGCTCACAGGCGGTGATAATGTCGGGGGCATGGCCGCCGCCGGCGCCTTCGGTGTGATAGGTGTGGATCACCCGGTCTTTAAAGGCGGCCAAGGTGTCTTCCACAAAGCCGGACTCGTTCAAGGTATCGGTGTGGATGGCCACCTGCACGTCGTAGCGCTCGGCCACTTCCAGACAGTTGTCGATGGAGGCCGGGGTGGTGCCCCAGTCTTCATGTAGCTTAAGGCCCATGGCGCCGGCTTGCAGCTGCTCTTCCAGAGGGCGCGGCAGGCTGGCGTTACCCTTACCGAGGAAGCCGATGTTCATCGGAAACTCTTCGGCGGCTTGCAGCATCTTGCCTAAGTGGAAGGCACCCGGAGTACAGGTGGTGGCGTTGGTGCCCGTAGCAGGGCCAGTACCGCCACCGATCATGGTGGTGGTGCCTGACATCAGCGCCTCTTCAATCTGCTGTGGGCAGATAAAGTGGATGTGCGAGTCAACGCCGCCAGCGGTGAGGATTTGGCCTTCACCGGCAATCACTTCGGTACCGGCACCGATGTTGATGTCGATATTATCTTGAATGTCCGGGTTACCGGCCTTACCGATGGCCATAATACGGCCGTCTTTGATGGCCACGTCGGCTTTGACGATGCCCCAGTGGTCCAAAATCAAGGCGTTGGTAATCAGGGTATCCGGCACCTTGTTGGCACCGGCTTGGCTTTGGCCCATGCCATCGCGGATTACCTTACCGCCGCCAAATTTTACTTCGCTGCCGTATTGGGCAAAGTCTTTCTCTACTTCGATGATCAGTTCGGTGTCGCCGAGGCGAACGCGGTCGCCCACGGTGGGCCCGAACATCTCGGCATAAGCGCGCTTATCCATGCTGCTCATGATTGCTCTCCTTGTTCGTCGTCATCGATCTGCTCGCTTTTGTCCAGATCGCCCATTACCTCACCGCGGAAGCCAAAGACTTCGCGCTCGCCAGCAAGTGCTACCAGCTCAACGGAGCGGTGTTGGCCGGGTTCGAAGCGCACGGCAGTGCCGGCAGGGATGTTCAGACGAAAACCACGCGCCGCGGCGCGGTCAAACAGCAGCGCGGGATTGGTTTCGGCAAAATGGTAGTGCGAGCCCACTTGGATCGGGCGGTCGCCACTGTTGGATACTTCGACCTCGATGGTCGCCAAGCCGACATTCAGTTCGATCTCACCGGCTTCAATAATCAGTTCTCCAGGGATCATGCTCTGCTCCTTAGGGGATGGGATTGTGAACGGTGACCAGCTTGGTGCCATCGGGGAAGGTGGCCTCAACCTGAACCTCATGGATCATCTCGGGGATGCCGTCCATCACCTCCTCACGGCTGAGCAGGGTGCGTCCCCAACTCATTAGCTCGGCAACGCTGCGGCCTTCGCGGGCACCCTCAACGATCTGAGCGGAGATATAGGCGACAGCTTCCGGGTAGTTCAGTTTCAATCCCTTCTCTTTGCGCCGTTCGGCCAGCAAGAAGGCACTGAATAACAGCAGCTTATCTTTCTCTCTTGGGCTTAATTCCATAGCTCTATCCTCAGGTATTCCATATTCGTGGCGGGCTGGCGGGGCGTCCCATTACAGAAGGGCGCAGTACTTGCCAGCTGGCTTTAAAGTGATCCATGGCCCGATCGGCGCGATCCCCCAGATAGCGCAGCACCAGTAGTCCGCGGATCAGGGTCATGGCCAAGGCCTTATCGTCAATCATGTCACGCAGCTGTTGTTGGATTTGTTGCTGCTCGGTGTCACTTAGGTGATCCACCGTGGCCAACATACAGGCGTAGACGGTTTTTCCCGCGAGTGCGGCGGGGTTATTCAGGCTGCTGGCGGCATCTATGCGGGTATGCTCCAACAGCAGTGGGCGCTCGCCGCGCCACACTTCAATACTTTGCTTCAGGCTGCCTTCAGTCAGCGGGTGATTGCCCGCTTGGCGGCCCAGGCAGGTGATCTCCCAGGCGACTAAGCGAGCGTCTTCGGCCAAGTCGAAACGAGAATGCAGCTCGCCCTGCGCGCCGTCGAACACAATGGTCTCTGGCGGTAGCCACTCCAGTTGGCTGCCTTCGGCCAGGCTAAACTGCTGCTGTTGGATCTGTGCTTGGCGCAGTTTGTTGGAGCGATAGACCTTGCCGGATGAAGGCGTGGTCAGCAGCACTTGGCTCGCCTCAGCGCAGTCTACGCCGATACGTAGATGGTCGCCGGCCACTAAGCCTCCGGGCGGATGCAACAGATAACAGTGACAGGCGCTGTCGTCAGCGGGGAAAAACGGACGCTGAACGCGCAGTGGCCCCTGGCTATGGTTATGCAATAGCCGGGTTTTGCCCACAAGTTGTGCAAAACCGAGATCTAAACGGGCAGGCCAGCTGCGCAAGCTGGTCTCGGTCTGCGCTTCCATTTGCTCAATAACATCCATTGGACGAGGTATTTCCTGCTTTTTTTAGAATTTTTATTCGAAATCGGACTACCACCAAGGGGTAGAGCTATAAACAAGAGCAAAGACTAAGCCAGCTTTGAAGAAGGGCGCGCCCTCTGCCTTTAGCAAGTTTATCAATAGCTTATCTGATCAGTGTTGCACTCATATGGTGCGGCATTTCCTGCTTCTTTGCCTCATTTTGGTGCTTTGTGAGTTTTTGCTCATTTTGGTGCAAGCTGCTGATTCTTCGCGCCTTTATTGTGCAGCTTCCACTGAATAAATATGTCCCATATGCGACTAAAGTCGCGTCAGCTCTGGGCTGAGGGGATCTGGCACAGAGTCTGCTCCAGCCTGATTAGCCTCGCTGTCGAAGAGCTAGCGTTCGATAGCGGCAAACACACATAGAAAAGGACTTTAACCATGACACAACAGAAACAACACTCTTCTCGCTGGAGCAAACAGCTGGCCGCTTCAGCTATGGCTTTGGCGCTTACCTCCGGTATGTCGCTGGCTCAAGCAGCAGAAACCATCAAGGTTGGGGTATTGCACTCGCTGTCAGGCACCATGGCTATCAGTGAAACCACCTTGAAAGATACCGTACTGATGATGGTGGAAGAGCAGAATAAGGCCGGTGGCTTGCTAGGTAAGAAGCTCGAGCCGGTTGTGGTTGACCCTGCCTCTGACTGGCCGCTGTTCGCCGAGAAAGCCCGTGAACTGCTAGAAAAAGAGCAGGTAGATGTGATCTTTGGTTGCTGGACGTCGGTATCGCGTAAGTCGGTACTGCCAGTGGTTGAAGAGCTAAACGGCCTGCTGTTCTACCCGGTACAGTACGAAGGCGAAGAGAGCTCTAAAAACGTATTCTACACCGGAGCTGCGCCAAACCAGCAGGCTATCCCAGCGGTGGATTACCTGATGGGCGAAGAAGGTGTTGAGCGCTGGGTATTGGCGGGAACCGACTACGTTTACCCACGTACCACCAACAAAATCCTGGAAGCCTACCTGAAAACTGCCGGTGTGGCTGACGAAGACATCATGATCTCTTACACCCCATTCGGCCACTCTGATTGGCAGACCATCGTATCTGACATCAAGAAATTCGGTGAAGCGGGCAAGAAGACTGCAGTAGTGTCCACCATTAACGGTGATGCTAACGTGCCGTTCTACAAAGAGCTGGCTAACCAAGGCATCGCCGCGGAAGACATTCCTGTTGTGGCCTTTTCGGTGGGTGAAGAAGAGCTATCTGGCTTTGATACTGCGCCGTTGGTCGGTCACTTGGCGGCTTGGAACTACTTCCAAAGCGCCGATAGCGAGCTGAATGAAGAGTTCATCGGTGCGTGGCAGAGCTTTATCGGCTCAGAAGAGCGCGTAACCAATGACCCAATGGAAGCGACCTACATCGGCTTCAAGATGTGGGCAGAAGCGGTTGAGAAAGCCGGCTCTGTGGAAGTGGACAGCGTACGTGACGCCATGTACGGCATTACCGTACCTAACCTGACCGGTGGCTATGCGGTAATGAACACCAACCACCACCTGACCAAGCCAGTACTGATCGGTGAGATCCAAGCAGACGGTCAGTTCGACGTGGTATGGCAAACTGCTGGTGGCGTAATCGGTGATGCATGGACCGATCACCTGCCAGAGAGTGCCAACCTGGTGGCTGACTGGACCGCGCCTATCTCCTGCGGCAACTTCAACATCACTACCTCTCAGTGTTCTGGCCAAAACTACTAATCCCAGTAGTTAGCTAGCCAAGCCTTAAGTCGGGGCAGCCTTGCTGCCCCGCTTCTAAGCGCACGCCGGTGCGCGCACATAAAGTAGTTTCACCAGGAGAGGTTGTCGTGAAAACTATGCTAAATAAACTGCTCGGTCTTGTTGGACTGGTTGTACTGAGCTTCGGCGTACTCGCCGACGATTGGCAACAAGCCGCCAGCGGCCTGACCGGAAAAAGCAGTAATCACAAACTGGCAGCGATTGAGGCCATGCTGGAGTTTGATGACCCGCGTAACGCGGTCGCGCTTCAAGGCATGTTAGATGCTGAGCTTTACTACGTGAAAGCCGATCGCCAGCTGGTTATTGCAACGAAGAGTGGCAGGAGCTTCCTGCTGACCGATCTACAGGGCGAGTCCCTCGGAGAGGTAGCCAAATCAAAAATAAAACGGATTACCGTTAACAACAGAATACGCCGCGAGATCCGCTCGGGTCTGGCAATGATGGCCCTAGCCGGCCCCGATGAAGATGCCCGCTTTAGTGCGGTGCGCTCATTGATGGCCAACGTAGAGGCCGAGCAACTTCCCTTGGTCGAGCAGCGCTTAGTTGCTGAAACCAGCGCCAAGGTGCAGGACAAACTGCGCGAGCTGCAAGCGATTATCTTGTTGGAAAATGGCGATGACGCCCAGCGTCAGAGCTCGGCTGAGTTTCTGGGCGGACGCATGGATGCCCCTTCGCGTAATGCGCTATTGCGTGCCCAATCTGACGAGCAAAACGCTGAGGTATTAGCAGCAATCAATGAGTCGGTGGCGCGTAACCAGCAGCTACTTAAACTCAATCGCGCTGCCGAGAACCTGTACTTCGGGCTGAGCTTAGGCGCAGTGCTGCTATTGGCGGCGGTGGGTCTGGCGATCACCTTCGGCGTGATGGGCGTGATCAACATGGCCCACGGCGAGATGATCATGCTGGGCGCCTACACCACCTACGTGGTGCAGCAGCTGATGCCGGGGCATATTGAACTGTCCTTGGTGGTGGCGATCCCTGCGGCCTTCTTGGTATCGGGCGCCATGGGTGTGCTGATCGAGCGCGGGATTATTCGCTTCTTATACGGCCGACCACTGGAAACCCTGCTGGCGACCTTTGGTCTGAGTCTGGTGCTCCAGCAGTTGGTGCGCAGTATCTTTGGCCCACTTAACCAAGCGGTAATCACTCCGCAGTGGCTGAGCGGCTCGTTGGAGATCAACGGCGTGCTGGCGCTGACCTATAACCGCCTCTACATCATTATCTTCAGCTTTATGGTGGTGGCAGCGCTGTGGCTGCTGATTAGCAAGACCTTCTTCGGCCTGCAGGTGCGCGCGGTAACGCAAAACCGGGCGATGGCTAACGCCATGGGTATTCGCTCCTCATGGGTGGATGCCATGACCTTTGGTTTGGGCTCTGGGGTGGCCGGTATTGCCGGTGTGGCACTCAGTCAGCTAACCAACGTTGGCCCCAACCTTGGCCAGAACTACATCATCGACTCGTTCATGGTGGTGGTGTTCGGTGGCGTCGGCAACCTGTTCGGCACTGTGGTGGCTGCAATGACCCTTGGGGTGGCCAACAAGCTGGCAGAACCGTTTACCGGTGCGGTACTGGCGAAGATCTTGGTGCTGGTATTTATCATCCTGTTTATTCAAAAACGTCCTCGGGGCATGTTCGCTCTGAAAGGCCGCATGGTGGAGGACTAAGCGATGAGTCGTTCTATTATCGTATCTTTTCTGATGCGCGATAAGGTGGGCAATGCCCTGCTGGCGGTGCTACTGGCACTGGCGATTATCGTGCCGTTTTGTAGCTTGGTGTTTGAGCCGGGCGATACCTTTTATCTGTCATCGTACTGGGTGACCTTGCTGGGCAAGTATCTTTGCTACGCCTTGCTAGCGGTTGCGGTGGACTTGGTGTGGGGCTACTGCGGTATCTTGAGCCTTGGCCACGGCGCCTTCTTTGCCCTCGGCGGCTACGCCATGGGCATGTACCTGATGCGTCAAATCGGTGAGCGCGGGGTGTACGCCAACCCACTGTTGCCAGACTTTATGGTGTTCCTGAACTGGACTGAGCTGCCTTGGTATTGGCAGGGCTTTGATATGTTCGGCTTCGCCATGCTGATGGTGCTGTTGGTGCCGGGCGCACTGGCCTTCCTGTTCGGCTATTTGGCCTTCCGTTCGCGGGTGACCGGGGTGTATCTGTCGATTATCACCCAGGCGCTGACCTACGCGTTGATGTTGGCCTTCTTCCGTAACGACATGGGCTTTGGTGGTAATAATGGCCTGACCGACTTTAAAGATATCTTGGGCTTTAACCTGCAGCATTCGGGTACCCGGGCCGCGCTGTTTAGCCTAAGCGCGCTGGCGCTGGCCGGTGGCTATCTGCTGTGTCGCTTTATTGTTAACTCCAAGCTGGGCCGGGTACTGATTGCGATCCGCGACAGCGAAAGCCGCACCCGTTTTATTGGCTATCGAGTGGAGCGCTTTAAGCTGTTCGTATTTGTGGTTTCCGCCATGTTGGCGGGTGTCGCCGGTGCGCTGTATGTGCCGCAAGTGGGCATCATCAACCCGGGCGAGTTTGCGCCGCTGAACTCGATTGAGAGCATTGTCTGGGTGGCGGTTGGTGGCCGTGGCACTTTGTTTGGCGCGATCTTCGGCGCGTGGATGGTGAACTTTGGTAAGACCTGGTTTACCGGCGCCTTCCCCGAGCTGTGGCTGTTCTTCCTAGGTGGCCTGTTTGTGGTAACGACATTGTGGCTACCCAAGGGTGTGGTGGGGCTGAGTGCTCAGCTGAGCAAGATGCGTCGCAGCAAGGCGGCTTCAGGGGCTAATACTGAAGCACCGGTTCAAGCGCAAGCTGTTGAGGCTGAGCCACAGCCTCAGCAAGCGTCTCAGGTCGCGCCAGAGCCGGACAAGCAAGCCGAGCCGACCCCCAAGAACCTTGATCAAGGAGCCGCCAATGTCTAAGCCAAAGCATATTCCACAGAATACCCTGCTATATGTGGATGGCGTCACCAAGAGCTTCGACGGCTTTAAGGCGCTCAACAGCCTGTCACTGATTATGGAGCCCGGCGAGATGCGGGCGATTATCGGCCCCAATGGTGCCGGCAAAACCACCATGATGGATGTGATTACCGGCAAGCTTCGCCCTGATGAAGGCATCGTGATGTTCGAACAAGACATCGATCTGACCCAGCACGACGAGGCGGAAATCGCCAACTTAGGGATTGGTCGTAAGTTCCAAAAGCCCTCGGTGATTGAAAACCTGACGGTATTCGAGAACCTCGAGCTGGCGCTCTCTGGCGGCCGCGGGGTGTTCCAATCGCTGCTACATAAGCTGAGCAATCAGTCTTTTGGCCGCATCGAAGAGGTGCTGGAGCTGATCCGCCTGCAGGACAAGCGCAGTTGGCTGGCTGGCTCACTCTCACATGGCCAGAAGCAGTGGCTGGAGATCGGCATGTTGATTATGCAGGAGCCACGCTTGCTGCTGATCGACGAACCGGCAGCCGGGATGACCGATGAAGAGACCGCGCTGACCGCCGAGCTGTTTAAGCAGCTGGCCCAAGACCACTCGCTGGTGGTGGTGGAGCACGATATGGACTTTGTGAAAGCACTGGACTGCCCGGTAACCGTGTTGCACGAGGGCTCGGTGCTGGCACAAGGCACGCTGGAGCAGGTTCAACAGAACCAACAAGTGATTGAAGTGTATCTGGGGCGCTAGGGGAATATATGTTAGAAATTGCTAATGTAGATAGCCACTACGGTGCCAGTCAGGCGCTGTATGGTATCGATCTAAAGGCCGAGCTTGGCCAAATCAGCTGTGTGTTGGGGCGCAATGGTGTGGGCAAGACCACGCTGCTGCGTTCGCTGGCCGGACAGCAACGTATCTCAGGCGGTGCGATCCGCTTTGAAGGCAAGGACATCAGCAAGCTCTCGGCGGCGCAGCGCGCCAAGCTGGGGATTGCTATTGTGCCGCAGGGGCGGGAGATCTTCAGCCAACTGACGGTGCTGGAGAACCTGAAAACCGGCTTCTCGGTCCTGCCAAAATCTGAGCGGGTGATCCCCGATGAGATCTACCGTCTGTTCCCGGTGCTGAAAAAGATGCTGGCTCGACGTGGCGGTGACCTCAGTGGGGGGCAACAGCAGCAGCTGGCGATTGCCCGAGCACTAGTGATGCAGCCCAAGCTGTTGATGCTTGATGAGCCTACCGAAGGGATCCAACCTTCGATCATCAAGGACATTCAACGGGTACTGGCTCACCTGCGGGACCGTGGCGATATGGCCATCGTACTGGTGGAGCAGTACTTCGACTTCGCCGTTGAGCTGGCCGATCACTACACCGTGCTGGACCGGGGCAACGTGGTGCTGCAAGGTGACAAGCAAGCAGTTGATCCTCAGCAAGTTAAGCAGTGGATGAGTGTGTAATCCGCTTTGATGCTCAATGAAGGCCCTGCAAATAGCGGGGCCTTATTGTATCGGAAGGCGGTTTTGTTTGACCCGGTCGCGCTTATTGGCAGGAACTTTGGACAGCCTTGTCACTCTCCCCCTAGTATTGAGCTGACGCTCGCTATCGTTGGAGGCCGTGATGCGCCAGCTCAACTCCTTACTTTCTGTTCGCTATCGTGGCTGGTTACGCTTTACGGTCAGCGCCTATGCCCTGTTGGGTAGCCTGGCTTTGTTGTCGCAGGCCTTGTCGGGGGCATTCCAGGTATCGGATATGATCACCCGCTTGGGGCCGTTTCCACTGAGCTTCCCTTGGGCGCTTAGCCTGTTCTTTGTCAGTGTGCTGGCGGCCTACTCGCTGCTCTATGCCAGCCGCCATGGCATGTGGCTGCTGCGGGTCTGTGCGCTGGCCTATCTGCTCGACCGGGCGTTGGCGCCCCAGCTAAACCTACCGCTACTGCTGGCTATTTTTGAAGCCTTACACCTGCTGTGCCTGGCCATGCTGCTCTACCTGTCATGGAAACTTGAGCACCGTCCGAGTCCGCAAGTTGAACAATTGGTGGCAGCGGTGCAGCAATCGCAGCAAGAATCGACCGCCGAGAGCGAGCAGGCGCCGGAGGAGACTGCCAGTAACCCTACTGCCACCACCACAGAACAGGATGATGTCAGCCGCAGTTAGCGGCCCCAGTCGCTGCGTAGCCGCTCAGATGTGAGTATAATGATGAGCTTTTCAGCAAGTTATCAAAAGACGTATGGCACGAAACAACCAGCGCCGCCGGGCTAAAGGGTCGGCAGGCAGTAACAAGAACAACGGCGCAGAGTTTATTACCAAATATCAGCAGAAAGCAGATGTCCATTGTCTGCCTTCAGGTCTGATGTATCGGGTGATTGAGCAGGTGGAAGGGCCGACCCCTACCGAGTTCGACACGGTGACGGTTAACCAGCGTATCTTGCTGGCCGACGGCGCGGTGATTGCTGATACCTATAAAGAAAGCCTGCCCGACAAATACTCGCTACAAGAGGCGATCCCCGGTCTGCGTGAAGGCCTGCAGCTGATGCCGCTGGGCTCCCGCTATGAGTTTGTCATCCCGCCAGAGCTGGCATGGGGACGCAAGGGCAACGGCAGCGGGATTGGCCCCTACGCAGTGATGGTAGTGGACGCTCGCCTGCTTAAATTCGAGTAACTCACTCGACGCCAAGGCCTTCTAACAGCCGGGCTTGGTCGAAATAGCGCTTGCCGACAAAGGCGATGGCATGATCGCCCAAGCGGCGTAGGCTACCCGCATCGGCAACCCCCATCGGCCAGAAAAACCAGCGCTCCGGGCGCTGGGAACCGGGCACGATCCCCTCGCGGTTAAACGCGCTCTTGTCAGAACTATTCGGCGCTGGGCTCTCGCTTAGCTGATACAGCCTATCCCAAGGCAGAGCGGTGAGTGCAATCTGGTTGCTGGCAGGGCTCGACTCGCTGGCCGCTGCTACCCCAACGATATGATGCTCATCCGCAGATACCTGCAGCCTGACCGGCAAGTCGCTGGTTACTCGCTGCATCATCACCGGCTCGCCTTGCATCTGTGCCGTATAGCCGCGCCCCTCGGGTAGCATCAGCTGATACCAGCAACCACAGAGGTGCACGCTGTCCATGGCCAGTAGCTCACCGTGCTGGTCGAGATGGATGCGAAACAACAGGGCGTCGTGCTGCCCCGCCACCCAATCGAAGCGGCTGAGCTTGGGCCGCTCGCTAAACCACAACAGATAGTTCAGTTGAGTGGTGGTCTGCCGGTGATGCCTGCCAAAGCTGACAAAGTGGTAGTAGCTGGGCTTCTCGATATTTACTCTAAGCTGCTCGTCTTGAAGATACTCAACCCGACCCGGCCGATTGGCAGGGTCATTGGTCGCGATCTGCCACTGCGGTGCGTAGGCCATGGCCAGTTGCTGCCACTGGGCGGCGCTAAACTGGGGCAGGCCTAGCGCATCGGCTGCTGGCCAGAGAGGTGCGATTGCATGGTCGTCAGGCAAGTAGAGGGCATGGTCTTGGTTGGGGATATGTGCTTGCCAGTCGGCTGCAAGGCGTGCCTGCTCTTTCTCAACGGCCTGTTTAAACGGCCCCTTTAGCAAGGGGTACAGGCCAAGTACCCGCGCCCAGTCTTGATAATCATCGTCCGGCTGTTGGCTTTGCAGCTGAATAAGGGTGTGTTGCCATTGCTGTAGGTAGGTCGATTGCTGCTGCTCTAGGCAGTGGGTAAGTGGTAACTCACCTTGTGGCGTTTGAGTGGCTAGTCGCGACTCCCAAGCGAGCTGCTGCTCAGGGGAAAGCTGGGCCCACTCCAGTTGCCATGCTCGCTTGGCCAGCGCCGCCATGTACGTGATCAGCGCTTGCGCTTGAGACTGCTCGAGTGGCTCTGTCAGCCAACTTTCGACAAAGCGATCGCTGCGCAAGGCAGGTAAGTTGTCGATGGGATTGCCGAGGCTAATACCGATATCGCGGCTGATCTGCTGCTCTAGCGCGATTAACGCTTGATGGCAGTCGAGGGGAGCGGGTGGTCGGCTGCTGCACGCGGCGAGTAGTGCACTGGTGAGTATCAGTGCCATACGCCAGAGCATCGCTAGCCGCCAGATCATCGTGGTGGCCCTGCTAGCTAGCGCCTTCAGCGCGATTGCCGTCGAAGTAGTGGCAGTAGCTGTACAGATAAAGGGTACCGATGGCTAATCCGGGCGCAATCGCCTCAAAGATATCTGGAGTGTTCTGCCAGTGATGCAGCGACAGCGGGATCGCCAGCAAGCAGCTCCAGCCCACGCCCAATGCGGCGGCCAGCGGCCAAGGGCTCGACCAGGGCTTGAGCAGGAAGTAGCGGGCAATGTAGGTGACTAAGGCGGTTGAGACAAAGGCATAGCTGGCTTGCACCAGCCCTGCCCGTAGCGCGACCATGCTGCCATGGTCGCTGTTCACCCAACCCGCCCAGCTGCCATAAATGACCGCTGCCAGCAGTGATATCTGCCACGGTGAGAGGCTTTGTAGTCCTTGGCGATAGAGTTTGAGCATTAGCGCTCTAGCACCGTTGGCCAATGGCCATCGGCATCGCTGATGTATTCATCGCGATTCTTCAGCCAGCGCTGTTGGATCTTGGCGCTGTAGTTGAGGTAGAGCTTGCCATCGACAATAGTGAACTGCTCTGGGTCGATGGGGGCCAGCTCATCGTTGGCCAAGGCATAGGCGCAATAGCCGCCGTATTGGGGGGCATAGCGCTCTGGCTCGGCCTCAAAGGCGGCCAGGTTTTCCGCTGAGCTAAACAGCCAGTCAGCGCCTTGCCATTCCAAGGTGTACTGCTTGCTGCCTTTTACCGCGGCTTGCTGGGTAAAGTAGGCCACTGGATCATAGCCGCGAATCGCTTTATTGCTGCTCCACGGGGTGAAGATCGGGTCCTTGGCTGCCATTACCTGGCCGGGCAAAAAGATGCTGGCCAGTACCAGTAACAGGGCGAGCGGTGAGTGCTTCATAGGGCCTCCTTGGGGTCCGGCTTGAAGGTCACAAGGCGTCGCGGCAGCTCGCTGGGGCTCACGCCTTCGCGGCTAAGGTTCAGCGACGTCTCATCGAAGTAGCGTAGTTGTTTACGGTGGTTGCTCAGCAGCAGCTGGCAGATGCTCTTGCTGTGGGCGATCTCGCGGTCCATCATCACTGAACGAATCGGATCGTCGCGGTTAAGGTGGACGTCTTCCAGTATCTGATCGGCGAGCGCTTCGGTCTCCTCGGCTTTGGGCTGGTTTAGCCATGCCTCGAAGCGTTGATAGCGATAGGCCAAGGTGGCGTCGGTTTCAAAGGATGATGAGCTAAGGATCCAGCTATCCGGGCTATCCAGCTGTTGCCAGCTAGCTTGCTGGCCATTCCAACTCAGGTGCCACTGTTGGTGATTGGCAAACAGCAACAAATCGAAGGGGTTGAACTGGCTTAGCAGCTGCGCGCGCAGCTGCTGCAGCGCGGCATCGATATCGGCGTGTTGCAGCAACATCGGTACCAGCGCGCCACGGCTTTGCTTGTGTAGCGCTTGTGGGTCTTGGTAGCGATTGAGTAAGGCCGCTGCCATGCCCTGCTGATTAAAGCCAAACCAACTGCCGGCGGCGCGCAGGTCCAGCGGATAGCAGTAGTGCAAGGTGCCGTGCTGGCGGATCTGCAGCTGACCTTCATGGCGATCGCGCGCTTCGTCGCGATTCATGGTGATCAGCCAATCCTTGCCATTGCGCAGCAGGCTCAGGGTACACATCAGCCCTGGCCTCGCAGGTAGCTGGCGGTGCTGGGTGCGAGGCCCAGTGCGGCGTCAAACTGCAGCCCCAGCTGTTGGCCGAGCAGCTTGGCGTAGGCAATGTGGTGGATGGTGTGGTTAATCAAGTAGAGCAGCTCACGCGAGAGCAGGCTGCTGACCTCGATGTTCTGCTGCTCATGCACCGATATCTCGGAGATGACCTGCAGCGGGTTGTCTTGCTCAATTTGACCATCGAGCCATTCGATTAACTGCTGGCAGCGGGCCAGTGCCAGATCAGGCTGCTGCTCTAGTGCTGAGTCGCGCTGGCGCTGGTTGTAGTCGATCACGCCTTGCTCCATGCCCAGCTGCAGCGCCCAGAAATGGTCGAGGATATGCCGAACATGGCGGCCTATCCCGGACTGGCTATGCGCCGAGGGCTGGTTATATAAAGGCCCCGAGGCAAAGCCAATCAGTTGTTTAACTTGTTCCAGAGTATCTATGGTTGCATTAAGCAGCAGCTTCATCGTCTCTCCATTTCGCCAGAAAATCGGCACATCCTTGTGGACCGAGGTAACGTCGTAAATATTTCTCCGGGGTCTTACGTAAATCGACAACAATCAGGCCATCTAGCGATTGGTTGAAGCTGGTGTTGACTGAAAAACAGACAAAACGCCCGTTTAGCGCCAGGTAATGACGCAGCAAGATGGGTATCGAGCGACCGGGCTCGCACTGCCCTACCAGCTTGTTGATTGCTGAGATACTGCTGATGGAGGACAAGATCGCCTTGTCCCACACCTTGCCCTTCACCTTAAGGGGGGTCAGAGGTTTTACCTTCTGCAGGTATTTTTGCTCGGCGCAGAAGGCCGATACCATCGAATCGGAGATAAAGGCCTGTGCCAGCGTCGACAGCTCGCGGGAGATGCTGACACAGCCAAACAGGGTGTGGTGCTCTGGCTGCTTCGCCACATAGTGACCGATGCCTTGCCACAGCAGGTCTAGCGCGCGTGGATGGCGCTGGTACTTGGGTACCACAAAGGAGCGGCCCATCTCCAGACAGTCGCCAAGGCGCTCGATATAGCTTTCATCGAAGTGGTAGAGCGAGCGGCTATACAGCGCGTTCAGGCCGTGCTCGCGGATAATCTCTTTGGCGTGGCCGATGCGATAGCCGCCCACCAAGGCATGGGCCTTGTCATCCCACACGAACAGATGCCAGTAGTGTGGATCGAATTGGTCGCTATCGAGGGTCTTACCGGTACCCTCACCAACCGCGCGGAAGGTGACCTCGCGAGCCAGTGCGATCTCGTCCATCAGCGGCCCCAGCTCGGCATAGGGGGCGCAATAGACACTAAACTCGCGTTGGCTTAACAGCTTACGCGGCTCCAGCTCATCTAACTGCTGGCGGATCGATACCCGTCCGTTGGGCAGGGATTCCACCAGGCTCAGCGGCGGCAGTCTGCTGTCCTCGGTTCGCTGTTGGCTGGCGGGCAGGCTCAGCAGCTCGGTGGCCACACGCAGGTAGTCGGTGACCGCCTGATCGCTCTCCAGCTCGGCGTAATCTTTGGGGGAGATCAGCGCGCCAGCCTGCATGGTGAACTGCTGAGCGCCCTTGTTTTGCAGCTCACGCGGCAGCATCAGGGTGCGTAGGCGCGGGTGGATCAGCCCGCTTAGGTAGAACAGTCGGGAGTTGCGGCCTTGCACATAGAAGGTTTGGCAATGGGGCTTGTAGCGACGGGCGAGTCGACCAACTAAGTTGTTCCACTGGCGGTCGCAGATCTTCCAGCTACCCTTTTGGATGCAGGATACTTGGCCGGCCGGGTAGATCATCAGTGCGCCACCGGAAGAGAGGTGCTTGCTAGCGGTTCGGATGCCCTTGGCGTTCTTCTTCGCCGCTTGCTTGGAGAGTACATCCACGCCGATAAACAGGTCTTTAAACTCGGGGATGGTGGCCAGTAGCTCGTTGGTCAGCACCTTGAGATCGGGTCGATACTTGAGAAGCAGTTTACTCATCGCCACCCCTTCCAACCCGCCCAGTGGATGGTTGGCCACAATCAGCAAAGGGCCTTCCTCAGGCAGTGATTTCAGTGCCTCGGGGTTGTTTAGCAGCAGGTCGAAGTCGAGCGCTTTGGTGGTGTGCTCTAAAAACTCTGCGGCATTGTCCTTGCTGCGCTCTGGGCGTTGTTGGTATTTCTCTGCCAATGGGTAAAGGCCGAGTGCCCGTTCCAGTGTGGCTGAAAACCAACGAGGTCCCACGGTGATGCGAAAGGGATTGTACTGCTCCGTCATAGTTATTCTCTAATCAGTTTCTGGATAGTGCGGGGTCAGGGTGCGCTCCAGGTGCCAGCGTCGTAGCAGCTCCCGGAGGCGTGGTGGCCGAAAGCCGCGCTTACGTTGGGCGGCTCCCAGCTCGAACAGGGTTCGATACTGAAACAGCAGCGAACGAACGGCTTCTCTCAAGGGGGTGGCGCGATCCCAGATATGCAGCGACTCCGAGCTGGCGCTGTTGATCTCAACAATCTCCAGGCCCTTACCGGTTTGCAGCGCCTCGATATCGGCGAACTTGATATCCAAACGCCCGTAGTAGAACTCCGGCAAATCTTGCATCAGGCCATCGATGGCGGCACTTAACTCTGGGGTAATCAGGTCATTGGCATCGCGGAAGATCGCGCCGCGGCTGTGTGAGGCGGCAAAGATCAGGCGAAACGCTTCACCCTCAGGGATGATGTCGTCCAGATGATTCTGATGGCGCGGCAGATACAGGTGTTGCAGCTCGCTGGCGCGTGGGTCTTGGGCGATCAGCTCTTTTAGGCTTGAGCGACCATCACCAACCACGTAGGGCATGTACTTCAGTGCCAAAGAGACAATCTTGCCTTGCTCGGCTTTAGGGTGACGTACATAGAACACCCCCGCTTCGGCTTCGTGCTTGGCCAGCTTTTGCAGCAGCATCGATGCACCAGCTGGGTAGTGGCGGAAGGCTCCCGCCAGCTCTTGCTCGTTGTGCACCAGTTTTACGCCTACGCCACGGCAGCCGATATCGGGCTTGGCGACCAGTGGAAAGGCCAGATTGGCTTGCTCCATGGCTTGCACAATCTTCGGTAGCTGCTCATCGGCAAAGGGGGCGGTGCGTATCACTTTGATCCACGGCAGGATCGTCTCGGCGCATTGGCCGCGGGCCTGTTCAAACAGTTCACTCTTGGCCACGCCAACCATCCCTGAGAGCGGCAGTTTGGGGTTGGCCAGTAAGGGCAGCATCAAGCTGCGGTGGCGCAGGCTGAGCAGCAGCCACTGGATTGCGACCGGGAAGTACATCGCCCACGCAGGCCAGAACTCGAAAAATGATGTGGTTTTTCCACTGGTGTCGAGTTGGGGCATGCCGGGGCTTACATAGGGTTTCTCGGGCTTTCTAGTCACTTATGCGTCCTTGTATGAGTGTAAAACTGAGTTGCCATGAGAAAGACCGATGCGATGAGAAAAACTATTCACGTCTACCAGAAGATGATGACGCTTTGTTGAATATGCGCATTTTTTGCCTTTCTCTTAATCACTTAACACAGTTAAGCTGACATTGCTTAGCATAGGAGAGCTTAATGAGAATTTGCCAGTTAGCCTTGGCCGGAAGCCAACACAAATTAGCCATCAAGGATTGGGATCTAGCTAGTCAGCATTGGGCGCTGTTTGGTAGCAGCGGCAGTGGCAAGAGCCTGTTAGGTGAGTGGCTGGCGGGCTTGTACACCGCTGAGCAGGGCTGGGTGGAAAACCTGCCCGAGCCTGTGGAACTGGTGTCATTAGCCGAGCAACAACGCTTGTTGGAGCTAGAGCTGGAGCAAGATGACAGCGACTTTAGCCAAGTGCAGGAGTTTGGCCATAGCGTGGCTGAGCTGTTGCACTCGCAATCCGACGATCCGTCGCTGATTACCACGGTGGTGGGCCAGTGCGATCTCTCCCCCTTGTTAACACGTGGCTTTCGCCAGCTCTCCACCGGCGAGAGTCGCCGACTAATGCTGGCGCTGGCGCTATTAAAGTCGCCACGATTGCTGCTACTGGATGAGCCCTTTGCTGGCTTGGATGTGGAGCACCAGCAGCAACTGATGACGCTATTGGAAGAGGTAGCCAAGGGCTGCCAGCTGCTGCTGATCACCTCCCGTGATGAGGAGCTGCCTGAGTGTATTAGCCATGTCGCTTTGCTCGACGAGCAGGGGCTTTCACGCACCTTTAGCCGTCAGCAGTGGCTAAACAATCCCGAGCGCGAGCAGCTAACGCGTTTGGCCCAGCAACAAGCCAAGCAACTCACCGAACAGCTGCGCAGTGACGCGCCAGAGCAAGCCGAGCAGCCGCTGTTTAGCATTCGCAATGGCCGGGTCAGCTATGGCGGTGAAGAATTGTTTTCCGGGCTGGATTGGCAGATTAACCCCGGCGAGAATTGGCAGGTCAGTGGCCCCAATGGCTGCGGTAAATCCACCCTGATGAGCCTTATCAGTGGCGATCATCCACAGTGCTATAGCAACGATATCGAGGTGCTGGGCTATCGCCGTGGCAGCGGCGAGAGTATCTGGCAGATCAAGGAGCAGTTGGGCATTGTCTCGTCGGCGCTGCATCTGCAATACCGGGTCAGCTGCAAGGCCATCGAGGTGGTCTTATCGGGCTTGTTCGATTCGATTGGCCTCTATCAAGCGGCCTCGCTGCCGCAGCAGCGTCTGGCGATGGATTGGCTGGCGCTATTGGGGATGGAAGAGCTGGCTCTGTTGCCCTTCAAAGAGCTGTCCTATGGCCAGCAGCGCCTGCTGTTGATTGCCCGGGCCTTGATCAAACAGCCGCGACTGTTGTTGCTGGATGAGCCCTGTCAGGGGCTGGATTTTCTGCATCGCCAAGTAGTGCTCTCTGCCTTGGAGCGGATTGCCGAGCAGCAGCTTTGCCAGTTGGTGTATGTGACCCACCACCAAGAAGACTGCCTGCCCAGCGTGACCCATCGATTAAGCTTTAGCGAGCACGGCTTTGAGCTGGTTTAGCGGAGCATCAACCGGTGGTCAGCAATAAAGAGTTAAAGCTGATGTTATACCAATCTACATAAGTAACTGACCATTCTTGCTGGTTAAAATCATTGATCACAGCGTCAGCGCTTTTGTAATTAGTCCACTAGTTACGGCAAGCGCCTCCTTGTCCTCAATGATTTTCCCTGCGCAATAACTGGCCATTAACTTATCCAGATTGGTATAATCGACGGATTGCTCGTTGGTTCGCATGATGCGAGCCGTTAGTGGCCAAGCGGCCACATGCTAAGGATGGTTTATGAAGTTTGAATACCGCCCCGCCCAAAATTATCAGCTCGCCCAGCGCTTAGTGCGCCTGAATATGAAGAACTACTATACCCAGCAACAGGTTGAGTGGAACGCTCAGGCCTTCGTTGATAGCTGGCAGGACTGCGAGAATTATGAGTTGCTGGTGGATGGGCAAGTAGTTGGGGTGGTGCGCTGGCAGGCCCAAGGTGATGACTGGTATATCCGTGATCTGCAGGTGGCTGAGGATTTTCAGAATCAGGGTCTGGGCAGTTGGGCCTTGGAAGCACTGATCGAAGAAGCCCAAGCGGAAGGCATCCACAACCTGCGCTTGCGGGTGTTTCGTGGCTGCCGTGCCCAAGAGCTGTATCAACGCTTCGGTTTTGAAGTGACCCTGCCAGGCGATGTGGTGCTGACCATGAAGCGTTGCCTAACTCACTAATCCTTAAAGTATCGCGCTTATCTTTTCGTATCTCGTACTTGCGGCTTTCGCTTTTGTCGGTAGCCGCCTCCTTCCAAGCAGCCGTTAAGCTGCGACTTTATCCAATTATCAATAATTTGTAGCTTTTTGTGAGCTGATGCGGCGGCCTTACGACCTTTGTCTAGTTGGGCCAGCAGGGTGGTGGATTGATAATTCCTTACAAATAGTATGTGAATTTTCTGTTAACGATCTTGTTTAGCCAGGAGGGCTTATGACCGTTGCCTTAGCAAACCCGAGTTATGCTCAACAGCACCAAGCGAAACTGATTGGCCTAATACTGGGCCCGGTGGTTTTGCTGCTGACGTTGGTGGCAGAGCCTCCCTTTGAAGGCTTGAGCCCGCTGGCGTGGCGTACTATGGGTTTGGCCACACTGATGGCGATCTGGTGGGTGACCGAAGCCGTGCCCATCCCGGTGACCTCCTTCCTACCTATGGTGCTCTCGCCCTTACTCGGAATCGCAACGATTAAAGTGGCTACCGCCAGCTTTGCGCATCCGCTGATCTTCCTGTTTATGGGCGGCTTTATCCTCAGCTTGGGGATGGAGCGCTGGCAGCTGCATCGGCGGATTGCCTTGGCCACCATGCTGGCGGTGGGCGATAAACCGGCTCAGCAAGTGGGCGGATTTATGCTGATCACCGCGTTCTTGAGTATGTGGATGAGCAATACCGCCACCGCAGTCATGATGCTGCCCATCGGTATGTCGATTATTACCTTGGTCACCAAGGACTCCAACGACGATAACTTTGCCCCAGCGATGCTGTTGGGGATTGCCTACGCGGCCAGCATTGGCGGCTTGGGAACCCTGATTGGCACACCGCCAAACGCGCTGTTGGCGGCCTATCTGGCGGATAGCTACGACATTCACTTAGGCTTTGGCCAGTGGATGATGGTGGGCGTGCCCATCTCGATGGTGATGTTGGCGATTTGCTGGGTATGGCTGACCAAGATTAACTATCGCTTGGGTGATGGCGGCAGTGAAGGCTCGCGCGAGCTACTGCGTCAGCAACTGCATCAACTGGGCGCCATGAGTGGTCCCGAAAAAGCGGTCGCAGTGGTGTTCTGCTTAGCCGCGATTGGCTGGATTTTCCGGCCATTGCTGGCCAGCATGACGGGCTTGCCGATCACCGATACCGGTATTGCGATGTTGGCTGCTTTGAGTTTGTTCCTGATTCCAGTGAACTGGCGCGAACAGGTGATGGTTATGGATTGGGATACCGCCAAGAAGCTGCCTTGGGGCGTGCTGATGCTGTTTGGTGGTGGCTTGAGTCTAGCTGCGCAGATCAAAAGCTCTGGCCTGGCCGATTTTATCGGTGCCAGCTTGGGTGAGACCTCTTACCTACCGCTGCTGTTGGTGATTGCGATTGTCACCGCTGCGATTATCTTCCTCACCGAAGTGACCTCCAATACCGCCACGGCGGCAGGGTTCTTACCACTGCTCGGCCCTATTGCGGTATCGATGGGAGAGAGCCCCTTGATGCTGGTGGTACCAGCGGCGCTCGCGGCCAGCTGCGCCTTTATGATGCCGGTGGCCACGCCGCCCAATAGCATCGTGTTTGCCTCCGGCCAGTTGCAGATCAAGCAGATGGTGAAAGCAGGCTTCGCCCTGAATATTGTGGGCGTGGTGCTGATTACAATGGCTGCATATTGGCTAGCCTCGGCGCTGCTAGTGCCTTAGTAGTGCTCCGCTAGTTCAAGTTGCCCGAAATCCTCTCCTGTATTTCGGGCTTTTTTGTGCCTGTTTGGTGGAATTCTACCTGATCGTTCGTGCTGCTACTCAGAGCAGTAAGTGCGCATTTTTGCATGTAAGCTCAAAGACTTGCTCTGAGAGATTCGCTTTACTAAAAGAACTCAAGCAACAGGGAGTGGACCATGGATTTTGTTCTACAAGTTGCGCTGGTGGCGGTCATCTTTATCCTTTTGTGTCGACTGGCGGCATCAATATGGCTACCCATGCTGCGTAAGGAGCACCAACAACAAGAGGTGCTGTTCTCATTCGGTCAGATACTGATCAAGGTATTTCAAGTGCATATCGGGGTGGGGACCTCAGTGGCCATTTTGGCGATGCCGATCTTATACCTCGGCGTGGCTGGGCTGTTTGGCGTGATAGCGGGTATTTGGCTGTGGTACTTCTACTTTCAGCAAGCGTCTTTGCGGATCACGCTGTGATTCAGTTTTTCGTCAGGTAAATGATTAAAAAATAAGATAAAAATGCCAAAATTGAAGTTATTTTGGTAAACAACTTGCTTCATGCTCTCCCGTAGCAAATTTTTGACTATCTAATTTGAGGGTGTGAAGTGAACAAGATGATTTCGGTAGCTTTGGCTACCTCAGCGGTACTTGTTGGTTGTGGTGGGAGCAGTGGTGGTAGTGGTCCAACACCTCCGCCAGTCTACCATTGGCAGATGGCTCAGGTAGTGCAAAAAGAGGCGGCTAACGTCGCCAGTGGTTGTATCGTGTACGGCGAGGTTGCTGGCAGCGATTCTTTGGTTTGGACTGCAGAGCGCGCGATTACCCCGTTCAATATATTGTTCCATGATGCCGATGGCAGCGTGATTAAAACCATCACCGACACCGAACTTGCCCCAGACCTTAAAGCCCGCATCGATACCGCTGAGATCCCCGATGGCGGTTTTGTCTCCCTTGAGGAGTACACCGAAGGGGTCGGCAACCAGCAGGTTTACATGTTCTCAGTGCAAAAAGAGATGCTGAGTTCGATGACCGTTAACCTGCGTAATGGCACTCGCACCGAAGGCTGTTTGAGCGGCAGTCGTTTCGATAACACCTTTGCCATCAATGACAACGCAGTGGTAGATGTGCGAGATGAGCAGCGCTCGGCCTACTTCCAAACCAGCTATACCCCAGATGCCAACTATCTCGGCGGGCGGGATGGTTCGACCGATATTCCGGTGAAGAGCCCTATCCCGCCACGCCATGATGTGTTGGTGACCGCTTTTCAAAACTTTGATGGCGAGCGAGCCACCCAATTGGAAGGCTACGGCTTTGCCACCAGTGCTCACGTGTTCGATAAAGACTTAACCCCGAAGGATCCGCTGCAACTGGAGTATTTTGGCGACCAGGTTTTCTGGGAGGTTGATGCAGGCCTTGAGCTGGATGCTGGCAGCGCAGTTCTGGTGCAGCGTAAGAACAAGAACTACTTGTGGCAATACCTATATCATGGTGAGCCGCTGACCCAGTTTGACGATGCTGAGATTAGCTTCTGGGCTGCCCTGTTTAGCGGTATCGATAGCGTAAGTAATTGGCAGTTCGAAAGCTTTGTGGCCTTGGATGGTGAAGATATCAGTGTGCAACTGCCGCGCGGTATGGCAAGCATCGCAGGGGCTGGAGTGAGTCAGTCCTGCGCTGCTGCGAACTACTGCATCGACTACGGCCGCTCGTTCAGTCCTGCTGATTTTGCGGTGCAGCGCAGCTACTTTGCAGCGATGAACGCTGTAAACGATCGCCTGTTCGTACAGACGGTGGTAGGTGCTCCGGCGGCTAGCCAAGTGATCCCTAGCCCCAGCGTGGTCGACTTCGCCCTTGGTGAGTCGCTAGGCTTTGAGATCTCCCTGTTGCAGGGCGATGCAGAGAGCGAGACTGCCAGTCGCGATGAGGTCCAGTTCCTGTTATCACAAAGCTTCGATATGGAATCGGTTGATTCAAACTACGCCTATGCCAACGGCATGATCTCAACGCCAGACGAGCAGCAAAACCTGCTGAATGCGATGATGAAGCAAGGCGCGCTAACGGTTATTCAAAAGCAGTAAGCGAGCTTGTTGAACGCAATCCCATTGAGTCATCTCGATGGGATTTTTTGTGGCTGATAGAAACTAAAAAGCGACCCATCGGGCCGCTTTTTTTGATTGCGCAGTATTCGAGCTAAGGCTTAGAACAGCTCGCTAATCTTAGGGTACAAGGCTTTGAAGGTCTCACGACGCTTAGCGTAAAGCGCGTGCTGCTCAGCGTTTGGCTGGTGAACTTCTACCAGCTCTGGCACTGGGCAGATAACGTCAAGATCAGCATTTTCGGTAACAGCCAGTTGCGCCAGGCGTGCGGCGCCTAGTGCTGGGCCTACTTCGCCACCCAAGCGGTAAGTTACAGCTTTACCGAATACGTCGGCCAGCATTTGGCGCCATAGCTTGCTGCGTGCACCGCCACCGATAAGGGTGATTTCTTCTGGCTCAAGGCCAGTGGCATGCAATGCATCCAGACCATCGGCGAAGGCAAACGATACGCCTTCCAGTACCGCACGGCACAGATCCAGAGGACCGGTTGAGTGGGTCATACCGAAGAACACGCCTTTGGCTTCTGGGTTATTGTGCGGGGTACGCTCGCCCGACAGGTAAGGCAGGAATACCACAGGGTCATTGGACTCAGGCGCAGCTTCTACCGCTTGTAGCATGCTTGGTACGTCTTTCTGGCCAGTCAGGTTAACCACCCAGTCCAGACAAGATGCGGCGCTCAGGATCACTGACATGCTGTGCCAAGCTCCCGGCAAGGCGTGACAGAAGGCGTGCAGTGCTGATTCTGGGTTGCTCAGGTAGCCATCGCTTACCGCGAAGTATACGCCCGAGGTGCCCAGTGACAGCATGGCTTGGCCAGGCTTGGTGATGCCCACGCCAACTGCGCCTGCTGCGTTGTCGCCACCGCCGGCAACCAGAGGTACCGCAGGCATGCCCCAACGCTCAGCCAGTTCAGGCTTAAGGTGGCCAGTGATGTCGCTACCTTCGAACAGTTTTGGCATCTGCTCAACGGTTAGGCCGGTGGCGTGTAGCAGCTCTTCGCTCCAGTCGCGCTTGGCAACGTCCAGCCACATGGTGCCGGCGGAGTCAGACATATCCGAGGCAAAGTCGCCGCTCATCAAGAAGCGCAGGTAGTCTTTTGGCAGCAGTACTTTGGCGATGTGCTCAAACACTTCCGGCTCGTTTTGCTTAACCCACAGCAGCTTCGGTGCGGTAAAGCCTGGCATCATCAGGTTGCCGCCAATCTCGCGTGAGTTAGGTACCTTGGCTTCTAGCTCAGCACACTGCGCTGCACAGCGGCCGTCGTTCCACAGGATTGCGGGGCGTAGTACGTCGCCATTGGCATCCAACAAGGTGGCACCGTGCATTTGACCGCTAAAGCCAATGGCTTTCACTGAGGCCAGGTTTTCAGCTTGCGCCAGCGCATCGAGTGCGTCTTGAGTGGCGGCCCACCAGTCGGCTGGCGCTTGCTCAGACCAAAGTGGTTGTGGACGAGAAACGGTGAGTCCCGCATTGTGCTGAGCGACGATCTCGCCCTGTTCGTTTTGCAGTACCGCTTTTACGCCTGACGTACCTAAATCAATACCGATGTACATGAAGATTCCTCTTTGATGTCACTTTAGTGCGCTGTTGCGACGCATATGCGGCGATCCTCCACGATCCGTGCTATTGGTCTCAATTACGAATTTTTCTCGGTGTCTTGTGGTTTTTGGGATGCGTGCGAGGTCTCACAGTTTTCTTTGATATGTGCCTCAGCCATTTGTTTAATCTGCGGTTAAACTCAAAGCTATTCCTAGCCAAGGGGGAAATTTGGTAACATCCCACGGCCTTGGGCCAGTTACGCTTTTTCTCAAGGCAATATCGCTGGTTTTTAACACCGACGTGGACGCGGTGTAGCTTTAACGTTGGAGCTCTGCATGTTCGACAAACGCTTTAAGATCACCTTGCTGTTTAATGCCAACAAGGTTTACGACAGAGAAGTGATTCACGGCATTGGTGACTACCTTCAGGCTTCCCAGTGTGACTGGGACATCTTTTTAGAAGAAGACTTCCGCACTCGGATCTCCGGGCTACAACATTGGGTTGGCGATGGTATTATCGCCGACTTTGACGATCCTCAAGTGGAGCAGGCTCTTACTGGCGTGAAGGTACCAGTGGTGGCGGTTGGTAGCTCTTACGAAGACGAGCAGAAGTATCCTAAGTTCCCTTATGTGGCCACCGACAACCGCGCTCTGGTGCAAAGCGCTTATGAGCATCTCAAGTCAAAAGGTCTGGAGTACTTCGCTTACTATGGTCTACCGCTCACCGAGCAAACCCGCTGGGCTGCTGAGCGTGAGATGATTTTCCCTGAGCTGGTCGCCGCCGATGGCTACGAGTGTGCCGTTTACCGCGGTATGGAAACTACCCCGGAGTCGTGGCAGTACTCGATGAACCGTTTGGCCGATTGGGTGCAGTCGCTACCCAAGCCGGTTGGGATTCTAGCGGTCACCGATGCCCGCGCTCGTCACCTGCTGCAGGTGTGTGACCACTTGGGCATTATCGTGCCTGACAAAGTGTCGGTCATCGGTATCGACGATGAAGATTTGACCCGCCACCTGTGCCGGGTGTCGCTGAGCTCGGTTGCCCAAGGTTGCCGGGCAATGGGTTTCCAAGCGGCGAAGCTGTTGCACCGCCAGCTGCAGGGCCAAGATCTTGGCGCGATCCGCCACTTGGTGACGCCAGAGAAGGTGGTGGAGCGTCAATCCACCGATTTCAAAGCCTTGAAAGACCCCTATGTAATTCAAGCGATGCACTTTATCCGCCATAACGCCTGTAAAGGTATCAAGGTTGAGCAGGTGCTCGATTATGTGAAGGTAAGCCGCTCGAACTTAGAGAAGCGCTTTAAGGAAGACATTGGCCACTCGGTTCACCAAGAGATCCACTGCGCCAAGCTGGAGCAAGCGATGAGCCTGCTGCGTAACACCGACCTGTCGACCGCGGATATCGCTGAGCTATGTGGTTACCCGTCGCTGCAGTACATGTACGCGGTGTTTAAGAAAGACTTAAACCTGACACCGAAGGCCTACCGTTTGTCTCGTCAGGAGCGCGACGAGTAAGAGCTGTCGCTATTGGCACTGAAACTATCCAGCCCGAGCATTGTGCTTGGGCTGTTTTGTAATTAAGCTTCAACAACTTAACTTTTGGTGTGGAATAGAGCAGGGAGATGCATGGTGGCAGACAAAATCAATAAGGTATCTATTGTGGGCGGAACTCATGGTAATGAGTTCACCGGGATCTATTTAGTTGAAAAGTGGCAGCAACAGCCACAGTTGATCGCCCGCGACGGATTGACGGTGGAAACCGTGTTTGCCAACCCCAAGGCCCATGGCGAGAACAAACGCTATATCGATAGTGATTTGAACCGCCAGTTTGCCAGCAAAGACCTGGCCGATGCGACGCTGGCTAACTACGAGCAGAGCCGCGCCAAGGTATTGCATCAGCACTTGGGGCCGAAGGATGCCCCAAACAGCGACTTTGTGATTGATCTGCATAACACCACCTCAAACATGGGGCCGTGCTTGCTGCTGGTTCAGCAAGATCCGGTCTACAACCTGCTGGCCGGTTACCTGAAGATGAAGATGCCAGAAGCGGTAATCTTCCGCGATGAAGACCACCTGGCTAAAGATCAGCATCACCTACTGGCTAGCTGCGGCCGCTTTGGGGTGATTGTGGAGGTTGGCCCGCAGTCGCAATCGGTAATACGCCAAGATGTGTTTGAGCAGATGGAGACCATGACCGGGCATATCCTCGACTTCATCCAACTGTATAGCGATGATGCCTTGCCCGAATTGCCTAAACAGGTAGAGGCCTACCTCTATCTGGAAAGCCTGACCCTGCCAGTGGATGAACAAGGGCGCAGAACGGCGATGGTGCATAGCCGGGTGCAAGACCATGATTTTGAGGCCATCCATCCCGGCGACCCGATCTTCCGCAGCTTTAATGGCGAGGATATAAGCTATCAAGGCGAGAAGGTGGTGTATCCCGCCTTTATCAACGAAGCTGCTTATTATGATAATAATCTGGCCATGTCGTTGATGGAAAAAGTTACCATTAAGGTTTACGGCGACTAAGTTTTCTTGATGTTATAGGGTGTTGGCCAAGGCTTATCCAGAATTTAGCTCTGGCCATTCCCTTCTCTTCCGAATATTTCTCCGCTATTTCCCGCTAGCTGTAACTCTTCTCTGACGTTTCAGTGTAAGCCCCCACAGTTTTAGTGCCTTTGTATTGCTAGACTGGTAACGAAGGCTAGGTTTTACTTCGCGCTTAACTTACTATTTACATATTCATTATTAGCCAGGGAGGCAGGATAACGGACATGGAGCAAGCGCTTAAGCCCCAGCATGACGCGTATCAGCATAGCCATTGGCAGGTCTTGCTAGATAGCTGTGTGCGTGCCACCACCTTTTCTGCCGCGGCGCTGTTGCGGGTGAACCATGAGGGCGGGGTGTGTTCGGCGATGGCGGGTGAGCTTAGCTGTGAACTTCCCACCGCCTGTTTGTCTGTGGTTGATCAGTCGCTTCCTCCCCGTGAGCCGGGCTTGGATAAATGGTTTCCAGTGGCCGAGCTCGCGGTTGCCCCCCTGCAGTGTAATGCCTGCTACCTCCAGCAAGATATCTATCAAGAGGGATTGATCCTGTGCCTGTGGGGTGAGCAGATCGAGTCCCAGCTTCAGCGGCATCATGAGGCTGTTTCGCTGGTGGTGGAGGTGATCGAGCAACAGCTCACCGAGATGGGCCAGCCCATCCTCAGCAAGTCTATTCTTGATGCGCTTGGCCATAACTATTTTATTATCGACGGCGAGCTTACGGTGGAGGAGTACCGCCTCTACCGCCCTTTGCCCGATGCCAATATGGTTGAAGGTGGCATTATGAGCATCAAGCAGGTGCTGCATCCGGCGGCGGTGAACGCGGTTGAAGAGGAGCTGAGCCGCCTGCTGGTGGGCGATAGCGCCCGGGTGGATATTGAGTGGCCGGGCTGGCAGTTGATGCTGTTCTCGCAAGACACCAAGCGTACCTTGCTGGTGTTTCACTACACTGAATCCCAGCAACGCCTGCAATATGCCATGGAGCAAAGCGGCGTTGGCTATGCCCTGTTCGATGATTGTGGACGGATCCAGCTGGCCAATGGCGCCTTGGCTACACTCGCTAACCATCAGGTCGAACAGCTACTGAACCGCCCTTACTGGGAGCTATTTGATGCCGGCTTTAGCAAGCAGTTGATGCTGTGGCATCGCTTAGGCTGCAACGGCTATCGCGGAGCGCTACCAAAGCGCTTTGAATGCCGCTTGGAGCACCAAGGGGTGTGGGTGATGCTCGGCATTGTAAGGCTGGAGGGCCAGCACTCGCTGCTCAGTGTGGTGGATATTGATATCGCTAAGCGGCGCCAGCAGTTAGAGCAGCTCAACGCCAAGGCCTTTAGCCACAGCGGTGATGCCATCGCGATTACCGACCAGCAGTTTCGCATCGTGGAAGCGAACCCAGCGTTTTGCCAGCTCTCTGGCTATGCGGTGGAAGAGCTGCGCGGTAATCCCCCGCAATGCTTGGACCCCGGGGTTGAGCGGGAGCGGCAAGAGGTGGAAGACATTGTTGATCTGCTGCTGCGCAACGGCCAATGGCATGGCGAGTTTTACAATCGCAGCAAGGCGGGGCAGTTCTTCCCTTACCTTGTTACGATCAGCGCGATCTACGGCCACCACGGCGATGTGTGCAACTACGTGGTCAACTACTCCGATATCTCTCAGCTCAAGTACAGTGAGCAAAAACTTTATCAGATGGCCCACCACGACAGCCTTACCGGGCTGCCCAATCGTTTGGCCTTTGAGGACTCGCTCAAGCAGGCGATCAGTGTGACTCAGCGCCGTTGTGGGCTGCTGGCGGTGGCGTTTATCGACATCGACCACTTTAAGCGGATCAACGATGAGCTTGGTCATCAGATGGGCGATCAGGTGCTTTGTCAGGTATCGGCGCGGCTGCGTGAAACCTTGCGCCGTAGTGACCACCTTTCCCGCTTGGGGGGCGATGAGTTCGTGGTGCTGCTGCAAAACAACCTGCTGATTGATGATATCGAGCAGACCTTGAACAAGCTACGGCAGAAGATGAATGTCGAGGTCTACCTGCCGAATGGTGACAAGCTGCCGGTTACCCTGAGCATTGGCGCCAGCGTCTTTCCCTACGATGGCCAAGACAGCCAAGTGTTGCTGGAGAGCGCCGACAAAGCGATGTACCGGGCCAAGCGCAACGGGCGCGATCAGGTGCAGCTATTCGGCCGTTACAAAGCCAACTCGTAGCCTTGGCTGCGGCTTGTGATTGCGAGCTCTGCCCCCCCTCGGTACACTCTGCCTTTTATCAAGCAGTACTTATCATGACATCTCAAAAGCTCGCCTATGCCTTTGGTATCTCTGCGGTTTTAATGTGGTCCACGGTGGCGACCGCGTTCAAGTTGGCGCTCGCGGTCGTTAGCCCTGCCCAGCTAGTGCTGCTGGCCTCGCTGTTTTCCATCATCGTGCTGCTTTTATGTCTGCTTAAGCAAGGGCGGCTCTCGTTGGTGTGGCAGTGTGCCCGTTCGCGACCATGGTATCTGCTAAGCCTTGGGGCGATTAACCCCTTTCTTTACTATCTGGTGCTGTTTCAAGCCTACGACTTGCTGCCCGCGCAACAGGCGCAGCCACTTAATTACACCTGGGCTATTACTCTGTCATTGCTCGCAGTGCCGTTTTTAGGTCAACGCCTGCGTCGCCAAGATCTGCTGGCGATGGCCTTGGGCTATATGGGCGTGTTGATCATTGCCACCCGCGGCGATGTGTTTTCCATGCAGTTCGACAGTGTGCCCGGGGTGGTGCTGGCCCTGCTGTCGACCCTGCTATGGGCGGGCTACTGGATCTTAAACACCCGCAATCAGCAAGACCCCATCGCCAGCTTGCTGGTGGCCTTTGTGATGAGCCTACCGATGACCTTTGTCTATTGCTGGTGGAGCGATGGCTTGCCGCCGTTTGAGTTAAAGGCGTGGGCTGGCGCGGCCTATGTTGGTGTATTTGAGATGGGGCTAGCGTTTGTCTGCTGGGTGATGGCTCTCAAGCACACCAACAACACCTCCAGTATCAGCAATCTTATTTTTATCTCACCCTTCTTGTCGCTGCTTTTTATCAACAAGATCCTGGGGGAGAGCATTGAGCCTGCCACCTACGTTGGTTTGGTGGCGATTATCTCTGGATTGTTAGTGCAGCAGTGGCGGGGGAAAGCGCGCTCCGCCAACCAAGCCACTTAAGCATGCCGTTTAGTGAATGCTTATTGGTTACTGCGACAATCAATCGGGATTCGCTAGAATGAACATAACCCATACCAGAGAACGAAAGACATGAGTAAACAAGAGATCTCCGCTCAAGAGCTTATTAGCCTTGCCAATCAGTTGCTGCGAGAGCACGAAGATTACATCGAGGGCTTGGAAGTTCGCGAGGTCAGCCAACATGGTGATGTGCTGACTTTTCGCGGCGAGTCCTTCCTGGATGACAATTTGCTGCCAACGGCTAAGTCTCCTACCGCATTTAATCTCTACAAATGGTTGTGCCATCGCCTGTCAGAGCAATACCAACTGTCAGACTAAAATAAAAGGTTCATCGCGGATCTCCGGGGAATGCTGCTTTTATCTTCAAAAAGAAATACTCGGTATCTCGATAGCCGTAAGCCATCCGCTTCATCAGTTTG
>NZ_AUBZ01000031.1 GCF_000429505.1 Aliagarivorans taiwanensis DSM 22990 | reverse complement strand
TGACTACCTGAAACGTAAAGACGTTGAAGCGTACCAAGCACTGATCGCTAAACTGGGTCTGCGTCGCTAAGCGATTCGCAAACGCCAAGATCATCAAACGCCAGTCTTATGACTGGCGTTTTTCGTTATCAGTATTAAACCACCTCCTATGGAGGTGGTGATCGTTCTTGTGGGCTTTGCCCGAAGAGCGCTCATGTTAGAAGGTTCAACCTGTTTGTAACCAGCAAATAGGAGAACAACTAACATGAGCAGATATGAATCCGCTTCACACGTATTCTATCGTTGTCAGTATCACATCGTCTGGACGCCAAAGTACAGATTCAAGCTCCTGAAGGGGAGCTTAGGCAAAGAGTTGCATAGAGGGCTCTACATCTACAGCTCAATGAAGAAATGCAAAATCGTTGAACTAAATGTTCAAATTGACCATGTCCATTTGGTTGTCAGGATGCCCCCGAGCCTGAGTGTTTCAGAGTATGTGGGCTTCGTGAAAGGAAGAACCGCGATTAGGTTGTTTGCGAAGTATCCTTACTTGAGAAAGAAGAAACTGTGGGGTAATTACTTTTGGCAAAGAGGGTACTTCGTTGATTCCGTTGGGGCGAACGAAGACATAATCAGGCGGTATGTCAGGCATCAAGACAAGGTAGAGAAAGAAGAGCAAGAACGTCAGATGTCACTGGAAATGCAGTAGTATAGGTGAGCCCCCTTCTAGGGGGCCGTGTCAAAGCCACCTGCTCAGCAGGTGGATTTTTTACTTCTATCCCCGCAAGATTTGTCTTTCGCTGGTTTGTTTTTTCCCGGCTCTCACTGAATAGCTGTCTTATACCAATCCATATAAGTAACTGCTCATTCTTGCTGATTAAAATCATGGATGACAGCGTCAACGTTTTTGTAATTGACCCACAAGTCACGGCAAGCGCTCGCTCGTCCTCAATGATTTTCCCTGCGCAATCTCTGGTCACTTGCTTATCCGGATTGGTATTACTGCTAAGCGCGCCTCGGTTGAGCGAAATGTGTTGGAAAACTGCCCACTCAAACAATTTATTACTTCTTTATGCCGACCTTGCACAGGCTGTTTGGTGCCGGGCGTACCGATTGAACACCTACCCATAAAGGCCGGATTTGCCGATAAATCCAGCGTATTTCCTTACTTTATAAGGTGTTTGTGCGATTCCTGAGCGAACACGCATATTATTCAAAAAAGTGTTTGACTAAATTTCTGCAGCCAGTAATATGCACACCCGAAATCGCGGTGAGGTGGCCGAGTGGCTGAAGGCGCTCCCCTGCTAAGGGAGTATAGGGTTTGTAGCCCTATCGAGGGTTCGAATCCCTCCTTCACCGCCATCGATTTCAACGCGCGTGTAGCTCAGCTGGATAGAGTACCTGGCTACGAACCAGGCGGTCGGAGGTTCGAATCCTTCCACGCGCGCCATATTTTACAAAAGGCTCATGGACATGAGCTTTTTTTGTCGACAGTGTTATTGTGCGCGTGTAGCTCAGCTGGATAGAGTACCTGGCTACGAACCAGGCGGTCGGAGGTTCGAATCCTTCCACGCGCGCCATTATTTACCTGCTTTGCAGGTCAAGAGTTTACTGCGCGCGTGTAGCTCAGCTGGATAGAGTACCTGGCTACGAACCAGGCGGTCGGAGGTTCGAATCCTTCCACGCGCGCCATCTTTTTCTTGAAAATTCTAAGCCTTCATCTAGGCTTTAGAAACACCACGCGCGTGTAGCTCAGCTGGATAGAGTACCTGGCTACGAACCAGGCGGTCGGAGGTTCGAATCCTTCCACGCGCGCCATCTCTCTCTTTCTCTTTATAACTTCATTTTATTTCAGTTGTTTGTCATGACCTTGTTGGCAGGCTGATTATCGCCCACATCGCAACTGATGACTCCACAGTCGCTTACTCGTGTGGCTATCGCTCGCTACAGGCCGCTGAATCCTTCCCAAATCGTTTACCTTGTTCATGCTCACTGGCTTACGCTTTCGTAGGCTGTAGTACAAATTAGGACCTAAGTTTCAGACATTTGTGCATAAAACTTGTTAATTATTCAATCATATAGCGCCGAAGGCCTGTTCAGTTTGTGTACGCGTTATCAGCTTTTTAGTCACCAACAAGCCACTTTGATAAATGTAAACATTCTGTTAATGGCGTGACTTGGTTAAAAATAACAGCGCACACTGTATTAACAGTAAGTTTGAGCAAGATCCCAGTAGTGAGTGGAATATCCATAATTGCATAAACATTCACCATGTGTCGTTGCTTTTTTACAGAGTGCGTGCAATTCTAGCTTGTCGTCTAAAAATGGAACTATTTGTATGACTAGCAATCTTTCTCATCCCTCAGTTGGGGAACAGTTGCTTGACGCAGCAGAACTCTTGGGTATCGGCATGGTGGCCGTATTCGCATTCTTGTCTCTGCTTATTCTGGCGATCGTGGTCCTGTCCAAGTTCGCACCACCTGTCGAAGCACCTGTAGCCGCAAAGCCTGCGGCGAAGCCAGTTCAAACTACTAACAATACTGCTGTTATGGCTGCAATCACTGCGGCTGTTCATCAGTATCGGAAGGCACAATAATATTTAGAGGAACCCCCCCATGTCTAAGCCACTCGCTTTAACTGATGTCGTGTTGCGCGATGCGCACCAGTCTCTATTGGCTACACGCCTGCGTATCGAAGATATGCTCCCCATTGCTTCTGAGCTGGATAAGCTCGGCTACTGGTCACTGGAAACCTGGGGCGGCGCTACCTTCGATTCATGTATTCGTTTCTTGGGTGAAGATCCATGGGAGCGTCTGCGCGAACTGAAAAAGGTAATGCCAAACACCAAGCAACAAATGTTGCTACGTGGCCAAAACCTACTGGGCTACCGTCACTATGCTGATGACGTAGTAGCGAAGTTCGTTGAGCGTGCCGTAACCAACGGTATGGACGTATTCCGTATCTTTGATGCGATGAACGACCCACGTAACTTCCAGGCAGCGGTTAAAGCGGCTATCGAAAACGGTGCACACGCTCAAGGTACCCTGTCTTACACCACCAGCCCAATCCACACGCTGGAGAACTGGGTAGGTCTGGCCAAGACTCTGGAAGACATGGGCTGCCACTCTATCTGTATTAAAGACATGTCAGGTCTGCTTAAGCCTTACGAAGCAGAAACCCTGATTAAGCGTCTGAAAGCAGAAACTGATATGGAGCTGGCACTACACTGTCACGCGACTACCGGTCTGAGCCTGCCAACCCAAATGAAAGCCATTGAAGCGGGCATCGACATTATCGATACCTCTATCTCTTCAATGAGCTGCACCTACGGCCACAGCCCAACAGAAACTGTTGTTGCTATGCTGCAAGGCACCGAGCGCGATACTGGCTTGGATCTGTCTAAACTGGAAGGCATCGCGGCTTACTTCCGTGAAGTACGTAAGAAGTACGCGAAGTTCGAAGGTAGCCTGAAAGGTGTTGATTCACGCATCCTGATTGCTCAAGTACCTGGCGGTATGTTGACCAACATGGAAGCGCAGCTTAAAGAGCAGGGCGCTGCCGACCGTATCGACGAAGTACTGGCTGAGATTCCTAAAGTTCGTGAAGACCTGGGCTACATTCCTCTGGTGACTCCGACCTCGCAAATCGTTGGCTCTCAATCGGTTATCAACGTACTGATGGGCGAGCGCTACAAAACCATCACTAAAGAGACCGCAGGCGTACTGTCTGGCCAATACGGTAAGGCTCCGGGTGAAGTAAACAAAGAGCTGCAAGCACGTGTTCTAGATGGCGCTGAGCCAATCACTTGCCGCCCTGCCGACCTGATTGCTGCCGAGATGGACCAGCTGCAAGAAGAGATCGTTAAGCTGTCTAAGGAAGAAGGCTTCAAACTGGCAGAGAATACCGTTGATGACGCTCTGACTTACGCGCTGTTCCCACAAATCGGTCTTAAGTTCCTGAAAAACCGTGGTAACCCAGATGCGTTCGAGCCAGTGCCAAGCGCTGACGACGTGAAGCCAGCCGCTGCACCTGCTAAAGCTGCTGCGAAAGGTGGCGTAGAGACTTACTCGGTACGTGTTGATGGCCAGCTGTACACCGTAGATGTAGGCCCAGAAGGCTCTATCGAAGGTGTTGCCCCAGCCGCCGCTGCTGCGCCTGCTGCTGCCGCCGCTCCAGCCCCTGCTGCAGGCGCCGGTGAGCCACTGAGTGCGCCAATGGCCGGTAACATCTTCAAAGTAATGGCCAAGCCTGGCGACCAAGTTCAGGAAGGCGACGTGCTGCTGATCATGGAAGCGATGAAGATGGAAACTGAAGTACGCTCCACCACTACCGGTGCAGTAAGCGAAGTGAACGTCAAGGAAGGCGATTCGGTTGCAGTGGGCGAAACCCTGCTGACCATCGCGTAAGGAGCGCTTTGTGGAAGGATTTAAGACCCTTTGGCTAACCACTGGTCTGGCGAACTTTGAGCTGGCCCAGTTGGTGATGATTGCAGTGGGCCTCGGCCTACTGTTTCTGGCCATTGCTAAGAAGTTTGAGCCGCTGTTGCTGTTGCCTATCGGCTTCGGTGCGGTGCTATCAAACATCCCGCTAGCAGGCTTTACCGATCCAGGCGGTGTGCTGTACTACGTGTACTACATGGGTGTTGATACCGGGGTATTCCCGCTGTTGATCTTCATGGGCGTAGGTGCACTGACCGACTTTGGCGCGCTAATCGCTAACCCACGCATGTTGCTGTTGGGTGCCGCAGCGCAGTTCGGTATCTTCGCCACCTTGTTTGGTGCGATCTTGCTGAACTACGTACCGGGCTTCGAGTTCACCCTGGCTGATGCCTCGGCGATTGCGATTATCGGTGGTGCAGATGGCCCAACCGCTATCTTCTTGTCGTCTAAGCTGGCGCCACACCTATTGGGTGCGATTGCGGTAGCGGCCTACTCATACATGGCGCTGGTGCCAATTATCCAGCCGCCAATTATGAAGGCCCTGACCACTGAAGAAGAGCGTCAGATCAAGATGGACCAACTGCGTCCGGTAAGCATGCGTGAGAAGATCATCTTCCCAATTGCGGTACTGACCTTGGCTATCCTGTTCTTGCCAACCGCTACACCGCTGGTAGGTATGTTCTGTCTGGGTAACCTGATGCGTGAATCGGGTGTGGTTGACCGTCTGAGCAAAACTGCGCAGAACGAGCTGATTAACATCGTGACCATCTTCCTAGGTCTGGCAGTGGGCTCTAAGCTGAATGCTGAGCAGTTCCTGACTTGGAACACCATCGGTATTCTGGTTCTGGGTATGATTGCCTTCGGTATCGGTACTGCCTCTGGCGTATTGATGGCGAAACTGATGAGCCGCTTGAGCGGTGGTAAGATCAACCCACTTATCGGTGCGGCCGGTGTATCTGCAGTACCGATGGCGGCACGTGTTGTGAACAAGGTTGGCCTTGAGTCTAACCCACACAACTTCCTGCTGATGCATGCGATGGGACCAAACGTTGCTGGGGTACTGGGTAGTGCCGTAGCGGCAGGTATCCTGCTCTCGCTGGTTGGCGGTTAAGCCGAAACCTGAAACGAAAAAACCTGGTGCGTGCACCAGGTTTTTTTATGTCTGAACGTCACAGAATGCTAACGGGTCAAGTACATCATCAAGCTGAAAAAGCCAATCAGAAAGGTGCTGCCACCGATGATGATGTAGTAGCCAAGCCGTCCATCCTTCATGCTTTTGCCAAAGCGAAACAAGATCAAGGTCCAAAAAACCGACAGAATCAGGGGCAGTAAGAAAAATCTGGCCATGGTGAATTCCTATTGTTTTTATTCAATTTTAGTTCTTTTATACCCGAATAACCTCAAGATGCAGGATTCAGAGGAACTCAATGTCTATAGGGCGGGGCGAAAGCATGAAGGAATGGTGAGCCATTTCAAATGATTTCAACGACGAACTATAGACATTGAGTTCCTCCCAAAGGGCGAGTTTTCCAAACCCTCATACTGCGTTACTATTCCTTGATTTAGACCACTAGATCTGCGGAACAGTGCCTTGTCTGAGGGCTTGGAAAATCTCGCTGAACAAGCATCTTGAGGCTATTCGGGTATACGAGCAAATTCGTCTGCTGGCTTCACAGCAACGGGCTTTCTTTCGCTTGTTGTCGCGGTTTATTCTAGTCGCAAAGAATATTGTGGGAAGCATGTGTGCTCGCGCTGATGGTATTTTAAGCGAATGCGCAGCGCGATAGGCAATCGGGTAGAACATTTTGCTCGCACCGTCGTCTAACTCAACAGCTAAATCAACATCTTGTCATTGAGTTCAGCGCTCGAAACTGGACAATGAGCTCGCCTTACGCTGTTTACAAGGAGTGGCCCATCGGATGTGGTGGTTGATGTTTTTTAGTGCGCTGTCGTCGGCAACGCTATTGCCCGGTAGCTCCGAGGTATTGATTGTCTCGTTGGCGGTACGTGAACCTGAGATGGCCCCAGCGTTGTTGGTGTCAGCGACGCTGGGCAACACCATCGGTGGCTATATCACCTTCTTTATGGGGTGGGGCGCGGTGGTGCTGGGCAGGCGCTATACCGGGTGGCTGCCCTCTGAAAAAGAGCAAGCCAGAGCGATGCCGTGGCTCAAGCGCTATGGTTGGTGGAGCTTGCTACTGAGCTGGACACCGGTGATTGGCGATGCGCTTTGCCTGTTGGCCGGAGCCGCCAAGCTACCCATTATTCAAAGTGGGCTGGCGATGTTAGTTGGAAAGGCGCTGCGTTACGCGGTGCTGTTGTATGTTGCGGGATTTTTGGGAGGATAGTATGCAACGATGGTGGAAGATTGGATTGTTGCTCGGTGTGCTTGCCGGATGTAGTAGTTGGCAGGACAACCCAGCGCAGTCAACGCTGCCATCGGGTGTGACGCTCCTAGAAGACCACCTACCGGAGCAAAACTCTCTCGGAGTACACTATCAAAAGTACCAGCTCGACAACGGCCTGACGGTACTGCTCTATCCTAACGATGACTCACCGCTAACCCATGTTGACGTGACCTACCATGTTGGCTCCAGCCGTGAGGTGCAGGGCAAGTCTGGCTTCGCCCACTTTTTTGAGCACATGATGTTTCAAGGCTCCAAGCACGTTGGCGATCAGGAACACTTCCGCATCGTTAACGAAGCGGGTGGCAGCATGAATGGCACCACCAACAAAGATCGCACCAACTACTACCAAACCGTGCCCTCCAACCAGCTGGAAACTGTGCTGTGGCTGGAAGCCGACCGCATGGGATTTTTACTGGAAGCGGTCAGCGAGCGTAAGTTTGAGATCCAGCGGAATGCGGTGAAAAATGAGCGCGCCCAGCGCGTCGACAACGCCCCTTACGGCTTGATGCTGGAGCGGCTCGACGAAGCGCTCTATCCCCGCGAGCACCCATACTCCTGGCAACCTATTGGCTACGTGGAAGACCTCGACCGGGTTGATGTGAACGACCTGAAGGCCTTCTTCCTGCGCTGGTATGGCCCCAATAACGCGGTACTGACCATCGGCGGCGACTTCGACACCCAGCAAACACTGGAATGGGTTATCCAGTACTTTGGCGGGATCCCGCAAGGCCCTGAGGCAGGCAAGCTGCCTCCGCAGCCTGCCGAGCTTGATGAAACCCGTTATATCACCTTGGAAGACCGCGTCCATATCCCGGTGCTGCTGATGAGCTACCCCACGGTCTATCTCGGCCATCAGGATGAAGTGGCGCTGGATATGTTCTCTGAGGTTCTCGGCGGCGGCAAAAGCTCGCTACTCTACCAGCGCTTGGTGGAGAGCGGAAAAGCCCTGTCTGCCAGCAGCTCCCATTACTGCCAAGAGCTGGCATGTACCCTGAGCGTGTATGTGCGGCTGAACCCGCAATCAGAATACACCCTGGCCGATATCGAGGCCGAGGTGGACTTGGCGATTGCCGAATTCCGCGAGCGCGGCGTGACCGATGAGGACCTCGCGCGGGTGCAAGCCTCGCTGCGCGCTTCGTCGATCTTTGGCATGGAAAGCGTGCCCGATGTGGTGCGCCAACTGGCCTTTGGCGAAACCTTCCTCGATGACCCGCTGTTTGTTGAATCGGTGATTGCACAGTTCGATGCGGTAACCCGCGAGCAAGTCGATAGCGCCTATCGCCACTATATCGAAGGCAAGCCGCGGGTGGTGCTGAGCGTAGTACCGCGCGGCAAGCTCGAGCTAGCCGCTGCACCAGTAAACTTCGAGCCTGAGCAGCGCCAGTGGCCAGAGCATCACACCATCGCCCCCGAGAGCTTGGCCTATCGTACGGTAGAGGATGATTTTGATCGCAGCGTGCAACCGCCAGCCGGTAAAGCGCCGCAGATGAACCTGCCAGAGCTATGGCAAGTGGAGCTGAGTAACGGCATAGCCCTACTGGGCACCTCCGAGCATAACAACCCGACGACGACCTTACGCCTACGGATGCCCGGCGGCGCCTTGTCGGAGTCACCAGAGCTTTACGGCATTGCTAAGCTCACTGCCGCGATGCTTAAGCAGAGCTCACAGGCACGCAGCGCTTCAGCGTTGACCGACCGCCTCGAAGAGCTGGGCGCATCGATTAGCTTTAGCGCCGGGCTCAGCGATCAGATCATCGAAGTGCGCAGCTTGAGTGAGAACCTTGAAGAGGTACTGGGGCTGCTAGAAGACCAACTTCTAAACCCAGCCTTTGATGAGCAAGAGTTCCAGCGCGAGCAGGCGCGCTACCTGCAAAGCATCGAGCAGCGTTTTAACCAGAGCCAATGGCTGGCCAGCGTGATGGCGCAAACTCTCACATTTGGGCAAGACAGCCGTTTGGGTAGCTCCAGTTATGGCACCCGCGAGAGCATCGCCAATATCACCTTAGACGATGTGAAGGCGTTCTGGCAGCAACACTATCAGCCAAGGCCGAGCCAGATGGTTGCGGTAACTAACCTCAGCGCCGAGCAACTGCAAGACAAGCTCAAGCCCTTGGTCACCAAGTGGCAGGGTGAGTCGGCTTCTGCCGGTAGCCTGAGCCAACAGAGGCAAGCCAAGCCGGGGATCTACCTGATCGATCGCCCGGGCGCGGTGCAAACCGCCTTACGGATCACCCGACCGGCCTTGGCCTATGATGCTACCGGTGACTTCTTCAAAGCCAATCTGATGAACTTTAACTTCGGCGGTAACTTCAACAGCCGGATCAACCAGAATCTGCGTGAAGACAAGGGCTACACCTATGGGGTGAGCTCCTACTTCTCGGGGTTTGAGCAAGGCGGCAGCTTTGTTATCTCCAGTGACATTCGCCGCGATGCCACCGCAGCAGCTATCTCTGAGCTGCTACAAGAACTGCACAGCTACATGGATAGCGGCCCCAGCGAGCAAGAGCTGGAGTACATGCGCAGCGCGGTAACCCAGCAGGAGGCGCTCTCTTATGCAACGCCAAGCCAGAAGGCGTCTTTCTTGATGTTGATGCAGATGTATCAGCTGGAGCCGGACTTTGTCGAGCAGCAGCAGCTGATCACCAACAGCATCAGCAGCGAAGAGCTGCAGGCGCTGGCGGCGCGCTTCTTCTCTCCCGAGGAGATGTGCATTGTGGTGGTGGGCGATAAACGTGCCTTGCTGCCGGATCTAGAGCGACTTGGCCTGCCGGTCCAAGAGGTAGAACTGTAAACGCTTTTCCCGCCGCGGAGCGTACCTATACGCGGCGGGATATTGCGGTGAAAAATCAGCCGTAGAGAGCGCTAAGCGGCCGTGAAAGTAGTAATTGCCCGGCATTACCGCTATTCTTGGCGGCACTAACAGCGAATTAACAATACGGATCAAATTTTGTCGCAACTGAAGCACTTAGAGCAATTGCAGTCGCTCTTAAAGGACACCGGCTTATGTGGCATTAAACGCGGAATCGAGCGCGAAGCATTACGCATCACGCCGCAGGGCGCGTTGGCCACCGATCCCCATCCCGCTGAGCTCGGCTCAGCCCTGACTCATCCGCTTATAACCACCGATTACTCGGAATCGTTGCTGGAGTTTATTACTCCGGTATCGGAGAACGTGGCGACATTGCTGTCGCGTCTGGCGGATATCCATCACTTCAGTGTTAAGCATATCGGTGAGCAGCGCCTATGGCCGCTCAGCATGCCATGCTACGTGGGCGACCCCGACGATATCAATCTGGCCGACTATGGTCAGTCCAATATCGGCAAGATGAAACGGGCCTATCGTGAGGGCCTTAAGCGTCGCTACGGTAGTCCGATGCAGATTATCTCGGGTGTGCACTACAACTTTTCGCTGCCGATGCACTTTTGGGAGATGAAGCAGAAGCTGGATGGCGATAGCCAGCCGCTGCAGGATTACATCTCTGAGCAGTATATGGCGCTGATCCGCAACTTCTATCGCTACGGCTGGATGGTCGCCTACCTTTATGGCGCCTCACCGGCGGTCTGTGGTTCATTTGTCGATGGCAAGGGCTCCAAGCTGCCATTCGAAACCCTAGGCCAAGGCACCCGCTATCTGCCGTTTGCCACCTCGCTGCGCCTCAGTGACCTTGGCTACACCTCCAACGAGCAGAATCACCTCGAGATTAACTACAACAGCGTGGCCGAGTATGTCAGCTCGGTGCAAGCTGCGGTGAATCGCCACTCCGAGCGCTTTGAAGAGTTGGGTGTGAAGGTAGACGGCGAGTACCGCCAGCTTAATGCTAACGTGCTGCAGATTGAGAATGAGCTGTACGCGCCGATTCGCGCCAAGCGGGTGGCCAAATCAGGGCAAACCCCCTCGCAGGCGCTGTCGCAGGGCGGGGTTGAGTATATCGAGATCCGCGCGCTGGATGTGAATCCATTCTCACCACAGGGCGTGACCGAGCAGCAAGTGCGGGTCATCGACAGCCTGCTACTGGCCTGCCTGTTGTTACCCTCTGCGCCAATGGGCCAGTTGGAGCTGCAAAACTGCCGCTACAACTTCAACCAAGTGGCGGTGCGAGGCCGTGACCCTCAGCTAAATCTGGCCATCAATGGCGAAGATGCGCCGATTGGCCAATACATCGAACAGCTGCTGGCCAAGATGGAGCAAGCCGCAGAGCTGCTGGATACCTGTCGACTAGAAGCCGATTTCGGCAGTGCCTTGGCAGAGGCGAAGCACGAAGTTGAACAAGGCCATACCTACTCAGCGCGGGTGATGGATACCTTGCTCTCTCAGGATCTGGATAACAGCCGTTGGGGATTGGAGCTAGCCCAGCAGTATCGCGAGCAATTACTCGACCATCAGGGGCGAAATTGGCAGTACAGCGACTTCGCTCAGATGACCCAGCACAGTTTTTCTCAACAATCTGAGATAGAACGCAACGATACGCTTTCTTTTGATGCCTTCTTAGAGCAATATTTTATCAACGCAAATCAATAGATTATCGAGACCTGACATGTTCAAACAGTGGTTGATTGTGGCGCTGACCGTAGTCAGCGTGAGCGCCTGTAGTAGCAAACCGCCAGCGCAGCCGGAAAACCTGTGCGAGATCTTCAAGGAAAAGCGCGACTGGTACAAAGCGGCCAAGAAGATGAACAAGAAGTGGGGCACCCCGGTACATGTGCCAATGGCGATGATGTATCAGGAGTCCAGCTTCAAGCACAACGCTCGCCCGCCGATGCAATACTGGTTTGGCTTTATCCCAGTTGGGCGCGCCAGTGATGCTTATGGCTTTAGCCAGGCTAAGACCATGACCTGGGACGATTACATCAAGGAGACCGGCCGCCGCGGTGCGTCGCGCACCAACTTCGGTGATGCCATCGACTTTATGGGTTGGTTTACCAACAAGACCTACCAGATCAACGGAGTGTCGAAATGGGATGCCCGCAATCAGTACCTCAACTACCACGAGGGTTGGACTGGGTATAAGCGCGGCACCCATCATCAGAAACAGTGGCTGATCAAAGTTGCTGGTCGGGTGGATGAGCGCTCTAAACGCTACGCTGCCCAGTACAACCAATGTAAAAAAGACCTCGATCGCAGCTGGCTGTGGCGACTATTCTTTGGTTAAATTGCCCGCTTAATTCACAGAGAGAACGACTATGCCTCTACTAGACAGCTTTACCGTGGATCACACCCGTATGCAGGCACCTGCGGTACGTGTGGCGAAGACCATGGCCACCCCGAAGCAAGATACCATCACGGTATTTGACCTACGTTACTGCCTGCCGAATCAGGAGATCCTGTCCGAGAGAGGTATTCACACTCTGGAGCACCTGTTCGCCGGCTTTATGCGCGACCATCTAAACGGTGATCAGGTTGAGATCATCGACATCTCGCCGATGGGCTGTCGTACCGGTTTCTACATGAGCCTGATTGGTCAGCCTGAAGAGCAAGCCGTGGCCGATGCCTGGCTGGCCTCGATGCACGATGTGCTTAAGGTTGCCGCGCAAAATGACATTCCCGAGCTGAACGAGTACCAGTGCGGTACTGCCGAGATGCACTCGCTGGAAGAAGCCAAAGCGATTGCGCAGAACATCATCGACCGCGGTATTGGCGTGAACAAAAACGACCAGCTCGCGCTGGGCGAAGAGATCCTAGGTAAGCTGTAGGCGTAACCGCGAGGGATTGAAAAAGCAGCTCGTGAGCTGCTTTTTTTATGCCCACCGCTAGCGGCTGCGCGGTTTGCGATAGTAGCTGGGGATGACCCGCGCGAGAGTCACGGTGTTGTTCTCCACCTCGATAATCTCCATCGGGTAGCCAGACAAGCGCACACATAGGTTGGCATCGGGAATATCTTCAAGGTGCTCCACAATCAAGCCATTAAGCGTTTTCGGCCCGTCGGTGGGCAGCTTCCAGCCCATCTCCTTGTTGAGGTCGCGGATGTTGGCGGTGCCATCAACCAGATAGCTGCCGTCGATCTGCGGGTGGATCTCATCGGAGGGATCCGGCGCCATATTGGTGGTGAAGTCACCGACAATCTCTTCCAGAATATCTTCCAGCGTCACTAGCCCCTGGATATCGCCATACTCATCGACAATCAGGCCGATACGCTCTTTCTTCATCTGGAAGTTAAGCAGCTGCACGTTGAGCGGGGTATTCTCGGGAATAAAGTAGATCTGCTTCAGTGCACGCAGCAGCGAGGTCTTATCGAACTGGCTACGCGATAGCAGACGCAGGGCATCTCGGGCGTGCACAAAGCCCACCGCATCGTCGATATTGTCGCGGTAGACCAGCACCTTGGTATGCGAGCTCTGGGTGAGCTGGCGCTGAATGTCTTCCCAGTCGTCGTTGACATCGATGGCGACGATCTCATTGCGCGGCACCATGATGTCATCCACCGTTACCTTCTCTAAATCGAGAATACCCAACAGCATATCTTGGTGGCGCTGTGGGATCATCGCGCCAGCTTCATGGACCACGGTACGTAGCTCTTCGCGGCTCAGGGCATCGCCCTGGCTTTGGTCTGGCTTAATGCGCAGCAACCACAGTACCCCGCCGGTCACGCTGTTGGTGACCCACACCAGTGGCATCAGCAGTTTCAACATAGGGGTATACAGCCACGACGCAGGGTAGGCGATCTTCTCCGGATACATAGTGGCCAGCGTCTTTGGTGTGACTTCGGCGAATACTAAGATCACAAAGGTCAGGGTAAAGGTAGCGATGGCGATCCCCACGCTACCGAACAGGCGCAAACCAATCACGGTGGCGATGGCCGAGGCCATAATGTTCACCAAGTTGTTGCCAATCAGGATCAGGCCAATCAGTTTGTCGGGGCGTTTTAGCAGCTTGTCGACCCGCATGGCGGCGCGATGCCGTTTGTTAACCAAGTTGCGCAGGCGATACCGGTTGAGTGACATCATGCCGGTTTCAGAGCTGGAGAAGAAAGCGGAACAACAAATGAGAAATGCGAGTATCAGCAGTAAGGTACTCGTCGAGAGCTCGTCCAAGAATGGCGATCCTTATGAAATTCAACCCGACTATTTAACTGGCCTTACCAATCACTGTCAAGTATTGCTAAGTGATAGCTAACTATGGGCAACAGCAGGTGATTTGCCGGCACTGGCAAGAGTGATTAGGCAAGCTAGATAACGCGGCCTAGCGACCGAGGATCAGCTCCCGGACGATGCGCGAGCCAAAGTAAGCCAGCGATAGCAGCAGCGCGCCCAATACACTCATGGTGGTCACACGGCGGCCGCGCCAGCCTTGCTGGTAGTGACCCCACAACAAGAGCGCATACACCAGCCACGCTAGTACGCTAAATACCGCTTTGTGGGCCTTACCGCTGGCGAACAGGTCGCCTAAGAAGAAGTAGCCCGACACCAAGCTCAGGGTGAGCAACACAAAACCCAGCGAGACTAAGCGAAACAGTTGGCGCTCAATTACCATCAGCGAGGGCAGGGCGGGGTGCAGCGCTCGTGCTTTGTGCTCTTTGAGGCTGCGGTCCAGGTAGGCCAGCTGCAAAGAGTAGAGCGCAGCAATCATCAGCACGGTAAACGAGGCCAGAGCGAGGCTGATATGAATCAGGATCTGCGGGCGTAGCTCGAGGTGGATGATGTAATGGCTGGGGATAAAATTAGCCAGCAGCAGCGCCAGAATCGCGAACAAGTAGATCACCGGCAATACGAACCACAACTTGAAGGTACGCGCTAGCACGGTGGTGGAGGTGGTGATCAGCAGGGCTATCAGGCAAGCGATATTGAAGATACTTAAGTCTTGCCCGCCAGCAAAGAACAGCTCTTGCCACAGCCAAATGGCATGTAGGGCGATGGCAGCACCGGCGCTCATCGACAGGGGAAGACTGGCTACTGTTTGCTTATCCTTCAACGCGCGGATACATACGTAGCCGGCAAGAACATAAAGGATGCAGATTGCGACAACCAAAACACTCATAAAAAACAGTAGCCTGGAAAATGAATTGCACCAGTATACGCATGCGGGCAGGGCTCTGCCATACCTAAGCTTTACAACATTCAATGCCTGTTGTCAGGTTGTGGGACAAGGACTCGCGCACTAACCGTGTGATGAAGTATCACCATGGGTGTTATTCTGTATATAATACCCCGCTAAACTTGAGGTGTTATCCTGTAGATAGCACCCCGTCAAATTCAAATAGTCGCTTTTTCGGAATCACAGGATAAGGCATGTTTCAAAATCTCTCAGACCGACTCTCCAAAACGCTGAAGAACATCAGCGGACGCGGTCGTCTTACCGATGACAACATCAAAGAAACCCTGCGCGAAGTGCGTATGGCTTTGCTGGAGGCTGACGTCGCCTTACCGGTGGTACGCGAATTTGTAAAAACCGTTAAAGAGCGCGCCCTCGGCCAAGAAGTTAACAAGAGCCTAAGTCCGGGCCAGGTATTCGTTAAGATCGTCCAGCAAGAGCTGGAAAAGGCGATGGGCGAAGCCAATGAAGAGCTGAACCTGGCCTCGCAGCCTCCTGCTGTAGTGATGATGGCGGGTCTGCAAGGTGCCGGTAAAACCACCTCGGTTGGTAAACTGGCGCGTTTCTTAAAAGAGCGTCACAAGAAGAAAGTAATGGTGGTGAGCGCCGACGTATACCGTCCGGCCGCGATCAAACAGCTGGAAACTCTGGCCGGCGAAGTGGGCGTTGAGTTCTTCCCAAGCAGCGTAGAGCAAAAGCCAGTTGATATCGTAAACGGTGCTATCGATGCTGCGCGTAAGCAGTTTGCTGACGTGCTGCTGGTGGATACTGCCGGTCGTCTGCACGTCGACGAGCAGATGATGGACGAGATCAAGGCCTTACACGCGGCGGTTGAGCCGGTGGAAACCCTGTTCGTGGTCGACTCGATGACCGGTCAAGATGCGGCCAACACCGCCAAGGCCTTCAACGATGCATTGCCGCTAACCGGTGTGATCCTAACCAAGGCCGATGGTGACGCCCGTGGTGGTGCTGCCCTATCTATTCGTCATATCACCGGTAAGCCGATTAAGTTCATCGGTATGGGCGAGAAGAGCGACGCGCTCGAGCCCTTCCACCCTGAGCGTATTGCCTCGCGTATCCTCGGCATGGGCGACGTGCTGTCGTTGATCGAAGAAGTTGAGCGCAAGGTTGATAAAGACAAGGCGCAAAAACTGGCGCAGAAGGTCACCAAGGGCGACGGCTTTGATTTGGAAGACTTCCGTGAGCAGTTGGCGCAGATGCGCGACATGGGCGGCATGATGGGCCTGATGGACAAGCTACCCGGTATGAGTAATATGCCTGCGCATATGAAAGACCAGATGGACGACAAGCTAACCGTGCGGATGGAAGCGATCATCAGCTCCATGACTCCCGGTGAGCGTGCCCGTCCTGACATTATCAAGGGCTCACGCAAGCGTCGTATCGCCGCCGGTTCTGGCGTGCAGATCCAAGACGTGAACAAGCTGCTGAAACAGTTTACCCAGATGCAGAAAATGATGAAGAAGATGAAGGGTAAAGGCGGCATGCGCAAGATGATGAGCCAAATGAAAGGCATGATGCCTCCCGGCGGAATGGGTGGCATGGGCGGTGGCTTTGGTGGCGGCCGCGGTCGCTTCTAAGCGACTGCTAATCCCTGATACTAAAAAACGCGCCTTAAGGCGCGTTTTTTGTTATTACAGTGCAAGTCAGGCTGGTTAGCTAGCTAATCGCGCAAAGCAGGCCATCACCTCATCGCTGGCGGTTTCTAGCTGTTCCAGCAATTGGTTGCGCTGGGACTGCTGCTCAGCGGCCAGCGCTTGCTCGGCCAAGCGATGGGCCTCTTGATGTGGGCGCTCTAAGGCGCGGAAGGCTTGGTTGTCGGCAAACTGGTCGCGACCTTGGCCTTGCAGCCACTCGCCCACGCCACAGGCGCTAGGGTCGCCAATCTCAGCCGAGCCACTATTTGCATCAATGGCCTCGTACACCCGCGCTTTCCACGCAAGATGCTGGGCGCGCGCCGCTTCGACACTGCCCAGATCGGCGTGCTGCTCGAGCACGCTCTGCATGCTTTTAGACAGCAGCATCGCTTCATCGATGGTTTCGGTGCCTTGGCCGGCTTGTTCGACCAGCTCGGTACAGATGCTGTGAGTCTCGCTCAGGTGTTGGTCGGTGGTTTCGGTGTCCGCTTCAATCTGCGATACCAGTGATGCGACCTCGCTACTGGCTTCGCTGGCGCGTTTAGCCAAGGCGCGTACCTCATCGGCAACAACTGCAAAGCCACGGCCCTGTTCACCGGCGCGGGCTGCTTCAATCGCTGCGTTGAGGGCCAGCAGGTTAGTCTGCTCAGAGATGTTGGCGATGATGCCTACGAATTGGGTGATGTTGCCGGCCACTTCTTTCAGTTTTGACAGGCTCTCCATACTTAGCGAGGCGTGCTCACTCAAGCGATCCAGCTCTTTGTTGATACTGGCAAGACTTGCCGAGGAGTAGTCAAAGGCGCTAGCGCTGTCGTTAAACTTCTGGCGCTGCTCTTGTAGCGAACCGCTCAGATGGCGCAGGTTTTCCTTAACTGCATCGACGCCTTGGAAGCTGCGCAGCAGCAGCTGGCTGTGCTTGTCCTGCTCTGGGTCGCCGAGGGGGCGGGCTGCCAGTGCTTGATTCTCTGCTTGAAGCTCGGCCACTTGCTGCTCAAGTTGCTGGTTCTGCTTTTCCAGCTCCAGCTGGCGAGCTTGTAATTCGTTTAGTTCCTTGGTGTTCTTCCAAAACATGCGTTTACCTATTAAAGCGAATAGTAATAACAGCGAGAATGTGGCGACATGCTACGCGGCGGATATGACGTTAGAGTTAACGTAAACAAACTGCCTTGATACTTTAAACAATGTCATGAGTAGCGCCTAGCGCTAATCCGCCAAAATGCCAAATTAAGCAGATTTATCAGAGGATTAAGTGAGGTAAAACAAGGCGAGGAGCCGTTTGGGGAAGTGTCGGAGCAGGCAAGGGAGTGCTGAGCCGCCGGCATGGCCGGCGACCCGTTCTCGCGAGTTAGCTGTATAGCTCACTCAAGGTGTGTGAGAACTGCGGGAAGCTAAGCGACTTGGCATTGTCGACTTTAGCTTGCTCCGGATCCGGATGTAGCCACAGCAGCAGGCCATCTGCCCCTAGCTGTTTGGCGGCCTTCGCCAGTGGCGCAATCTGCTCGCGACGCTCGATGGCTTCGCCCGGATTCACTATCACCGGCAGGTGGGTGCGTGAGCGCAGCAGCGGGATGGCGCTCAGGTCCAAAGTTGCCTTGCCTTGGCCCTCGAAGGTGCGTACCCCCGACTCACACAGGATCACCTGTTGGTTGCCCTGCGCCAGTATAAAGTCCGCGGCTTTGAGCCACTCATCCAGCGAGGCAATGTTGTTGCGCTCGAGTACCACCGGACGGGTGGTTTTACCCAGCTCGCGCAGCAGGTTGAAGTTTTGCATGTGGCGGGCGCGCACATACAAGATGTCTGCTTTGCTTGCCAACGTGGCGACTTGGTCGAGGTAGCTCACCTCGGTCATCACGGGTACGTGGTAGTGCTTGCCGGCTTGACTGAGGTAGCCCAAGCCTTCTTCGCCCAAACCTTGGAAGCTGTAGGGCGAGCTGCGCGGCTTGAAGCACCCGGCTTGCAAGATGGCGCCGCCGGACTCTTTAAGCTGCTGGGCACAGGCCATAATCTGGTTTTGGCTCTCGACTGCGCCGGGGCCTGCGATGGTAATAAACTCGCCGTCGCCAATCTGCACATCGCCAACTCGGATAACCGTGGAACTCGGCTTGTGGCTGCGGCTCGATAGCGCGCCATCGTCTTGCTCGGTATTGATCAAGGTGCTTGGCTGTTCGTCTTGCTTGCTGACCAGCGCGGTCAGTGGGATCTGAGTCGGATCGACATCTTCGCTAGGGTAGCAACCGAGCACCTTCACGTAGCGGGTGATGCGGCTTAGTTCCGCCAGCGCCGATTGCATCTGATCGGACCGTACATTGGCTGACACATCGATGTAGAACATCTCTTCCCAAGGGTTGCCCTGTACCGGGCGCGACTCCAGCTTGCTCATATTGATCTTGTGTTCACGCAGTACCAGCAAGGCCTCTACCAACGAGCCGGGCTGTTGGCTGGTGCTCATGATCAAGGTGGTACGCGCGGGTACCTGATCGGCCACTTCAATGGGCGAGGCCGATACCACGATGAAGCGAGTTTCGTTACGGGTTTGGTTAGCGATATCGGTCTGCAGGGCTTGCAGGCCATACATCTCGCCACCGGCTGAGCTACCTAGGGCGGCGATGTTCGGGTCATCGCTGTTAGCGACAATCTCCATCGCCTTGGAGGAGCTGTCGACAAACTCTACCCGTATGCCCGGCACGGTACGCAGGTAACGGCTGCACTGCTGATAAGGCTGTGGGTGGGCGTAGAGGGTAGTTAGCTGATCGATACGGCTACCGGGTTTGGCAAGAATGCCGTGATCGATGTTATTCGATAGCTCGCCGACAATCGACAGGCTGGTTTGCTGCAGCACATCGTACACCTCGTTGATACTGCCCGAGGAGGTGTTCTCTATCGGCAGGATACCGTAATCGGCCTGGCCGCTTTCTACGCTGTCAACAATCTCTTGGAAGCCCACACAACCCAGTTCCACCACTTGTTTTTGATAGCGGGAGAAGTAGCGATGAGTAGCGATGTTGCTGTAGGAGCCCTTACTGCCCAAAAACGCCACGCGTACTGCGCTTTGCTGTTGCTCGGGGTTGGTCAGTTCTTGTAGGAAGGCTTGTTGGGAGAGCACCGAGTCTTCAATGATGGTGTGGTAGAGCTGGGTCACGTAGTGAGCATCCAGACCTAACTCGCGGCCCTTATTGACCAGCCTAATCAGCAGCTGCTGTTCACGCTCTTGGTCTCGCACCGCCTTGGGGTTGGCCAGTTTGCTCTTGGCCACTTCCACACTTAGCTGGCGACGCTCGTTGAGCAGCGTCAGCAGGTTTTGGTCGAGCGAGGTTATGCGCTCGCGTATATGTTCTAGTGAAGACATCTTTTCATCCCTACATAATAAAAAACCTCCCGAGTGGGAGGCTTTAATTTGTTGTGTGCTTTCTTTTTTGCACCACCAAGGCCTCCCTAATTAGGTGGAGTAAAAAAGAAAGCAAACAAAAATCGAATCTGAACAGTTTTCATGCGTTTAAAATAAAAAGCTCGGAGAGATAAGTCAAGCGCCCCGGACAAGGGCGCTCGTATTAGGCAGTGTTAAGTGTGTTGTTTAGTTAAATGTATGGACTAAGCTACGTGGGTTTCAGCCTCCTGCTCTGGTAGCTCGTGGTTACGAATCTGTTGTTTGCCCGAACGGCTGGGGCGCTTGGCTAAAGGTTTGGATTGGAACTTATGTAGCTGCCGCTCGAGCTTGTGACCCATATTGTTGATGGCTACATAAAGATCTTCGTGTTCGTCACTGGCAAATAACTGGCCGTGGGGCAGATTGATAAGAGCTTCAATTTTCATCGAATTTTTACCTTCGATGATAATCACCTTGGGAGAGATAAGTGGGATTTGATTCTTTTCTAGTTTGCTTAATCGAGCCTCAATTGCAGTTCTCATGGAAGGGGTAATGGCAACGGTTTTACTGGTAATGTCTATAATCATAGGCCTCCCTCATAACGCCAGTGAATCTAGTTCCAGATTACGGTTTTGGCAGATAAATAATGTGATCCAGCTCGCTGGTTATAGCCATTTGTTCTCGTGCTTTAAGCATTTGTGACGCCCTCAGGGAAAACCCTTTCCCGATGCCAAAAAGTTCTTGCATCACCGCCACAGACAAGGCAAATTGGAATGGATAATACAGCGATTGACTATTCACAGGGCAGTGATACGACACCTAAAAGTGATGCAAATAGCAACATTTAGCAGATGCGGGTGTGACAAAAAATTGATGCATGGAAGGCAAAAACAACCTAGCTGAACGCTCCAGCTCCCCAGCTGAGCTACCTGCTAAATCCCTCCTTGAGCTTACCCAAGTGTTGGCAAATGCTGTCAGCGCCGATTTTCTGTGCCTGTTTGCCAAGACCATTGCGCAGATTACTGGAGCCAGCGAAGTATTGGTTGCGCCACTGCCTTCGCGCGCCAAACCCGCCAAGACCCTGGCATATTGGACCCAGCAGCAGGTGCTCGATGCCCGCCTCAGCCCAGTGACGGGTGAGCTGGCGAGCCTGATTGCGCAGCACGCTAGCCTGCGCATCGACGATTTTGCAACGGCCTATCCGGGCTATCGTCTGCCGGCAAGCTTGGCCAGCGAGCCGCTACATACCTTTTGCAGCGTGCGCTTAGACAATGAGCACGGTCAGCCTATCAGTTACATTGCGGCCAGCTATTCGCAGGGCACCCCCGAGCAGTTCGCCGGGCTATGCCAGCCCTTTATCGCTCGCCTGTTGGCCGAGTTCGAGCAACACAGTTTGAATCAGGATATGCGCCTGTCGGCCGTGGCCTTTGAAACCAATGAAGGCCTGCTGGTTACTGATACCGAGCTGACCATCGTGCGGGTTAACCAAGCGTTTAATCGCATTACCGGCTATCGCCAAGATGAGGTATTGGGGAGAAAGCTGTCTGAGCTGCTCCCCGGGATTGAGCTGGCAGGAGTACGCGGGGCGAGCGGTGAGCAGCGTTACCACGCTGAGGTGAAGCGCGAGCGGAAAAATGGCCAAACCTATTTGCAGCAGGAAACGCTGACGGCGGTGACCAACAGCGAGTCGCAGGTCACCCACTATGTGTTGTGCCTGCAAGATGTGAGCGCCCGCAAAGAGAGTGAGCAGAAGATTCAGCACCTCGCTTACTACGATGAACTGACCGGCCTGCCCAATCGCCGCAAGTTACGCGAAGAGCTGATGCGCTGCTTTGAGCTGGCGCGTGAGCAAGATAGCGTCGGCGCACTGCTGTTTATCGATCTGGACCATTTCAAGAACATCAATGACTCGCTGGGCCATGCTGCGGGCGATTGGCTGTTGCAACAGGTATCGAGCCGCTTGCAGAACCTGATTCGTCAGGGGGATGTGCTGGCGCGCCTTGGCGGTGACGAGTTTGTATTGTTGCTGGGGGAGCTGGGGCATAGCCCGCCACAGGCCGAGCAGCAAGCCAATATGGTGGCCAAGCGCCTGATTAAAACCGTATCGCGCCCCTATTCGCTGGATGGCCAGGAGCTACACATCGGTGCCAGCGTCGGGATCACCCTGTATCCCGGTAAACAGCAGCAAGCCGATGATCTGCTCAAGCAAGCCGATACCGCCATGTATCAGGCCAAATCAGCCGGACGACGCACTGCGGTGTTCTTTGAGCAAGGCATGCAGCGGCGCGCCGATAAACGCCTCAAGCTGCACAATGCCCTGCGTAGCGCCTTGGTTAACGATGAGTTTTTGTTGTACTTCCAGCCTCAGCATATGGTCTCCAATGGCGAGCTGGTCGGGGCTGAGGCCTTAGTGCGCTGGCAGCGAGAGGGCCAAGGCTTGGTCTCGCCCACCGAGTTTATTCCGGTTGCTGAGGAGTCGGACCTGATTATCGACATCGGCATGTGGGTGCTGGAGCAAAGCTGTAAGTCCATCGAAACATGGCGCGAGCTAGACCTTGAGCTGCCTGAGTTGTCGGTTAATATCAGCGCCAAGCAATTCCACCACCCAGACTTTGTGGATCGGCTAGAGGAGCTGCTGTGGCGCTACAAGGTCGACACCTCGATGCTCAATCTAGAGATCACCGAGGCGGTGATCCATGGCCACGCCGAAGACACTATTCAGAAGATGGAACAGCTCAAGGCCTTAGGATTACGCTTCTCCATCGACGACTTCGGTGCCGGTTACTCTTCGCTTAGCTACCTAAAACGTCTGCCGGTGGACGAGCTTAAGATCGACCGTTCGTTTATCCGCGATATCCCCCGGGATCGCCGCGATATGGCGATTGTTGAGGCGGTGTTGGCGATGGCCCGTCATCTTGGTTTTACCGTTACCGCCGAAGGGGTAGAGACTCCCCAACAGCTGGCATTCCTCAAGCAGCAAGGCTGCACCTTCTATCAAGGCTATCTCTCCAGCAAGGCAATCCCTGCCGACGCCATGGAGCGATACATCCGCCGTTTTCAGCGTAAATTTGCCTAAGCCCCTTATTTTTAAGGGCCTGCTCAGGTATAACTAAGTCCACAACCGGATACTTTGCATCTTATCAGGAGGATTGGCTGACTATGCTGCGGCTTTTCGTTTGGTGCTTCAGCGTGCTGCTTGGGGTGGCGCACGCTCAGGACTTTACTCGTTCTCACGCCCTTATTATGCATGGTGAACCGGCGCTGGCAGCCGATTTTGCCCACTTCGATTACGTCAATCCTGAGGCGCCCAAGCAAGGAACGGTTACCTTCGATGCTACCGGCACCTATGACACCTTTAACCCCTTTATTGTTAAAGGCAACTCGGTGGCTGGCATCGGCCGGATCTACGATACGCTGCTAACCTCCAACCCCGATGAAGCCTTTACCCAATATGGCTTGCTGGCTGAGACCATTGACTTGGCTGAGGACTACACCTGGGTGCGCTTTAACCTGCGTTCCGAGGCGCGCTTCCATGATGGTCACCCACTTCGCGCCGAGGATGTGGTGTTTACCTTCAACACCTTGATTGAAGAGGGCGCGCCGTTCTATCGCGCCTACTATGGTAACGTGGTTAAGGTGGAAGCCGAAGGCGAGCTGGCGGTGCGCTTTACCTTCAAAGACGGCAGTAACCGCGAGTTGCCGCTGATCTTGGGTCAACTGCCAGTATTGCCTAAGCACTATTGGGCCGACAAAGAGTTCAACAAAGCCGATCTAACCCGCCCCTTGGGCTCAGGTCCTTACCAAATAGACAGCTTCGATGCGGGCCGCAGTATCCGCTATGCCTTGGTCCAAGACTACTGGGGCAAGGATCTGGCGGTTAATATGGGGCGCAACAACTTTGCCCAGATTAACTACGAATACTACCGTGATTCGTCAGTGGCGCTGGAAGCCTTCAAGGCAGGGCGTATTGACTACCGCTTGGAAACCAGTGCCAAAGATTGGGCTACCGCCTACACCGGGCCGCAATTCGATAGCGGCGAGGTGCAAACCGTAAGCCTCGAGAATCATAATCCGCAAGGGATGCAATCCTTTGCCTTTAACACCCGCCGTGACAAGTTCAGTGATATTCGGGTACGTCAGGCCTTGGGCTTAATGTTCGACTTTGAATGGACCAATCAGCAGCTGTTCTATGGTGCCTACAATCGAAGCGAGAGTTATTTTGCTGCCTCTGAGCTGGCTGCCACCGGACTGCCTAGTGAGGGCGAGCTGGCACTGCTAAAGCCATTCAAAGCGCAACTACCCGAAGCGCTGTTCACCCAGCCCTTCCAACTAGACAAAACGCGCGGTGATGGCAACTTGCGGCCACAGATGAGAAAAGCATTAGCGCTATAGAAAGATGCGGGTTGGAATTTGCAACAAGGCAAGCTGGTGGATGCCCAAGGCGAGCAGTTTAAGATTGAGTTCCTACTATTCCAGAAGAACTTCGAGCGCATCGTGCTGCCTTATACCCGCAACCTGCAGCGTATCGGCATTGCCAGTGAAGTGCGGCTGGTGGATGTATCGCAGTACATCAATCGGGTGCAGAGCTTCGACTTCGATATGATGGTGGCAAGCTTTCCGCAGTCTTCCTCGCCGGGTAATGAGCAGCGCGAATTTTGGGGCTCCAAAGCGGCCGACCAAGTGGGCTCACGTAACGTGATTGGGATTAAGAGCGAGGTGATCGACAGCTTGGTCGAGACCCTGATCCACGCCCCGGATCGCCAAGCGCTGATCGACGCCAGCCGCGCCCTGGACCGAGTGCTACTGTGGTCCTACTACGTGGTCCCACAATGGCACTTAAGCGCCTGGCGGGTGGCCCATTGGAACAAGCTGCAGCGCCCCGAACGCAATCCTCAATACGATATTGGCCTCGATTCATGGTGGGTTGAATAAGCCTTTATGACCGCCTATATCATTCGACGTTTGCTGTTGATGATCCCCACCTTGTTGGGGATTATGACGCTGAATTTTGTAATTATTCAGTCGGCCCCGGGCGGGCCGGTTGAGCAAGCCATTGCCAAGCTACAAGGGCTGGATACCTCGGCAACCCGCCGGGTCGATGCTGGGGTGGATGGCGAGCTACTCTCCACCACCATTAGCAGCGGCAGCCAGAGCCAGTATCGCGGTGCTCAAGGTATGCCGCCGGAGCTGATCGCCGAGCTCGAAGAGCTGTACGGCTTCGATAAGCCGATGCTCGAGCGCTACGTAGACATGCTGTGGAATTATCTGCGCTTTGACTTTGGTGACAGCTTCTACCGCGACTCCAGTGTGATTGAGCTGATCGTAGAGAAGATGCCGGTCTCGATATCGCTGGGCTTGTGGACCACACTGCTGGTCTATGGCATATCGATACCCTTGGGGATCCGCAAGGCGGTCAGTCATGGCTCGCGTTTCGATATCTGGAGCTCGACGGTGGTCACCATTGGCTTCGCCATCCCCAACTTCCTGTTCGCGATTATGCTGATTGTGGTGTTTGCCGGTGGCTCTTACCTAAGCTGGTTCCCACTGCGCGGACTGACCTCGCCGGATTGGGAAACCTTTAGCGCCGGGCGGAAGGTGCTCGATTACTTCTGGCACTTGGCGCTGCCGGTGACCGCTATGGTGATCTCCAGCTTCGCCACGCTGACCATGCTTACCAAGAACTCCTTCCTTGATGAGATCAACAAGCAATACGTGTTGACCGCACGCGCCAAGGGGCTGACCGAGAACCGGGTGCTCTATGGCCACGTGTTCCGCAACGCCATGCTGCTGGTGATCTCCGGCCTGCCAGCGACCTTGGTCAGCATCTTCCTGACCGGCTCGTTTATGATTGAGGTGATCTTCTCCCTCGACGGTCTGGGGCTACTCGGCTTCGAGTCGGTGGTTAACCGCGACTATCCGGTGGTGTTTGGCACCTTGTACATCTCTACGCTGATTGGCTTGGTGCTTAAGTTAGTGAGCGATATCACCTATACCCTGATCGACCCTCGTATCGATTTTGAGAGGAGGGGCTAATGGGACTCGTTACACAATGGCAGCGCATCAAAGCCAGCCCAATCAACCAACGCCGTTGGTCGCAGTTTCGTGCCAACAAGCGCGGCTACTGGAGCCTGTGGCTGTTTCTGGCGCTGTTTCTACTCTCACTGGTCGCTGAGCTGATTGCCAACGACGAACCGCTGCTGATCCACTATCAAGACCGCTGGATGAGCCCGCTTATGAACGCCTACAGCGAGCTGGACTTCGGTGGGGATTTTGATATTCCGGCGGACTATCGCGACCCCTATATCGTCGATCTTATCGAAGCCGAAGGCCGCCTGTACTGGGCGCCGGTGCGCTTCTCCTACGACACCATTAACTTCGAGCTAACCGAGCCCGCGCCGTCGCCGCCGACCTCGGTAAACTGGCTCGGCACCGATGACCAAGGGCGCGATGTGTTCGCTCGGCTGATCTACGGCTTCCGCATCTCGGTGTTGTTTGCACTGGTGCTGGCCACGTCCTCGTCGGTAATCGGCGTGGCGGCGGGGGCGATGCAGGGCTATTTTGGTGGCCGTATCGACTTGCTCGGGCAGCGCTTTATCGAAGTATGGTCGGGCATGCCGCAGATGTTCTTGCTGATTATCCTCTCCAGTTTGGTTCAACCAAACTTCTGGTGGCTGCTCGGCATCTTGCTGCTGTTTAGCTGGATGGCGCTGGTGGACGTGGTGCGGGCCGAGTTTTTGCGTGGCCGCAACCTGGAGTACGTTAAAGCAGCGCGCGCGTTGGGCCTGGGCGATGTGGCGATTATGGCGCGCCATATTCTGCCGAATGCGATGATTGCCACCGTGACCTTCCTGCCATTTATCTTTATTGGCGGGCTAACTGCACTGACTGCGCTGGATTATCTTGGCTTTGGTTTGCCGCCGGGCTCGCCATCGCTGGGCGAGATGGTGGCGCAGGGCAAGAATAACCTGCAGGCACCTTGGCTGGGCCTGACCGCCTTTTTCTCCATGTCCGGGATCTTGGTTTTGCTGGTGTTTATCGGCGAAGCGGCCCGCGATGCCTTCGACCCTCGTAAGCGGATGTAGTATGAGCGCCTTATTAGAAATTAACGACTTACGGGTTCGCTTCGGCGATGGTGATGAGGTAGTCAAAGGGGTTAACCTGGCGCTAAACAGCGGCGAGGTGTTGGCGCTGGTGGGTGAGAGTGGTTCGGGTAAGTCGGTCACTGCTCTGTCGGTGCTCTCGCTACTGGAGCATTCGGCCAAGGTTGAAGGCGATATCCGCCTCGATGGCGAGGCCATCCTTAATCAGCCCAAAGAGATCATGCGCGCACTGCGCGGCGACAAAGTGGCGATGGTATTCCAAGAGCCGCTGACCTCGCTAAACCCTCTGCATACCGTAGAAAAGCAGATCGCCGAGATCTTATTTGTCCACCGCGGCCTAGCCCGCAAGCAAGCGCGCGAGCGGGTACTGGAGCTGTTGGAGCTGGTGGGCATTCCCGAGCCGGAGAAGCGGCTGGGTGCCTACCCCCATGAGCTAAGCGGCGGACAACGCCAGCGGGTGATGATCGCGATGGCCTTGGCCAATGAGCCAAAGCTATTGATTGCCGATGAGCCAACTACCGCCTTGGATGTGACCATTCAGCGGCAGATCCTCGACTTGCTGCGCGAGCTGCAGCAGCGTTTGGATATGGCGATGCTGCTGATTACCCACGATTTGAATGTGGTGCGCCACTACGCTGACCGGGTCGCAGTGATGCGCCATGGTGAGCTGTTAGAGGAACAGACCTGCCAACAGCTGTTTGCCAATCCACAACACCCTTACACCCAAGAGCTGTTGGATGCCGAGCCGAAACGCGGTGAACTGCCGGATATGCAGCCGCAAACCATCCTGACCGCCGATGAGGTCAAAGTGTGGTTCCCGATTAAGCAGGGCATCTTGCAGCGCACCGTTGATCATATCAAAGCGGTCGATGGGGTTAGCCTCAGTCTCAATCAGGGCGAGACGCTGGGAATTGTTGGTGAGAGTGGTTCGGGTAAGAGCACACTGGCACAAGCGCTGCTGCGTTTGATCGATAGTGAAGGAGAAATTCACTTCGAAGAGCAGCCGCTGCATAGCTACAACAGCAATCAGATGCGACGTATGCGTCAGCAGCTGCAGATCGTTTTCCAAGACCCCTTCTCATCGCTTAGCCCTCGGATGTCGGTGTTTGAGATTATCGCTGAGGGCCTGCGCCTGCACAGTGAGCTAAACGAGGACGAGTTGGTCGAACGAGTCAACCAAGCGCTGGTCGACGTCGGCCTTAGTGCCGATCTGGCCCACCGTTATCCCCATGAGTTCTCTGGAGGTCAGCGCCAGCGGATCTCCTTGGCCCGTGCGTTGGTGCTTAAGCCCAAGCTACTGGTGCTGGACGAGCCTACCTCGGCACTGGACCGCTCGGTACAGAGCCAACTGCTCGAGCTGCTGCTTGAGCTGCAGCAAAAATACAACCTCAGCTACCTGTTTATCTCCCACGACTTATCGGTGGTTCGCGCCCTTAGCCACCGGGTGATGGTGATGCAGCACGGCGTGGTAGTGGAGCAGGGCGACACCGAACAGCTGTTTGCTGCACCACAACAAGAATACACTCGCAGATTGCTACAGGCTGCACTAATCTAAGCCGAGGGCCTGCTTGTTATTAGGGGTCATATTTAATGAATCCGAATTAACAACAGACCCTTGTGGTTGGTTGGTGCTTACTGCTAGCCTAGCCATTCTCTTTCAAGCCAAGTGACTAGCGATTCTGGGAGTGTTCTAGTGAAAGGCTTTATTCGTGCAGGGATGGCGTCGCTGCTGCTGACGCTAAGCATTCAACCTCTGCAAGCATTTACCGAGCAGCAAATCGAGTATCAACAGGTCCGAGACTGGCAGCGCAACGGCAAGTGGAAACAGGCCGATAAGGCGCTGTCTGAGCTTGAAGACTATGTGCTCTACCCCTATCTCAAGTACTACCAGCTTAAGGGCAATCTCACCCGGGTAAAACGCCAAGAGGTTGAGTCCTTCTTGCAGGCATACCCCAATTATTATCTCAGTGACGCGCTAGAGCGGCGCTTTTTGCTAGAGCTTGCCCGGCGCAAAGACTGGGCCGGTTTTCTGGCTTTCTATCCGCGCCAGCCTGCCAGTACCGACCTCCGCTGCCATCACTTTGTTGCCCACTACCAACAAGGCAACTTGGAGCAAGCGTGGCAGGGTGCCGAGCAGATGTGGCTCTATGGCAAATCACGCCCTAAGGCCTGTGACCCACTGTTCGAAGCCTGGAAAAAGGCCGGCAAGTTAACGGATCAGCTGCGCTGGGAGCGGATGCTGCTGGCCTTCGATGCGCGCCAGCCGAGCTTGATGAACTATCTGGCAAGGCCTTTTGATGGCAGCTTAGCGGCTGATGCCAAGCTGCTTGAGCAGGCTTACAAGCAGCCTAATGGTTTGCTCGAGTCTTCCAAGCTCACCATGAGCAAGGCGCGCCACCAGCAGATCGCCAGCCTGGCCATCAAGCGCTTGGCACGCAGCGATGTGGAGCAGGCGATTGCTCACTGGCAGCGCTTCGATGCGCAGATCCAACAGCAGCCACCGCTCTATCAAGTCTCGACCCGCTATTTAGTGCAGCGGGTCATCGGTAAAAAAGCTGAGCCGCTGATGCCGTGGGCCGACAAGCAGTTGGCATGGCTGGAAGATAGCGACAGTATCGAGCGTCGGTTGCGTCTGGCGGTGACCCAGCAGCAATGGAGTGAAGTGCTGCGCTGGACCGCGCGTCTGCCGGATGAGGTGAAGAAGAAAGATCGCTGGCTCTACTGGGAGGCGCGTAGCTACGCCGAGCAAGGGCAGATGCCACTGGCACGGCGGATCTGGCAGCAGCTGGCCAATGAGCGCAGCTACTATGGCTTTATGGCGGCCCAGCAGCTGGATTTAGCGCCTAATCTGCGCGAGCAACGCCACGAGGTTAGCCCGCTACGTTTGCAGCAACTGAGTGAACATCCCCCGGTGCAGCGGGTGTCCGAGCTGTACAGCCTTAGCCAGATCGTCTCGGCGCGCAGCGAGTGGATGAGCTTGATGCGCAGCGTGCCCCCTTCGGTGATGCTCGATTATGGGCGAGTGGCCGAAGATAAGGGCTGGCATGATCTCAGTGTGCAATCGGCGATCGTCGGCAAGCAGTGGGACCAATTGGAGCTGCGTTTTCCGCTGAGTTATAGCGATGAGTTCCGCCGCTTTGCCGATATGCGCAAGGTCGACCATAGTCTGCTTATCGCAGTGGCGCGCCAAGAAAGCGCGCTCTATCCGCGTGCGGTAAGCTCGGCCGGGGCACGTGGACTGATGCAGCTGATGCCTGCCACCGCCCAAGAGACCGCCAAGAAGATTGGCTTCCGCTACGCCTCGCGCAGCCAGCTATATACCCCAGAGGACAATATTCGCCTTGGGAGCGCCTACCTGCAGCAGCTACTCAAGCGCTATCAAGGCAACCGGATATTGGCCACTGCCGCCTATAATGCGGGGCCGCACCGGGTGTCTCGTTGGTTGGATGAGCGCGGCGATGTGCCAGCCGATGTATGGGTAGAGAGCATTCCCTTCCGCGAGACCCGCTTCTACGTGCAGAATGTGCTGGCCTATCAGGTGATCTACCAGCATCGCTTGCAGCAGCGGCCGACTCAGGTGCTGCTCGATAGTGAGTTGAAGTATGCCTATGGCGGCTAGTGAACCGTTACTTTGAACACAAAAAAGCGAGCTGGTTGCTCGCTTTTTTAATCACAGCCTGTCTTACACGACTACGGACTTAACCTATCCGCCATCCACCCTTTAGCATCGAAGCTGTAACGGAAGCGGTCGTGCAGGCGGTCAGCCTTACCCTGCCAGAACTCGATATTGTCGGGGATCACGCGATAGCCGCCCCAGAACGAGGGCAGAGGCACCTCTTTGTTCTCAAACTCTTTGGTGTATTGCACCACCTGACGTTCCAGCGATTCGCGATCGGCGATCACCTGGCTCTGGTGGCTGGCCCAGGCGCCGATCTGGCTACCGCGGCCACGGCTGTGGAAGTATTCCTTCGACTCTTGATGCGACACCCGCTCAACCCGGCCCTCAATGCGCACCTGACGCTGCAGGATATTCCAGTGGAAGGTCAGACAGGCCAATGGGTGGGCCTCCAACTCTTCGGCCTTACGGCTGCCGTAGTTGGTGTAGAACACAAAGCCGCGTTCATCGAAGCCTTTTAGCAGCACCATTCGGGCAGAAGGGCGCCCATCTGGGCCAACCGTGGCCACATTCATGGATTCAGGCAACACAATGCCTGAGCGTTTGGCATCTTCAAACCACTGGCCGAACAGGGCGTACGGGTCTTCATTACCGGTGGGTTCCGGCATATCTAACAGTACCCCTTGACCAAGGGTGAAGGCACAACGAATTTTGCTTAATAAAGACATAACGATGGAGTTCAACAAATACCAAAAATTTGACTTAGTCTAGTTGCATGGACTAGCTAAGTGCTTGGAAGTTCTTTACAGTTTACACTCAGTTAAACGATCAGACTATGCTGATTTCTATACCCTTGGTATCATGTCGCATCGTTTTTTATAGAGAAATATCATGGGCATCGAGGGAGTACTCTGTGGCAACCATTAAAGACGTTTCGCAACTAGCTAACGTGTCTATCTCTACTGTTTCACGTGTTATCAACAATACCGCTCAGGTTGCTCCTGAGAAAAAGGAAGCGGTATTGCGCGCCATGGAAGAGCTGCACTACCGTCCTAACAGCTTTGCCCAAGCCCTGGTCAGCAAGCGTTCCGATTGTATCGGTCTGGTTGTGGGTGATTTGGGTGGCGGCCCCTTCTTCGTGCAGATGATGAAAGGCATTGAAGATGTGGTGGCTGAGTCTGGCAAGTACGTTATCGTGATGTCAGGTCGACACGACGCCGACAAAGAGCGCCATGCCATCGAGATCCTGCTGCAACGCCAGTGTGATGCGGTGATTGTGCACTCTATGGCCCTAAGTGATGAGGAGCTGCAGGAGATTGCCGACTGCGATACCCCATTTATCTTTATCAACCGCTTGGTGCCGGGCTTTGAAGACCGTTGTATCCACCTGAACAACAACGAGGGCTGCTACAAAGCGACTCAGTTCCTGATTGAGAAGGGCCACCGCGATATCGCATTTGTAACCACCGATGACTTGGCCTTTAGCGATGGTACCCATCGTTACAACGGCTATGTGCAGGCGCTGGAAGATGCCGGGATTTCACTTAATGAGCAGCTGGTGGTTCGCGCTTTCCCTGATGAGATGGGTGGTAGCCGAGCCGTTGAAATGCTACTCGAACGCGATACGCCGTTCACCGCGGTGGTTGGCTACAACGACTCGATGGTAGCGGGGGCGCTTTCGGCGCTGCGTGACCGTGGCTACAACATTCCGCAGCAAATCTCAGTGGTTGGCTTCGACGATAACCACTATGCACGCTTCGTACATCCGAAACTGACGACCGTACGTTACCCCATCGAAGACATGGGCAAGCGCGCCGCGCAGCTGGCATTGGATATCCTCGACACCAAGGATAAAGAAGGTCAAATGCCAAATATCATGGACTTGGAGTTCCATCCACAGCTGATCGTGCGCGACTCCGCAGTCACCAAAGCTTGATATTCATCATCTAATTAATAAAAGGTATGTTCTGCCTTTTATTTTCCTCTTGCTTTGAAAGCCTTTTCTGGTATCGTTTTCAACACAAATGCATCATATTAGCCGCATTTGTTGTCGATGAAGCCTCGGCTTTATCGCTACTTTCCCGCTGTTTGGAAACGCGTTACCGACTCAGCGAAAGCTGTTTGCGTTTCTATAACATTTATCACGACCTAAATTTATTTAGGTCGTTTTTTTGCCTGTCACTTTATCCTCAACAGCGCCTCTATCTCTCTGTTATAGTTCTATGCTTGCGCGCCACATAGGCCGACTCAGGGAGTGTAAGGATGTCCATTAACCGTATCAGCATTGTTGGGCTTGGCTGGCTGGGCATGCCTTTGGCTAGCCGCTTAATCGAGCTTGGCTACCAGGTGGTGGGCAGCAAACGCGCCGCCGCCGAGGTCGAGCAGGCCCGTTCGCTGGGGATAGACGCCTATCCGCTGGAGCTGGCTCCTCACATTATTGGCGACACGCCTGCCGAGCTGTTCAACGCCGACTTGCTGATTATCAATATTCCCCCCGGACGCAAACAGCACAGCGCTGAGTGTCATCAGGCGCAGATAAGCGCTCTGCTGGATGCCGCCAAGCAGGCTGGTGTGGCCAAGGTATTGTTTATCTCTTCCACATCGGTGTATGGCCCGCAGCAGGGTATCGTTACCGAGCAAAGCCCTGAACAGCCCGATGTAGGCTCGGGTACCACCTTGTTACATATCGAGCAGCAACTGTTGCCGAATGGGCCTTGGCAGGCCAGTTGTCTGCGCTTTGGCGGCTTGGTGGGTGGTGAGCGCAAGCCCGGACGCTTTCTTTCTGGCAAGACCCTTTCTGGTGCTAACAGTCCGGTCAACCTTATTCATCGTGATGACTGTATCGGGGTGATTAGTGCGCTGATCAAGCGTGATATCTGGGGGGAGACCTTTAACGTATGCGCCGATGGCCATCCTTCTCGTCAGCAGTTTTACACCCGTGCAGCTGAGTGCTTAGCGCTGCCGCCGCCACAATTTAATGACCAGCCAGGGAGCAACAAATGGGTGGACAATGCCCTTATCAAGCAAACCCTGGACTACCAGTTTGTATTCCCCGACCCGATGCAGTGGCTCAGCGCCACTAAGTAGTTATAGGGCCTGTTTACCTTTGGTATTCGTTTTTGCAGCGATTTCTAGGTCAAGCAGGTAAGGAAAAGCCTGTGCAGTGTAGTAATCTACACAAACAGGCTTTGACGCTGCATGGTTGGCTTAGAAACGCTTCCCTTTGGGTTCATTTAAACGGCATCTGCGCAGCATCCTTCGCTTCTTACATAGAGTAACTATGAGCAAAGCTCACTCCTTGCTCAGATGCCGTTTAAAGTGAACAAAAGTCGAATACCAAAGATAATCAGGCCCTAGAGGTAAACCATGATAGATTTTCGCAGTGATACCGTCACCCAGCCTTGTAATACCATGCGCCAATTAATGGCCGATGCTCCCGTCGGCGATGATGTGTATGGCGATGACCCCACGGTAAACGCTTTAGAGCAGTATGCGGCGGAGCGCATGGGTAAGGCCTCGGCGCTGTATTGCAGCTCTGGCACCCAAGCCAACTTGCTGGGGATCATGGCGCATTGTGGGCGCGGTGATGAGTACCTGTATGGCCAACAGGCCCACAACTACAAATATGAAGCTGGCGGTGCAGCGGTGCTGGGCAGCATTCAGCCTCAGCCGCTGGCCAATGCCGCAGACGGCTCTATCCCGCTAGAGCTGCTAAAAGGCGCGCTAAAGCCGGATGATTTCCATTTCGCGATGACCCGCATGCTGTCGCTGGAGAACACCATCGGCGGGAAGGTGTTGCCGCAGTCCTACGTGTTGGAAGCGGCGACCTTTGCCAAGGCGCACCAGCTCAAGTTCCACCTCGATGGCGCGCGCATCTTCAATGCGATCGTTAAATCGGGTATCGATGAGCGTGAAGCAGTCGCCCCTTTCGACAGCTTTACCATCTGCCTCTCCAAAGGCCTGGGCGCGCCAATTGGCTCGCTGCTATTGGGCGATGAAGCGTTTATCCAGCGGGCCAAGCGCCTGCGTAAAATGCTAGGAGGCGGCATGCGTCAGGCGGGCATTATTGCCGCGGCTGGTCGCTATGCGCTGGAGAACAATGTGGCGCGGCTGGCTGATGACCATAACAACGCCTTGCTGCTGGCCGAGCTGCTGTCGCAAATTGACGAGCTGGAAAGCGATCCAAGTCAGGTGCAAACCAACATCGTCTACGCCCGTTGCCGTATGGGTAAGGCCAAGCAGCTGTCTGCGGCCTTGGCGGAGCAGGGCATCTTGGTCAGCGCGGGCGAGCCGATCCGCTTTGTTACCCACCTGAATGTGGATGAGCAAGCGGTGCGTACTCTGGTGAATGCCATCAAACAGTTCTATCGGGAGGCCTAGTGCTAAAGATTGAAATGCTGAGCACCGGCGATGAGGTGCTCCAAGGCGATATTCTTGACAGCAACGCTGGCTGGCTTGGTCAGCAGCTGGCTGAGTGCGGGCTGAAATTCAGCCGTCGCCAAACCGTAGCGGATGACCTTGTTGATATCATCGATGCCATGGACCAAGCCGCCAAGCGCGCGGATTGGGTCATCGTTAACGGCGGGTTGGGGCCGACCTCGGACGATCTTAGCGCTGCGGCCGCAGCCAAGTTGGTTGGTAAGCCACTAGTCTGCTTTGATGATTGGCTGGACAAGCTGCAGGGCTGGTATGACGCGCAGGGCAAGAGCATGCCACAGAGCAACGTTAAACAAGCCATGCTGCCTGAGGGGGCAGAGCTGGTGGACAACCCCATCGGCACTGCCTGTGGCTTTGTGGTCGGGCACCATGGCGCCCGCCTGCTATTCACCCCGGGGGTGCCGAGCGAGTTTAAGCGTATGCTAAGCGACTACTGGTTCCCGCTGCTCTCTGCGTATCAGCAGCAAGAGCAACAACAGCAGCAAGGCCAGCAGTTGGGAGTGAAGCGCTTCTACACCTTCGGCCTGTCCGAGTCGTCGTTAAGCGATCGTTTGGATAGTATGGCGCTGCCACAGGGCATGCGTTTGGGCTACCGCTCCGCCCGACCCACCATCGAGGTTAAGCTGTTTGGTGATACTAACCAACCCGAATTCGCGACCACTGCCCAGCAGTTAGCCGAGGAACTTGGTAGCCATGTGTTTAGCGAAGACCGCGGTGATTGGAGTAAGTACCTTGGCGAGCTGCTGATTGCTGCCAAAGCTAAGCTGGCCTTAGCCGAGTCATGCACCGGCGGGTTGATAGCCAGCGAGCTGGTGGCGATCCCCGGCAGCTCCGCCTATCTGGAGCGCGGCTTTGTTACCTACAGCAATCAGGCCAAGATGGAGTGTTTGGGTGTCGACGAAGCCTTGCTCGAATCCTTCGGTGCGGTTTCCATCGAGGTGGCGCAGGCCATGGCCAAAGGTGCGCTAACCAACAGCGGGGCGGATATTGCCCTGTCGGTCACTGGTGTGGCAGGCCCTGGTGGTGGCTCGGATGAGAAGCCGGTCGGCACGGTGTGTTTCGCGCTGGCTACCCCTGATCAATGCTTTAGCCAGCGGCTAAAACTGGCGGGTCGTTCGCGCTCGGCGGTGCGACTGGTATCGGCCTATGTGGCGTTGGATATGCTACGCCGTTACCTCACCGGCCAAGAGGTGTGCGCCGTTTACGACAGTATGCAAACGGTGGATAGACAGCAATCTCATTGAATTAAATGAAATGTTCTCCCTGACTGGCAGGTCTAAGCTATTACATATACCCGTATAGCAATGTAGACACTGACCAGTTTGGGAGCCCTATGTTTATTAAAAAGAACCGTCCCTGGGAAGAGCCGGAGTTGGCCGTTACCCCTGAGCACATCTACAAAGAGCGGCGTAGCCTGCTCAAATCCATGGGCTTTTTAGGCGCGGGTACCTTATTAGCGCAATCGGCTCCTGCCAATGCCTTCTTGTTCGGCGGCGGAGATGACCAAGCAAGCTTTGTCCGCCAACCGCTGCAGTTCGATGATATTCCTCCAGAGCATAAAGACGGGTTAACGCCCGAGAGCAAAGCCATCTCCCACAATAACTTCTACGAGTTTGGTACCGCCAAGAATGACCCGGCTGAGAATGCCCAAGGCTTTAAGGTCGAGCCCTGGACGCTACGCATCGACGGCTTAGTGGATAAGCCGTTGACCCTGGATTACGACGACTTGTTTGCTCGCCCGCTAGAGCAGCGGATCTACCGGTTGCGCTGTGTGGAGGCGTGGTCGATGGTGATCCCTTGGGTGGGCTTTTCGCTCAGTGACATACTGGCCCAAGCCAGCCCTAAGAGCGATGCCAAGTATGTGGCCTTTGAAACCCTCTACGATCCAGAGCAGATGCCCGGGCAGAAGAGTCGACGTATCGGTGGTGGTATTGACTACCCCTATGTGGAAGGGCTGCGTCTCGATGAGGCGATGCACCCGCTAACCATGCTGGCCGTGGGCATGTATGGCACAACCCTGCCACCACAAAACGGCGCGCCAATCCGCTTGGTAGTGCCGTGGAAGTATGGCTTTAAGAGCATCAAGTCGATTGTACGGATCCGCTTGACCGACCGCCAGCCAACCACCACCTGGAATCTGCTAGCGCCCCATGAATATGGCTTCTACGCCAATGTAAACCCGGCGGTGGACCACCCGCGCTGGACTCAGGCAACTGAGCGGCGCATCGACGACTCAGGTTTGTTGGGGCGCACCCGTATTCCCACCGAGCCATTTAATGGCTACGGCCATTTGGTGGCTAACCTATACAAAGGCATGGACTTAACCAAGTTTTACTAGCGCAGGTTAATCGAGGTATGAAGCAGTTTAATCAGCATCTGGCCAAGCATACCTTGGCCTACAAAGTTGGCCTACACACCCTGTTGTTGTTGCCCCTGTTGTACATGGTACTGGCCGTTACCAGCCAAAGCTGGGGCGGCGACCCGGTACAGGCGATCATCCACTTTTTGGCAGAGACTGCGCTACATGTGTTGATACTGACACTATTGCTGGCGCAATTGTCGCGCCGCTATCGCTTGCCAGCACTGCTGAAGTTTCGACGGATGATTGGTCTGTATGTGGCGTTCTATGCACTGGCCCATGTGTTGGCTTATTGGCTGCTTGAGTTGGGCTTATCGCTACAACTGTTTATCACCGAACTCGCCAAACGCCCCTATATCTGGCTGGGAATGCTCTGCTTTGTGGTATTGCTGGCGCTGAGCCTCACGTCGTTCCGGTCGATTCAATCTAAGTTGGGCAAACGTTGGCTGCAGTTGCATGGCTTGTTGTTCCCTACCGCGTTGCTGGTGATCTGGCACTACTGGTGGTCACTGAAATCCGGCTGGCAGGAACCTGCTCTGTATCTCGTGCTGGTGGTGGCACTGCTGCTGTGGAAGCGGCTACAGGTGCAGCGTTGGCTGCTCAGTTTTCGCTCTTAAATACTAACTTTCGATCTTAAATAGTCGTGCGGTAGGGCTTTAGGCCCTATCGCCAGCTCACACCTGGTAGCACTTCTGCTAGTTACTCTTCCGTTTAGCCTTTTCTCTTCATCGCTCTCTCGCTGGGCATGTCGCTCGATTAATTGAGTCTGATTCGCTTTATCTAACTACAAGTTCGCGAAAGAGTTCACAAAAATGCAGGCTGTGCAGCAAAACGTAACTATCAAATAAGTTAATAATTGCAGCCTAAAGACGTGCCAACGATTGCAACAGCCTCGCAGTGGACAGGTCGTAGTGGCTAACGATTAGAAGTTTGCGAGGTTGGTTAGTTAGTCTTGCCGTGAACCTGTCCCCATTCGTCCTTTGCCAGTCTTCAGCCTATCGGCTGAAGACTGGTATTTTTCTTTTAGTCCGGTGCTATCCATCGCTTTATAAGCCCGCCGTTTGCTGCGGTATCTACCACGCTTTGATTAAGTGGTAACAAGGTCAATATAAGCTGGCTTTAGTGGGTGACTTCATTAAAAAGGACTGCCCAAATGGAACGCTCGAACTTAGGCTTTACCCGAAATGCAATTTCCTGCTTGTTGCTGAGTGCCGCGATAGGCACGTGGCAAGCCAATGCCAGCCCCGCTATGTTGCCGCAGATGGGGGCCGATACCCAGGGCACTTCAGTGTCAGGCTTATCCTCGGGCGCTTTTATGGCGGTGCAGTACCACGTGGCATTCAGCGCCGAAACCATCGGTGCAGGTGTTGTTGCGGGTGGTCCGTGGAATTGTGTGAACGGCGATAGCAGCTTGCTGCCGACCCTGACCAAGGCCCTGCAAAACTGCATGTATCTAAGCAATGGTGGCAAGGTGCCGCCCACCCGTGCGTTTCTCGACCTATCAAAGCGTGCTGAGAAGAAAGGGGAGATCGATCCTACCAGCAACCTGAGCAAGGATAGGGTCTACGTGTTTACTGGCATCGACGATAAAACCGTGAAGCCACCAGTGGTGGTGGGCACCAAAGAGCTCTATCTGGCCTTTGGGGTGGATGAGCAAAGCATGCAGTTTGTCCAAGACCTACCTGCCGGGCACGCTTTTATTACCGATTTGCCGGATAGTGAGGTCAACAACCAGTGCGAGATTACCCAATCGCCCTATATCAACTACTGCGAGCAGGACGACTACTATCAAGCACAAGCGCTGCTGGATCATATCTATCAGCAAACCAATCCCCCCTCTGAGTCGCCCCAAGGCGAGTTGATCGCCTTTAACCAGTTCGAGTTTGTCAAAGACTCGGACTTAGCCCGAGATAAGAGCAGCTTTAGCGAAACCGGCTATGTGTATGTGCCGCCGAGTTGTCAGCAAAGCGCCGAGAACTGCAGCATTCACGTGGTGTTCCATGGCTGTAAGCAGGGCGTCGAGTACAGCGATACGCAGAATGGCACCTTCGGCATGAAGTATATCGAGCACACCGGTTATCGCCGTATGGCCGATACCAACCAACTGATCATGCTCTATCCACAGGTGAAGGCGCGGGCTGGCTCAAACCCGAATGGCTGCTGGGACTGGTGGGGCTATACCGGCAACCATAAGAGTTTTTACCGCAAAGACGCAGTGCAGTTACAGGCGGTCAATCAGATGGTGAAGCGGCTACAGGAGTCGGTTGAGTTGGCGAGTCAGTAAGGAAGTTCGGGTATATCCAAATAATAAGAGAGGGCCTAGTCCCTCTCTTTTTCATCTTTGTCCCAATCATCCTTTTCCCAATCGTCGGCCTTTTTATTGTTTGACTGGATCTTTTTTTTCAGCTCCGGGGTGATGCGAAATCCACCCATGCGGCGAAGTGCCATGATATTGCTGAGGATAACCCCAATCACTACCACAATAATTAGCAGTGCTTGCCAAAGGCTGAACGGCTCTTCCATGTTGCCTCCTGAATGATGCCAATCTACATAAGTAACTGAACATTAACTTATCCAGATTGGTATGGGCGGGTGTTGCCCCTGTACCGGCTAGCTTAACAGGTTTTGCAGCTGTACGGTGCTGGCAAGGGTGCCCAGCATGACCACCACCAAGGCACTGGCGGCGGGTTTGATATCGCGAAACATCGGCAGCAGCCATAGCAGCACGCTGGAGAGCAGCAACACCGCGAAGATCATAAAGCCTTGCTGGTACTCGGCCATCGCCGCGCGATCGGCACCCAACCATAGCGCCAGTGCTGCGCTGGACATGCTGAGCATACCAAACAGAATCCCGGCAAAGGGCAGGATCTTGTCGAAGGCGCTCAAGCGATGCTTGGCCTTAACGAGCAGCCAATGACCGAGGCTGGCACCGCTAAGGGCAAAGGCGAACAGTAAAAACGGATTGGCAACTACCACCGCCAAGGCATTTAGGCACAGCGGCGCGCCCAGCAGCCACCACCAGTTTTGGTCGAGGCTTTGCTTGATGCGCAGCTTAGAGAGTTTCCAGCTCATGCCCCAGCCCATTACCGCGGCCACAATCAACAGACCGGTTTGCCAAAAGGCTTGGCCCGCCTCAAAGGCACACAGCGCGCCCAAGGTGGCGCAGCTGGTAATGGTGGTGAACTGACCCTGTACCCGGGCGCGTTGGCCGGCGCACAGCTCACCATGTCTCAGTACCACCATCTGCAGTAAAAACGCCACGGCGGCACTGCCGCTGAGGGCAACAAACAGGCTGGGGTAAAGATTTAGCATGATGGCTCCGGTAAACAGATATTGGTGATATAACGCGTGAAAATCGTGCTTAGCTCAGCGGCAACCAGCTCGCTGCCCTCAATCGGATGGCTGGTAAGTACCTCGGCTAACAGCTCGGGGGTGAGCGCCGCTAAGTAAGATTGGGCGCAACTATAATGGCTAAGGTGCCAAGGCTCAAATGCTACGCCACCCAAATCGCGCTGATAGGGATAAAAGAAGCCGTACTCTGCGGCATGTTGCTCCAGCCAGCGGGCCAATGGTGATTGGCAGCCGCCAGCTTGATACTCAGGTTGAATTAATTCCAAGCGCTCACCTTCAGCCAGTAGTGCCGGCGAGTAGAGGTCGAAATCGGTGCCCCAATGGTGGCGACTGGCCCCGGGCAGGGCCGACCAGCGTAAAATGGCGTGTAAGCGCTCGCTCTCGCTAAGGCTGCTGTAATCCAAAGCTTGGCTTTGGTCATCGAGCAGGGTGCGCTGGCCCAGCCATTTGGCGTTCCAGATCCGCGCCTGAGCATTAAAGTCGCGAAAGCCACTGAATACCTCAAGTGCTAAGCCATCGCGACGGGCGGCTTGGCGCAGCCTGCGTAGGTCATCGATAACTGCACGGTTGACCCAGCCCAGTTCGGCGTCTTCCAGCAGGTGTTCGCGGTGTAATCCGGTTAAGCTGAGTGGGTCAAGTGTGTGCATTAGCCGAGTACCTTCACCAATAATTGGTAATACATCTCTTCAAGCTGCTCCAAGTCGGCCACTTTGACGCACTCATTCACCTTGTGAATGGTGGCGTTTACTGGCCCCAGCTCAACCACTTCGGTGCCCATCTTGGCAATAAAGCGACCGTCGGAGGTGCCGCCAGTGGTTAAAAACTCTGGCTGCTGCTTGGTGACGCTATAGACCGCATCACCGACTGCAGACAGGAATGGGCCCTCTTCGGTGAGGAAGGGGCGGCCGTTGTAGGTCCAGTCGATGTCATAGTCCAAGCCATGGGCATCCAATACGTTCAGCACTCGCTTGATCAGCTGATCTTCAGTCGATTCGGTGGAGTAGCGGAAGTTAAACTGCACCTTCAGCTCACCGGGGATCACGTTGGATGCGCCAGTGCCAGCGTGGATATTGGCAATCTGGAAGCTGGTAGGCGGGAAGAAGGCATTGCCATCATCCCAATGAGTGGCAGCCAGCTCGGCCAGTGCCGGAGAGGCGAGGTGCACCGGGTTGCTGGCCAAGTGCGGATAGGCCACGTGGCCCTGCACGCCTTTTACCACCAAGTCGCCGGTTAGCGAGCCGCGACGGCCGTTTTTCACCACATCGCCAACTTTGTGGGTGGAAGAGGGCTCGCCCACTAAACACACATCAATAAGCTCGTTGCGCGCCATCAGGGTGTCGACCACGCGGGTGGTGCCGTTAATAAACGGGCCTTCTTCATCGGAGGTAATCAAAAAGGCAATCGAGCCTTTGTGGTTGGGGTAGTCGCTAACAAAGCGCTCGGTGGCAACTTGCATGGCGGCCAGCGAACCTTTCATGTCGGCAGCGCCACGGCCGTGTAGGTAGCCATCGATAACCGTTGGCTCAAACGGTGGTGTGTGCCAGTGCTCAGCCGGGCCGGGCGGTACCACATCGGTGTGGCCGGCAAAGCAGAACAGTGGCTTCTCTTTACCGCGGCGGGCCCACATATTGGTGGTGTCTTCAAAGATCATCGGCTCAATATGAAAGCCATGCTGAGACAGGCGCTCGCCCATCATATCCTGTAGGCCACAATCTTCCGGAGTGACCGAAGGGCGTGAGATCAGCTCTTTGGCCAGCGTCAGTACTGCGCTATCTGCTTGCTTAGTCATTGGCAACCTCGGCGAAAAACTGCTGGTACTGGTCGGCCTTAAAGCCGAGTAGCTGCTGCTCGCCTGCTACCAGCAGCGGGCGTTTAATCATTGCCGGGTGCTCCAGCATCAGGGCAATCGCCTTGGCTTGGTCCAGACCGGCCTTTTGCTCGTCGCTCAGTTGGCGGAAGGTGGTGCCGCGCTTGTTCAGTAGCGCTTCCCAGCCCAAGGCTTCGCACCACTGGGTCAGTTGGGCTTGTTCCAGACCGTCTTTGCGGTAGTCATGGAAGCTGTAATCAATGCCGTTGTCACTCAGCCAACGGCGCGCCTTACGGATGGTGTCGCAGTTGCTGATACCAAAAACAGTCGGGTGTTGCATGTTTCATCCAAGTTGAAAGAGTTGCAGGCATGATAGCAAAGACCTGGGCCGCGCTGTAGCAACTTCACGTTAACAACTGGCCTGATCTGGCTAACAAGTTCAATAGACGCTGAGACTTTAACCAGCCTCACTCTTGTGCAAGCTATGTTGCAACGGTCGCTTAAACAGCGCGGGTGCCAGGTTGAGCAGGGTTAAGCGCATTACATGGCTGATGGCTACAAAGGCTGGCTCCAGCCCCAGCAGTAGCCCCACTGCTGTCATCGCCTCGACACTGCCGGGTGCCCAAGCCAGCAACAGCGCCTGCCAAGGCTTGTCGGTCACTAAGGTAAACAGCAGGGCAAAGCCGAGGGTGATTAGCACGCCTTGTAAGGTAATCAACAGTCCGGCGCGGGCGTAGCGGCCTGCTTCGCGCCAGCTGGCTTGCACCAGCCGAGAGCCCATCAGCACGCCCAGAATCGAGGTCGCCATGCTAAGCAGAGGAACTGGCACCAGTACATTGCCGCCCATCACATAGCTGTTGTATAAAGCCGCAACCAACAGCGCGGTCAGCATATACGGGGCAGGGATGCCTAAACGCACCGCCAGCTTGCCTGCGAGTATGGCCAATGCGCCGAGCACTAAGAGGTGGGGGATATCTTGCTGCAGTAGCTGATGGCTTAGGTTGTCGGCGGCCTCGCCACCGCTGGCAATAAAGCCAGCCATCAGCATTAACAGCAGTAGCCGCACTGAATGGGCGAAGGCAACTCGGGGGGAAGGGTTCTGTTGGGATTCGCTAATCATCAGCACTACGCCCAGCGCGCCGGGCACTGCGCCTAGCATCGCCTCGAACGAGGGCCATTTTTCGCGCCGCACCAACCACAGATAGTTGGCGGTGGTTTGGCTCAGCATACACAGCATCAAGCCGCAGAATAACAATAGTGAGAAGGAGCTAAGAAGCTCTTGCACGCCAATCGACAGACCAATGCTGATGCCGAGGATGATCTGCACTACGGTGATTAAAGGCCGTGGCAGTCGCACTTGCTGCCGGGTCAGTTTCAGGAACACCACTACCGCGCTAGAGGCCCCAAACAGCTCCCCCATCGGCAGGGCGAGCCACCTGCCAATCCAAGCGCCTAATAAACCCACCATCAAGGTGACCACGATCATCATCAGCTACCACTCTACAACTACTGCCGGTAGCCAATAGGTTACCACTAAAGTAATAAACCAAGATGAACAACTGTGCAGGCGAGCCAATGCCGTGGCGTGACTTGCCGAGACGCCTGAGGGCGTATCGTGGCGATCGCTGGCGCTTACTTACTGCTGGAGCGAGAGCGGCCTTAGACAAAGGTCTAAACTGCTGGTCGCGCATGATTCAGATCAAAATATTGCGTTAACAAATGTCACATTGCGGTCACGCTATTGAGAGGTAAATATAACAATCAAAGGATGGCAAGGATGAAAAGAACGTTAATTGCAGTGGCAACCCTCAGCACCCTATTGGCAGCCCCCGCTTTCTCCCATGAACAAGGCACATTTCTGTTTCGCTTCGGCGCGGCAGGCATGCTGCCCAATGAGGGCCGCGACGACGTACTCGGCGCAGGCGAGTTTAAGATCGATGACAACTACCAACTGGGCCTGACCTTCGGCTATATGCTCACCGACAATATCGCGGTCGAGCTGCTCGCCGCCACGCCGTTTAAGCACACCGTGTCGCTAAATGGCGTGGGCGATATCACAGAGATCAAACACCTGCCACCCACCTTGATGCTGGAGTACTACTTTGGCAATGCCCAAAGCCAGTGGCGCCCGTATGCGGGGATCGGCCTCAACTACACCACCTTTTTTGATGAGAGCTTAAGCAGCACTGCGCAAGGCTTAGGACTATCGGATATCTCTCTGGATGACTCTTGGGGTGTTGCCGTGAACGTGGGGCTGGACTATCAAATCAACGACCGATGGTTTGTCGGTGGCTCGCTATGGTGGGCGGATATCAATACCGATGTGAATGTGAAGGTCGGCGGTACTCCGGCGAGTATTAGTACTGAGGTAGACCCTTGGGTGGTGATGTTGTCGGCGGGGTATAAGTTTTAGCTGCAGTAACGAAAGCCTTTGATAAAAAGCGGCCACGATCTTGACCGTGCGTGACGAAATCGTGGCCCTTACTCACACTTGGGCGCTATCGTGGCGCCAACTAGGCAGATAGGTTTATCGATGTCGCCGCATCCACCGAGCTACGTCCAAGTTTATCAATCAGTGACGTTTGTCAATTAGGTAAGGGCTGTGGTAATAGCTTGAGCTTGCTGGTCAAAGATAGCCAACACCGAGTTTATGTTAGATTTAGCGACACTGATCCATTGAAATCCCGTCTCATCGGAATGTCGAAACTCAATTTGTAGCTCATAGCGGTAGCTGGTTAGTAGTGCTCCTATCACACCAAGGCAAAATGATAGCGGTCCGAAAAATCTGCCAAAGCCTTCGGGGCAGATCATCCAGACAATGCTGGATACGATTAGGCCAATGGCAACGATTCGAACAATTGAACTTGCTAAGGAGTTTTTCACGAACCGGGCATTGCGAATTCTGTTTAGATTGTACTCGTCATCTCTAAACGATAACTTGTTGTCTTGGATGATATAATCATACAGCTTCCTTGTCATACCTTATGAGAGTCCATTCAGGTAGGTACTTGCCTAACGATATAAACAATCATATCAATATATTGCTATGACTTCGACAACGTCTTGCCGCAGTTAGTTGCTGCACAGCATAGTTAGCAAGGGTTCTGATGCTCACAGTTTCATCCTTTCTTCACCAGCCTGACTATTTTTCCATCACTATCACTAACTCATTGATTTCATATTGAAGTCGCCGCTTTGGGCTGCCTACATTGATGATATCCGGCATCTTGCTTGGGCGTTGTGCGTGGTCTTGAGCATGCCTTTAAGCAGTGATGCCAATCCGTTAGTGGGGGCTTGCCGCCCTTGGTGTATGACGGAGTCGTCATAGTGATAAGCCAGAGGAAACAGCGATGGAAGAGAAGGTCATTCTTGATAAGGGTAAGGTCTGCGTCTCGAACAATAAGTTTGTGGTGGATGACCAAAGCTACGATATGGCGGCGATTAAGTCGGTCAAAACCACGGTGACAAAAGGCAATAAGCTTCCTGGTGTGGTGATAGGTTTTGCGGGCCTGATGATTATGTTGGCCGCCAAACAGCTAATCATCGGTTTGGCAGTCGCCGCGGCGGGGATCTACTTAGCAATTAATGCCAAGGACCGCTTCTCGGTGGTGCTCAGTACCGAGTCTGGCGATGACAATGCCCTCACCAGCAGTAACCGCGAGCATATCGAGAGCATCGTTGCGGCGCTGAATGAGTCGATTTTGAGTCGGGTGTATAACTAGCTTCCAGAAAACAGATAAAGCTCGCTGCGGGTTAACAGCATGCGGCTAAGCTGACTTTGGCTTAGATTGCCAAACCCCAATAAGTTAGGGCTAAGGGCATGCCGTAACGCTCGTAGGTCATTGAGAGGGTCGCTGTCCAGTAGTTCATCGTCGTAGACTTGGCAGATCAACCCTTGCAGCTCGGAGTCCAGGTTGTTGGTGACTACCCCTTGATAGAAGTCGAAAAACAGCCCCGACGAGTAGAGTTCTTGCTGTTCCAGGTAGTAGGTTTGGTTGCGTGAGCAATCGAGCACATAGTCTTTGAACTCTTCGGTGAGCCCGGCGATTCGTTGATCGCCCAGTGATATCCGCTCCTTTGAGGGCAACACAAACTCAGGTCGAAAGTCATCGCTGAGGGCTTGCACGTAGTATCCACGTACGCGTTGGTCATCATGGGCAATGGCAACCACATGGCTAGGCCAAAAGTAATAATCGGCAGATAAGTCGCTATCAATCGGCTTGGAAATCTGCGCTGCGCCGAAGGTGTCTTCTACATGGGCAAGGGTAGCGTTTACGTGTAAACGCTCGATACGCTCGTAATCGGGGTCGTAGGTAAAGTTGCTGCGAATAGCCTCAAAGGCTTTGGTGACGACGTCGATGGTGTCGTTAAACTGCCCAATGGCAATGCACCCAAGAAATAGAGGTGTTAGCCAAGCCAGAGTACGCTGTGTGAATCTACCAACAAGGCTTTTCTTCAGTTCCATTACTATCAATCATCCATGAAGATACTAGTTAAGATATCAATATATACCTTAATTCTATGAAAAAAATGGATATATATCAGATGGATGAACGAGGTGAGGAGGAATCGAAAGAAGCAGCGCCAGATCTGAGAGGCGCTGCTGTGCGAATGGTGTGTTTAGGCGTACTGATGGGCAAAGCTGCGCCACATGCGTTTTTGCTGGGCCAGCCGCGCTTTTGCCATACGGTAGCGGGCTTTTAGGATAGCCCGCTCATAGCGTTGGCCGATGTCCTGTTTCTTCAGCTCCATCATGCGCTTTTTCATGTCGTAGTACTCCGACATATTGCTGAGTAGCTGCTCGTAGTGCCCTTGCAGCTTAGTGGCGAGCTGGCCGTAGTCGGCGCGCTTGCTGAGCTTTTGCTTTAGCCCCTCCATTTGCTGGCGGTAACGCGCCTTCTCAATCTTGTCGCGCGATACCGTGCGTAGCTTGCTGCATAGCCCGATCATCGCCCCACTTTTAATCAACCATTTAGTGGGATCGTACTGCCACCAGTAGATGCCGTTACGATAATCGTTTTCGAACAGGTGGTGAAAATTGTGGTAGCCCTCGCCAAAGGTGAACACTGCTAGTACGGGATTGTCACGTGCCGTGTTGTTGCTGGTAAAGGGCTGAGATCCCCAGAAGTGGGCCAGCGAATTGATAAAGAAGGTGGTGTGATGGGTGAGCACCAAACGCAGCACGCCAACCACCAGTACCATGCCCAAGACATCACCGTAGATAAGCCCCAGACCAATCGGCAGCGCCAGGTTGGTGGCAATAGCCAGCAATAGATAGTGGCGATGCTGCCACATCACAACCGCATCTTTTTGCAGGTCGCGGCAGTTGCTGTAGTCGTTGCTCTGCTGGCCATGGTAGTTACGCAGCATCCAACCGATATGGCTGTACCAAAGTCCGCGCTTGGCCGAGTAGGGGTCTTTATCGTTGTTATCGACATGGCGATGGTGGATTCGGTGATCAGAAGACCAGTGCAGCACGCTATTTTGCAGAGCGAGGGCACCACCGATGGCAAAGATTACCCGCAGCACCGGGTGGGCTTGATAGGCCTTGTGTGACCATAGGCGGTGATACCCCGCGGTGATCGATAAGTTAGCAAAGCTGAAGGCAGCAAGTAGCCACCACCAATGGGCGGCGCTGTAGCCATGGCTAAGCCCGTACCAAGGAACGGCTATCGCCGCAACGAGAAAGGTGGCAACGAACAGAATCAGGTGGGTCCAAATCAACGGGGGTTTTTGCATCTCAGCCATGGCAAATAATTCAGCGTACAAGTGTGCGCTTAATGTAGTCAGCGTACACGTGTAAGTCAAGATTCGTTTAACGTTTGAACTTGCATCGGCACGCCTAACTCATCACATCTCGTATTTCATATCGGAGGAGTTATGTAGTGGAACAAAAGTATAGGCACGAATTGCCGAGTGGGGAGGGGTAAAGGAAGGGAATGAGAAGATGGGGCGAAGCAGAAAGGTAGGGAAACCACAACTTGCAGGCACAAAAAAAGGCAGGTGGTTAACCTGCCTTTTCGAAACATTAAGCGCTTATGCTTCTGGTGTATTGAAGTCCGGATCGAAGGACATGGCGAAGAAGTAGTCGTCGTCACCGGTGTCGCCCGCTTCGATATTGGCGATCTTCATCAGTTGGCGCTTACTGTTCTCAAGGTGCTGCCATACCGCATGGCGCGCTTCGTCGGCAGAGCGTTTTTGCAGTGCCGCCAAGATTGCCTTGTGATCGTTCAACCACTGATTTTTAAGGGTATCTTCGTGCAGGAATTGAGAGTTCAACTCTTTCCACAGTGGGTTAGTGGTGCGCACTGAACTCCACATATCAACCGCTTGGTTAATTAGTACGCGGTTTTGAGTGGATTCTGCAATAAGCATATGGAACTGTTGATCCAGCGCTTCAAACTTTTGGCTATCGCCACCGAGTTCTTGTTCTTGCTGGTTTACCACGCTCTTAAGCTCGCGCAGCTCGTTAAACTTAATTTGGGTGGCGGCGAAAGCGGCTATATTGCTTTCTATTAATTGGCGGGCCTGTAGTAGCTCAAAGGGACCGATATCGCTTTGTGGGACTATGGTTCGGCTAGTGACCTTTTCCGGGGAGTCGATGAAGAAGATCCCCGCGCCTTGCTTCACCACCACTAAGCCCTTGAGCTCCAACATAATTATCGCTTCGCGAATAGTGGCTCGGCTGGTTTCGAAACGTTCGCTTAGCTCGCGCTCTGATGGCAACCTTTCGCCCGCGTTGAAGATGCCAGAGAACAGCATTTCCTCAATTTGCAGACCAATGTCGTAGTAGCGACGTTTATTCTTAACTTTGTCCATCGATGGGCCCCAAACAGGTAAATCTTTTTTTAGGTAAATCGTTGCAATCAATTACCTTTTTTCATCTCCTGCACTCTAACAAGAGCCTGTTTTGTAAACAAGCATTTAGCCGGATTCGCGAATGTAAATATCAGCTTTTTGAGTAATTGCTATACAAGTCGCGAAAATAGATTTACCAATTAGTGACATCTGTCATGGTAAAGGTAAACCAATATGTCTATTATGTGGATATTGGTTGTCCAGATGGGAGCCAATGTCGTAGGTATTGGGGTGCTGTCTCGCTTGATAGGCCATTTGTAGGTGGCTTATTGAGAAAACCCTTTCATTCCTGCATGGGTGGTTGAAGGTACTTAGGTTCACTCCTCCTTCACCATCCACGACCAAGCATAGCGTTTTTGCCCCAGTTTTTACTGGGGCTTTTTTTGCCTGCGATATATTGTGTTGATAGATTAAGTAGTTATTGCATCGTTACGAAATAAAAAAGGGCCCGAAGGCCCTTTTGCGATATTTAGTTTTTACTTAATGGCTTACTTGCCAAAGCGACGTTGGTACAAATCTTTGTGAGTGTCTCTCGCATACTCAACCAAAGTCTCGTATGGCGTGTCGGTCACGGTAACAAAGCCGTTGTTGTAGTTCTCGCCGTCCCAGGCACGTCCGGTGGTTGGAGAGTCTAGATATTGGAACCAGTGGGCACCGACGAAGTATGGGTTCTCTACAATGCTTTCTAGGAAGTGTACGTAGCTTTCGCCGCGCCACTCTTGGGTATCACCGCCCATAGGTCCGGGGTGGAACATACCGCTGTCAGTCGCACCGAAGGCGAACTCACCGATAAAGGCTGGCTTGTCATGACGCTCCAACATGCTCCAGTCACCTTTGGCGTAAAGGTCGGTGGCGTATTGGTTGTAGCTCATGACATCGGTGAACTTGGCCGCCGCATCGATTGCTTCAGGCGTCATACCCCATACCGAGAAGCGCGCACCCATGTAGAGGTGGTTTGGCATGGCTTCTTTCACTTCCTGCTGCACGATGGAGAAGAACTCTTCTGCCACGTCGGTCAGGAACTGGCTGAAGTCAGCTCGGCTAGCATCGTTGTAGTTACCATCGAAGGTAAAGCCTTTGGCGAAGGCATCCCAAGACTCAGCATCGCTGCCCCAGGCCTTGTTCAGCGCACCAATCTTCTTGTATTTGGCTTTCAAGGTTGCAACAAAGTGCGCCTTGGCAGGGCTTTCTGCCGCGTCGGCACGCAGCGCTCCGGTAGCCAGTGAGTAGTGGTTGGCTTCAAAAGCGGTGTTACCCCAGGTTAGCTCGTTGTCGATGAAAACACCGATACACCATGGCGAGTTGTTAACCTCTGCCGCGACGCTCTGCGCGGTGGCTTTCACCGAATCGCGGAACACTGGGTCGAATGGGTCATGCAGTGGGCCCCAGTAGTCGTTACCGGTGACGATGCGTTTGTGGCCGCCAGTGATCCAGCCGTGAGCGGTGTAAGGGATCTTGTCGTTGCTGTAGAACGACGGATTAGACCAGTTACCCAACGAGCTGAAGCCCCAGTCCATCATCCGCGCGATAACCAAGTCATGCCAAGTCTCGGAGGCTTTCTCGAAAGACTCTGGGTTGAACTTACGTTGCAGGTTGGCACCGTAGAAGCTGAATACCTCACCATGGTTAAGTGGGCCAGCGTGCATAGTCGGTGCATACTGGAAGTTTTGCGCCAGTGCATCGTCAAACTCAGGCAGCCAGTTAAACATGCTGTGACGCAGCTCCGACATTACCGCGCGCTCTTTGGTCTCTTCAAGGTATGGCACATCAGAGATTTCACTTGGGCGGAACGAAGCATGGTCAAAGCCCGCATAGTCGGTGAAGGCTCGGCCGGTGGTGGTAAAGGTGTCATCCATACGGATGTTGTCCAGACCGGTGGCGAAGTACAGGTAGCCCTCTGGGTCAACAAAGGCCCACTTGCCATCGACTTTCTCGGTGCGGAAGAAGCCAGTACCTTCCAGTTTTGGTCCATCTTTCCAGCCACCGAACTTGGCGCGGTCATCCGCCAGCTTAGCGTTGGCAATCAGCTCAAGGTCTGCTTTGGCGCGTGCCGCCAGTTCTTCATCGTCGTGTACTTTCTCTGGCCAATCGGTTTCGGCGTACTGACCATATTGGTCAATCAGTCCGGCAAAGCGAGAGGTGTCGTTGCTCAGGTTTGGAATCAAGCGCAGTGAATCGATAACAATCGTTGCTTCTTCGGCAGGCTCCATCATATATAGCTGGATGCTCACGATGTTGCTTGCATCAAGCTCTTGCTCACCCCAGGCCAGACCAACTTGCTGCGCGGCGTAAGACTTACGAGGAGGCAGGCCGCGCATGCCGGGATCCAGCAGTTTGTTCGCCTCAGACATAGTGAAGTAGTAGGTGCCCGACTCGCCTTTTGGCAGCTGGAAGTAACCAGTACGGCTATTTACCACACCACTGGCGGTGCCGCCGAACTTCTCATCGATGGCATCATCGACACGAATAAACAGGGTGGCAGTGCTGTCGCCAATGTTGTCCAGATCGAAGGCCAGTGCAAAGTCGCCATGGCCGCTCCAATCGAATGGCTTCTTCGGTGCAAACTTAACGGTTGGGTAAGCTTCTTCAGTGCCGTAGTGCACTTTCAGGCCGTGGCCCTCATCGCGCTTGATCACCTCAATCTCGCTGCCGGTGTGCAGCTCAATCACTTCCTGCTTACCGGGCTTGAAGGTCACCGCTTCGGCAATAGTTGGCACGCCATCGGCAACAATCACTTCGGCAAGTACTTCTGATTTCACCAAGTCACCGGTACCGGCAATGAACTCTACATCGTGAACCTTGACAACTTGCTCACCAATAGGGCCTACGGCGTAGAACTGCAGCTCGGCCAGGTTACGCAGGTCCAGCTCGTCGCCGCCACGGTAGCCGGGGATCTGCATTTGCGAACCCAGGAAGTAGAAGTCGATGGTTTCCGTTGAGTTGGCATCCATCTCCACAGGCAGGTCTAGCTGGTGGGTGGCTGCGCCCATGATGCCGAGGTTATCGGCCAGTTTGATCTCAAAGCGGATTGGCTGATCGCTAGGGTTTTCAAAGGTAAAGCGTAGGCCACCTTTGGTGTTCCAGTCCCAAGTGCCCTCAGGCGCTGCGATCTTCACGTTTGGCCATTTGCTGTTGGCCTCTTCTTCCGAGATGGCGTCGAAATCGAGGGTGAGCGCGTCACCTTCAACATCGTAGCCAGCATCAGAGCTGTTCATGTAGTCGAGTTGTTGTTCCGAGGTGAGTACCAGCTTGGCAATCTCGTTCGAGTTGCTAGCGTTTATTTCGCTGTCCTGTGCCTGCGCAACGGCATGGCTGGTCGTATAGCCGGTAGACAACAGCAGGGCGCTACAAATGGCCATGCTGAGTGTGTTTAGTCGTAGCTTCACGGTGACTCCTTGGGTGTCTGGTGTTATTGGTACACGAAAATCTTTTCGTTGGTTAACCATTGATCGAAATGGTACACCTGTGGAAGGGGTGGAGTGTGATCCAGCAGGTAATTTGACAACTTAGTCATCGAGATAAGGTGGTTACTGCGAATCCGATCACACTAATTTCTGGCGGGGTTAACACTGCTGGAACACAGCGTTGGTGTTTACTTACCAGCCTAAGGAAGTTGACTCAGCAAATGGTACTGTTTGCGGTATTGGAGCGGGGTCTGGCCGATCTGCTGGCGGAACTGGCGGTGGAAAAATGCCATGTTGTTATAGCCGCAGCGGAAGGCGACTTCTTCAACATTATGTTCGTCTTGAATCAACAGGGCGCAGGCGCGACTAATGCGGTATTCATTTAAATAATTGGTAAATGTCTTATTAAAAGTACGTTTAAAATACTTGGAAAAAGAGACGGTGGTCATGTTGGTGAGGTTGGCCATATCGTCGGCGCTGATTTTGGTTTGGTAGTGCTCGGCCACAAACTCCAAGATCGCATCAATCCGTTTCGAGGCGCCACTCATTTGCTGCGGTGTGACCTGCTCTGCCAGACGCTGGCGGGGGCTGCTGGCCAATTGCTGAAGAATGCCCAGTAGGTTAATTAGTCGTTCAAACGGGCTTTGCTCCGGAAACTGGCACAGCTTACGGCCGATCTCCAAGCTGAGCTCCCGATCAAAGCTCAAGCCGTTTTGGCTGTCTTCCAACAACTTGGCGATGGCCTTAAATTCGCGCCCCGCTATCCAGTTCTCGCCCAGTAGCTGCTCGTCCCACTGAATAAACAGCGATTTGGCGTTATCGCCGCGGCCTTGGTAGCTCTTCCAACAGTGCGACACGTTCGGCCCAATCAAACACAGTTCGCCAGCACTGAAGTGGCGGATGGCATTGCCGGTATAAGCGGTGCCCGATCCTTCAATGATATAGGTGAGCTCCCACTGGGGGTGGTAGTGCCAAGGGGCGTTAAAGGTGGTGTCGCTATATTGACCCAAATAGAAGGACTGTTGGCTGTTGCTGGGGATGTGTTCTAGTACTGGTCTCATGGTGCAAATCTGGGCAATCGTGGAACAAACAAGAAAGGTGATATTCTTCTAAATTTCTCGAAAATGCACTACCTAAACGCGTATATAGGAAAAATAGTACACAAATAGTTTAATTCCGCATTTACCCCCATTTCAAGTGCCGCGCTAACCTCCAAGCATACTAAAGCTAAGAGTTAGGAGAGAGCGTTGAAATTTGACGTATTAGTTTCAGGCATGAACGTAGTGGATTTGCTACTAACCATGCCCGCCTCATACAAAGCGGGGCATAAGCATCAGGTAGATGAAATCCTGATTCAGGGAGGAGCGCCAGCGGGCAACGCGGCGTGCGGTATGGCGTCACTCGGCTTGAATACTGCTTTCTTGGGTTTCTTGGGGAACAACCCCCAAAGCAACATCGCCAAGGGTGAGTTGGAGCGCTGCGGCGTGGTGACCGACTTAATGCTGCGTGATGACACTGCAGTGCCAGCAACCGCGCTGGTGCAGGTTGACCCAGACAACGGCGATCGCACCGTGTTCTACACCACCAATGGCTACCGCGCACTGTCGCCGATGGATATCGATGACGGCTGGCTGGCTAGCACCAAGCTGGTGTTGGTCGATGGCTACGACATCGAGGGCAACCTGGCGCTGTTGGAGAAAGCCAAAGCGTTGGGCCTGCCATCGGTGGTGGATATGGAAGCCGGCGATCGCGGCCAACTGATGCACATGCTTAAACTTGGCGGCCACGTGATCTTGCCGCTCGAAGCCGCGCAATTCCTTGCCGAAGAACAGCTTCCCGAAACCTGCCTGCGCAAACTCAGCGCCCTGACCGACGGCCAAGTAGTGATTACCGATGGCGCTAACGGCAGCTGGGCGCTTGACGGCGACGAGCTGGTTCAACAGCGCTGTTTCCCGGTTGAGGTTGTCGATACCACCGGCTGTGGTGATGCCTACCACGCCTCTTACGCCTATGGCCTGTTGAAAGGCTTTGACTTGGCCAAGCGCATGCAGTTTGCCTCTGGCTTCGCGGCGATTGTTGCCACCCATTTTGGCGGTCGTACCCGTTTCCCGAGCGAGGAACAGGTGTGGCAGTTTATTCAGAATTATTCATAAGGAACCTTCCATGAGCATAGATTTTACCCAACGCCAAGGCGTGGTTGAGCAAGCGATGAGCGAGCTGGTTAGCCCTCGCACTGCCCGCAAAGATGTACCGGTTGGCTTTATCGGTATCGGTTTTGAGCTGCATTTCGACTGGGCCAAGGCCAAGCAGTCTTACACCCAAGCGGTGGGCGATGTAAAAGGCGTATTCAGCGAATACAACTCGATGCTGGCTGAAGAAGAGCCCATCCAAACCAAAGACGACATGCTGAAGCTGCTGAACGCCTACCGCGCTCAGGGCATGCAAGCATTGGTGGTGTACCAAGCCTCATACATCTCAGGCGATATGGCGCTGGCCTTGGCCACTTGGTTGGCCGAGCACGATGTGCCGGTACTGAGCTGGTCGCACACCGAAACCACCGGTGGCAGCCTGACGGCTAACCGCCTGTGTGGTCAAAACTTCCTGCTGAACATTCTCTCTTCGATGGATGTGCGCTACTCGTGGATCTTCGAAGAGCCGGGCGCCGACAGCTTGGGCGAGTCACTGGGCCGCTTTATCGATGCAGTATCAGCCAAAGCACGCCTTAAGCACGCCAAGATCCTGATGGTAGGCGGTATGCGCGTACCGGGCTTCTACGACTGTGAACTCAACGAGATGTCGATTGCCAAGCACTTCGGCCTGGCGGTGGATCGCATCGATATGCAAACCATCTGGAAGCACGGCGAAGAGAACTTTGCCGAAGCGCAGGTAAATGCTGTGGTCGACAAGCTGCTGTCTTCGCCTTCAGTAGCGGGTAACGGCGTATCGGATAACGAGCTGTTCTTGTCGGTACGTTTGGCGCTGGCGATTGCCGATTACGCCAACAGTAACGAGTACGTGGGCGTGGCCCTGAAGAACTGGCCAGAGCTGTTCGATAACTACGGCATCGCCGGTGATGGCGCAGGCGCACTGGTACAAGATCTGGGTATTCCAGTGGCCGATGAATCTGACATGGGCGCGCTGCTGACCATGGTGGCCTTTAACGAGCTGACCATGAGCAAAGGCCTGCCAACGCTGATGGACTTCTCCTTCGTTGACCACGCCAACAACAAAGTGGGCATGTGGCACTGTGGCGGTACCTCCACCAAGCTGATGCGCGAAGGCACCCAGTTTGAGATCCGCAACCACAGCATTCTGGACAACTACGATCCAGAAGACTCCTACGGCATGCTGTTTGAGTTCCTGCAAGAGCTTGGTCCGGTCACCATTGCCAAGTATCAATACCCTCACGCATCAACCATCTTCGCCTTCGAAGGTGAGCTGGTGGACTCGCCAATGCGCTATCGCGGCTGTTATGGCGAAGTGGCACCCAAAGCGCTGTGCTCTAAGCAGATTGCCGGTTCGGTGATGAACTATGGCATGGACCACCACTGGGTGATGGCCCGCGGTGAGCTGCTGGAGCTGCTACGTGAATTCAACTTCTGGGTGGGCATCGAAGAGCTGGCACCTACCGAAGCGAAAACCTCTGGTCGCAGCATCCCTAAAAAGATGGACTTTTAATTAACCGACAAGCAATTGGGAAACATTATGTCTCAGGCATTATCTTCACTGTTGAATCAATACCGCGCCAACCAACGTTGTCTGGCCGGCTTTAACATCAACGACATCTACGATCTGCATGCGGTTGCGTTGGCGGCCAATGAGCTGGACCTGCCGTTTATGGCAATGACCTACCCACCGGTTGCCGAGCTAAACGGCACCTGGCTGTGCCGCAAGATGGTTGACGGTTTTGAGCGTATCGCGAAAAACAAGATCTACCTGCACCTGGACCACAGCACCTCGGTAGATCTGTGTAAAAAAGCCATCGATGATGGTTATGATTCGGTGATGATCGACGGCTCGCACCACGACATCAAAACCAACATCAAGATGACCCAGGAAGTGGTGAAATACGCCCGCAGCGCTGGCGTCTGTGTGGAAGCGGAGATCGGCAAAATCATGGGCCGTGACGTGGTAGTGAAATCAGAAGACGACTACCTGGCCTCGGTGGCCGATGTGGTGGCGCTGTGCGAAGAAGCCGGTCCTGACATCGTCGCCGTTGGTATCGGTACTGCCCATGGCTTTACCCCAACCACGCCGAAGATCCACTTCGAGCGCCTGAAGCAGATTGCTGATGCCGTGCCAAACCCGCTGGTATTGCACGGCGGCACCGGGATTGCCGATGAAGATATCCAGAAATCGATCACCATGGGTATCGCCAAGATCAACATTGGCACCATCGTGCATACCACCTACATGCGCGAAACCCACAACGAGATCAGCAAAGACGTGAAAGCGGCCTACCCGCCGTTCATCATGAAAGACGTGATCCCACGTGTGCAAGAAGTGGTAGTTGACCGCCTGAAAGCGGTAAATCCACACCTGTAATAGCAAACGCCCCTGGCATGTTCGGGGGCGGTCTTAACTGCTAACAGTAACAGTTAACAGTGGCCGGCCTACCTTCACCTGAGCCAAGTTGCTTCTTGGGATAACGCGATGGTTTAGCCTACTTTCTTTCGTGTTATTCCGAAATGCGCATGCACTTAAGGCTCTATGTCGATTGCAAGCCGAGTGTGTGGAGTGGGTCGGCCATTTTTCAGTGTTTTCAAGCGTGTAGTTAGCATCTTTTCAGCCCCCATCGCAGTACCCTTCTAGTAAGCTTCCAAGAGAAATAACGAAATAGTGGTACGGGTCACATTGGTAGAACCAAAATTTCAAATTGGTTGACCAGAAAAACAGGGGCGGGGATACTACACGACAGCTAGAAATGGAATGACAGCAGGCGCTGTCACTGCAGACTTAGAGTAACGCTCGCATCGGTTTAAATGCAAGGTGGCGTGGCGAGCACGACAAGACTACAACCTTTGAAGAGGATTCAACATGAACGCCAAGTTTTCGCCAGAGCAGGTAGTGGCGGTATCGGATCAGGAACAATCTATTCTGATTTACGATTTCTCCGGCGACGCCTTACCTTCGGCTTTTTCCTTCAACAATATCGATGCTGAGTTGGTAAGCCAAGGCGCAGGGATTACCTGTGGCGAGCAAGCCCTGAAGATCCACTGCAACAGCGCAGAGAACATGTACACCTCGGTGTATATCGAACCGGAAACGCCGTTTGACTGGAGCAAACTGGCTGACTTTAGCTTCGCCTTCGACACCACCAACACCGGCAGCCGTTGCACCCAGATCTTTATCAACATCTTCGACCACAAGGGTCAGATGCATAGCCGCAGTGTGAATGTGGCAGCTGGCGTAACCCAAACCAACCTGGTAGAGCTTAAAGGCGAGTTCCTGCGCAATACTACTAGCTGTGAATCAGGCTTGCGCTCCGATCCCGCATCGTTCGAGACGCCCTTTGAGTATGCCACTTGGATGTGGGGTCTGATGAACATCGACCTGACCGCCATCGCCAAGATTGAACTGAGCATTCACGGCTCCTTGATCGACCACGACATGGTGCTGGATAACTTCCGCCTGATCATGAGCCCAGAGCACAATCGCGACTTCTTGAAAGCCAGCATCGACCGCTTCGGCCAAGACGCCAACACCGAATTCGCCGAGAAGGTACAAAGCGAGGAAGACTTGCTCAAGCGCATGGACGACGAGCTAAGCGTGCTTGAAGAAGGTGCTATGGCCGACCGCTCGCGCTTTGGTGGCTACACCGCAGGCGAGCGCTACGAGGCCACCGGTTTCTTCCGCACCCAAAAACTGGGCGACACCTGGGCACTGATCGACCCAGAGGGCTACCCCTATTTCGCCACCGGTATCGACATCCTGCGTCTGGCCAACTCCTACACCATCACCGGTGTGGACTACGACCACAGCCTGGTTAAGCAGCGTACCTCTGATGACCTAACCCCGGAAGACTCCATGGAGAAACTGGTGGTAAGCAAAGCGGCCATGGCCAGCGGTAAGGTTATCAACCAGTGGCGTCGCGACTTCTTCCAGTGGCTGCCGGATATCGATGATCCGCTGGCCGAGCACTACAGCTACGCCCGTGAGGTGTGGGAAGGCCCGGTTGAGCAAGGCCAGATCTTCAGCTTCTACGGTGCCAACCTGCAGCGTAAATACGGCAAAGACTACATGGAAACCTGGCGCAAGGTGACCATCGACCGCATGGTGAACTGGGGCTTCACCTCGCTGGGTAACTGGACCGCACCTGAGTTCTACGAGAACGAAACCGTACCGTTCTTCGCCAACGGCTGGATTATCGGCGACTTTAAAACCGTGAGTAGTGGTGATGATTTCTGGGCCGCACTGCCAGATCCCTTCGACCCGCTGTTCCGCACCCGCGCCGAAGCGACCGTGGCTCAAGTTCGCGAAGAGATCAAAGACACCCCATGGTGTGTCGGTATCTTTATCGACAACGAGAAGAGCTGGGGCCGCATGGGCACCATCGAAGGTCAGTATGGTATCTCGATCCACACCCTAGGTCGCGACGCTGCAGAGTGCCCGACCAAGGCGGTATTCGTTGAGCTGATGAAGGACAAGTACAGCAGCATCGATGCGCTGAATGCCTCATGGGGCACCACCATCGCCTCGTGGGACGCCTTCGCCAAAGGGGTCAAAGACCTCGAGCACAACGACGCGCAGCTGGAAGACTACGCCATCTGTTTGGAAGCCTATGCCAGCGAATACTTCCGCGTGGTTAACGAGTCGCTAAAAGCGGTACTGCCAAACCACCTGTACCTTGGCTCACGCTTCGCCGACTGGGGGATGACTCCAGAGGTGGTGCGCGCCTGTGCCAAGCATGTGGATGTGGTGTCGTACAACTACTACAAAGAAGGTCTGCACCCGCAGCCTTGGAAGTTCCTGGCCGAGATCGATATGCCAAGTATCATCGGTGAGTACCACTTCGGCGTGAAAGGCGAAGGCTTGCACCATGCAGGTCTGGTTACCGCGAGCTGCCAAGAAGAGCGTGGCAAGATGTACGAAGCCTACATGCACTCGGTTATCGACAACCCGTACTTTATCGGTGCCCACTGGTTCCAATACATCGACTCCCCAGTCACTGGCCGCTCCTACGACGGCGAAAATTATAACGTTGGCTTTGTCACCAACGCCGATATCCCTTACCAGCCAATGGTGGATGCCGCTAAGCGAATTCACTCCAGCATGTATCAACGCCGTTTCGGTGGTAAGAAGTAACGATTAATCACGTTGTGATTAAATTGAGCGTAAGAACAAGCCCGGCGTAAGTCGGGCTTTTTTGTGTCATTAGTCGAAATTGCTCTTCGTGGTTAAGGAGGCGCAGAGACTTCGGGGTAATCTCTTCAAATTACTTCTGCCCCATTACGTGTTAGGGAAGCCTGCATAACCACTGGCATGATAAACTCAGTCCTTGCCGTTTCTGATCCGCTCCGGTAGTTTTGGACACCACGCTAAGCGAGTAAAATCGTTTAACGAGGTGAACAATGACATCAAAAACCAAACGCCAAACCTATACAGCTGAGTACAAAGCTGAAGCCCTTAAACTGGCAAAAATCAAAGGGGTAAGCGCTGCCGCTAAAGAGCTCGGAATATACGAATCTCAACTCTACAACTGGCGTAGCGCTGCTGAGAAGAAAACGAACACCACCCAGCGCGAAGCTGAGCTCGCGGCTGAAGTGGCGCGACTCAAACGCCAACTCGCAGA
>NZ_AUBZ01000030.1 GCF_000429505.1 Aliagarivorans taiwanensis DSM 22990 | reverse complement strand
ATGCTTCCCGGGTAGGGAGATGTCCATATGGCTGGCAATATCCCACACGGATGCTTGTCGAAACAACGCCATTCCCACCACCGACCAGACAACAGCTTCCAGAGGTAAGCGTCGTCTTCGAACCGTTGCAACACCCGCATGCTGAAAGGCTTGGGTAAGTAGCTCTGGGGAGAGCAACTCATTCAACTTATCTAAGGAGGTGAATGTATCTACTTCTTGGAAAGTACTATCGAGCAGGTCTTGAATGGGCATAAAAAAATCCGATACCAGAGAACTGATATCGGATTCTGCTTGAGTCAGAAAGATCGTCAATGGATCTGTCTTAACTGATCGGCATTAGCCTGTTGGGGCGGCTTTTTAACAACTGCGGTTAGCTCCGCCGACCTAAGCGTAGTAGTAGCATTCCCGCGCCTAATAGCAGCACGCTGGTAGGCTCTGGCACACTGCTCGCTTCCAGATCGAACACCCAGCTGTCGCCATTACTGAACTCGATAACGATGTTATCTAGTGCACCGACAAAGCTATCGCCCCAAGCGGAACCAGTGGAGAAGGCGATGCCTAGCAGCTTTTCGCTGGCATAATCGACTTCGGCCAGCGAGTTGACACCATCGTCGCTGTAGCCCGGGTCGAGCAATTCATCCCAGGTTGGTGCGGTGTAGCTGCCCGCGGCAGGATAGTCATAGACGCGTAGTTGGTTGAGACCGCCGTCGGTACTCCAAGTGGTCCAGCTATCTGCAGTGCTATCGATATTGATGGCGTAGAAGGGGTCGAGGTTAAGTCGGTTGCCGTACCAACCCGCGCCGTCGTTACTGCCATCGACTTGGGTGTAGAGCGACAGGTAGAAGTCATTCTCCGAGCTGTTGTGGCTGATGGGTTTATTGGTATCAAAGCGCACCGCGCTGATGTCGCCCAACATGATGCTACTGGCGGGATCAAAATTTACCCAGCCAAACGATTTTGCGCCGGGGGTACCAAAGCTGGTGGCTTGCCACGAGCTATCGCCGATGGAGCCGCCGGGCTGCGCTGCTACGTTATCGAATAACGACGGATCGTCAAGGGTGGTAATGGTGGTGGCGAGACTTGGTAAACTGCAGGCTAAAATCCCAAGGACAACAAGTTTTCTTAGTTGTTTCATCTGCCTATCCTTAGTTAGATGGTTCTTCTCGGCACTCGGATTCGAGCACCTTGCGTTATTCGTAAAGCAATACTTACACCAACTAAAAAAATGTTTTAAAACAGCGACTTTTACTGATTTATTACATTTTATGTAAAGCGGGCTGACAGTTAATGCTCAATTACTGTGAGATAAGTCTCGGTAATACAGCGACATAGCAAAATCGGGAAAAGTGAAAACGAGGGCAAGCAACAGACGACAGTGGTCGACTGTTGCTTATAGGCAGGGGAACAGTTGCTTAAGTAAAGAGGGCTTAGGCGGTTTCGGCCTCTTGCTCGGGTACCTCGGCATTGGCCAAGTGCTTGATAAAGGCTCGTAGCAGTTGGATCCGCGGCAGTACCCGTTCAATTGCGATGCACTCTTCCGGCGAGTTAAGGTTCTGCCCTACCGCGCCCAGACCATCGACACAGGCAAGGCCATGTGCGGCGACTAAGTTGGCATTGGAGCTCTTATCACCGCTACGCCACTTAGTGGCTTGTCCGAGGCTCTCTGCGGCTTGCTCGAGCTCTTCACAGAAGCTTTGATTGCTGGCGTTATTAAAGGCTGGCTTGTAGGCCTTGCGATCTAACACGATGTGCATCTGTTCCACACTCGGTGACTGGCTCCACTGCCGCAGCTGTTGATCGAGCTGTTGGTAGTAGTGGTTACTGGTAAAGCGCAGCTCAAATTTCATCTGGCAATGCTCAGCAACTTGGTTAGTCTTCTCACCACCGGCCACATAGCCAACGTTGACATCGATATTCGGCCATTGCTGTGCCAGTTGTTCCAGTTTGACCACCCACTGGCCCATCTCGCTGATGGCGCTGCATTTGCGCTTACCAACCTTAGCGGCGTGGGCTGATTGACCGGTGAAGTCGACTTGGTAGCGCGCCATACCGCGTCGTCCATTGATTAAGCAGCCGCCCATGGTACCGGTATCCAGAACCATGCAACGCTTGGCGCGCTTGGCCAGTTTATTCAGCATGGTGTGAGAGTAGCGCGAGCTGACATGCTTATCGGGACAGATCAGGATGGCGATGGACAACTCGGCCAGATCGCTGGGATCGGTGCAGCGTAGCGCGTACAGCAGATTAACCAAGCCAGCTTTGCTATCGGCAACACCCGGGCCGTAGGCAAACTCGCCAGCGATGGACATCGGGCGCCGGAAGGCGGTGCCCTCGCTGTAACTGGTATCCACGTGCCCGAGGATCAGCAGGTCGATGGGGTCGTTGTTTACTTGATTAGAGATCACCAAGCCCGGCCCGGCCTTGCCGCAACCATAACGTCGCACCTGCCAGCCGATGTTTTCGAACTTCTGCTGCACCAGTTGGGTAACACGTTCGATGCCGGTGATGTTATAGGTGCCGCAGTCGATATTGACCAGAGGGCGCAACTCGTCGAGGTATTCGCTGATATCAAACTTCATAGCATGTCCTTGCACTGAGATGAAATACCGGAGGACCGTTGCTGTTTGCGCGAAAGCGAGGTGGCGGCGAGTGCGGCCCGAAACAGCCTATAGTCCGTTAGCGCCGTATGGATAAACGGTTGCACGGCTGCTGGCAGCGCGTGTCCGGTGCGGCGCGATTCTGCTTCCAGATATATTGAACTGCGTTGTTGATATCCATATAAAATTTGTGGACTTTTGATTTAGCGCAGTTTGCGAGGGGCAAAATCCTTAAGTCTGCGAGCGAGTCGACAAAATTACGTTTAATAAAAACAAAGAGGCCGTCACAAGGACGGCCTCTAGTTTCTCTGTGGCTAACTAAATAGCCGCTCCGGCTTAACCGGTGTTACGCATACCTGCAGCGATACCGGCGATGCTCACCATCAATGCTTGGTCAACCAGCGGGTGCAGCTCGTTGGCTTTACGCGAACGGTTCAGCAGCTCAACCTGCAGCACGTGTAGCGGGTCGATGTATGGTGCACGAGCCTTCAAGGCTTGTTCAACCCAAGGCTGTTCCGCCAGAAGCTTCTCAGCGCCAGTCAGGCTCAGTAGGTGCTCTTCTGCTTTAGCCAGACGCTCACGCAGGTCCACACCCAGGCGGTGCAGCTCAGGCTCAACCAGACGCTCTTCGTAGATCTCAGACAGCCAGCTGTCTGCTTTCACGAATACCATTTCCAGCATCGCCAGACGGGCTTCAAAGAACGGCCATTGGCGCATCTCTTTGAACACATCTTGCTTGCCATCTTCGATTAGCTGACGCAGTGCGGTCTCGCTACCCAGCCATGCTGGCAATAACAGACGGTTCTGCGACCAAGAGAAGATCCATGGGATTGCACGTAGGCTCTCTACGCCGCCGTCAGCACGACGCTTGGCCGGGCGGCTACCCAGTGGCAGCTTGCCTAGCTCTTGCTCTGGTGTGGCTGAGCGGAAGTAAGGCACGAACTGCTCTTCACCACGTACTACGCCACGGTAGGCATCACACGAGGTCTCAGCAACCTGATCCATAATGTCGCGCCACTCTTGCTTAGGCTCGATTGGTGGTAGCAGGTTCGCTTCCAAAATCGCGCTGGCGTACAAGCTTAGGCTGTTCAGGGCTACTTTTGGCAGGCCGAACTTAAAGCGGATCATCTCGCCTTGCTCAGTCACGCGCAGACCGCCTTTTAGCGAGCCCGGAGGCTGTGACAGCAGTGCGGCGTGCGCAGGCGCGCCACCACGACCGATAGTACCGCCACGGCCATGGAACAAGGTCAGTTTGATCTGCTGGTTATCGCAGATGCTTACCAGCGCTTCCATCGCGCGGTATTGTGCCCAAGCCGCAGCCAGAACACCGGCATCTTTGGCTGAATCCGAGTAGCCAATCATTACGTGCTGGTGGCCATCGATGTAGCCGCGGTACCAGTCAACAGATAGCAGTTTGCTCATGGTGGCTGGCGCGTTGTTCAAATCCTCTTCGGTTTCGAACAGCGGAGCAACCGGCAGACGGAACGGACAACCTGCTTCTTTCAGTAGCAGTTGTACCGACAGTACGTCTGATGGCTCGGCAGCCATAGAGATAATGTAGATACCCAGCGCTTCGCGGCGCTGCTTGGCGATTACCTTACAGGTGTCCAGTACCTCTTGTACTGACTCACTTGGCTCCCAGTCGCGTGGTAGCAGCGGGCGCTTAGAGTTCAGCTCTTGCAGCAAGAAGCTTTGCTTGTCGGTCTCGGTCCACTGCGCGTAATCGCCCAGACCCAGGTAGCGAGTGATCTCAGATACCGCTTCGGTGTGGCGAGAGGCATCTTGGCGGATATCCAGACGTAGCAGGTTAATGCCGAAGCACGAGATACGACGCAGCAGATCCAGCAGGGTGCCGTCGGCGATGATGCCCATACCGGCATCGTGTAGGCTGTCGTAGCACAGCTCCAGCGGCTCACGCAGCTGTTCGTTGCTCACGATAAGATCGCGCGCTTCGGTGTACTGGCCTTTCAGCTTGGCGGTCAGGTAGTCGTGGGTTTCTTGTAGCTCGGCACGCAATACCTTAAGTACGGCACGGTAAGGCTCGTCGTGGTTGTCGGTTTGTGACAGCAGCGCTTCGCTGGCATCGCTCATCGACAGCTCTTTCACCAGGTGCTTCACCTCTTCTAGGTAAAGGTCAGTGGCTACCCAGCGGCTCGACAGCAAGACTTCTTCGGTCACCTTGGCGGTAACGAATGGGTTACCGTCACGGTCACCGCCCATCCAAGAAGAGAAGATTACCGGAGCGGCGTCCAGCGGCAGGCGCATATCAAAGCGCTGTTGCAGCTTGTTGTCGAACTGACGGATGAACTCTGGCACGGCGTGCCATAGTGAGTTCTCGATAACCGCAAAGCCCCATTTCGCTTCATCGACTGGGGTTGGGCGGATCTTACGGATTTCGTCGGTGTGCCACGCTTGGTTAATCAGTGCTTCCAAGCGGGTTAGGATCTGTTCGCGCTCTTGTTCTGGCAGGTCCAGCTCCAGCCAATCCAAGCAATCGTTCATTTGTACGTGCTTGTTAATCAGCGTGCGACGGGTCACCTCGGTTGGGTGGGCAGTCAATACCACTTCGATGCTTAGCTTAGACACCGCTTCGCGGATCTCGGCTTCGCTGAGGTTTTCGCCCTGTAGCTTCTGGAACAGCTCGTCGACGGGGTCGCTCACTGCCACGCCTTTATCGCAGTTGCGCGAGATGGTATGGAACTGTTCGGCCACGTTGGCCAGGTTCAGAAACTGGCTGAATGCTCGGGTTACTGGCAGCAGCTCTTCATCGCTGAGGTTACGCAGCAGATCGACTAGCTGCTCACGAGCGGCATCATCGCCTTCATGAGACTTAATAGACAACTGGCGAATGGCTTCAATTTTTTCTAGAAACTCTTCACCAAGATGGCTTTTGATGGTGTTGCCCAGCAATTGACCAAGCAACTTAACATTACCGCGCAAAGACGCGTTCACTTCCTGAGTAGTCGGTTGACTCATTGTGTATCCCCAAGTTTTTGCTATCTAAGGTTATTTTTGAAATTAAATAACGTAAATAGCGGGTATTTTCGTGTCCCAACATACATAAACCGCATTTCGCAGTCAAAATTGATGAAACTTACTTACAGATATTTTGATAATAATCAAAGCTCAATATAGAACCAATTCAGCCCCTTAGTGGGACAAACTATCGACAAATCTAAAAATATAATAATTCACTTTTAATGCATATTTAGCTGTGTATACTAGAGCCTATATTTTCACTATTCTGGTGCATTGTGACGGTTAATCGTGAACAATGTCCAGAGTATACGGGTTTAGCAAAACGGACTTAAACAATGTTAAAGGCAGCGGTTGTTGGAGCCAGCGGATATACCGGCGCTGAGCTAGCCAAATTCCTCAACAAACATCCCTATATAGAGCTAAGTGGCTTGTACGTATCGAAAAACAGTGCCGATGCCGGTAAGCCACTTTCGCAGCTACATGGCCAGCTATTGGGTCAGGTAGATCTTCCGGTTTTACCTCTCGATCCAGCAGATGTCTCTGAGTTATTTGCGGATATCGACATAGTATTGTTGGCAACCGCCCATGAGGTGAGCCACGACATCGCCCATGCATTTTTATCCGTTGGCTGCCAGGTGTTTGACCTAAGCGGTGCCTTCCGTGTTAATGACCCAGATTTTTATCAGCGTTTTTATGGCTTTGAACATCGCTACCCGGCCCTGCTAGAGCAGGCGGTGTATGGGCTTGCTGAATGGAATAGTGAACATGTTAATAAAGCGCAGCTGATTGCGGTGCCGGGCTGTTACCCCACCGCCTCGCTGATCGCGCTTAAGCCACTGGCTGAGGCGGGCTTTATTGTGGGTAAGCCGGTGATTAATGCCACCAGTGGCGTAAGTGGTGCCGGCCGCAAAGCATCGCTGACCAGCAGTTTCTGCGAAGTCAGTTTGAACCCTTACGGCGTGTTCAACCATCGTCACCAGCCGGAAATCGCCAGTCATCTGGGTAATCAGGTGATCTTTACGCCGCACTTGGGCAACTTTAAGCGTGGTATTCTCGCCACCATTAATGTGCAACTTAAAGAAGGCGTGACGCCAGAGCAGGTGAACGAGGTTTACCAACAAGCCTACGCCGACAAGTCGATTGTACGTTTGCTGGACGGCAGCTGGCCTGCCATCGATAAAGTGGCCAACAGCCCGTTTATTGATTTGGCTTGGGCTCAGCAGGAGCAAGACCTGATTGTGGTCAGCGCTGAGGACAACCTGCTTAAAGGTGCCGCTTCTCAGGCGATGCAGTGCGTCAACATCCGTAACGGCTTCGCTGTTACCGAATCGCTGTTGTAAGGAGTTGTGATGTCTCCTTTAGTAATCAAAGTTGGCGGCGCGGTATTGGAGCAAGACCAACTACTCTCGAATTTGCTACAAGGCCTAAAAGGACTGAATCGACCGTGGCTACTGGTACACGGTGGCGGCGTGGTGGTCGAGCAACTACTGAGTGGCTTGGGCATGACCTCTAGCAAGGTTGATGGCCTGCGTGTCACCCCCGCTGAGCAAATCCCCTATGTTACCGGCGCGCTTGCTGGCACTAGCAACAAACTGCTGCTGGCTAGCTGTCTGAAACACGGCTATGCGGCATTGGGCCTGTGTCTGGGTGATGCCGGTATCTGCAAAGTAGCGCCTTTCGATGCGCGTTTGGGCCATGTTGCGGCAGCCGAGCCGGGCAATCCTGAGCTGCTTAAGCTATTGTTGTCGCAGAACTATTTACCGGTTGTATCATCAATCGGTGTGGGTCAGGATGGATTGCTGTATAACGTCAATGCCGATCAGGCTGCGGTAGCGATTGCCCAGTCGCTCAACGCTCAGCTGGTGCTACTCAGTGATGTGCCGGGCGTGCTGGATGGTGACAAAGCCTTGATTGCCAGCCTGAATCAACAACAGTCACAACAACTGATTGCCGATGGGGTGATCACTGATGGCATGGCGGTTAAAGTAAACGCAGCGTTGGATGCAGCCCAAACACTGGGCCAGCAAGTGCTGTTGGCCTCTTGGCAACAGCCCGAGCTGCTGGCTGACTTCCTGTCAGGGACAGCTGCAACAGATAGTGCCGCCGGGACCTTAGTAGGTTAACGGCGCGGTAATTAAGGAAAGATGATGAGTGATTTTAATCATTTGCTGAGCCTGCAAGAGCTCAGCCAAGCACAGATACTAGAGCTGCTGGCGCTAGCCAAGAAGATCAAGGCGAATCCTGCTGAATACGGCCAAGCCTTGGCCGGCAAAAGCGTGGTCACCTTGTTCGAGAAGCCTTCGCTACGGACCCGCGTGACCTTCGATATTGGCATTAACAAGCTGGGTGGCCATGCGGTCTACCTGGACCAGCAAAACGGTGCCATGGGCGAGCGTGAGAGTGTCAAGGATTTTGCCTCCAACATTACCCGCTGGGCCGATGCCATCGTTGCCCGGGTGTTCTCGCACAAGACCCTGCAAACCTTGAAAGAGCATAGCTCGGTGCCGGTAGTGAACTCGCTGTGCGACCTTTACCACCCTTGCCAAGGGCTGGCGGATTTCCTGACCATTAGCGAGAACTACGACGATCTGAGCAAGGTCAAACTGGCCTACTTGGGCGATGGTAACAACGTGACTCACTCGCTACTGCTTGGCGGCGCGATCTTAGGGATGGAAGTGGCGGCGATTTGTCCGCTCGGCTCTAACCCTGATGCACAGATCGTCGACAAGGCCCGCCAGCTGGCGGCAGCCTCCGGTGGCAAGATCGTGGTGTCCGATAACATCGACGACATTCAAGGCTACGACGTGGTATACGGCGATACTTGGGTATCGATGGGCGATGACACCCCACTGGATGCGGTGAAGCAACGCTTCCTGCCTTACCAGATCAATCAGACGATGATGGATCGCTACGGCATCAAACACGTACTGCACTGCCAGCCGGCTCACCGTGAGTTGGAGATCACCTCCGAGGTAATGGACGGCCCGCAGTCACTTATTTTCGATCAGGCTGAAAACCGCATGCACGCCCAAAACGCCGTGCTGGTCAGCCTGCTTGCATAGAATACAGATAAAGGAATACACAACATGGCAATTCAAACTGAGAACACGATTAAAAAAGTGGTGCTGGCATACTCCGGCGGTCTGGATACTTCAGCCATCATTCCATGGCTAAAAGAGACCTACAACGACTGTGAAATTGTTGCCTTCTGTGCCGATGTAGGCCAAGGCGACGAAGAGCTGGAAGGCCTGGAAGCTAAAGCATTGGCCTCTGGCGCCTCTGAATGTCACATCGTTGATCTAAAAGAAGAGTTCGTTAGCGACTACATCTACCCAACCATCACCACTGGTGCGGTATACGAAGGTACCTACCTGCTGGGTACCTCCATGGCCCGTCCGATTATCGCTAAGGCGCAAGTGGAAGTGGCCCGTAAAGTGGGTGCCGATGCGGTATGTCACGGTTGTACCGGTAAAGGTAACGACCAAATCCGTTTCGAGAGCTGCTTCGCCGCGCTGGCCCCTGAGCTGACCGTGATTGCCCCTTGGCGTGAGTGGGACATGGTAAGCCGTGAAGACCTGCTGGATTACTTGGCTGAACGCAACATTCCAACTACTGCGTCGGCGACCAAGATCTACAGCCGTGATGCTAACGCGTGGCACATTTCCCACGAAGGTGGTGAGCTGGAAGACCCATGGAACGAGCCAAGCAAAGGCGTGTGGACCATGACGGTTGACCCGGTTGATGCACCTAACGCGCCTGAGTACGTATCGCTGAAAGTTGAGCAAGGCCGGGTAGTGTCGGTGAACGACGAAGCGCTGAGCCCTTACGGCGTGCTGATGAAGCTTAACGAGATTGCGGCTGCCCATGGCGTTGGCCGCGTTGACATCACCGAGAACCGTACCGTAGGTATGAAGTCGCGTGGTTGCTACGAAACCCCGGGAGGCACCGTGATTGTGGCGGCGCTGCGTGCCATCGAAGAGCTGGTGCTGGATAAAACCTCACGGGTATGGCGCGACAAGTTGGGCCAGGAGATGGCGCATCTGGTGTATGATGGCCGCTGGTTCACCCCGCTGTGTAAGTCACTGGTTGCAGCATCCAGCGCCCTGGCGGAAGATGTGAACGGCGAAGTTGTGGTTAAACTGTACAAAGGCCAAGCGGTTGCGACGCAGAAGCGCTCACCAAACAGCCTCTACTCAGAAGAGTTTGCCACCTTCGGTGCCGATCAGGTTTACGATCAAAAACACGCAGAAGGATTTATCCGTTTGTACTCACTGGCTAGCCGCATTCGCGCACTCAATGAAAAGAGCTAGGCTGTAGAAAACAAACGAGCAATACAAACCTCAGCCTGGTTAGTTAATACAGGCTGAGGTTTTCGCAATTTAATGGAGAGACACATGGCATTGTGGGGCGGACGGTTCAGCCAGGCAGCAGATACCCGTTTTAAGCAATTTAATGATTCACTACGCTTCGACTATCGCTTAGCAGAGCAGGACATCACCGGCTCGATTGCATGGTCGAAGGCACTACTCAGCGTTGGCGTATTAACCGAAGACGAACAGCTACGACTCGAGCAAGCCTTGGTTGAACTGGGCAAGCAGGTAGCTGAGAACCCCCAGCAGATCCTTGGCAGCGATGCGGAAGACATCCACTCTTGGGTGGAAGGTCAGCTGATTCAACGGGTTGGCGACCTCGGTAAAAAACTGCACACCGGCCGCAGCCGTAACGACCAAGTCGCCACCGACTTAAAGCTGTGGTGTAAAGATCAAGGCTTGCTGCTGCTTGAGCACCTCGACAAGCTACAACAAAAGCTGCTGGCCTTTGCCCGCTCTCAGCAAGACACCGTTCTGCCGGGTTACACCCACCTGCAGCGCGCGCAACCGGTAACCTTCTCTCACTGGGCGATGGCCTACGTGGAGATGTTCGAGCGAGACTACTCGCGTTTGCAAGATTGCCTGAAGCGTTTGGACAGCTGCCCACTGGGCTGTGGGGCACTGGCTGGCACTGCCTATCCGATGGATCGCCAACAGATTGCCAAAGATCTTGGCTTCCGCCGCGCTACCCGTAACAGCCTCGATACCGTGTCCGACCGTGACCACGTGGTTGAGCTGATCTCCGGCGCTTCGATTAGCATGATCCACCTAAGCCGGATGGCTGAGGATCTGATCTTCTACAACAGCGGCGAGTCGGCCTTCTTGGATCTCTCAGACCAGGTGACTTCAGGCTCATCACTGATGCCACAAAAGAAAAACCCGGATGCACTGGAGCTAATCCGTGGTAAAGCAGGCCGCGTTTATGGCTCGCTGTCGGGCATTATGATGACCCTTAAAGCACTGCCGCTGGCCTACAACAAGGACATGCAGGAAGACAAAGAGGGCCTGTTCGATGCCCTCGATACCTGGGGTGATTGCCTGGCGATGGCCGAGCTGGTGCTCGACGATATGCAGGTACACGAAGAGGTGACCCGCGAAGCGGCGCTGGGTGGCTACTCCAATGCCACTGAACTGGCTGATTACTTGGTCGCTAAAGGCATCCCCTTCCGTGAGGCCCACCATATCGTGGGGATTGCGGTGGTGCAGGCCATCGAGAAGGGTGTGCCGCTCGAAGAGCTCAGCCTGAGCGACTTTAAAGCGCTGGCCCCTGAGATTGAAGACGATGTCTACCCTCACCTGTCACTCGAGTCGACGCTGGCTAAGCGTCAAGCCTTGGGCGGGGTTGCTCCAGAGCAGGTGGAGCATGCCATCAGTGAAGCGGAAACGCGCTTGTCGCAACGCAGCATCAGCGGCTTGCGGGTACGCTCGGCGCGGATGACCGATCTGGATACCATCGAGGCGATGGTCAACTACTGGTCGCAGGTGGGTGAGAACCTACCGCGTAGCCGTCCAGAGCTGGTTCAGGCAGTCGGCGATTTTGCGGTGAGCGAACAGGGCGGCAAAGTAACTGGCTGCGCCTCGCTCTACTTGTACGATACCGGTTTGGCTGAGATCCGCTCGCTGGGGGTTGAGCCCGACTACCAGCGTATAGGTCAAGGCAAGGCGATGGTTGAGCACCTTATTCGCAAAGCGCGCAAGATGGAGATCGAGAAGCTGTTTGTGCTGACCCGGGTGCCCGAGTTCTTTATGAAGATGGGCTTTAGCCCGACCTCGAAGAACATGCTGCCAGAGAAGGTAATGAAGGATTGTGACGTTTGTCCTCGCCAGCATGCCTGTGATGAGGTGGCGCTGGAGTTTCATTTGGTGCAAGACGCCCAGCTGATCCACAAGCAACAAGTGGCCTAAGCAAAGCCTGTAGCTAGCCCATAAAAAAAGCCGCATCCGATGATGCGGCTTTTTTTATTCATGTAGCTGGCGCTAGATGGAGGTGCTAGATACGTCCAAGCGCCCCTTACTCACGGCACCGAAGATCCGCTCGCTATCCAGCACTGAGGCATAGGGCAGAGGGTTGCTGCTGTGTTCTAGCACATAGTCGGTCAGCTTGTCTTTGACGATGCGTTGCAGCTCGTCAGAAGACCATGGCTTAGCTAGGTAGTAGTTCAGACCGCCACGGTTGATAGCGGCAATGGTGTCTTGCAGTTCGGCCTGGCCAGTTAACAGGATCTTCTTCGCCGCCAACGTGGACTCTTGCTGGTTCAGGTCAATCAGAAAATCGATGCCCAAGTCGACCGGCATAATGTGGTCGGCCAGGATCAGGGCCAGTTGTCCGCCTTCTTTTAGGTAGTCTTCGATAACCGATTTGGCTTCAGCCACATTCTCGGCGCCGTCTACGGTGAAATGTTCGCGCAGTGGCGCCAAGTCATTCAGTACACTGTCTAGCACTTCGCGCTCGTCGTCGACACATAATACTAATAATTTTTCCATGCTAGTTACTCCGGGGAAAGAGGGTTTCCTTGTAAGGGTAAATGAATAGTAAAGCGGGTTCCATGCGCTGGTTCAGATTCCAGACTAATGGTGCCGCCATGTTGATTAATTATTTGCTGACAAACACTTAGACCAATTCCCAGGCCGAAGTTTCCTTCCCGTTTGGTGGTGAAGTTCAGCTCAAAGATGCGTTGTTGGATCTCCTGCGGAATGCCTGGGCCGTTGTCGGCGAATACCACCTCTATCACTGGCTCAGGGTCGCTGATGTAACGACTTTCTATATGTAGCTGACCGCCGCCCTCCATCGCATCTAAGGCGTTGGCTATGATGTTGGTCCACACCTGTTGCAGTGCGATGGGGTAGCAGTGTAGCTCGGGTAACTGGCCCAGCTCGCATTCGTACTCATAGCGCTTGAGGCGGTTTTCCATGATCGCCAAGGTATCGGCGATGCCATCGTTGATCTGCGCCTGTACTGGGCGCTCGGAGTCTTGTCCGGCGTAGTGCTTGAGGCGTTTGACCAAACCTGCAATGCGTTCGCTACAGACGCTGATGTTACGCAGGAAGCCGCCGACCCGTTGGTAGTGTTCCAAGGTATCGAGCTGGGCGGACTTAAGCGGTTTGCGCGCGGGTTTGCCGCCGGGCCACAGGATGTCGTTATCCAGACTCATCGAGACAAAGCGGCGGGCATCGCTGCCATTGGGGTAGCGTTCGCCATGCTCTTTGGCGCGGCGACGTAGCTCGGCGGTCGACAGTGGCGGCGTGCTCAGGGCGTGCTGCAATATGTTCATGCCTAGCTCGGCGCTATCGGCCGGTACTGACCCATTTAGTAGAGCCGGGAGCTGCTGGGAGATGGTATCGCTGCCACGGGTGATCGCCGCCACCGGGTTATTCAGCTCATGGGCAACCCCGGCAATCAGCTGGCCGAGCATTGCCATCTTCTCTTGCTCGATCAGCTGGCTATGGGCGCTGTCGAGGGAGCTGAGGGTGTTTTGTAGCTCAACCTCGGTGCGAATGCTCTTTTGCAGGCGGCGGTTAAACATCCGCAGCAGCAGGTTGGTGAACATCGGCAGCAGCTCGCTGTCGGAATCGAGTACCTTGGCAAAGGTCGGGCGATCGAGCTTAATCACATCGGTGGTGTCGCAGGTGACGCCAGTGGTAAAGGCGCGCTCGCCGGTGACAAAGCTCATACCGCCAACAATCGATCCCTCGCCCATGCGGGCCACTTCCAACTCGCCTTTGCGCAGCACCACTTCGCCCTTGGCGATAAACCACAGGAAGTTGTTGGCCTGACCCTCTTCGGTAAGGGTGTGGTCGGGGCTATAGCGGCGACACAGGTGATGCTCGTCGTTATCTTCAAAGAAGCGATACAGGGCGCTGATAAAGCGCTCCGATAACTGCTCGTCTTCCATGGTGGTGTAGTCGAAGAATACGCTACGAAAGCGCGAGACCTGAGCGGCAAGGCGCGCTTCCAGCCAACGCTTGCGCTGTGAATCGCTGGTGCGAGTGCTTGGCCAGTATTGCTCAACCAGATCCAGCACCTGACCGGAATCGGGTTCACTTAAGATGCGCTGCAGGTTTGAAGTATTGATCAGCAGGGTTAGTAGTTCTGCAGTGGGCTGGGGATCGCTCAGCGCAATCACCGGCAGGTCGCCGGGGAAGGTTTGCAGCAGCTCGAACAGCCATTGGGTTTGCTCGAGCTCGGCGCCGCGCAGATCTAACAGTAATAAGGCAATCGGATGTTGCTGGTTTAACTCAACAAACTGCTGGTGATCGCAGGCCAGCGAATGCTGCACCATATGCCAAGGGGCAGCACTGTTGGCCAGCCCGGGGTCGAGCCGATGCTCACTCAGTACTAATAAGCAGGATGTTTGTTCTTCTTCCATACAACTAAACCAACAAACGAATAATTAAAGCAGTGTAAAACAAAGCGTTAGCGCTTACCGCAGCTGGGGCTCACCAATTTACCGAGCTTTGTGCTAGCGCAAAGTTTCCTCGAGCTGTCGAAAAATAATACAGATTTTTGTGGGGGAGTGTTGTGTTCTAGGCGCGGCTGAGTATAATGTCGCAGCTCTCTTAAGAGCACCCGGTTCGCCGGGCAAAAGCAAAGGCGTTTTCTAACTACCTTGCTTTTTATTACAGTGCCTTCGATTTGAAGGCAAATGTTGTCGTCGCATGCACTACCATCCCCGGATCTCGGAATCGGATGCCGTTGGTGCATGTTAGGTTCTTTTTTTAGTTTGGAGCTCTGTCAATGCAGAACCAAAGAATCCGAATCCGCTTGAAAGCTTTCGATCACCGTCTGATCGACCAGTCAACTGCGGAAATCGTAGAAACTGCTAAGCGCACTGGCGCTCAGGTTCGTGGCCCTATCCCACTTCCTACTCGTAAAGAGCGTTACACCGTACTTGTTTCTCCGCACGTTAACAAAGACGCGCGTGACCAGTATGAAATTCGCACCCACAAACGTCTAGTAGACATCGTTGAGCCAACTGATAAAACCGTTGATGCTCTGATGCGCCTAGATCTTGCTGCTGGTGTAGATGTGCAAATCAGCTTGGGTTAATCCCAGGTCTGAACGATAAGAGGTTTTTACAATGATTGGTCTAATCGGACGTAAAGTTGGAATGACCCGCATCTTCACCGAAGAAGGTGTGTCTATTCCAGTTACCGTAATCGAGTGTGAGCCAAACCGTGTTACTCGTGTAATCAACGAGGAAAACGATGGCTACCGTGCTCTTCAGGTAACCACCGGCACCAAAAAAGCGAACCGCGTAACCAAACCAGAAGCTGGCCAATTTGCCAAAGCTGGTGTGGAAGCGGGCCGTGGCCTGTGGGAATTCCGTCTTGCTGACGGAGAAGGTGAGCAAATCAACGTAGCTGATGAGCTAAAAGTTGATCTGTTCAACGAAGTTAAACTAGTAGACGTTACTGGCACTTCTAAAGGTAAAGGTTTCCAAGGCGGCGTTAAGCGTTGGAACTTTAAAACCCAAGATGCTACCCACGGTAACTCTTTGAGCCACCGTGCTCCTGGTTCTATTGGTCAAAACCAAAGCCCAGGTAAAGTATTCAAAGGCAAGAAGATGGCCGGCCACATGGGTGCTGAGCGCGTAACTACTCAAAATCTTGAAGTAGTACGTGTTGATCTTGAACGTAACCTCATCTTGGTTAAAGGTGCCGTCCCAGGCGCAACCAACGGTGACGTTATCGTTAAGCCAGCTGTTAAAGCGTAACGTTAGGAGATAGTAATGGAATTGGTATTGAAAGACGCGCAAAGCGCTCTTGAAGTTTCCGAAACTACCTTCGGACGTGACTTTAACGAAGCGCTGATCCACCAGGTTGTAACTGCATACGCTGCAGGTGCACGCCAAGGTACTCGCGCTCAAAAGACTCGTTCTGATGTATCAGGTGGTGGTAAGAAACCATGGCGTCAGAAAGGTACTGGCCGTGCTCGTGCTGGTACTATCCGCAGCCCTCTATGGCGCAGCGGTGGCGTAACTTTCGCGGCTCGTCCACAGGACCACAGCCAGAAAGTTAACAAGAAAATGTACCGCGGCGCTATCCGCAGCATCCTGTCAGAGCTGGTTCGTCAAGACCGTCTGATCGCTGTTGAGAAGTTCGCAGTAGAAGCACCTAAGACCAAAGAGCTGGTTGCTAAGCTGAAAGAGTACGATCTGAACGACGTTCTGATCATCACTCCAGAAGTTGACGAGAACCTGTTCTTGGCCGCACGTAACCTCTACAAAGTAGACGTTCGTGACGTTGCTGGTATCGACCCAGTAAGCTTGATCGCCTTTGACAAAGTGTTGGTAACTGCAGACGCAGTTAAGCAAATTGAGGAGTGGTTAGCATGATCAGCGAAGAGCGTTTGTTGAAAGTTCTAGTAGCTCCACATATCTCTGAAAAGAGCACTATGTCTGCTGAAAACAATAACACTATGGTTTTCAAAGTTGTAAAAGATGCAACTAAAGCAGAAATCAAAGCTGCGGTAGAGAAACTATTCGAAGTTGAAGTTGTTGGCGTTACTACCCTGAACCAAAAGGGTAAAACCAAGCGTCACGGTGTTCGTTTCGGTCGTCGTAACGACGTGAAGAAGGCGTATGTGACCTTGGCTGAAGGCGCAGACATCGACTTCGCTGGCGGCGCTGAATAAGGGGAGTACTGAATAATGGCTATTGTAAAATGTAAGCCTACTTCTGCTGGTCGTCGCCACGTTGTTAAAGTGGTTAACAAAGACCTGCACAAAGGCAAGCCTTATGCGCCTCTGTTGGACACCAAGTCTAAGTCTGGTGGTCGTAACAACAACGGTCGCATTACCGTTCGTCACATCGGTGGTGGTCACAAGCAACACTACCGTTTGATTGACTTCAAACGTAACAAAGACGGCATTCCTGCGAAGGTTGAGCGTCTGGAATACGATCCAAACCGTAGCGCGCACATTGCACTTGTACTGTACGCAGACGGTGAGCGTCGTTACATCCTGGCTCCTAAAGGTCTGACTGCTGGTGATGCAATCCAGTCTGGTGTTGATGCAGAAATCAAGGTAGGTAACACCCTGCCAATGCGCAACATCCCAGTGGGTTCTACTGTTCACGCAGTTGAGATGAAGCCTGGTAAAGGTGCACAGCTAGCGCGTTCTGCTGGTGCTTACGCTCAAATCGTTGCTCGCGACGGTGCGTACGTAACCCTGCGTCTGCGTTCAGGCGAGATGCGTAAAGTTCTGGCTGATTGCCGCGCCACCCTAGGTGAAGTGGGCAACTCAGAGCACATGCTACGCAAGCTGGGTAAAGCTGGTGCTAACCGCTGGCGCGGTGTTCGTCCTACCGTTCGCGGTGTGGTTATGAACCCAGTAGACCACCCACACGGTGGTGGTGAAGGCCGTACCTCAGGTGGTCGTCACCCAGTTACTCCTTGGGGTGTACCTACCAAGGGTTACAAAACTCGTAAGAACAAGCGTACTGATAAATACATCGTACGTCGTCGTACTAAATAATTAAGGGGAATCGCCATGCCACGTTCTCTCAAGAAAGGTCCATTTATTGACCTGCACTTGTTGAAGAAGGTAGAGAAAGCGGTGGAAAGCGGGGACAAGAAACCATTGAAAACTTGGTCTCGTCGCTCAATGATCATTCCACAAATGATCGGTTTGACCATCGCTGTCCATAATGGTCGTCAGCATGTACCAGTATTCGTAACTGATGAAATGATCGGTCACAAACTGGGTGAGTTTGCACCAACTCGTACTTATCGCGGCCACGCTGCTGATAAGAAAGCGAAGAAGAAGTAAGGAGTAGATGATGGAAGCTTTAGCTAAACACCGTTTTGCTCGCACTTCTGCGCAAAAGGCTCGCTTGGTTGCTGATCAGATCCGCGGTCAGAAAGTTGAAGAAGCACTTGTAACTCTGCAATTCAGCAGCAAGAAAGCAGCTGCTCTAGTTAAGAAAGTACTAGAGTCTGCCATTGCTAATGCCGAGCACAACGAAGGCGCCGACATCGACGAGCTGAAAGTTGCCAAAATCTTTGTAGATGATGGTCCAACTCTGAAGCGCATTCGCCCACGTGCGAAAGGCCGTGCCGACCGTATTATCAAGCGTACCAGCCACATCACTGTGGTTGTATCTGATAGCTAGGAGATAAGCAATGGGTCAGAAAGTACATCCTAATGGTATTCGCCTAGGTATCGTTAAACCATGGAACTCCACCTGGTATGCCGATAAAGGTGAATATGCAGATAACCTGCACAGCGATTTCAAAGTGCGTCAGTTTCTTACTAAAGAGCTGAAAAACGCCTCTGTTTCTCGCATTACTATCGAACGTCCTGCGAAGAGCATCCGTGTGACCATTCACACTGCTCGTCCAGGTGTTGTAATCGGTAAGAAAGGTGAAGACGTTGAAAAGCTTCGCCAAAAAGTGAACAAGCTTGCCGGCGTACCTGCGCAAATCAACATTGCCGAAGTACGTAAGCCAGAGCTTGACGCTAAATTGGTTGCCGACTCTATCTCTAGCCAGCTAGAGCGTCGTGTAATGTTCCGTCGTGCGATGAAGCGCGCAGTTCAAAACGCTATGCGCCTGGGTGCCAAAGGTATCAAGGTTGAAGTTAGCGGTCGTTTGGGCGGTGCTGAAATTGCGCGTTCTGAGTGGTACCGTGAAGGCCGTGTGCCTCTACACACTCTGCGTGCAGACATCGATTACGCAACTTCAGAAGCGTTGACTACCTACGGTATCATCGGCGTTAAGGTATGGATCTTCAAAGGTGAAATCCTGGGCGGTATGCCTGTAGCTGCTGCTCCTGAAGCTCCTGCTAAGCCTAAGCGCAACAAGCGCAACGCTAAATAGGAGAAACGGGAATGCTACAACCAAAACGTACTAAATTCCGTAAGCAACACACTGGTCGTAACCGCGGTCTAGCGAAAGGTCAAAAAGTATCTTTCGGTGACTTCGGCCTTAAAGCGACTGGCCGTGGCCGTCTGACTGCTCGTCAAATCGAAGCAGCGCGTCGTGCTATGACTCGTCACATTAAGCGTCAAGGTAAGATCTGGATTCGCGTATTCCCTGACAAGCCAATTACCGAGAAACCTCTTGAGGTTCGTATGGGTAAAGGTAAGGGTAACGTTGAGTACTGGGTAGCCCAAATCCAGCCAGGCAAAGTCCTGTATGAGATGGACGGTGTATCTGAAGAGCTTGCACGTGAAGCATTTGAGCTAGCGGCACGTAAACTGCCAGTTAGCACTACTTTTGTAACGCGGACGGTAATGTAATGAAAGCGAACGAACTGAAAGATAAAAGTGTAGAAGAGCTAAAAGCTGAACTTCTGAACTTGCTACGTGAGCAATTCAACCTGCGCATGCAAGCAAGCACTGGTCAGCTAGCCCAAACACATTTGCTTAAAAATGTACGTCGCGACATCGCGCGCGTGAAAACTATTCTGAATCAGAAGGCAGGTGCGTAATGAGCGAAACTATCCGTACATTACAAGGTAAAGTTGTTAGCGACAAAATGGACAAGTCTATTACTGTTGCTATCGAGCGTAAGGTGAAGCACCCAATTTACGGTAAATTCATCAAGCGTACTACCAAACTGCACGTTCATGATGAGAACAACACCGCCGCTCAAGGCGATGTAGTAAGCATCAAAGAATGTCGCCCTATGTCTAAAACCAAGTCTTGGACTCTGGTTGACGTAGTAGTGAAAGCTTAATTTAAGCTTCGTGCATTTTGAAAAAGCCCCGCTCTGCGGGGCTTTTTTTTGCCTGTTTGCTAAGTAGGTCATCGCTGGTCTTTCAACATATTTATCGTAGGTATGCCTGGTTTTCCCACAGTTTCTATGGTATCAGGCACGATATACACCACGTAATCGACTTAAACTCTCCGCTGTTAACGTATCACTAACATTACCTGAAACCGGTTACATTTCTGTGCTTCTCCTCACAGAAGTTATTATTTTGGAAGCTAAACTAAAACCTATGTTCAATTAATCAGCGAACCACAAGGCTGGATACAACTTGGCATTTATTGCGACTCAGTTTGATTGCGGCCAGTTTGCTTACGGCTAGTTTGTTACGGAAAGAGTAATGGGAATCGATAACACATCACGGAAGGCACTCTCAGGGTTGTTTAGCGCAGCGCTTACGTTGGCATTGATCTCTTGTGCGAGTACAGAGCCGTCAGATCAAGCTGGTAACGCGCCTGCTGCGTCGCAGCCAAGCAGTGAGTCAGATGCTATGCACTTTAGCTTCACCCCTCCAAGCGGAAAGACCCTGTTCTTTATGGGGCAGGATATCGATACCCTGCATGAATTTGTCGCTGATACTGGTGTCGAGCCGGCGGCAGTTACCGCATACGCTTCAGCCGATTTGACCGGCGTGTTCCATCGCTTCCCCGAATCTCACGGTTCACTGGATCTGCCTTCTTATGTGCAAGATTACCCCGACGCGACATTGGCAATTGGTCTGTGGATGAAATCGACCTATGTGCGTATTGCCAATGAAGAGCCTGGTGCGATCAAAAATGTGGAGCGCCTGATTGATAACCTTAAAACCTTGGAGCGCCCGGTACTGCTGCGTATTGGGTACGAAGCCGATGGTTACTGGAACGGCTATGCACCTGAGAAGTATCGCGAAGCCTTTCAAGTTATCAGCCGAATTATCCAGGAGAAACAAGCCTACAACGTGAGCCGGGTGTGGCAGATTGCGGCCTACTGTGCCGCTATGGACGGCAGTCATGGTTCGTTCCAGGAGCGCTCTAACACCTACTTTGGCGAAGACTACGATGCGTGGTATCCCGGCGACGAGCACGTTGATTGGGTGGCGTTCTCTTACTTCTCTCAGCCGCGTGATTGCCTAACTGAAACCACCCAGAAAGCGGCGGGTGGCTTGCCTGAGGGCTTTGGCCAACTGTCTGATGTCGACGCTGAAGGCAATAGCCTGGCGATAGACAACGTCATCGATTATCTGGCGAGTAAGAACAAACCGATCTTTGTCGCCGAAGCCAGCCCCAAGTATTACTGGATAGAGAAGGGCGAGTATAAGCCTGATGCCAACAGCCATATCGAGAATCTGCAAGCGGTCTCTGCTGAGGATATCTGGCAGGGGTGGTACGAGCCGTTCTTCGCGTTCCTGGAACGCCATCAAGAGAGTATCCGAGCGGTGTCGTACATCAATATGCATTGGGATGCCTGGACCGGTTGGCGCTGCGACTTGCGCAACCAAGAGGCGGTGCGCTTGGGCCAGACCTGCCAAGACGGTGTTTGGGGCGATGCGCGGGTACAAGCATCTGAGCTTATCCAGCAGCGCTTCTTTGAGCGATTGGATAACGGCCGCTATATCTATCGCTTAGATAAGGGAAACTTTGCCCAGCTCAAAGATTGGGACAAGGTTCAGGAACTAAACCAAATAAAGTAAATCGAACAGATTAAGCCATGTCTAAAAATACTACCAAAGAGATGGTAAAACCGAGTCGAGTGACGGGCCGTGAGACAGCCCGTAACACGACAGAGATTGAACATGCCAAACTGACGGTCTACCACCGTGGAAAGGCTTCAGTCTTTGCAATTAAGCGTTCATTTCGTAGTAAGTAGCACGGTGAGCAATCCTCTCACCCTTCCTTGGCTTGACAGCCGTTTACCCGCGCATAGCGCGGGTTTTTTTTGCCTTTAAAACCCACTTTTTGGTAACGAAAATTCATAATTTATATACCTTAAAAAATAGCCGATCCAGATCGCAAATACGACGTTGATAACTTGTCGCTAAGTTCATCACTGCCTATTCTGAAACCGGTTACATAATTGATCGCGTTTAGCGACTGTGTCAGCTATTTGAGGACGGGCCGCAACAGGCCAACAGGGAGTCGTCCGGGTTATTACTGCGATATGCAATGCGCAATAGGCAATAAAGGGACTTGTGATGGATCTAGAACGTTTAAGCCAACAGTTTTGGCAACAAGGCTATCTGTTGATTGAGGACTTTTTTCCTCAACAGTTGATGGATCAAGCCAATCAGGCCATCACCGAATACTTCGACGTAGACCCTGCGTTTTGGCATAACGATGAGTTTTTGGAGAAAGCCAAAACCGAGGTGATCCCTTGGTTTCCTCAGAACGACAATCATCAATTGTTTGATCAAATTGAGCAGTTCCCGGCATTTTCAGACATCACCCAACAGATCCTCGGTGACGAGTGGGAAAACCTCTATTGCATGGTGATGTTTTCCAAAGCGGGCACGCGCGGACAAGCCTGGCACCAGGACTGTGCCCCAGAGATTGTCCATCAGTTCAATCTTAACCGTTTGATTTACACAGAGGACATTAAGCCTGAGGTGGGTGGTGAAGTGGTGATCGTGCCCGGCAGTCATCGCCTGGGACTGTTACCCGCGGGTGACCCGGAAGCGGCGATGGAGCAACAGTTGGTGCTTAGGCCTCGTAAGGGCAGCTTGATTTTGCTGCATGGTCACACTTGGCATCGGGTACTGCCCATCCATCAGGGCTATCGCTTCTCAACCAACTATCGGGCCATCCCGAAAGGGACGCCACAAGACATTACCGACGTTTGTGTGTATCGGAACATGCGTTATCACTTCGGACTGAATCAAGTCATTGAAGAGCGGAAAATCTGATAAATAGCACACATTCTGGAGAAATAGCCATGAAACTTATATCAAGGTTGCTTGCAGCTACGGCGCGCTATTTAATGCATGCAGCAGTAACCAGTTTCATGGAGTAGACAAAAAGTGAGCAATAAGAAAGTCACGATCAGAGACGTCGCCGCTAGGGCAGGCGTGTCTCGTGCGACGGTTTCACGGGTGTTGAATGATTTCCCCGGTGTGAAGCCCGCGCTCCGAGAGCGGGTCAATCAGGCGATGGATGAGCTTGGTTTTGCCCCGAATTACTTCTCTCAAGCGCTCGCCAAGGGCCGGTCTAACAGTATCGGTTTGATGGTGCGCTCTTTGGGGGGCTACTTCTTCGGCAGCATCATGGTTGAAGTCGAAGAGGTATTAACCAAGAAAGGTTTCCACTGCATGGTGTGCAGTGGCAGCGGTAAGTATGAAGCAGAGCGGGCAGCGGTGGACTTTATGCTGTCTCGCCAGGTGGATGCGATGATCTTGAGCACCGACTGTTTGTCGGACGAGGAGCTCATCAAGATCAACCAGAGCGGTACCCCAGTGGTGTTGATCTCCCGCGATATTGAGGAGATCCGTGACCAGTGTATCCGCTTCGATGATGCAAACGGCGGCTATAACGCCACCCAACACCTGATTGAGAATGGCCACCGTGACATTGCCACCGTCACCGGGCCGATGACCAATCGCGATGCACGCAGTCGCCTGCAGGGCTATCGCAAGGCCTTAGAGGATAACGATATCCCCTATCGCCCCGAATTAGTTTTGGAGTCGAATTTTCAGGTGCCGGGCGGCAAGCAAGCCACCGAGAAGTTATTGGCCGCTGGGCATAAGTTCAGCGCGGTGTTTTACGGAAGCGATGAGATGGCGATCGGTGGCGTGCAGGCGCTGAACCAAGCCGGTCTGTCGGTTCCAGACGATGTCTCAGTGATTGGCTTTGAGGATGTCCCTCTGAATGAGTTCCTTAAGCCACAGATGAGCTCGATGCGAATTCCGGTGTCAGATATTGGCCATTTGGCGGCCATGCGGGCGTTAAGCCTGGTTGACCAGGAACCCTTGGATTCCGCGCTTGAAGTACAGGTAGAACTGATGGAGCGAGAATCTGTGATAGCCACGTAAGCTAGCGGTCTTTACTCAACAGAGTCGGGGCTGCTAATGATAGGAACTAACCAGATGGAACTTAAAAAACTTAGCCTAGCCCTACTGCTTGTTGGTACCACCGCTGCAGCACAAGCCGCCACGACGATTCGTTATGACTGCTGGCCAAACCATGACAAAACCGCCGTCGACAAAATCGATGACTTCTATGCTGCCAACCCAGATATCAAGGTAGAGGTTCTCTCTAACAACTGGGTTGACCACCACAACAAATTGACCACTGCTCTAGCAACCGGCGACGGTGCCGGTGACTTGGTATGTATCGACGTTGAGAAGATCGGCGCGATCGTAAACCAAGGTGGCTTTACCGACCTGACCTCTGCCTTTGGCGCGGATAAAGACGCCGAGAAGTTCGTAGACTTTGCCTTCGCTCAAGGTAAAGGGACCGACGGCAACGTGTACGCGCTGCCATTGAACATCGGCCCGGGTGTGATGTACTACCGCCGCGAGCACATGCAGGACCTTGGCTTCAAGCCAGAAGAAGTGACCAAAGACTGGGATGCGCTGATCGACTGGGGTGTAGAGCTGAAGAAGAAAGGCGTTCCTCTGGTTGGTCACGCGGGTTCGATTGCCCAAACCATTATCAACACCGAAGTTGAAGAAGGTAACAGCATCTACTTCGACGCCGATGACAAGCCAATCGTGACCAGCGAGCGCTTTGTTAAAGCCTTTACCTACGCACAAAAAGCTCGTGAGCTGGGTCTTGATGGCCGTTTTGGCGACTGGAGCTCAGAGTGGTTTGAAGGTCTTAAGCAAGGTAGCTTCGCTATCCAGTTCTCTGGTGCGTGGCTGGCGGGCTTCCTTGAGTCATGGATTGCCCCAGACACCGCCGGTAAATGGGGTGTAGAAGGCCTGCCTGCCGGTTTCTACGGCTCTTGGGGCGGTACCTTCCTGGCGATTCCTGCCCAAAGCGAAAACAAAGAAGCGGCTTACAAGCTGGCTCAATGGCTGACCCAAGACCGCGACATAGTACTGTATGAGTTCGATACCAACGCTGCCTTCCCAGCGCTGCGCGCCACCTTCGATGCGCCGATGTTTGATGAAGAGATGGCTTTCTTAGGCGGTCAGCAAGCACGCCTGCTGTGGAAGGATATCGCAGAGAACATCCCTTCAGTGAAACCTTCGAAAGCGGACAATATTGCTCGTGCAATCATCCTCGAGCAGGCGCTGCCTTCAGTGGTTGAAGAAGGTAAAGATGTGAAAGTTGCGCTGGCGGAAGCTGAAAAGCTGATTGTACGCCGTATGCGCAACCTGTAATCGCTGTTGTTGTCTGTAAGCGGGGGCCGCTAGTCCCCGCTTGATTCTCAGGAAGAGTACTATGTCTCGGTCACCAAGCTTGGGTGCGATTGCTAACGTTAAGAACCCGCAACGTAAGCAACGTCGCTCCTTCAATCAGATCAGTGCCAAACTGGCACCTTATGGATTTCTTACCCCGTTTATCGTGCTGTTTTTCGTATTTTCGGTGTTTGGCTTTGTTTTCTCGCTTTATCTCTCATTCCACCAATGGAACCCGGTAGCCGGTATGGCTTCCATGAGGTTTGTGGGTTTTGAGAATTACACCTTCTCGCTCGGAGAGCCCGATTTCTACAAATCGCTATACAACACCATCTGGCTCGGTCTCGCCTCAGGGCTTAGCCAGCATTTGGTGGCGATCCCCATGGCTTATCTGTTGGTAAGCCTAGGCTCCAAATTCCGTCATTTTATGACCTCGGCATTTTTCCTGCCGTTCATTACCTCCACCGTGGCGGTGAGCCTGATTTTTGTAAACATGTACTCCGCCAATGTCGGCATCATCAACAAGGCGATTGTTGCGTTGGTCAACTTGCCGGTGATTAACTGGTTTATGGACTGGGTGAATGCCTTTATGCCGCTACGCTGGCTGGAGGACCGCACCCTGATCAAGCCCGCCATTGCCATCTTGCAGTTCTGGAAGTTTGTCGGTTTCCACCTGGTTATCTACATCTCCGGCATCCTGACTCTCAGTAAAGAGGTAGAGGAAGCAGCAATCCTTGATGGGGCCAACTGGCGTCAGCGCTTTTGGCATGTGGCATTGCCGCACCTGCGTCCGTTTATCTTCTTCGGTGTCACCCTGACCATCATCGGTAGTCTGCAGATGTTTGAAGAACCCTTCATCATCACCAACGGTACCGGTGGTATCGGTAACTCCGGTCTGACTATCTCGATGTTCCTCTACAAAGTCGCGTGGGAGTGGCTGGATATGGGCTGGGCATCGGCGATGTCGTGGCTGCTGTTCTTGATTATTGCAGCGGTCACCGCGGTGCAGTTCTTTGTATTTGGTAAGAAAGGTTTGGGAGAGCACTAATGACAACGATGAGTTTATCTAAGATGTTCACCCGTGATGAGTATGATGAGCGCTCGCTGCCGCGGCGCGTATTTGGTGGCATTGGTACCCTATTTTTCTACGCGTTCTTGCTGCTGTGTGCCTTTCTCAGTGTGTTTCCATTTATCTGGTCGGCTATTTTGTCGACCCGGACCCGCTCTGAGATCTTCTCATCTGAGCTGAGTCTACAACTGGGTAATGCGCTGTTTGAGAACTATGAGTCGCTGATTGATACCCTGCCGTTCTGGAACTCGATGTTTAACAGTATCTATGTGTCAGGCCTTGGCACCGTGGTATCGATACTGTTCTGCTCGATGGGGGGCTATGCCTTCGCGGTCTATCAGTTCCGCGGTAAAGGGGCGATCTTTGGCACCATGGTGGCATCGATGATGGTGCCGCCCATTTTGGGGCTGATTCCCTACTACATGATCATCCAGTATCTGGGCTTGTTGAACACGCGCTTGGCTCTATGGCTGCCGTTTACCGCAACCCCGTTTGCGATCTTCTTGGTGCGTCAGTATGTGATTGCCTCAATCCCAAGGGAGCTGATTGAGTCAGCCCGCATCGACGGTGCGGGCGAGTTCTCTATCTATTTCCGCATCGCGCTGCCGCTGATGAAGCCGGTGCTGGGTACGGTGGCTATCGTTCAGTTCGTATTCTTCTGGAATAACTTCCTGGCACCGCTGATCGTTACCTCCAGCCAAGATATGTATGTGGTGACCTTGGCGCTGCGCACGGTGCAGGGCCTGCCCAATACGCCGTGGGGGGCGGTGATGCTCGGAACGACCATTTCGATTATGCCGATTGTCACCTTCTATCTGTTTGCCTCAAGGCAGATGATCGCCGGCCTGACTAGCGGGGCAGTGAAAGGCTAGCTCTCTCGTATCAAAGCAAGCCTAAGAATAAAGCCATACCTTTGGGGATGGCTTTACTTTTTTGGGTGATTCTTCGACAATCCGCCGCGGTTTTGTGTGGAAGTAGTCGATGTTTGAATTCCCTTTGTTGAGTGTGGCGGCCCTAAGTTTCGTAGTGATTTTTGCTGCGGAGTTTGGCGATAAAAGCCAAATCGTTTGCATGACTTTGGCTGCGCAGCATCGTCCACTGCGAGTGTTCCTAGGCGCTGCATCGTCGTTTGCTTTATTAAATTTACTCGCGGTCACCTTAGGCTCCAGCCTGGCCAGTTGGTTGCCGGAGATCCTGATTAGCGTGCTTGCAGCGGCATTGTTTGGCTATTTTGGGGTTCAGAGTTTACGCAATGCGGATGAGGATGACGAAGAGCTCGATTGCAGTCAAACCAAGCCGGGACGAAGTGTTTTCCTGTCTACCTTTAGCATGATCTTCGTGGCGGAGCTGGGCGATAAAACCCAGATAGCTACTGCTACCATGAGTACTACCGAGTCGCCATTGGCGGTGTGGTTAGGTGCGACCTCGGCCTTAATCGCCACCTCTGCCATTGGCGTGGTGGTAGGCAACAAGTTGATTGCTCGCGTCAACCCTCTGTGGTTACACCGAGTGAGTGGGGCGCTGTTTTTGCTGATGGCCGTGCTCACCGTGCTGGAAATCTTGTTGTGATTTCTAGCTAGCTTTCTTTTAGCGTCTTTACGCTATTTCGTTAAAGTATTGCGGGATCCGGCGGAACAAACCAACGATTCGTGATCCTGATCGCTCCTGCAAGTTTTCACTATTGTCCCTTCAAAAAGCGTAATAGCTACCAAATCCCACTCTGGCATTGTAGTAACACCTGAAACCGATGCCATGGGCTGTTCCTCGCATCGGTTGTTCGCTTACCTCAACTGAACGAAGGACATCGATCTTATGAGTTCACTACTCGCTCAACTGAAACAATACACCACGGTTGTAGCTGATACCGGCGACCTGGATACCATGCGCAAGTTCTCTCCAGAAGACGCTACCACTAACCCATCTTTGATCGTAAAAGCCTTGGGTCTGCCTGAATACTCAACTCTGCTGGCCGAGGTTGCTGCATGGGCCAAAACCCAAAGCAATGACCAAGCTGAGCAAATTGAAATGGCCGCCGACAAGCTGGTTGTCACCATTGGCTGTAAAGTTCTGGAGCTGGTTCCTGGCCGTATCTCTACCGAAGTTGACGCGCGTCTGTCGTTCGATACCGAAGCGAGTATTGCCAAAGCGCGTCGCCTGATTGAGCTGTATGAAGCCGCTGGCGTAAGCAAAGATCGCGTACTGATCAAACTGGCGTCTACCTGGCAAGGCATCCGCGCCGCTGAGCAGCTGGAAAAAGAAGGCATCAACTGTAACCTGACCCTGCTGTTCTCATTCGCTCAAGCGCGTGCTTGTGCTGAAGCAGGCGTGTTCCTGATTTCTCCGTTCGTTGGCCGTATCTTGGATTGGTACAAAGCCAAAGACGCCAACGCTGATTTTGCTGGCGCGAAAGATCCCGGCGTTATCTCAGTGACCGACATCTACAACTACTACAAAGAGCACGGCTACAACACCGTAGTGATGGGCGCAAGCTTCCGTAACATCGGTGAGATCGTTGAGCTGGCCGGTTGTGACCGTCTGACCATTGGCCCTGCGCTGCTAGAAGAGTTGGACAACACCGACGCTGAGCTGGAAGTGCGTCTACAAGACAAAGGCGTAACGACCAACCGCCCAGAGCCAATGACTGAAGCTGCCTTCTACTGGGCACACAACGAAGATGCCATGGCTACCGAGAAGCTGGCTGAAGGTATCCGCGCGTTCGCCGTCGACCAGGAAAAACTGGACGCGATGCTGATTGAAGCGCTTAACGCTTAATTTTTTGAATACAGGAACATAGAAGATGACTCATCCTCGTCAACGTTTCGCTAATGCTATCCGCGCTCTGAGCATGGACGGCGTACAGCAAGCTAAATCAGGTCACCCTGGCGCCCCAATGGGCATGGCTGACATCGCTGAAGTTCTGTGGCGTGACCACCTGAACCACAACCCAGCCAACCCAGCGTGGAGCAACCGCGACCGCTTCGTACTGTCTAACGGCCACGGCTCTATGCTGTTGTACTCGCTACTGCACCTGAGCGGCTACGCGCTACCCATCGAAGAGCTGAAAAACTTCCGCCAACTGCACTCTAAGACTCCGGGTCACCCAGAGTACGGTTACGCGCCGGGCGTAGAGACCACCACAGGTCCTCTGGGCCAAGGTATTGCCAACGCGGTAGGTATGGCGCTGGCAGAGAAAATGCTGGGCGCTCAGTTCAACCGTGAAGGCCATGATATCGTTGATCACTACACCTACGCCTTCATGGGCGACGGCTGTTTGATGGAAGGCATCTCGCACGAAGTGTGTTCTCTGGCCGGTACGCTGGGCCTGAACAAGCTGGTTGCCTTCTGGGATGACAACGGCATCTCTATCGATGGTCACGTTGAAGGCTGGTTCACTGACGACACCCCTGCACGTTTCGAGTCTTACGGCTGGCACGTGATCCGCGGTGTAGACGGTCACGATCCAGAAGCTATCAACGCGGCTATCGAAGCGGCGAAAGCAGAAACGGCTAAGCCGACTCTGATTTGTACCAAAACCATCATCGGTTTCGGTTCACCTAACAAGTCTGGTTCTCACGACTGTCACGGCGCCCCTCTGGGTGACGAAGAAATCAAAGCAGCCCGTGAATTCCTGGGCTGGGAGCACCCTGCATTTGAAATCCCTGCTGACGTTTACCAAGCATGGGATGGTAAAGGCAAAGGCGGTGAGCTGGAGCAAGCCTGGGACGCTAAGTTCGACGCTTACAAAAAAGCGCACCCAGAGCTGGCTGCTGAATACGCACGTCGCGTAACTGGCGAGCTACCAGAGAACTGGAAAGCAGAAACTGCAGCGCTGCTAAGCCGCCTGCAAAACGAGCCAGCGAACATTGCTAGCCGTCAAGCCTCTAAGAACACTCTGGACGTAATCGGTAAGATTCTGCCAGAACTGCTGGGCGGTTCTGCTGACCTTGCGCCATCTAACCTGACCTTCCACGCTAGCTCTAAGTCTGTGACTGCTGATGACGCGTCTGGTAACTACATCCACTACGGTGTACGTGAGTTTGGTATGAGCGCTATGCAGAACGGTATCGCTCTGCACGGTGGTTTCGTACCTTACAGCGCTACCTTCCTGATGTTCATGGAATACGCGCGTAACGCAGTACGTATGGCTGCGCTGATGAAGCAGCGTTCTATCTTCGTTTACACGCACGACTCTATCGGTCTGGGTGAAGATGGCCCGACTCACCAGCCGGTTGAGCAAGTCGCTAGCCTACGCCTGACGCCGAACATGGAAACCTGGCGTCCTTGTGACCAAGTTGAGTCAGCGGCTTCTTGGATCAATGCGGTTGAGCGTGTTGACGGCCCAAGTGCACTGATCTTCTCTCGCCAAGGTCTGGCTCAGCAAAAACGTAGTGCCGAGCAGCTAGAGCAAATCAGCCGTGGTGCCTACATCCTGAAAGACAGCGCAGCTGCGCCTGAGCTTATCCTGATTGCAACCGGTTCTGAAGTTGAGCTGGCTGTAGACGCGGCCGCTAAGCTGACTGAGCAAGGCAAACAAGTTCGCGTTGTGTCTATGCCTTGTAGTGAGCGTTTCGACAAGCAAGATGCAGCTTACCGTGAAGCGGTACTGCCAAGCAGCGTACGCGCACGTGTAGCCATCGAAGCACTGTCTGCAGACTTCTGGGGCAAGTACGTTGGCCTAGACGGTGCAACTGTAGGTATGACTACCTTCGGTGAATCTGCGCCCGCCGGTGAGCTGTTCAAGATGTTTGGCTTCACTGTTGAAAACGTTGTTGATACTGCGTTGACTGTGCTGGCCAAATAAGCCAGTTCTCACCAGTGTTAGAAGGCAAGCCTGCGGGCTTGCCTTTTTTGATCCTGCGACCGAATGGCTGGATGAGCATACGCAGCGAGTTTCAGTAAGCCTTGTCATAATACCAATCTACATAAGTAACTGATCATTCTTGCTGGTTAAAATCACTGATGACAGCGTCGGCGCTTTTGTAATTAGTCCACTAGTTACGGCAAGCGCCTCCTTGTCCTCAGTGATTTTCCCTGCGCAATATTTGCTCATTAACTTATCCAGATTGGTATAAGCTTGATTTTAGTTTTATGAAAACCACTGTTAAACACAGGGTTAAGCACTTGTAAATAACCATAACAAAACCAGATATCTTAAAGATCGGGCGATTAAAACGGGAGTTAGCGCACGAAAAGCAAATAGCTGAAATTGGTCGCCACTTTTCATAATTGGCAACGTTCTCACGGGGGTGAAAAATGGCTCCACACAACGGGAGAGTTGGCTCTCCACAACGATTTACCACCAAGGAGCACGTTCAGATGTCTCAATATTTTGCTGATTTTGATAAGGTCAAGTTCGAAGGGCCAGAGTCTACTAACCCGCTAGCTTTCCGCCACTACGACGCCAACAAAGTTGTACTGGGCAAAACCATGGCTGAGCACCTGCGCTTTGCTGCTTGCTACTGGCACAACTTCTGCTGGAACGGTTTTGATATCTTCGGTGAAGGTACCTTTGACCGTCCATGGTTCAAAGCTGGCAGCGAAATGGATGTGGCTAAAGCGAAAGCCGATGTTGCATTCGACCTGTTCACCAAGCTGGGCGTGAACTACTACTCGTTCCACGATGTTGACGTAGCCCCAGGCGGCAACTCAATCCGTGAGTACAAAGAAAACATGGCCGTGATGATGGACGTGTTGGCTAAGAAACAAGAAGAAACTGGCATGAAGCTGATGTGGGGCACCGCGAACGCGTTCTCTCACAAGCGTTACATGTCTGGTGCGGGCTCTAACCCGAACCCAGAGATCTTCGCTTACGCAGCTGCGCAAGTATTCACTGCAATGAATGCCACTAAAGCACTGGGCGGCGAGAACTACGTACTGTGGGGCGGCCGTGAAGGTTACGAAACCCTGCTGAACACCGACCTGCGTCAAGAGCGTGAGCAGCTAGGTCGCTTCTTCCAGATGGTTGTCGAGCACAAGCATAAGATTGGCTTCAAAGGCACCCTGCTGATCGAGCCTAAGCCTGCTGAGCCTACCAAGCACCAGTATGACTACGACACCGCCACTGTATACGGCTTCCTGAAGCAATTCGGCCTGGAAGACGAAGTGAAAGTAAACATCGAAGTTAACCACGCGACTTTGGCTGGTCACTCGTTCCACCACGAGATTGCCACTGCGATTTCTCTGGGTCTGTTCGGTTCTATCGATGCTAACCGCGGTGATGCACAACTGGGTTGGGATACCGACCAGTTCCCGAACAGCGTTGAAGAGTGGACCCCAGTAATGTACGACATCCTGCGCTCTGGTGGTTTCACCACCGGCGGCCTGATGTTCGATACCAAACTGCGTCGCCAATCTATCGATGCGGCTGACTTCTTCCACGGTCACGTTGGCGGCATGGATACCTGTGCTCTGGCACTTGAGAAAGCAGCTGCACTGATTGAAAGCGAAGAGCTAAGTAAGAAAGTGGCAGCGCGTTACGCGGGCTGGAGCGGTGAGTTCGGTAAAGCAATTATGACCGGCGACCACAGCTTGGAGTCAATCGCGAACTACGCCTTCGACAACAACATCGACCCACAACACGTGTCTGGTCAACAAGAGCTGCTAGAGAATATCGTTAACAAGCATATCTTTAAGTAAGCACTCGCTATCGCGATAACAAAGAGCTGGCAGTTGCCAGCTCTTTTTGTATCTGCGGTTTACTTGCGTTTAGTTTGACTGAGCCGCCTGCTGCGGTTGGATGAGCCGGCCTCAGGCTTTTCCGGAAGCGGCGCACGCTCGTGCAGTAAATGCCTTATCGCCAGTATCGGGTGATGCAGCAGCATACGTGGCCCGGCGTAACGCATAATCACCTGCATCTGTAGTTTCGGCTCGGGCTTGTAGCAGTGGATGGGGCAGCGGTTACAGGTGGGTTTAGCCTCGCCATAGGGGCAGCGGTCCAGACGCAGCTTCGCGTATTCAAGTAGCGCGGCGCAATCGGCGCAAGGGCCAGATGTGCAAGGGCCAAATTTGCAAGGACTAAGCGTGCTGCGATGCTGCTGGCGACAGTAGAGCTCGACCATGGCTCGCACGGTTTCAAACTCACGCAGCAACTTACCGTAGAGTATCAGTTGTTGTGGCATATCTTCGTTATTCGCTATCTGCTGCGAATAGCTTAACAAATTCGCCTGGCAGGCATAGACTCGCAGATCACGACTTGGTCAGCGGAGCAAACCAATGAAAATCGAACATATCGGCTTGTGGGTGCATGATCTGGAGGCGATGAAGGCCTTCTATGAGCGCTACTTTGGGGCAAGCGCCGGAGAGCGTTATCACAATCCCGCTAAGCAGTTTCAATCCTACTTTCTCAGTTTTCCGCCTTCTCCGGGCGCTTCGTCCTCAGCAAAAGGCGCTCGGCTGGAGTTGATGCACCGACCGGGTTTGGCAACGGCGCAAACAGATGCAGTGGGGTGGGCGCACCTAGCCATCGAGTTGGGCAGCAAGCTGGCGGTGGACCAACTCAGCCAGCGGCTGGTGGATGATGGCTACACCTTGGCCGATGGCCCTAGAACCACCGGCGATGGCTACTACGAAGCCGTCGTGCTCGACCCTGAGGGCAACCGCTTGGAGTTGTGCGAGTAACCCGCTATTCCGACAAGCTGGCTAAGACTTCAGTTTGTTGACGATAAATAGCAGCAGCACCGCACCGACTACCGCGGTGACCAACGAGCCGATCAGGCCGCTGCTGCTCAGTCCCAGCAAGGAGAACAGCAGGCCACCTAACACCGAGCCTATCACCCCGACCACAATGTTCCCCAGCACGCCAAAGCCCGAGCCCTTCATGATCTTGCCCGCCAGCCAACCGGCCAGCGCGCCGATAATCAAAAACAGTACCAAACCCATGATTTTCTCCTCGTTGCTAAACTGTTAAGTGCTCGAATGCTAAGTGCCCGGCAAAACTTGCTGAATAAAGTTGGCGACAAAAAACTTTTATGACTAATTTGTCATTAATGAGTTTTACGGAGTATGCCATGACTCGAAGCCACGCATTAACTCTCGCACTATTGGGTGTGCCTAGCTTGCACTACGCCGCCGAGCAAACCGTGCCGCTGATGCTCGCTACTAACTATAGTCAAGGGCGCGATGTTAGCGGGCTGTGGTATAGCGAGAAATACGACGGTATCCGCGTCTTCTGGGATGGCCAGCAGATGCTGAGTCGCAGTGGTTTACCGCTGGCCATACCCGATAGCCTGCTGGCCGAGCTACCCAAGCAGCAGTTGGATGGTGAACTGTGGCTGGGCCGGGGCCAGTTTGAAAGCCTGTTGGGCTTGGTGAAGCGCGGCCAGCCGGCTGACCCCGACTGGCAGACTCTGCGGTTTATGGTATTCGACAGGCCGGATTTTCCCGGCGATTATCAGCTGCGCTATCAGCAACTGCCCGCGCTGCTAGCGGATGTGAGCTGGGCGGAAGTGGTGCAGTACCAAGCGGTGGCTGACCCAGACTTTCTGCGCAAACAGTTGATGAGTGTTGAGCAACAAGGCGGTGAAGGGCTGATCATTCGCGACCCGCAAAGCCTTTATATTCCGGGGCGTTCACAAGGCTTTATCAAGTACAAAACCTATCAGGATGGCGAGGCTAAGGTGGTTGGCTATAGCCCGGGAAAGGGCAAGTACCAAGGGATGCTGGGGGCATTGATCGTAGAAGCGGCCGATGGTCGGCGCTTTAAGCTGGGCAGTGGCTTTAGCGATGAGCAGCGGCGCAATCCGCCAGAGTTGGGTAGCTGGGTGGAATATCACTACAATGGATTAACTGGCAACGATACGCCGCGTTTCGCGCGATTTGTGCGTGATCTAAGCGAACTTTCCACTCGCTGATTCTCACGCGCGACAGTTCCTCTTTGTAAGCCAGCCTTGTCGGACTGGCCGCACCTTAATTGTCAAAAAATAAAATGTTTTTTGTCACTTATCTATACTTTACCAATTACTCAGTTAAACGTTTACGGAATGCGCTTCAAGGAACGAATCGCCGCATTAGTCATGCTGCTGCAATTTGGGCTGCTCGCCACCGCATTGGCCCAAGCATCAATCACTTACTCGATTGTCCTAACAGCGGTGAGTGTGCTGCTGTTAATCCTTTTGCTGCGTCAACAAGAGCAGGTCGCTTGCCCGATCAATCATGATATGCACTTGGTGCCGGATGCCATCTTGCTGGTTAATCAGCAGGGGCGGATCTGCTATGCCAACCCTGCGGCCGAAACCCTCCTGCAATGCAAACAGGCCGAGCTCAAAGGGCGGGTGATCGAAGACTTCGTTCCAGAGCACATCAAGAAGCATCATAAGAATCTGCGCAATATGTTCTTAAACTCCAGCGAGCGGGAGCAGGTGCGCGCTTTAGTCACCCTGATGAACCACCATAACCAGCGGGTCGATTGCGAGTTGTTCCTGTCACGCCAAGAGATTAACCATGAAGTGTTCGCGGTGGCATCGCTGCGCACCACCGAGCAGCATCAGCAGCTTGCCCGGCAACTCAAAGAGATGGAGAAGCGCTTCCTCGATACCTTCGATAGCGTTGCTATCGGCATGGCCCATGTCTCGTTAGGTGGCCATTTTGTCAGGGTGAACAAGGCGCTCTGTGAGTTTCTTGGTTACCCCTCGGAAGAGCTGCTGACTATGAGCTTTCAAGAGGTTACCCACCCCGATGATTTAGATACCGATCTCAAGCGCGTGAATCGTCTGCTTAACGGTGAGATTACCTCCTACAAGCTGGAGAAGCGCTATCGCCACCGCGAAGGACATTATCTGTGGGCGCGGCTGAGTGTGTCGCTGATCCGCGATGAGCTAAACCACCCCCAGTACTTTGTGTCGGCCATCGAGAACATTGCTGAGCGCAAACAGGCCGAGGCCCTGCTCCATCAATCGGAGCGAAAGTTCCGCACCATGCTGGAGTCGTTGTCCGATGACACGGTAGTGTGGATGACCAGCCCCGATCGCAAGCGGGTGCTGTATGTGAATCCGGGCTTTTTTAAGGTGTTTGGCCGCAATGCCAACACTCTGTACACCGGCCCGCTTAGTTACCAAGAGCTGGTACACCCTGAAGATATCAGCAAGCTTCAGCAGGTAGTGCACGACCCTGCCAGCACCGACTGGGGAGTGGATTATCGAATCAATCGCGAAGATGGCCAGCTGCGCTTTATTCGCGAGACCTGCTTTGCGGTGTATGACGAGCACGGTGAGCTGAACTGTCTGGTGCACACCGCCTTGGATCGCACCCACGACAAGATGGTGCAAAACCTGCTCGATGACTCACTCAAACAGCTTAAGCGCGCCTATGAAGAGCTGGCCGATTCAGCTGAGCGCGATGGCCTGACCAATGTGCTTAACCGCAGCGCCATTGTTAAGCGCATCGAGAACGAGTTTCTCTATCACCAGCGTAGCGGCCATCCTTCTTGTCTGGTGTTTATCGATCTCGATCGCTTCAAACAACTCAACGACCGCTATGGCCACGGGGTGGGGGATAAGGCCTTGGAGCTGCTGGCAAGTCATCTGCGCGACAACCTGCGCCAAACCGATGAGATTGGCCGTTATGGAGGGGATGAGTTCATCTTGCTGCTGCGCAACACCGAGATTGCCGAGGCCAAGCTGTTTGTTAATCGCCTGGCGCTGGAGCAGCTCTCGCTCACTGAGCTGACCGGCGATCAGCTCAAGCTTGGCCTATCGTTGGGCCTGTCCGAGCTGGGGCCGCATATCAAGAGCGTGGAGCATTGGATTAATCACGCCGACGAGTTGATGTATCAACACAAGGAGATTGGCCGCCAGGATCTCACCCGCTAGCCGCTCTCCTTAGATCACTCTCGCCTAGTATCGCTGAGCTAACCGAGCGCGCGGTCCCAGTCTTTCCACACCACTTGATAGCCTTTGTCGGCCACTACCTCGGCGATATCGTCGGGGTGGCGGCCATCATCAATCTCAAACTGTTCCAACGCACGTTCAGTGGCATCGCTGTAGCCGCCCGGCTGGGTGCTGGAGTAGGCGCTCATGGTGGTGATCCCCAGCGGAAACACGTGGTCCCTGAAGTGGGCCGACTCGCGGGTCGAAAGCGAGAGCTCCACATCGGGGTTAAACAGCCGATAGGCACAGATAAGCTGCACCAGCTGGCGATCACTCATCACTGATTTAGGCTGGAAGCCTCCTTCGCACGGGCGCAGGCGTGGGAAGGAGATGGAGAAGCGGGTGCGCCAGAAGCGTCGCTCCAAGTATTGCAGATGAGCGGCCACATAGAATGAGTCGCTGCGCCATTCATCCAAGCCGAGCAGTGCGCCAATGCCGATCTTGCGGATTCCGGCGTCCCCTAAGCGCTCGGCGGTGGCCAAGCGGAAGTCGAAATCGCGCTTCTTGCCTTTGGGGTGAACCTCGGCGTAGCGCGGGCGCTTGTAGGTCTCTTGATAGACCATCACCGCATCCAGCCCCATGCCGATCAGCTCTTGGTATTCGTGCTGCTCCAGCGGCTGCACCTCCATGCTGACATGGTTAAAGTACTGCTTGACCATGGGCACCGCTTGGCGGAAGTAGTCCATGCCGACCTTGCGCTCGCTCTCCCCGGTCACCAGCAGGATGTGGTCGAAGCCAAGGTCTTTGATGGCTTCCAGCTCTGATTTGAGCTGATCCATATCCAAGGTAACCCGGCGCAGTTTGTTGCCCATGGAAAACCCACAGTAGTCGCACACGTTGCTGCACATATTGCTCAGATACAGCGGGATATACAGCTGCATGGTTTTGCCAAAGCGCTGCTGGGTCAGGGCATGGCTGCGCTGGGCCATCTGTTCCAGATAGGGCTCGGCGGCGGGGCTAATCAGCGCTTTAAAGTCCTGCAGATCCAGCTTGGATTTAGCCAGCGCCTGCTCGACTTGCGCGCTGGAGATACTGTTGATCTCCAGCTGTAGCGCCGCATCATCAAACTGGCTGAGGGTATCGGCAAAGCTCATTGCTTTCTCCTTGTCGCTGCGGCTTACAGGCCATCTAAGAACGAGGTCAGTGGGCTGGAGGCTTCCGCTGATTGACGCTGTGCACCCAAGCCCGCTTCAAAGGCGGCGCGACCGGCCTCAACCGCTTGGGCAAAGGCACGCGACATAGCGATAGGATCGCCGGCAACCGCCATGGCGGTGTTTACCAGTACCGCATCCGCACCTAGCTCCATGGCCCAGGCTGCATGCGAAGGTGCGCCGATACCGGCATCGACCACAACGGGCACGCGGGCCTGCTCGATAATAATCTGCAAGAAATCGTGAGTCGCCAGGCCCTTGTTGGTGCCAATTGGCGCGCCTAGTGGCATCACCGCAGCGCAGCCCACTTCCTCTAAGCGCTTACATAGCACCGGGTCGGCATGCACATAGGGCAGTACCACAAAGCCCAGCTCCACCAGCTTTTCGGCGGCTTTAAGGGTTTCAATGGGATCGGGCAGTAGATACTTAGGATCCGGGTGGATCTCTAGCTTAAGCCAGTTGGTTTGTAGCGCTTCGCGTGCCAGCTGGGCGGCGAATACCGCTTCTTCCGCGTTGCGAGCACCGGAGGTGTTGGGTAGCAGGTTCAGCCCGGCGTCTACTAGCGGCGCCAAAATGTCATCTTGGTTGTCGTTTACATCGACACGTTTGAGCGCCATGGTCACCAGCTCAGAGCCAGAGGCCTTGATGCTCTCTGCCATCACGGCGGAGTTGGCGTACTTACCGGTGCCGGTAAACAGGCGGCTGTTAAAGGTTTTGTCGGCAATGGTTAACTGGCTCATGGCTTATCCTCCGGCGATTGCGCGAAATACTTTTACTTTGTCGCCATCGCTTAGGCAACGCTCATTCCAGGCGCTCTGCGGCACAATTTCACCGTTCACCACCACCGCAATACCCTGTGTATTGCTCTGCTGCTCGGCCACTAGTTCCGCCAAGCTTTTATCCGCAGGCCAGCTCAGCCCTTGGTCGTTAAATTCAATCTGATTCATTACTACGTTCTCAGCTAACTATTTTCTAACTTAGGGTGCCGAATGGGCTTGGCCGCACACTGGGCAGCTGGGGTCTTGCTGCATCTTGATATGCATCCATTCCAAATGTTGGGCGTCAAAGCTGGAGAAGCGCCCTTGGGCGGCGCTGTCCATGCCACAGATCAGTTTGATGGCTTCCAGCGCCTGCAAGCTGCCGATGGTGCCGACCACCGGACCGAGGATCCCGGCATTGGCGCAGTTGAGCTGCTGCTCTTGCGCATTGGGGAACAGACAGTGGTAGCAAGCCTGCTCGGGGCGGTCAAACGGGAATACCATCAACTGGCCGCTAAAGGCGACCGCCGCACCACTCACCAGCGGCTTACCTGCCTTTACGCAGACCTGATTAACCGCATAGCGGGTGGCCAGATTATCCGAGCAATCCAGCACCACATCGGCCTGCGCCACTTCCATGCCTAGCAGCATCTCACCCATCCGGCGATTCACTGCGCGGATCTGAATCAGCGAATTAAGCGCCTCTAGCTGGGATTTGGCGGTTAGCACCTTACTCTGGCCGATGTCTTGCTCGCGATATAGCACCTGGCGCTGCAGGTTGGAGCTGTCGATTTCATCGAAATCGGCCAATACCAGATGGCCGACGCCGGCTCCGACCAAGTAGGTAGCAGCCGGTACGCCCAGTCCGCCCATGCCGATGACCAGCACGTGGGCATCTTTTAGCTTAAGTTGGCCTTGCTCGCCGATCTGCTTCAGCAGCAGATGGCGGCTATAACGAAGACTTTCCTGATCACTGAGAGACATGTGCACTTCCTTGTCTAGCCCTGGGGCTGCTCAACGATGGCCTGTAATGCATCGACTGCCGCCTGTGGATCTTGGGCTTCGGTAATCGCCCGAACCACCGCAACACTGCCTACCCCGCATTGCCACACTGGGGTGGCGCGCTCGATATCGATACCGCCGATGGCCACCAGCGGGTAGTCGTCCACCAGCTTAGCGTAGCGCTTAAGGCGCGGCAGCCCTTGCGGTGCACTTGGCATATCCTTGGTGGTGGTGGGGAAGATATGGCCCAGCGCGATATAGCTCGGGTTAAGCTGTGCGGCGCGCAGCAGCTCAAAGTAGCCGTGGGTGCTAATGCCGATCTTCAGCCCGGCCTTGGCGATGGCATCCAGATCGGCCACTTCTAAATCTTCCTGACCAAGATGTACGCCGTAGGCGCCGTGCTTGATCGCCAGACGCCAGTAGTCGTTGATAAACAAGCGGGCCTGATGCTGCTCGCCCAGCTCGATGGCACGGATTACGTCTTGCTCTACCTGCTCGTCTGGCAGGTCTTTGATGCGCAGCTGTAGGGTTTTAATGCCCATCTCAAGCAGACGCTCAATCCACTCGACGCTATCGACGACCGGATACACTCCCAGCTGCAAGGTATCGCAGCGCGGAAACTCCACGCGCTCCGGCCAGCTATCGCTAATGCCAAACTGCTGGCCTAGCTCGGTTTGTGCACTCTCCACATGGGGGAAGTTGGCGCGGTCTTCCGGCCAACCGCAGTGGGCCAGATTACCGCGACCCTTGAGCTGCTTAAGGCCCTGATAGACATAGGCCTTGGCCAAACACAGCGCATCTTCCATGGCATAGTCATGGGCCAAAGCGCTAGCCAGCGCGGCCGCCAAGGTGCAGCCAGTACCGTGGGTATGTGGTGCATCCAGGCGCGGGCTGCTTAGCAGGATCTCGCGCTCACCATCGGTAAAGAAGTCCACTGCCAGATCGGCACTCAACTCACTGTGGCCGCCTTTGGCCCACACCGCTTTTACGCCTTGCGCCAGCAGCCCTTGGCAGGCTTCACGCAAACGCTCCGGCGAGTTCAGCTCAAGGCCGGATAGCTGCGCGAGCTCACAGGCATTGGGTGTCAGTACATCGGTTTGCGCTAGTAGTTCAGGGAGGGCTTGCAACAGGCCACTGTCGGCCAAGCTGGCACCGGAGCTGGCCACCAGCACCGGATCCAACACCACCAACGGTGGCTGCGCCCACTCCCGCTTGTACTCGGCGAGTTTGCCGGCAATCAAGCTTACCAGCTCGGCGCTGCCAATCATGCCAATCTTGATCACCTTGGCCGGGCAACTGACAGCCAGTGCATCCAGCTGGGCTCCCAACAATGCCGGGTTTGTGCCCTGCACCATGGTCACCTGCTCGACGTTTTGCGCAGTAATCGCGGTCACCGCGGTGGCGCAGTCCACGCCGAGGTCGTGGGCGGTCAGCAGATCGGCTTGCAGACCAGCACCCGCGCAGCTGTCGCTACCGGCAATGGTCCAGATTTGTGGGCGGGTTGGCGCGGTGGCCTGCATAGTTGACTCCTGTTACTTCACTGGCGAGTGATAGATTTCACTGCCGCTGGCGAGAAACTCTTGGGACTTCTCGGCCATACCTTGTTGGATTGCCTGCTGGGGCTGCAGATCAGCCAGCGGCTCGTCCAATAGTTTAATTTCCAAGTCGGCGGCATAATCGCGCACCTCTTGGGATATCTTCATCGAGCAGAACTTCGGCCCGCACATGGAGCAGAAGTGCGCCACCTTGGCGCTCTCTTGCGGCAGCGTCTCATCGTGGTAGGCGCGGGCGGTGTCGGGGTCGAGCGCCAGATTGAACTGGTCTTCCCAGCGGAACTCAAAGCGCGCTTTGCTCATGGCGTTATCGCGGATCTGTGCGCCAACGTGCCCTTTGGCCAAGTCGGCGGCGTGCGCGGCAATCTTGTAGGCAATCATACCCTGCTTTACGTCATCTTTGTTAGGTAAACCAAGGTGCTCCTTGGGGGTTACGTAACACAGCATGGCGCAGCCAAACCAGCCGATCATTGCCGCGCCGATACCCGACGAGAAATGGTCGTAGCCGGGAGAGATGTCAGTTACCAGAGGGCCCAAGGTGTAGAACGGCGCTTCGTGGCATAGCTCCAGCTGCTTATCCATGTTCTCTTTGATCATCTGCATCGGGATATGCCCCGGGCCTTCGATGATCACTTGCACATCGTACTCCCAAGCGACCTTGGTCAGCTCACCGAGGGTTTGCAGCTCGGCAAATTGCGCTTCATCGTTGGCATCGGCTACCGAGCCCGGACGCATGCCATCACCCAGCGATAGCGAGACATCGTAGGCGGCACAGATCTCACAGATATCGCGGAAGTGCTCGTACAAGAAGCTTTCTTGGTGGTGGGCCAGACACCACTTGGCCATGATCGAGCCACCCCGGCTAACGATGCCGGTGGTGCGCTTGGCAGTCATAGGCACATAGCGCAGCAGCACGCCGGCGTGAATGGTGAAGTAGTCAACACCTTGCTCGGCCTGCTCAATCAAGGTGTCGCGGAACACTTCCCAGCTCAGGTCTTCAGCGATGCCATTTACTTTCTCCAGCGCTTGGTAGATTGGCACGGTGCCAATCGGCACTGGCGAGTTGCGGATAATCCACTCACGGGTTTCGTGGATGTAGCGACCGGTGGACAGATCCATTACCGTATCAGCGCCCCAACGACTGGCCCACACCAGTTTTTCTACCTCTTCTTCGATGGACGAACTGACCGAGGAGTTACCAATGTTGGCATTCACCTTCACCATAAAGTTGCGGCCAATGATCATCGGCTCGGCTTCCGGGTGGTTGATGTTACAGGGGATGATTGCGCGGCCTTTGGCCACTTCCTCTCGCACGAACTCCGGGGTGATCTGCTCGGGCAGTGCTGCGCCGAAGCTGTTGCCTTGTTGCTGCTGGGCCCGAAGGTCTTCGCGGATCTTCTCGCGCCCCATGTTCTCGCGGATCGCGATGTATTCCATCTCTGGGGTAACGATGCCGGCACGGGCATAGTGCAACTGAGTCACGGTCTTGCCCAGTTTGGCTTTACGTGGGGTTGGCAGGTGCTCGAAGCGAATATGGTCGAGCCCTTCATCGGCCAAACGCTGTTGAGAAAAGTTAGAGCTGAGCGCGCTCAGCTGCTCGCAATCGCCACGCTCTTCAATCCAAGCTTGGCGCAGCTTGGGCAGGCCTTTGCGCACATCCAGCTCGCAGCGCTCATCGGTGTAGATACCCGAGGTGTCGTAGACGCGCACCGGTTCATTGGCTTCGAACTCGGGGTTCTCTTTGCTGCCACCGGCTAAGCTGTCGCTCAGATTAATCTGGCGCATGGCGACTTGGATATCATCGCGGCTGCCTTGAATGTAGATTTTCTCGGAATTGGGAAAGGGTTGCCCTTGAAGGTTTTGGATGTAGCGTTCGGCGCTTGCGCGTTGTTCACGTCTTGACATGACTGGCCTCGGTTCCGTGTTTGCATTTTAAAATGACGATTAAAACAATGAGGCTTGTCGGATATAGAGAAGGAGAGCGATGGAGACTTGCTGTGTTGCCTATCACTCACGTTCTTGTTCCCTTCGCAGGTATTACCCTGAGCAGGTTGTGCGGATCCCGCGTCTCCGATTAAACGGAAGTTGCGATCTCAGCCTTACGGCACTCCGACAAGACCCGGGCAGTATAGCGGGCTTGGCGGCCTGCGAACAATAGCGGCTGGTCACAATCGCTTAACGAAATCTGTTGCTGTGGCGCTAGTCGTGGTGGCTGGCTTTCTGATAGCAGGGGCTCTGCTGCTGTTGGCATTCATCTGGGTGATACCAAAGCTCGGGCTGGGATAGCAGCGCGGCGGTCTCTTCACTGAGCAGCGGATTACGGAGCTGAAACATCCGCCGCTGCGCCAATCTGCTGACCTCAAAGATATAGTGATTGCTGGGATGCTCGTAGAACAGTTGGAAGAAGCTGCCGTCTTCAAGGGCCAATCGTAGCCCGCGCTCGAGACGCGCTTGCAAGGCGTGGTTTTGCTTGTTGACGAAGAAGAACACCGGCGCGGGGTATTGCAACACCAGATTGGGCTCCACCGCTAGCTGCTTGTCGGCATGGATGCGTATCTCTTCCCATGGCTCATTCACACCGCGTGGGAAGTAGTCAAAGCGCTCCGCCCGGAGCATGCCGAACAGGCCCTGATAGTTGCTGCCGGTGACCACCGGGATGCGGTTAGCCTGCAGGATCTCGGTATCAGGCCAATCCTAGCCTTGTCCGGCCTTGAGCTGCTGCAAGTCTTCAACATTGGTGATCTGCTCAAACAGTTGGCGGTCTTCTTCGCGAATGATAAACACCCGATGCCCTAGCAGCCCGCGTAGCAAGGGAATGCGTACTGGCAACAGTTGCTGTTCGCGCTCGGCAGAGGTCATGGTCCAGACCACATCTAGATAGCGACCTTGCTCGAGGTTGGCTAGGGTGCGCTGTTGGGTCATCTTGCGCTCGTTGCTGACCAGCAGATAGGGGCCATCACTGTTCTCGGTCTTACGCAGGGCAAGCTCTAGCAGGGCGACAAAGTAGTCATCGCGGCGGTCGATATCGCGCGGGGACTGGTGATAGCGCACCAGCAACTGCTCCTCGGCAATCGCTATCGGAGAGAGATAAGGAGAGAGGCAAAGCGTAAGCAAGGCGGTAATCAGCAGCTTCATACGGTCTATTCACTGTTAACAGAACATCCCTATTCACCGCTAACCATACGTCTTGCAGGGCGCTTTGTGTAATGGTTTATCTGCTAGAGTGGTGAATTTATGACAGTTAACTCAATTGTCTTGAAAGGCTCGACTGCGGGATTCAGCAGTCGAGCGGATCTAAAAGCCGCGTGCGATAAGATCAGCTTAGAAGGTGTGGGGAAGCAGCAGGCTGAAAAATAGCGCCAAGATAAAGCTGAACTTGGCAGTCTGCTTAAGCTGGCTGTCGAGCACTACCGGGTCGTGACTGGTGATTACCACCTTGGCGACCTTAAGCGCTGGGATGGCGGGCAGCAAGAAGGACCAAGCCAGCGAGCGCGGCTCGTGCAAAAGCAAATACGCGGCGTAGGCCAGCAGGCCCCCCAGCACCAAGGCCAAGTGATAGCGACGTGCGCAGGTTGGCCCTAAGCGCACCGCAAAGGTGTGTTTGCCAGCGGCTTTGTCCGGCTCCAGATCACGGAGGTTATTGATGTTTAATACGGCGGTGGCGAGAAAGCCGTTGGCCGCCGCCAGCAGCCAGGCGCCCTCAGGCACGGTTAATAGGTGCAAGTAAGCGCAGCCCACCACGCCCAGCGCGCCAAAGAACAGAAACACGCTCAGATCGCCCAGCCCATAGTAGCCATAGGGGCGTTTGCCCATGGTATAGGTCATTGCAGCAACGACCGCCAACGCGCCGAGCAGCATAAAGCTCAGCCAGGCTTCCCAATCTTTGCCCAGGGCAATGGTCAATAAACCGAGGCCGGAGATACACGACAACACAGTGGTAAAGACGATCGCGCGACGCATCTGTGGCTGGGTAATCAAGCCCGCTTGCAGGGCGCGTTCTGGGCCGACCCGGGTATGGTCATCCACGCCACTGACCGCATCGCCGTAGTCGTTGGCCAGATTGGAGAGGATCTGTAGCAGCAATGCGGTTAACAAGGCCAGCAGCGTCACCGGCCACAGCATATCGCCTTCACTGGCTGCCAAACTGGAGCCCAGTAAAATAGAGGCGCTAGCCAAGGGGAGGGTGCGCAGGCGTGCTGCGTGGATCCAAGCTTTCAACATTTGCTATATCAGTCAGTTAAATAAAGCGGCTATTATTGCTCAGCATCAAGAAACCACCAAGCCTCTTTGTTAAGGTATGCCATACTTCCTAAGTGTTAACACGTTACAGAGATACAATTCGTGCTGCTGCCCCAAGATACTGTGAAATCGGTGGTGGCTCGCTTACGGCAATTGCCTCAGCAGGGTTACCAGCAACTTAGCCTAGCGCTGCCTGAGATGGATCTTCTCGCCTGGCTCAATCAACAAAACCATAATTTCCGTGGTTACTGGAAAAGTAAGCAAGGTGACGAAGTCGCCTGGCTTGGTGCTGCCGAATCGCTGAACGACCTGGAGCAGGTGCAAGCCACCATCGACGCTCTGGATACCAACGACCACTCGCTACGCTTCTATGGCGGCATTGCCTTTACTCGCCAAAGTGCCACGTGGCCGAGCTTTCCGCGCCGTCGCTTTGTACTGCCGCGCATCGAGATCCGCCAGAAGCCGGGCAGCTGCGAGATGATCATCAATGCCAACTTCCGCAATCGCCCAGAGCACGAGTATCAGTGCATTACCGGCGAGCTGGAAGGTCTGGCGCGTATTCAGCCCTTGGCGGATATCCGCTGCGATGCCTTAAGCCGTATCGATCAGCCCTCGCGCGATCAGTGGCAGCATTTAGTTGATGAAGTCACCGGTGGCGATTTCCAGCAGCACACCGCCAAGGTGGTGCTCTCGCGCCAAACCACCATTGCGCTAAAAGGCACCCTCAATCCGTTTAGCCTGCTCAACCAATGGCAGCAGCGCGAGCAAGATTGTTACTCCTTCCTGTTCCAGTTCGACGGCCTGCGCAGCTTTGTTGGCTGTAGCCCCGAGCGCTTGTACGCACGCTGCGATACCGAGCTGCTTAGTGAGGCGCTGGCGGGCACCGCGCCGCGCGGCCAGACGGTGCAGCAAGACTGTCAGCTAGGCTCGCAACTGCTCAACGACCACAAAAACCAGTGGGAAAACCAGGTGGTGCTGGACGATCTCAGCCGCCGCCTGCAAGAGCTGAGCCTTCATGTGAACCCCGATGCCGAACTGGAGCTGGTCAAGCTTAAGCACGTTCAGCATCTTAAACGCCGGATTACCGCGATGATCAGCCCGGAGTTGGATGACCTGTCGCTACTGGATGCGCTGCACCCGACACCGGCGGTGGGGGGGATGCCGCGCAAATCGGCCATTCAGTATATCTTGCATCATGAGGGCTATGCCCGTGGCTGGTATACCGGTGCGGTGGGCTGGTTCAGCGGCGCGGCCAGCGAGTTTTCGGTGGCTATTCGTAGCGCGCTGGTGCTGCCCGATCACGTTCACGCCTTTGCCGGAGCCGGTATTGTTGCCGGATCGCAAGCCGAGTTAGAATGGCAGGAGCTTAATCATAAGATTGCCACTATCCTCGAATTGCTGAACGGGAAAGCGCTTGCCTAATCCACCGACCCTGCTAAATCCTGATCAAGCCCATAACCTGAATGTGTTGTGGGCAGAACTGCTTATCGAAGAGTGCCTGCGCTGGGGCATTCGCGACTTTTGCATCGCCCCCGGCTCACGCTCGACCCCGCTAACCGTTGCGGTGGCACGCCACCCCAAAGCCAATGCCCATTGCCATTTTGATGAGCGCGGCTTGGGCTTTTTCGCGCTGGGCATGGCCAAAACTCAGCAGCGCTGTGTGGCGCTTATCACCACCTCTGGCACCGCAGTTGCCAACCTTTATCCGGCCGTGATTGAAGCGCGCCAGACCGGGGTGCCGTTACTACTGTTAACCGGCGATCGCCCGGCGGAGCTGCTCGATAGCGGTGCCAATCAGGCGATCATCCAGCAGCGGATCTTCGCCGATTATCCGGTGTTCCAAGCGGTATTGCCCGAGCCGACCACCGCCATCAGTCCGGCGATGTTACTGGGCAGTGTGGACAATGCGCTTGCTGCGCAGCAACAGAGCCCCGGCCCGGTGCACTTTAACTGCCCGTTCCGCGAGCCCTTCTATCCCGAGCAAAATCAGCAGCATCTGGCGGATTATCTGGCGCCGCTGGCGAACTGGCTGAGCACCGATCAGCCTTATACCCGCTATCCCCAGTCCGGCGTCCAGATCGCCACCGAAGCACGCTGGCTCGATTGGCAGCAGCGTAAGGGCCTGGTGGTGGTGGGCCAGCAAACGCCAGCACAAGCGCGGGCGATTTTGGCTTGGGCTGAGCAACTTGGTTGGCCAGTGGTGGCCGATGTACAAAGCCAGCTACAGGGCCTGCCGGGTGTTATCTCGCAGGCAGAGTTATTGGTGCGCCAGCCTGATACTGCTAAGGCGCTAGAGCCTGAGCTGATAGTCCAATTCGGTGGTTTTTTGGTGGGCAAACGACTGCAGAATTGGCTGGCAAGCAGCGACGCCGAATATTGGTATGTGGATGTGCTTAAGTTGCGCCACGACCCGAGTCATAGATTGCAGCAGCGTTGGGTTTGCCGCGCGAGTGAATGGCTGACTGCTCATCCAGCAAGTACCCAACACCGCGACTATGCCAAACTCTGGCGCGCCGTCTCGAACAAGGTGCAGCCGCTTATCGATGCAGCCTTGCGCGAGGACTCTGAGCTCAGTGCCTGCGCGGCACTTGCCATGTCCTTGCCTGCGGCCAGCCAGTTGTTTATTGGCAACAGCATGCTGGTCAGGCTGTTTGAAGCGCTGGGCTGTGATATCTCGGCGGCCGAGGTGCAGTGCAATCGCGGCGCTTCCGGCATCGATGGCCTGATTGCCAGCGCGGCTGGACAAGCTGCAGCTAGCGGCCAGAGCACCACCTTGATTATTGGCGATACCTCGGCCTTGCATGACCTAAATTCGCTGGCACTGGCTAAGCGTTATCGCTTGAATGTGCTGGTGGTGAACAATGATGGTGGTGAGATCTTTAAGTTGTTGCCCGGGCTGAATGACCCGCAACTCGCGCAGGACTATTACCAGATGCCGCATCAGCTAGATTTTTCCGCCGCCGCGCAGCAGTTCAAGCTGGCGTACCGGCACAGCCAAACGCTGGCTGAGTTTAGCCGCGACTATCAACAGCTACTGGACGATGGTCAAGGCGGGGTCATTGAGCTGAGCTTTGCGCCCGGCGATGCCAGTCGCCGCTATCTGGAGCTAGGGAAGAGCATCGATGAGCAACTTGCACTTTAAGGTTCAAGGCCAGCGTGGCCGCCCGTGTGTGGTGTTGCTGCATGGCTTTTTGGGCAGTGGCAACGACTGGCAATATACCCTGGCGGCGCTCAGCGAACGCTACTACTGTGTTGCCATCGACCTGCCCGGGCATGGCATGAGTGGTGAGCTGCAGCTAAAGCCGAGCAAGGGCTTCAAGCACTTTCATCAGCTGCTGGTGGACTGCCTGCAGCGGCTGCATATTACCCAGTATTCCCTGCTTGGCTACAGCTTGGGCGGGCGTTTGGCGATGTACCATGCCTTGCAAAAGCCGAAAGGCTTGCAGTGTTTAATACTGGAGTCGTGCCATTCCGGCTTGGACGACCACCGCCAGCAGCAAGCGCGCTTAAGCCATGACGCCAAGTGGGCCGAGCGTTGGCAGCATGAGCCGCGTGAGCAGGTCTTACAGGCATGGTACAGCCAAGAGGTGTTTCACTCACTGAGTGAGGCACAGCGTGACAGCCTGGTCAGCAAGCGTCTCAGCCAGAGCCCGCAGGGTCTGGCAGCCATGTTGGACGCCACCAGTTTAGGCCGTCAGGACGACTTTCTGAGCGGCTTGGCTACACTAAAGATCCCGATGTCGCTGATCACCGGAAGCGATGACCGGAAGTTTTGCCGTCTGGCCCAGCAAATGTGCCAAGCGGTGCCACAGCTAGCGTGGCATATGATTCAAGGGGCCGGTCACAATGTGCACATCGACCAGCCCGACGCGTTTAATCAGCAGTTACTCGACTGCCTCAACTGAAAATGAAGAGAACCATGAGCGATATCTTTAACTCTCCTGTCGACTGGCAAGATGTCAGCGCCGACTTCGAAGACGTGCGTTACCACAAATCAGCCTGTGGCATTGCCAAGATCACCATCAACCGCCCGCAGGTTCGCAACGCCTTCCGCCCGAAAACCGTGCAGGAGATGATCATTGCACTGGATGATGCCCGTCGCGACCCTGACGTAGGCAGCATCGTACTGACCGGGGAAGGCGATCTGGCCTTCTGTTCTGGTGGCGACCAAAAAGTGCGTGGTGACTACGGCGGCTACCAAGACTCAGAAGGTACTCACCACCTCAACGTACTGGACTTCCAACGCCAAATCCGTACCTGTCCTAAGCCGGTTGTGGCGATGGTCGCGGGCTACGCCATCGGCGGCGGTCATGTTCTGCACATGCTGTGTGACCTAACCATTGCCGCAGAGAACGCTAAGTTCGGCCAAACCGGACCGAAGGTTGGCTCGTTTGACGGCGGCTGGGGTGCCAGCTACATGGCGCGCTTGGTGGGTCAGAAGAAGGCCCGTGAGATCTGGTTCCTGTGTCGTCAGTACGGCGCGCAGGAAGCGCTGGATATGGGCCTGGTAAACACCGTTGTGCCGCTTGAGCAACTGGAAAGCGAAACCGTTCAGTGGTGTCGCGAGATGATGCAGAATAGCCCAATGGCATTGCGTTGTCTGAAAGCAGCGCTGAATGCTGACTGTGACGGCCAGGCCGGCCTGCAAGAGCTGGCAGGTAATGCCACCATGCTGTTCTACATGACCGAAGAAGGTCAGGAAGGTCGCAATGCCTTTAACGAGAAGCGCGAACCGGACTTCAGCAAGTTCAAGCGCAACCCTTAATCGTTAAGTGACGAGTCTGAGCATGGACGCGCTCTGGACCCAGGCTACTATTTATCGGCAGCAGCTACCCTTTCGCCAAACCATGCAGTTTGGCGAGCATCGGGTGGCGCTGCGTGAGAGCCTGATTCTGGAGCTGGCGCTCAGCGATGGCCGCACCGGGGTGGGGGAGATCGCGCCTCTGCCCGGGTTTAGCCAAGAGTCGCTGGAACAAGCGACGCAACAGCTCTACAGCTACCTGCAAGGCTCATTACAGCAGCCTTTGTTTCCCAGTGTTGCCTTTGGCCTCGATTGCGCACTAACCGGTCCGGTGCCAGATGTGGCGCTAAGCCATGATTGCCCGCTGCTGGGTATTGACGCCTCCCGCGACCAACGGGTTCTGCAAGACAAGCAGCTGCAGTTGGCCAAGTTTAAAGCCGCCCGGCAAGCGCCCGACCAAGACATCGAACAGATCCAAGCACTGCTTATCGCCAACCCCAAGCTGCGACTGCGACTCGATGCTAACCGCGGCTGGAGCTGGGAGCAGGCCGTAAAGGTGTTAGGCAACATCGATGTGGAGCGGATTGACTATATCGAAGAGCCGCTGCAAAGCAGCGAGTTATGCCCGATGCTGGCCGAGCGCTGCCAAATAGGGATTGCCCTCGATGAAAGCCTGCAACGGGCCAGTTATCGCTATCACTACTTTGCGGGCCTCAAAGCCTTGGTGATTAAGCCCTCCTTGGTGGGCGGTTGGCAGTACATTAGCTCCTTGATAAGCCAAGCGAACCAAGATGGGGTGGTCACAACGTTTAGCTCTGCCTATGAAAGTGAGCTGGGGCTGCGCTGGATCCAAACCCTGTCGCAGCGCTACAGCCCACAACAAACTCCGGGCTTAGATACACTGGCAGCATTTGCTACAAGCGACCCGCAACGAGAGGTGATTGCTGAGTTTAGCCATCCAGTTACACCCCGTTAGTTTGCCTGCATCGACATAAAACTCATCGGCGTCTGCGCATTTTTCTCTTTATTCCCTGCTTTCCTCCTGCGTGCACGCGTACAAGCATATCGCGCGTTTTTCCAGCAAACCGTCCTACTTTTTTCCCATGAAACTGCTTGCATCACACTATTTGCCTTGGTGATCCAAATTGGCTGAGAACGTTTTCTTAATTTGCACTGGGTCACTTTTTATTCGAGACGCAAAATATATAGTCAATCGGGAGTGGAGCAGAGCACGGTCGAATAACAAGTGCTCGCTGGCGCTCCAGGACAATCCTACAACCCAAGGAACTGAAGAGATGAAAAAACTGATTACCCTACTGTGCTCAGCTCTGGTCTGCCTATCTGGTGCAGCCTTCGCCGAAGTGAAAATCGGCATGGCGATCGATGACCTACGCCTGGAGCGCTGGCAGAAAGACCGTGACTTCTTCGTGGCAAAAGCGGAAGAGCTTGGTGCAAAAGTATTTGTTCAATCTTCGAACAGTAATGAGCAAGCGCAAATCTCGCAAATCGAGAACATGATCTCCCGCGGTGTCGATGTGCTGGTGATTATTCCTTACAACGGTCAGGTACTGGCGAACGTGATTGCTGAAGCCAAAGCCGAAGGCATCAAGGTTCTGGCCTATGACCGTTTGATTAACAACGCCGAGATCGATTTCTACCTATCGTTCGATAACGAGCGTGTCGGTGAACTGCAAGCGCAGGCGCTGGTGGAGCGTCGCGACAGCGGTAAGTTCTTCCTGATGGGTGGCTCGCCAGTTGATAACAACGCTCACCTGTTCCGTAAAGGTCAGATGAATGTGATTCAGCCGCTGGTTGATGCTGGCCAAGTACAGATCGTTGGCGACCAGTGGGCCGAAGGCTGGGCTGCTGAGAACGCACTGAAGATCATGGAAAACGCCCTGACTGCTAACGACAACGATATCGATGTTGTGGTTGCATCAAACGACTCTACTGCTGGTGGCGCTATCCAAGCGCTGGATGCACAAGGTCTGGCTGGCAAGGTGCTGATCTCTGGTCAGGATGCTGACTTGGCAGCGATTCGCCGGGTTGTTGCTGGCACTCAAACCATGACCATCTACAAGCCGATTCAAATGCTGGCGACCACTGCTGCTGAAATCGCGGTTGAGCTGGGTGCTGGCAACCAGCCTGAAACTAATTCATCGCTGAACAATGGCTTGAAAGATGTACCGGCCTACCTGTTAACGCCGATTGCCGTGGATAAAGACAACGTCGATGACACAGTGATTGCCGATGGCTTCCATAAGAAAGAAGACGTGTACCAGTAAGATTGAATTAAAACATCAGGGGCAGGTAACTGCCCCTTGTTTTAAGGAATAAAGCTTTAAGGAGTGAACATGTCGACCGCAAGCCTACTCAATATGTCGGGGATCGTGAAAAAGTTCTCCGGTGTGATTGCCCTGAACGGCGTTAATTTCAATCTGGAAAAAGGGGAAGTAGTCTCACTTTGCGGGGAAAATGGATCGGGTAAATCCACCTTAATGAAAGTGCTAACCGGGGTGCATCCTTTCGGTAGCTATGAAGGTGATATCTATTATAAGGGCGAGCTGCTTCAATCGCGCAACATCGGCGATAGTGAAGAGAAAGGCATCGCGATTATTCACCAGGAACTGACCCTGGTAAAAGAGCTGTCAATCCTAGAAAATATTTTCCTCGGTGCTGAGATCAGCCGCCACGGCGTGCTAGACCACAGCGCAATGTACAAACAAACCAAAGCATTACTTACTCGGGTTAAACTTGATGTTGATCCCGATACTCCCGTCCGCACCCTTGGCGTGGGCCAGCAGCAGCTGGTTGAGATTGCCAAAGCCTTGTCTAAAAATGCGGAAATTCTGGTTCTCGACGAGCCCAGCGCACCACTGACCGAGTCAGAGACTGAAGTGTTGCTGGCCATCGTTAAACAGCTGCGCAGTGAAGGCGTAAGTTGTGTCTATATCTCCCACAAACTCAATGAAGTGAAAGAGATCTCCGATCGTATCTGCGTGATCCGCGATGGCGAGCATATCGGCACCCAAGATGCCAAGCAGATGACCACCGATGACATCATCTCGATGATGGTGGGGCGCGAGCTCAAGGAGTTGTTCCCGCGCGAAGAGCACGACATTGGCGAGCCTATTCTCAAGGTGGGTCCGGTTACTGCCAAGATCAGCAAGGCCGCCAACCTCTATCAAGTTAAAGATGTCAGCTTTGAGCTGCGCAAGGGCGAGATCCTTGGTGTGGCAGGCTTGGTGGGCTCGGGCCGTACCGAGTTGATGCAGTGTATCTACGGCAGCTACAACGGGGTGTACGAATGCCCAATTGAGCTGAACGGGCAAAGCATCAAGATCCGCAACCCAGAGCAGGCGCTCTCCCAAGGGATCGCCATGGTACCGGAAGACCGCAAGCGCCACGGGATTGTGCCGATTATGGGCGTAGGGCAAAACATCACCCTAGCGGGGTTGTCGATGTTTGCAGGCTTGGGGCAAGCACTTGATGAGTCGGCGGAAAACCGCGCTATCAAAGAATCAATTGCACGCCTTAAGGTGAAAACCGCTGGACAGGAGTTGGCGATTAAGAGCCTTAGTGGGGGGAATCAGCAAAAAGCCATCCTTGCCAAGTTCTTGTTGCTGGAGCCGGGGATCTTGATTCTCGATGAGCCGACTCGAGGTATCGATGTGGGCGCCAAGTACGAAATCTACAAGCTGATGTTCGAGCTAGTGAAGCAGGGGATCAGCATCATCATGGTCTCATCTGAGCTGCCCGAAGTACTCGGGATCAGCGACCGCGTTTTAGTAATGCACGAAGGCAAGCTCAAGGGGGTTCTGGAGAACCAAGGCTTGACCCAAGAGCAAGTAATGGACTGTGCATTAGCCGAGGAATAATTATGACTACTCAACAAACCACAATTAGCGCGAACAGCCAGGGAGCCAGCGTGTTAGACCAACTCAAACAAATCAAGCTGCAAGTGCTGGTGATGTTTGCGGCCATCGCGGTGATCATGCTGTTCTTCTACTTCGCCACCGATGGCAGCTACCTGACGCCCCGTAACGTATCTAACTTGCTACGCCAAACCGCCATCACCGGCATTCTGGCGATTGGCATGGTGTATGTGATTATCTCGGCCGAGATTGACCTGTCGGTGGGCTCGATGATGGGCTTGCTCGGCGGTGCGGCTGCGATTATGGATGTATGGTGGGGGCTGCCGCTGCCACTAACGGTTGTACTGACCCTTACTGCCGGTTTCCTGCTTGGCCTGTGGAATGGCTGGTGGGTGGCCTACCGCAAGGTACCTTCTTTCATTGTGACCCTGGCGGGCCTGCTGGCCTTCCGTGGGATCTTGGTGGGGATTACCGGTGGTAGCACCGTGGCGCCAACCTCACCAGAGATGAGCCTGATTGGCCAGAGCTACCTACCAAATATGTTCTCGATGATTGCCAGCATCGGTGCGCTTAGCCTGTTCTTCGTATGGCAGCAGCGCCTGCGCAAGCAGCGCGAGGCCCATGGGCTGAGCAACCCTGCGATGACCAGCGATGTCTTGAAGTTTGGAGCGATTGCTATCTTCGCACTGGGGCTGGTGTTCCTACTCAACGACTACCGCGGTGTACCCTTCCCGGTATTGCTGTTGGTGGTACTGATGTTGATCGCTGCTTTTATTGGTAAGAAGACCGCCTTTGGTCGTCGCATCTACGCCATCGGTGGCAACATCGAAGCGGCGCGTTTGTCGGGCATTAATGTCGAAGCCACCAAGCTCAAGGTGTTTGCGATTAATGGCCTGCTGGTGGGGATGGCGGGTCTGATTCTTGCCTCTCGCTTGGGCGCGGGTTCGCCATCGGCCGGTAACATCGCAGAGCTAGATGCGATTGCCGCCTGTGTTATCGGCGGCACCAGCTTGGCCGGTGGTGTGGGTACCGTATTCGGTGCGGTATTGGGCGCCTTCATTATGGCTAGCCTGGATAATGGCATGAGCATGATGGACGTTCCGACCTACTGGCAATCGATCATTAAAGGCAGCATCTTGCTGCTGGCTGTGTGGATGGACGTCGCCAGTAAGAAGCGCGCTTAAACAGTAATTTAACGATAGAGCACTTTCCACTGCCCCTCCTGTTCGCTGGTCTATACTTCGGCGAGCAGGAGGTTTTTGCATGTTTGAAGCACACGGCAGCTATCGCTTAGAGCTGTTTGACGACGTATTAGTATTGAGTGCCGTAGGTGCATGGAATAGCCAACTGGCAAGGGAATTTGTCGACGCACTACAGAGTTTTGAATCCCAGTTGCCCGAACGTTGGGCGCACGTGGTGTTGCTGGAAGATTGGGAACTACTAACATCCGATGCGGAAGAGCTGATCTATCCCACCCTAAAGTGGGTGGAAGACAAGGGGCTGTGCCATACCGCCCATGTCTACAGCTTCTCGCCCCTCAAACGTTACCTTCTTGAACGCATGATCCCCAGCGGCGAGCGCAGCCATAGTAAGCAGGATTTTCCCAGCATCCAGCTGGCTTGTGACTGGCTGGTTGAGCAAGGCTACCAGAGCGCTGGGGAGATCCCGCAGCAACTGGTGGATATACCCGCGTTTACCCGGCATCTGCGCAAGCAAGCCTGAAGGCTAAGCCTAACTCTGAGCCTAACCTTGTCGGCTAGTTCGCTGCGCTGGGAAGAGTGATAAACAGTTGCTTCTCACATTTAGGGTTGTAGAACACCCCAACCTTGGCGGTTAGCAAGCTGGTTTGCGAGAGCGCTATTTCACGCTGCTGCTGATCACTGAAGCCTCTTTTTAATAAACCATGGGTTTGCAAGCTGGTGCTGTCTCCCATGGCATAGTCAACTCGCCCTCGCAGTAGCATTCGTAGCCCTTGCTCCACACTGTTCACTTCAACCAAGCGTAGCTGGGCATCGATCAACTGTTTTTGGAACGGACCTATTTGGCGGTTGCGCATCACCGCAACCCGGTAGCCTGCAAGCTCAGATAGGTCCTGCCAGCTATCGGGTGTCATATCATCGATGCGGCGATACAAGCCAATTGCCACCTCTTCATCGGCAAGCGACAGGAAGCGAGCATCTTCCAGTAGTGGCTTGGCGGGATAAAACGACAGGCACCACTGGCCACTGGTCAACTCATGCACCGCCCGCGCCGGGGAAAGGAACTCAGGCTTGGGGGGGAGCTTAAAACGTTGTTCGGCGTACTCGCTTAGCAAAGCAAAAGCGTGACCATAGTCGTCGCGATACTGGGTGGTAAAGGGTGGATACTCCAAGACGATGACTTCATCATTCTCTAGCGCCGCTGCGTAATCACTGGGCATGGTGGCTGCCAACGCAAACGCTACAAGTGTTGTTAACAAGTGTTTCACGGGGCTGGTCCTTAGCAGTTGCTAGTCAGTGTAGACCTAAACCAATCCACATAAGTAACTGCTCATTCTTGCTGGTTAAAATCATTGATGACAGCGTCAACGCTTTTGCAATTAGCCCACTAGTTACGGCAAGCGTTTCCTCGTCCTCGATGATTTCCCTTCGCAATAACTGACCATTTACTTATCCGGATTGGTATTAGTGATGGATACGGGGAAGCCTGTCAAACAGATGGCTAAACGGGTAGATATAGCTCAGATAGTGGAGTGGCAACCGCTTTTTCGATAAGCTTTAGCGGCTATTTATAGGAAGGAAGCATGTTTATTAACGCCGAACATACAGCCGAACACGTAACTGACGACTCGCTTGAGTCAAAAAGCGAACAGCTGCGCTACCACCATTTCGAGCGTTTGGAATGGGCCAAGCTTCGTCAGTCGGTACCGATGACGCTCACCGAGAGTGACTTGGAGCGGATCCGCGGTATTAACGAAGCGCTCTCCTTGCAGCAGGTGTCTGATATCTACCTGCCGCTATCCCGCCTGCTCAACCTTTATGTCAAAGCACGTCAGGATAGACGTAAGGTAATTGGTGACTTCTTAGGGCGGCCCAAGCACCTTCCTTATATTATCGGTGTGTCTGGTAGTGTGGCGGGGGGCAAAAGTACCACCTCACGGATCTTGCAGGCCTTGCTGCAGCGCTGGCCGGAGCACCCGAAGGTCGACATTGTCACCACCGATGGCTTCTTGTATCCCAATGCCGAACTTGAGCGACGCGGCCTGATGCAGCGTAAGGGCTTCCCCGAGAGCTACGATAAGCGACGCCTGCTGGAGTTTGTGGCGGCGCTAAAAAGCGGTGAGCGCAATGTATCCGCACCGGTCTACTCCCACTTTGTTTACGACATCCTGCCGGGCGAAGAGACGGTGGTCGATCAACCGGACATCTTGATTCTGGAAGGCTTGAATGTGCTGCAAAGTGAGTGCGATCAGCCTTGTCATCAGGTGCGCCGTCCTTTCGTTTCCGACTATGTGGATTTCTCCATCTTTGTGGATGCCGATGTTGAGCTGCTAGAGAACTGGTACGTCGAGCGCTTCTTGAAGCTGCGCGCCAGTGCGTTCAGAGACCGTGGTGCCTACTTCCATCACTATGCATCACTGGACCGTGACGAAGCGGTGGATATCGCCACCGATATCTGGGGCCGCATCAACAAAGTTAATCTGCTGCAAAATATTTTGCCCACGCGTGAGCGCGCCGATCTGATCTTGGAAAAAGGCCGCAACCATGAAGTGAGCAGCGTGAGGTTAAGAAAGTAATGAGTGAGTTTTCCCCTCAACGCGACGTGGCGCTGGATGCTTTAAACAGCTTTGGCCTGAATGCCCGCGCCGATTTCTTCTTCGAACTTAATGATAAGGCGCAGTTGCCCGGGCTGTTTGCCTGGCTGCAGCAACACTCGTTGCCTTTGCTGCTGCTTGGCGAAGGCTCAAATGTTCTCCTCACCGGTGACTTTAAGGGCTTGGTGCTGAGCAACCGCCTGAAAGGGGTCGAGGTAGAGGAAACCGATGAGCAGGTGATCCTCGATATCGCCGCCGGTGAGAACTGGCACGAGTTAGTGCAGTGGTGCTTGGCGAACAGCTACTATGGCCTGGAGAACCTGGCCTTGATCCCCGGCAATGTTGGCGCCGCGCCGGTGCAGAACATTGGCGCTTACGGCGTTGAGATTGCCCAGCGTTGCCTGGCAGTGGAGTACTTCGATCTCGAGACCGGTCAATTGCAGTGGCTGAGTGAAGCCGATTGCAAGTTTGGCTATCGCGATAGTATCTTCAAACATGCCCTGAAAGGCCGCGCATTGATTACCCAAGTGCGCCTCGCGCTTCCTCAGAGCTGGGAGCCGGTGGTGAGCTATGGGCCGCTGGCCAAGCTCGGTGACGATGCCGATGCCGAGCAGATCTTCGACACCGTGGTAGCGACCCGCTCGGCCAAGCTGCCTGACCCTTCGCAACTAGGTAATGCTGGCAGCTTCTTTAAGAACCCGGTGGTTGAGCAAGCCAAGTTAGACGCCTTGTTAGCGGCTCACCCAGAGTTGCCCCATTATCCCGCGGCCCAACAGCGCTATAAGCTAGCGGCGGGCTGGCTTATCGATTCGCTCGGCCTGAAAGGCTTTCAACTCGGTGGCGCGGCGGTACACAAAGACCAAGCCTTGGTACTAGTCAATACCGGCAGCGCGGTGGCTGCAGACATCTTGGCGCTGTGTCAGCATGTGCGCCAGCAGGTGTGGATTCGCTATGGGGTGGAGCTTGAGCCGGAAGTGCGCTTTATCGGTGAGCGTGGTGAGGTTCATTACAGTGAGCTGGTGGAGTCGTTGAGCTAATGCGCCACAATAAGTTTGCGGTGCTGGAACAGCTGTTGGCGGGCGAGTATTGCTCAGGCGAGGCCTTGGCCCAGCAGTTGGGAGTGAGCCGCACCTCTATCGCCAACTATATTAAGCAGCTACAAAAGCTCGGGCTAGATATCTACAAGGTAAAAGGGCGCGGCTATCGACTGGCCCAGCCACTATCGCTGCTCGATATCGATGCCCTTCAGTACGCTTTCCCAAGACAAAAAATCGTACGCCTTGATGAGGTGGACTCCACCAACGCTTGGATCCAACGCAACCTGAAACACTGTCGCCATGGCCAAGTGGTGTTGGCGGAGTATCAAAGCGCTGGTAAAGGGCGTCGCGGACGGCAATGGCAAACCCCGTTTGCCGGGCAGTTGGCGATGTCACTGCTGTGGGAGTTCGACAAGGGCATTGAGGCGATGTCGGGCCTGAGCCTGGCGGTTGGTCTGGCTGTGGTGGAAACCTTGAGCAAGCTCGGCCATAAAGACCTGTCGCTAAAATGGCCCAACGATATCTACCAGGGCGGCCGCAAACTCGGCGGTATCTTGATTGAGCTGCAAGGCCACGTGGATGGCTTGCTGCAGATGGTTGTGGGATTGGGCATTAACGTCCATGTTGAAGAAAGTCACGCCGCACAGATTGATCAACCCTTTACCCAACTGCAACACCACGAGCTGCTCGACCGTAATGAGCTAGCGCGAGCGTTAATCACTGCACTAAATCGCATCTATATCGACTTCGACCATGATGGTTTTGCCCCCTTGGTTGCGCGTTGGCAGCAATTTGATGCCTTCTGCGACCAAAAAGTGAATTTATTGTTTTCCAATGAGCGGGTTGAGCGCGGAATTGCCCGTGGAATCGACGAGCAAGGGGCGCTATTACTGGAGCAAGATGGCAAGATTAAGCGCTTTTTTGGTGGGGAAGTGTCCTTAAGAGCGGCAAAATCTAGCTGATTTGACTGAAAAATGCGCGCTTGGACTAGAAAGCGTATTTTTTTTTGTGAAGGCAGTTGCAATCGCCAAACCCATTACATAGAATTCGCAGCACTTAAGCGATGCCGGCTTAGCTCAGTTGGTAGAGCAACTGACTTGTAATCAGTAGGTCGCCAGTTCGACTCCGGCAGTCGGCACCATTGCTTAAGTAGGCCAACCTCGTTCTGCGAGGTTCCGTGGGGGGGGTTCCCGAGTGGCCAAAGGGAGCAGATTGTAAATCTGCCGCGAAAGCTTCGATGGTTCGAATCCGTCCCCCCCCACCACTTTTTCAGGTAATAGGTAGTCTTGGCATAAAGGTTATAACGCGGGCATCGTATAATGGCTATTACCTCAGCCTTCCAAGCTGATGATGCGGGTTCGATTCCCGCTGCCCGCTCCAGTGCTGATATAGCTCAGTTGGTAGAGCGCACCCTTGGTAAGGGTGAGGTCGGCAGTTCAAATCTGCCTATCAGCACCAGTCTTTCCCCAATATCTCCCTGTTACCTTTTTACCGTTCGGTAAACAAAAAACCAATGGTGCACTTTGTACCAACGACTTTGATTTAGAGGGACGATTATGTCTAAAGAAAAATTTGAACGTTCGAAACCGCACGTAAACGTTGGTACTATTGGCCACGTTGACCACGGTAAAACTACTCTGACTGCAGCAATC
>NZ_AUBZ01000029.1 GCF_000429505.1 Aliagarivorans taiwanensis DSM 22990 | reverse complement strand
TCACTTTTGATTTTTCGCGAAGTAGGTAGCCGCCTTTTTTAGAATGGCGAGGTCCTCTGTTTGCTCTGCGAGTTGGCGTTTGAGTCGCGCCACTTCAGCCGCGAGCTCAGCTTCGCGCTGGGTGGTGTTCGTTTTCTTCTCAGCAGCGCTACGCCAGTTGTAGAGTTGAGATTCGTATATTCCGAGCTCTTTAGCGGCAGCGCTTACCCCTTTGATTTTTGCCAGTTTAAGGGCTTCAGCTTTGTACTCAGCTGTATAGGTTTGGCGTTTGGTTTTTGATGTCATTGTTCACCTCGTTAAACGATTTTACTCGCTTAGCGTGGTGTCCAAAACTACCGGAGCGGATCATCCTGTTTGAGCCGATGAACCACTCTGGGTGACCACCCTTCATCTTCTATTCGTTTGCTCCAAAGTGAGTCTACGCATCTGTTGATGAATGGCTGGGCCAGATCCGTGCTCTCAAGGAAGTAGTTATACCAAGATGCGAAATCCGGCTGTGGAGTTGATAAACTAGATTCTCGCAACACTAAGCCCTCCTTAAACTCTAAGAAGAGCCTCTCTTTCACATACTTAGATATTCCTGACGCTGACATAGCTTCATTCTCTAGCTTGTCTAACTGCAAGTACGCGTTAGCCAAGGGTGTATAGCGAGAAAACTCTAACATCTTTACAGTTAGTGGCCCCTTGTGTACTTCCTGCTGAATTTGAAAATGCTCAGAGGAAGGCTCTATATTTTCAATCCATTGGAACAGTTGCTGTCTTGCTATCCCATACCCTGTAAGACTTGCTTCTTCTGACGGGCTACCGAGAAGAGTTGCTTTGTATGTAGCCAGAAGTGTTGCGAGCGCATCATCAAGTTTTTCACCTGATTGCTTTAGAGCACTTTTCAGCTCGCTATACTCATTTCTCGCAGTTTGGATACCGGACTCTAACTCGTCTCGCTTCAAATTAAGCTGGGAAATTTGCGCAAGTAAGTCTTTTTGCTGTGAGACAATTTGAGCCATTTCGGCTTCTTTCTTAAACAGTGAGCTTTCAGCCACAGCTAGCTTGATATCCAATGAGCCCTGCTCTATTTCAAGCTTTGCTACTTCCTCTGCAAGCTTTTCTTTTTGCATTACTGGCATAACCGTAAAGAAATATCCCCAGATGACTATGCCTACCATGGCGACTTGGGCGACGTGAGATAGGGTTACTAAGATGCTATCTGGCTTTGGCTTGAGCTCGTCCAATTTCTGAGAAATCGAAGCAAGCTCTTTAGATTGACGCTTTCTTCTTAAATATGGAGATACCATTCTTGTTTGATCCATCAACAGAGAAGTCTTAAATGTTACTCTGTCGCATTTACTATTGAAATACGACAGAGAGGATCAAGTTTTACTTGGTTGATACAGCGGTAGGCAAAGGATGCTGCTCGGAGCAAATAAAATAAACTCAAGGCGACGGCAGCCTGATGGATGCTCTGAACCACCTCATCAAACTTACACACCTCTTTAAGACGGCGAATCTCGCGCGACTCTGTTATCGAGGCTCCTCCTACGTGCTGAAGATGGCGGTAGCGCGATCGGCTTGATACTCAGGCACAAACACCAGCAAGTGCAACTGTGGTTTACGCAGTCGCCTTTAGTTTCCTAGCTGCTCAACACTTCTGTAAACTGGGTTGGAACGGCATATGTTCGACAATATTACGTAGTTCGAGGTCAACGAATTGAAGCTCACAACAGAAGAGCTGGCCATCCAGCAAAAAGCCCTAGATTTTGCCAGGCAAAAATCGACCAAGAAAAGGGTGTCGAGGGAAGCATTAGCGCCATATCCTAAAGAGAAAGATCCCGTATCCGTATTTATGTGTGGCTCACCGGGAGCGGGGAAGACAGAAGCCTCCAAAGCGCTGATTGACGGCTTTGGCGGTGGTGTTTTACGTATCGATAATGATGAGCTAAGAGAACAGTTTGAAGACTACAACGGCGCTAACTCACACCTATTTCAGGATGCAGCAACTCGCTTGCTAGAAGCAGTACACGACCTAGCACTAAAGCAAAGTGTCAGCTTCATTCTCGATACAACATTGTCCAACTACGCTAAAGCCAAAGAAAATATTGAGCGCTCTTTGAAACGAGGAAGAAAAGTGACCATTCTCTTCGTTTATCAAGCCCCAGAGCAGGCTTGGGGCTTTGTGCAGGCTCGTGAAGCCGTTGAGGGTCGCAGAGTCCCGGCGGAGGTGTTTGTCGCGCAATTCCTAAGCTCGCAGCTTACCGCCAACCAGCTCAAAGCAGAGTTTGGCTCGGCCATTACGCTAGACTTGCTGGTGAAGAACGTTGACGGCAGTAACCGCTTGTATCATGCTAATGTGACTGGAGTTGACCAATACTTAACCAACAAGTATGATCGCCGGTCCCTAAAAGAGTTAGTCGGTATCAGCTCTAGCGGAGAGTAAAATATGTTGTCTAAATTTAAAGAGCAAAAAGCACAAACTACCGCTTTTTCTGAGTTTTTTCGCAGCGCATCAGCTGGAGAGAAAAAGAAAGTTTTCTCGAAGGTGCTAGAGGTATCAACAGCTGAGCAGCAAAAAGTCATCAAGCAGGCTCAGCAGCTTAAAAGCGCGTAACCACCAAATAGTTTCAAAAAACGCCTCACGACTGTGGGGCGTTTTTTTGTCCGTTGGAGTTATGCTGCAAAGACTAATCTTATGCCCCTAGCAAAGGTGTAGCCTTCCCTCTATACCGATTCACTCAGATTGACCGCCAGCCCCAAGCATCTTTGTTGACCCCAATGCTGAAGCCCAGTGCTTTACAGGACGATGGCTAGGGGTAAAATACGCCGCTTCGATTTAGTTGTGCGAAAGATGAGCAGATGCCCGTAACAGAAAAACAGTTTGAGCTACTAGCCCCCGGGGGCGATCTGGAATCGATTAAAGCAGCGATTGCTGCTGGTGCAGACGCCGTCTATTGTGGCCTGGACCGCTTTAACGCCCGCAACCGTGCCACCAATATTAGTCTAGACATGCTCGATGGCATCACCGCGCTGGCCCACCGCCATGACTGCGAGGTGTTTATCACCCTCAACGTGCTGATCTTGGAGAGCGAGATCCCGGCGGTGGTGCGCTTGCTTGAGCAGCTGGCCGACACCGATATCGATGGGGTTATTGTCCAAGACTTGGGGCTGGCCTATCTGCTTAAACACTACTTTCCCACACTGGATGTCCACGCATCGACTCAGGCCAATACCCACAATACCGGGCAGTTCCAGTTTCTTAAGCAGCTCGGCGCTAACCGGGTAAACCTGTCACGCGAGCTAAGCCTTGAGGAGATAAGCGAACTGGCCCAGTTTGGTCGCCAGCACGACATGCTGACCGAGGTATTTGTCCATGGCTCCTACTGCGTGAGCTTTTCCGGGCTGTGTTATGCCAGCTCGGTGCGCAATGGCGCATCTGGCAACCGCGGCCGCTGCAGCCAGCCCTGTCGCGATCAGTTCGAAACCACCGCTGCGGGCTACGACTTCCCGCTGAACATGAAAGACAACACCGCCTTTGACGATTTGGCCGCACTGGCCAATGCCGGGGTCTACTCATTAAAGGTCGAGGGGCGGGTAAAGAAGCCGCACTATGTCTTCAGCGTGGTGGATCAATGGCGCCAGCAGATTGATCGCTACCTCGATAACGCGCCTCTGAGTGAGGACAAATCCGCCCTCTATACCGTATTTAATCGCGATTTCTCCAACGGTTATCTGCATGGCACTATCGGCGATGCAATGTTTATCGATAACCCGCGTGATCACGCAGCGCAGCACCGCGCCGCAAAACAAGGGGTGGACACGGCCGATGAATTTAAGGCGATCAAACGCATCCTTTATCGCGAGAAGACCGCGATTATTAACAGCGTCGAGCAAAGAACCCACGCGCTTGACGTCAGCACTGGCACAACCCGTAGCCTGAAAGGGCAGCAGCAACAGTTTAAGCTGCCAACCCTAAGTGGCAGCCAGTGCGCAACGACTGCGCCAAGCTCGGCAATACTGATCTCCCAGCCGCAGCAAATTTCCGAATTTACCGACACGACTGGCCCCCTTTACTACCAGCTACCCGATAGCCTTGCCCATCAATACGACGCGCTACTGGCACTGTTTAGCGACAACCCGCAGCTGATCCCATGGTTTGGCCCTGTGCTGATTGGTAAGGATTTCCAAGCTGCGCAGCAGCTTCTAGAGACGCTCAAACCAAGCCGCATCGTCACCGACAACAGTGGCGTGGCGTGGGCGGCCCATCAGCTCGACATCGATTGGTTAGCCGGACCACAAATGAACACCACCAACTCTTGGGCGCTGCACTGCCTGAAGACAGAGTTTGGCTGTGTCGGCGCCTTTGTCTCCACAGAGCTTAATAAACGCCAGCTTAAGTCCTTGGTCTGTCCGAACGATTTTGAGTTGCACTACTGCCTCTATCAGCCGGTCACCTTGATGACCAGCCGCCAATGCCTGCTGCAACGCACACTGGGTTGCCGTAAACCGCTGGTGAAAAAAGGTTGTACGCCGAAATGCGATAAGCAAGTCACCGTGCAAAGCCGCAATGATGAACCATGGTTGGTCGATAAATCCAGCGGCTTTTTGAGTCGGGTGTATGCCCACAGACATCACTTCAACCCTGATGTCATCTCGGCACTGCCGGGGCGCTTTAGCCACTACCTGCTGGATATGCGGCCGATTGACACCAGCACCACGCTGGCAGTGAGCCAGGTGCAGTTCTGCCAACAGATGGAAAGCTTTATTGCGACAGCGGAAGGCGGTGTTGCTGCGCTGGCTGAGAACACGATGAATAAGTCGTGGCACAAGGGCCTATGAATTGCTCAACAATCATACAGCGCTGCCGATAAACAAGAGTTAGCCAGAGCGTAAGGAGACAGGCAGATGCAGGTACTTCAGGCACAGGTTCAGCAACACAGCGAGTATGAGTATCGGCACGAGCAGCGCCAAGTGCTTTCTACCAACCCGGCGGACTTGCCTTCCGCCCCACGCTCTTCGCCGATAACCCCTCCGCCAACAAGCACTGTGGCTGCTTCCAATACAGCGGCAGGCGATAGCAACTCCTCAAATACAGCCAAGGCCGCCACGTCGAGTTCGCCAAGCGATGACGACAACGCACTGCGCGCCACCGAGCTTACCGATGCCCTACAGCGCAGTACCGTACTGTTACTCGAAGCGCTCACCGGCCGCCGCTTCGAGCTCTACCAGCCGCCCCAGCCGGAGGTTAACCAAGAGGCCAAGCCGCCCACTGAGAGCGCGCCTTCTCAGCCCCCCGCCGAGTTGCAGCTACAGATCTACGAGCAAGAACAGCTAAGCTACCGCGCCCAAGGCAGCGTGCAAACCGACGATGGCCGCACCATCCACTTCGACTACCAGCTGCAGCTTAGCCGTGAGCTATTGATTGAGGCAGGCAGCGAGCAGGCACAACCCCAGGATCCACTGCTACTGGTATTGCCGGGCAGCAACCTCAGCGTCGCACCGGGCAGCCCCGGCAATGGCGATTTAACTACCCATAGCGGCACCGGCTATCTGTTTATCGACCACGATGGCGATGGCAAGCTAAGCGAGGGAGAACTGATCGGCGAGCGCTCCGGCGATGGCTTCGCCGAGTTAGCCGCACTCGATGAAGACGGCAACGGCTTTATAGACCAAGGCGATAGCATCTTTAGCCAGATCTACTTTTACCAAAGCGATGGTCCAGCCAGCCGCCTTGAAGAGCTTGGCGTGGCAGCGCTGTCGGTGGATGCCAGCGCAACCCCCTATCACTTCAAACAGGGCGACAGCACCTACGCCATGCTGCGCGCTAGCAGTTTTGCCTTGATGGAAGATGGTCGGGCAGCCGGGTTGCATCAGCTCGATCTATTTAGCTAATGTCAATTAGCTGCTAGGTATGCGAATTACAGTCCATATATCCACAAAAAACCACCACCACAGTATTTAACACCACCAATGATGAGATCTTCATCTTGTTTCGAGCGCTATGGACTAGAGCTAGCCTGTAAGCTTAGTGATAATTCACACCGTAGCGCTGCTTGCTCAGTCACAAGTAGCAATCCCCCACACCAGAGCGTGTGGGTGTATAGGGATGTCAATTCACACACCGGATGTGCGTTAAATCATTGATGGAGTGTATATGAACCTTAAAAACCTATCGGTCTTGCTCTTTATGGGCCTACTAACAGCTTGTAACGATTCCGATTCCTCAAGCCCGCTGAACCACTTGGCAATAACCTTCTACCCCGCCGCGATGGACTTTAATCCAGATCTCCCCGAACAACAGGTACAAGTTTTTCCACGAAGCCTCGAATCAACTGGCACCAGCAGGCCGATAGACATCATGCTCCAACAGCGCGCAGATGGAGAGCCGGTAGAAGATGCATCCGGCAACGCTCTCAAGCAGAATGCAACCTTCACCGTCTCCTTCTACAGTTATGACACCTTTGATATCTACACCGAAGATGGTGAGTTTCTCTACACGCATACGGTATATCCAGAGCACCACGGTAAACACTATTGCATGCCAATCAGTGTACAAAAGGACATGTTTACCGAGATCGATCTACCGGTCCGGCTGCCTTCTGATTACGCAGAGGCTCACGACAACATTAAAGCTTGCCGAGACCTTCACTCAGCCCACTAGCATTATTGGGCCAGCGCCGATAAGCTAGGCCCCTTTGTTCTCTACACAACAAGCAAACTATGACCATCGAACGAATTGAATCCACCGAGCGCATGAGCCGCATCGTCAAACATAACGGCACCATTTACCTGTGCGGGCAAACCGCTGGCGATGCCGAGTGGGATATCAGCGAGCAGACCCAACGCTGCCTCGACAAGATTGACGCCCTGCTGGAAAAAGCCGGCAGTCACCGCGATAAGATCCTGTCGGTCACCATCTATATCCGCGATATGAAAGACTTCGCGGCGATGAACAAGGTATGGGACGCCTGGGTTGCCAACGGCGAGAAGCCGGCGCGCGCCTGTGTGGAAGCGCGTATGGCACGGGATGTGATTCTGGTGGAGATGTCGGTGATTGCGGCGCAATAAGCGGCCTGTTCAACCGCGGATTCGCGAAGCCCCCCAAGAACCACGTAGAGGCCTGATTACTATAATCAGGCCTTTTTGCATCAAGCGGCAGTACCTGCCACTAGTCCTCAAAGGTCGACAACAGCCACTGAGTAAACTGCATCACCTTGTACTGGTTCTGACTATTGGGGTTCACTATCAGGTAGTGGTGGCTTTGGCTCTGCATCCGCCGTGGGTGCACCACCACCAAATCGCCGGCCTTCAAGGCATCCTCCACCAAGATGGTCTTGGCCAACAGCATGCCCAGCCCTTGGCCTGCCGCCTCCATTGATAGTTGGGTGCTATCGAACTCCAACAAAGGCTCAGTGAACGGCATCCCGCTGGAGTGCAGATTAAACCAATCTTTCCAGCCTTCGCTGTAACCGATGGTGCCAATCTTTGGGTAGGTGGCAATGGTCTCCACCGATTGGGATAAGTCGTAGCGGCTGATGTAGCCGCGGCTCGCCACTACCACCCACTCTTCGTGCTGAGTCAGCCGCTCGGCCATGCGATTGCTCCAGTTGCCATAGCCGTTGATGATCTCGATATCCACCACCTGCTCCTCCGAGGGATATAGGTTACTGTGGAGATGAACTTCGATTCGATTTACGGATACTCGCGCTAAAAGCCGGCGAAATGGTCCAGTAGCCGTTGCTTTACATGACTTTACAAAGACCCACTGAACTCACGCCAGATCGCTTACTCTAATAAGGCAATCGTAGTTCATAAGAGGTAACATCCATGTCAAACATCGCGCGCTTTCTCAGTATCTCCGCTGCCTTCCTACTTGGTGCTTGTGCCAGCACTCAAGACTCGCATGCCGACCTCGACAGCAGTCGCTGGTATATGACCGGTGAGCACTACCGTATCGCCGACATTGCCCTGCCCGCTTTTACCCTGGAAAAGCAGGGTGACGATTACAAAATTGCCGGTACTACCGGCTGCAATGAGTTCTTTGCCAGCGCGGCGGTTAGCGGTGACAAGCTCACCGTCACCACGCCGTTGGCGATGACCCGCAAGGCTTGTGGCGAGATGTCTTATCAGATTGAGCTTGAGTTTACCCAAGCACTGGAAGAGGGGCTGACCTTGGTGGACGGCCAGTGGCAACTTAGCAATGGGGCGGTGATGGCCAGAGTGCCAAGCTCAAACTAAGCACTAAACATATCGACTAAAAAAGGGGCCACTTGGCCCCTTTTGCTTGTTAGCGATGAAGTTTACTCAACTTCGTTTCCTGAACACTCGCCGCGGCTAAAGCACGCAAAGTTATGCAGCGTAGTCTGGGCGATGCTAGTCAACGCCTCCTCGGTGAGGAACGCTTGGTGGCCAGTGAAGATTACGTTGTGACAGGCCGACAGGCGGCGGAATACATCATCTTGAATCACCTCTGCCGACAAGTCTTCAAAGAACAAGTCGTGTTCGTTCTCATAAACATCCAGCGCCAGACCGCCCAAGGTGCCATCTTTTAGCGCATCAATACAGGCAGAGGAATCCACCAGCTTACCGCGACTGGTGTTTACCAAGATGGTGCCTTTCTGCATCTGATGGAAGGCGCCGCGGCCAATCAGATAGGTGTTGGCTTCGGTCAGCGGGCAGTGCAGGCTGATGATGTTGGATTCGCGGATAAGTTTATCCAGCGGCACATACTCGGCGCCCAAGGCTTCAACCTCAGGGTTTACATATGGGTCATGCACCAGCAAGCGACAGCCAAAGCCTTTAAGAATGCGTAAAGTCGCCAAACCAATCTTGCCAGTACCGATAATCCCGGCGGTGCGGCCGTGCAGGTTAAAACCAATCAAGCCCTCAAGGTTGAAGTTGGCATCGCGGGTGCGCTGGTAGGCTTTGTGGATCCGGCGATTCAGCGTCATCACCAGGGCGATGGTGTGCTCAGCAACCGATTCTGGCGAGTAAGCAGGTACCCGGGCCACGCGAATACCCAGTTCTTTCGCGGCTTGCAGGTCGACGTTGTTAAAACCCGCGCAACGCATCAACAGGCATTTCACATCAAGCTCGGCCAACGCTTCTAGAGTGGCTCTGTCTAGCTGGTCATTCACAAAGGCACAAACGGCTTGCGAGCCCTCTGCCAGCTTCACCGTTTCCGGAGTAAGGCGAGTATCGAAGAAACTTAACTCTAACTGGGGATCTTGGTTGTGTTCAGAAAAGAACTGTCGGTCATAACTCTTGGCACTAAATAGCGAAACTTTCATCTGAAGCCACCTTGCTTACTACTTATTTACAATGAAATATTACTCCATTAACAACTATTAAACCACCATTTGTTGGATTTAACGCTAAATATGTTGTAATTTTACAACATTAGTAATCTTTGGACCGGATCATACGGATGAGACTCGTCACCACCGCATTGCAGTACCTACGTGGTTTTGCACTGCTATTTGGCTTTTTAAGCCTTGCCAGATTGATTGCACCGCTGGTTGGCGACGTTCTGCCTGATTCGATCCTCGGTATGTTGCTGCTACTAGCCGCGCTGCAGTTCAAGATAGTACCACTGCACTGGGTACAACTGAGTGCCAACCTGTTGGTGCGTTGGATGGCGCTGCTGTTTGTGCCCATCGGTGTCGGCCTGATTGACCAGCTTGAGCTGCTGCAAGCTGCGCTCCCGGCCATTATTGTCTGTTGTATCTTCGCCACGCTGGCACTGCTTCCCTTGGTTGGCCGCGTCTATCAAGGTTGGGAGCAACGCAAATGAGCTTTTTCTACCCACTGCTAACCATCGCACTGTTTGTCACCGCCCAACGCTTGCAGCAACGCTTCCCTACGCCCCTACTTAATCCGGTATTGGTCACCTTGGTGACGCTATTGCTGCTGTTGGCAACGAGTGGGATCAGCTACCAAAGCTACAACCAGTACAGCCAATGGCTAAGCGATCTGTTGCAGCCCGCGGTAGTTGCTCTTGGCGTACCGCTCTACCAGCAGCTGCGACAGATCCGTCGCTCCTTAGTCGCCATCGTGCCTATTACTCTGGTCGCGGTAGCCATAGCGCTCGGCTCTACAGTACTACTAAGCCTACTCATCGGCGCATCAGAGGAGATCGCTATCTCTTTGGCCCCGAAGGCTGTCACCACACCCATCGCCGTATTAATCAGCGATGCCGCCGGTGGGGTTGAGGCGCTCACCGCCATTGCGGTGATCATCGCCGGCTTGGTAGGTGCGGTGATTGGTGAGAAATGGCTAAGCCTATGCGGCGTGACCAGCTCACCGGCCCGTGGCATGGCTATGGGGGTTGCCAGCCACGCCTTGGGAACGGCGCAAATCAGCCGCAGCGATCAGGTTGCCGGGGCCTACAGCGCCTTGGCATTGGTGCTCAGTGCAATCTTCTCCGCCCTACTTTGTCCCTTGATATTGCCACTTATCCTGTAAATCCAAATCGAACGAGTTTACTTTCTATATACCTGAACAATAAAGGCCTCACGGGTACACGCAAAGCTAAGGCATTAATGCGCCTCAAGTTATTGTTTTACCTCATGGTAAAACAATATTTCATTATGTTCAGATTGTGAAAAATTATCCAATTACTGACATTTTTCAGGTATTATTACGCGCCTCAAACTGACGTTGATGAATTTTCAATCAACTCAACTAGCCACTCACTGCTATTGAGGATCACTCCCTAATGGAAAACGCTCGACCAATCCGTCGCGCCCTTATCAGCGTGTCTGATAAGACTGGCATTGTTGAATTTTCTCGCGCCCTAGCGGCACAAGGCGTAGAAATCCTGTCTACTGGCGGAACCGCCAAACTGCTAGCTGCCGAAGGCATCGCAGTTATCGAAGTATCTGACTACACCGGCTTCCCTGAAATGATGGATGGACGCGTGAAAACCCTGCACCCGAAAGTACACGGCGGTGTATTGGGTCGTCGTGGTACCGATGATGCAGTAATGGACGAGCACGGTATTAACCCAATCGATATAGTTGTGGTTAACCTATACCCATTCGCAGCTACTGTGGCTAACCCAGATTGCACCTTGGAAGATGCGGTCGAAAACATCGATATCGGTGGCCCTACCATGGTGCGCAGCGCGGCTAAAAACCACAAAGATGTGACCATCGTGGTTAACGCCAGCGACTATGACCGCGTTCTGAGCGAGATGGGCGAGAACAACGGTTCACTGACCCACGCTACCCGCTTCGACCTGGCTATTGCCGCCTTTGAGCACACTGCCGCATACGATGGCATGATCGCTAACTACTTCGGCACCATGGTACCCAATCACTTTGTAGAGGGCAGCGGCGATAACAAAGAAGGCGACGAAGAGAGCAAGTTCCCACGCACCTTCAACAGCCAGTTCGTGAAAAAACAAGACATGCGCTACGGTGAGAACAGCCACCAAGCGGCAGCCTTCTATGTAGAAAGCAACATCGAAGAAGCCTCAGTGTCGACCGCTCGCCAGATCCAAGGTAAAGCACTGTCGTTCAACAACATCGCTGATACCGACGCCGCTCTTGAGTGCGTGAAAGAGTTCGCCGAGCCAGCCTGTGTCATCGTGAAGCACGCTAACCCATGTGGTGTAGCACTGGGCGAAGACATCTTGGAAGCCTACGACCGCGCTTACCAAACCGACCCAACTTCAGCCTTCGGCGGCATTATCGCGTTCAACCGCGAGCTGGATGCCAAGACTGCCGAGGCCATCGTATCGCGTCAGTTCGTTGAAGTGATTATTGCGCCAAGTGTTGCAGCCGATGCCGTTGAAGTAGTAGCAGCTAAGAAGAACGTACGCCTGCTAGAGTGCGGTCAGTGGGACACCAAGACCACCGGCCTACAGCTTAAGCGCGTGAACGGTGGCCTGTTGGTACAAGACCGTGACCAAGGCATGGTAGCGCTGGACGACCTAAAAGTAGTATCTAAGCGTCAGCCTAGCGAAGATGAGCTGCGTGATGCGCTGTTCTGCTGGAAAGTGGCCAAGTACGTGAAATCGAACGCCATTGTATACGCCAAAGGCAACATGACCATTGGCGTGGGCGCCGGCCAAATGAGCCGCGTATACAGCGCCAAGATCGCCGGTATCAAAGCCGCCGACGAGAATCTGGAAGTGGCCGGTAGCGTGATGGCTTCTGACGCCTTCTTCCCATTCCGCGACGGTATCGATGCCGCAGCCGAAGCCGGTATCACCTGTGTGATTCAGCCGGGCGGCTCAATGCGCGACCAGGAAGTGATTGATGCAGCCGACGAACATGGCATGGCCATGGTGTTCACCGGTATGCGCCACTTCTACCACTAAGAATTTTGGGCCAGCCTCGCGCTGGCCCTTGTTTATCCCCTTTATAAAAGAGCAGAAATTACAATGAAGGTACTCGTGATTGGCGGCGGTGGCCGCGAACATGCCCTAGCCTGGAAAGCCGCACAATCAGCTCAGGTTGAAACCGTATTTGTCGCACCGGGTAATGCCGGTACTGCCCTGGAGCCAAAGCTGGAAAATGTCGCCATCGGCGTTGAAGACATCGACGCTCTGGTAAGCTTTGCCAAAGAGCAAGCAGTTGAACTGACCATCGTAGGCCCAGAAGCGCCGTTGGTTATTGGTGTGGTGGATGCGTTCCGCGCAGCCGACCTGCCAATCTTCGGCCCAACCGAAGCAGCCGCCCAACTGGAAGGCTCGAAGTCATTCACCAAAGACTTCCTGGCTCGCCACGATATTCCAACCGGCTACTACAAAACCTTCACCGAGGTTGAGCCGGCGATTGCTTACGTGAAAGAGCAAGGCGCACCTATCGTAGTTAAGGCCGACGGCCTGGCTGCCGGTAAAGGCGTTATCGTTGCGATGACCGAGCAAGAGGCCATCGACGCCATCGAAGACATGCTGGCCGACAACGCCTTTGGCGAAGCCGGTTCACGGGTGGTGATCGAAGAGTTCCTCGACGGCGAAGAAGCCAGCTTTATCGTGATGGTAGACGGCGTGAACGTACTGCCAATGGCCACCAGCCAAGACCACAAGCGTGTGGGCGACGGCGATACCGGCCTGAATACCGGCGGCATGGGCGCCTACTCGCCAGCCCCAGTGGTAACCAATGAAGTACACCAGCGCATCATGGATGAAGTGATCATGCCTACCGTGCGTGGCATGGCCGCTGAAGGCAATGAGTACACCGGCTTCCTATACGCCGGCCTGATGATCATGGCTGACGGCAGCCCGAAAATCATCGAGTACAACTGCCGCTTCGGCGACCCAGAAACTCAGCCAATCATGCTGCGTATGCAATCGTGCATCGTTGAGCTGTGCCAAGCTGCGGTTGCACGTAAGCTTGATACCGTGGAAGCCAAGTTCGACCCACGCGCCTCTATGGGTGTGGTACTGGCGGCTGCCGGCTACCCAGGTTCTTACCCGAAAGGCGATGTGATCAGCATGCCAAGCATCGAAAAGATGAGTCTGGATGCCAAGGTGTTCCACGCAGGTACTAGCGAGAAAGACGGCAATGTTGTCACCAACGGCGGCCGCGTATTGTGTGCCACAGCCCTGGGCAACAACGTAACCGAAGCACAAGCCAAGGCCTATGAGCTGGTGAAGAAGGTAAGCTGGGACGGTATGTTCTACCGCAACGACATCGGCTACCGAGCGATCGCCCGCGAAAGCTAATACGCTTTGCGCTGAGCAGCGCATATTTACTACCAAGAAGCCGCCATTTAGCGGCTTCTTTTGTTTTTGCTTCCCGCAGCAGTTTTATAGTCCACGCAACGCCCTTGAGTGATAAAATTACCCTGTTGTCACTATTTACGGAAAGCGTGGAGCTAAGGACATGCAACGCCACTCTTTTATCGAAGATCTACTCGCCACCCTGATTGGCACCTCGCTGGTCGCCCTCGGTCTGTTTTTTTACAAGGAAAGCGGCCTGCTGATTGGCGGCACCGCTGGCCTCTCCTTGCTGCTGGAACGTTTTTCTAACTTAAGCTTCGGCCAACTGTTTTTGCTGGTTAATCTGCCCTTCTTCTTACTGGCATGGTGGCAGATGGGGCGCTCTTTTACCCTACGCAGCCTAACCTGCGTGAGCATGGTCTCGCTGATGACCGATCACATGCATCGGGTGCTCACCTTACAGAGCCTCAACCCCATCTATGCCGCTCTAGGTGGCGGGATCTTAATTGGCATCGGCCTACTCTCGCTATTCCGCCACAACAGCAGCCTGGGTGGGATCAACATCCTTGGGCTATTCTTGCAAAAACGCAAGCTGGCCCGCGCTGGCACAGTCCAGCTCACCCTCGACTGCCTGATTTTGGCCGCCAGTGTGTTTATGGTCAGCCTGCCGATCTTGGGCTTATCGGTCTGCGGCGCGCTGCTGTTAAACTCGATTATCGTGTTTAACCACCGCCATGAGCGTTATTTGGGGGCGTCGGTCTGACCTTAGTCCGATGATGGCAACATCAGCCGGACTTAAAACGAAGGCTTGTTAAGTGTTTTTAGCCACAGACTTGGCACTGGCAGGCCTGAGACCTACAATGGCCTCCCTTTTTTCTGCGTCGGAGCCTTGTCGATGAGCCAGCCTACTTGCCTGCAACAGCGCTATCTTGAGCGATTTCAACAGCTCGATAGCTTGCTGGCCACGCAGCGCCCATACTGGCAGCTGCAAGCCTTCGACTGCGCCGACTATCCGACAAGCTGGTCTGAAGCACTAATCGCCAGCCTCGAGTCCATCAGCGATGAGGCGCTTGCCCCCCTAGAGCAAGGCTCGCCGCTGCCCGCACTCGCGGAGCACTTCCCCGCACTGCACGCTTTAAGCGACGAAGCGCTCTACCCACCCGCTCCACAGCAACCACAGGAGACGCCATTCTGGTTAAGCCGTGGCATGAAGGGGCGCAAGGCCGAACAGGTGCAGCGCTTTAGTCAGGCGACTCACAACTATGGCCTGCCCTTTGTGGAGTGGTGTGCCGGTAAGGGGCATTTGGGAAAACTGCTCAGCTTTCACCACCAGCAGCCAGTGCTCAGCCTGGAGTGGCAGCAAAGCCTGTGTGAGGCTGGCGAGCAAGTAGCCCAACAGCTCAAGCTGCCGCAACGCTTTATCGAAGCCGATGTGCTGGCCGAGGGCGTAGAGCAACACCTAAAGCCTGAGCAGCACGCCGTCGCACTGCATGCCTGTGGCGAGCTACATCTGCAGCTATTGCGTAAGGGCGCCGAGCGAGAGGTCGCTGCGCTGTCGGTTTGCCCGTGCTGCTACCATCTGATCCCCGCCCAGCGTTATCAGCCGCTGAGCCGCGAGGCAAAGGCCAGCTCGCTGGCGCTAAGTAAAACCGATTTGCGCCTGGCAGTGCAGCAAAGCGCCACCGGCGGTGCGCGGGTACAGCGTTTGCGCCATACCGAAGTCACCTGGCGTCTAGCCTATGACAGCCTGCAACAGCAGCTCAGCGGAAATAACCAATACCGCCCACTGCCATCGATCAACAAACAATGGTTCACCCAAGACGATGGCTTCGAGAAGTTCTGCCAGTGGGCTGCGGATTATCACCAGCTTGACCTGCCTGATTCGCTCCATCTCGATGATTTTTTGGCAACAGGCCGACAGCGCTATCATCTAACCAGGCGGATTGAACTAGTCCGCCGATGCTTTTCTCGCGCCATTGAGCAGTGGTTAATCCTGGATCGTGCACTTTTTCTACTACAGCAAGGCTATCGGGTTGAAATTCAGCTTTTATTTGAACAAAACTTGAGCCCTCGTAACTTTCTGATACAAGCAAGGCGTGCTTGAGGCTCAACAATCCTGTTACACTCGAGTGATTGCTTAATATCCGGAGTAAGTATGCTGCTACGAGTGTTACCCGCATGTATTCTCGCCCTGAGTTTGACTGCAGCAGCAGACGAACAACTGGAGTTCCTCGAAGAACAACCTTCTCTAGCTGAAGCCTATACCTCAGAGGCCGGAGAAGCAGAGGCTGATTTACCGCCCCCTATCGAACCAACAGATCCCATCGATCTGGAACCTCAGCAACCCGAAGAGCTAGAAGGCCCTGAGCCATGGGGACGCTTCCGTCTACTCAATACCGAGCTGGAACCCAACACTAAAGCCACGCTTGATTGGTATTCCGGCCACTTGGCTGGCGGCTTTGATGTAGCTACCCCAGTTATTGTGATCCATGGCTCTGAGCCAGGGCCACGTGTTTGCATTACTGCAGCTGTGCACGGCGATGAAGTAAATGGCGTAGAGATTGCCCGCCGGGTAGTCAGCCAGTTGAAGCCAGAGACCCTTAAGGGCACGGTAATCTCAGTGCCAGTGGTAAACATTGACGGACTATGGCGCAAAGACCGCTATATGTCTGACCGTCGTGACCTCAATCGCGCCTTCCCCGGTCACCCACAAGGCACCACTGCGGGTCGCGTTGCCTACAGTTTGTTTAACAGCATTATCAAACACTGCGACACCTTAATGGATCTCCACTCAGGCTCGATGTTTCGCGAAAACAACACTCAGCTACGCGCGGATCTCACTATTCCAGAGGTCTCAGAGTTAGCCAAACAGTTTGGCGCGATAGCGGTATTGTCGAGTATCGCGCCTCCCGGCAGCTTACGCGGCGCTGCTACTTCAGCGGGAATTCCAACGGTAGTTATGGAGGTAGGCGGCCCCTACACCGTTGACGAAGCACAAGTAGAGACCGGTGTTAAAGCAATCCAAAGTTATCTAAGTTCGGTCAACATGCTTCCGCGCTCCTTCTTCTGGTCTTCCCCCCAACCGGTGTTCTACTCCTCCCAATGGGTGCGCTCAAAAGATGGTGGGATCCTTATCAGCCAAGTCGATTTGGGACAGCGGGTTCGCAAAGGCCAACTACTGGGAACCATCGCCAACCCGATCAGTGACGAGATAGAAGAGGTCTTTGCGCCCTTTGATGCTGAAGTACTTGGCCGTGCTCAGAATCAGTTTGTTAGTGCCGGGTATGCTATCTATAACTTGGGTGAGCGACGCAGTATTGAGGATCTCGAGCAAGAGGCCGAGCTAATCAAACAGCAACTCGCCGCCAGCAGCGCAGAGCAGATGGGCGTAGAACAGCGTAAGGACAGTGAGGAAACGACGCCGGAAGACGGCCAAGAGCAATCGACCAGCTCCGACACCACAGATGAGCCAGCGCAACCGGTTGACTCAGATAGTGACGCTACCGAAGAGGCTGCAACAGAACCGCAACCGATTCCTGCTGAGCGTATGCCTCAACCAGAAGATGAAGACGGTTAACCCGGAGACCATGCATGGACGCTGAACCTATTCGCTGCCCTTGGTGTGGCAGCGATCCCCTCTATCAGGAATATCACGACACGGTATGGGGCCGACCGAATTTTGATAAGTATGATTTGTTCGCCAAGCTCTGTCTGGACGGCCAACAAGCCGGGCTGAGCTGGATTACCATTCTGCGTAAGCAGCAAAGTTACTACCTAGCCTACGCCGATTTCCAGCCCGAGAAGATTGCCCAGTTTAGCGAGCAGGATGTAGAACGGCTGTTGCAGGATCCCGGCGTGATCCGCAACCGCTTGAAGGTGCAGTCGATCATCAAGAACGCCAAAGGCTTTTTAGCACTGGAGGCACAAGGGATCGATTTCGGTGAGTATCTGTGGAGCTTTGTCGGCGGAAAGCCCATCGTCAATCAGTGGCAGAGCATGTCGCAGGTCCCAGCCGAAACCGCCGAGTCACAAGCGATGTCTAAGGCGCTAAAAAAAGCCGGCTTTAGTTTTGTCGGCCCCACCATTTGCTATGCATTTATGCAGGCAGTCGGGATGGTGAACGATCATTTGGTAGATTGCCACGTGTACGAGGCGTGCAAGCAGTCGTAAGTCGTACGACTAAAGTCTTTGATAAGAAAGTGCGCGGATGCGCCAGGGTTTGGTAATAGCCCCTCAGGATGAGGAAGCTGGGTGAGAGCGTTGTTTTTCGCCTGATCGGCGATTTTTCTCTCTCTGTCTTGGTGATAGTTGCTGTTTTAGATCCAGCGTGATCGGTTCTTGTTGCAGCAGTGCTTAGCGGTTACGTTGCTTAGCCAGCTCAGCTTCTGATTTTTTGTTGCTTACTTGGCGAAGGGCCATGGCAATCATAAATTCGTTATACATAATGTTATCTCCAGTTAAGTTAGTTTGGCTTCAGATTAGCGCTTAAGTTCTTGCAGACGCTCTTCTTCAGATTTTGCAGTGTTGATTTTGCTGAATGCGAAAAGTGCTAGTAGTTCGTACATAATGTTTTCCTCGTGTAATTTGATTACATTTTTATGTGAGTTGAATCTCGTTTCTCTGTCGAATTCATCTTACGGGTTTAATTATATGTGCGCTGCATCACTTTTTTATATTGTGATATTTCGTATTTACATTGCGATATTTATTTTTTGGTAGTTTTTTTTCAATTTGTGCAAATTGAAATCCCTTTCAAGCAGTCCGCTCCATTTTTAAGCACTTCAGCTAAGCTGTTAATTCGACGATTCAACCAGTTAAGGACGACAAGGATCACCTATGAAGGCAATGCAAAGCGAACGCTACGGTAGTCAGGGTGTACTTCAGTTACAGGACGTGGCCACGCCAGAGATTCAGGCTGATCAGGTATTGGTGCAGGTCATGGCAGCGGGAGTTAACCCCGTGGACACCTATATCGCAGCGGGCAGCAATAACTACAGCACCACCTTTCCCCACACTCCCGGCAAGGATGGCGCCGGTATCATTGCCGCCGTGGGTGAGCAGGTGCAGGGGTTTAGCCTTGGTCAACGCGTTTATCTGGCTGGATCAGTGAGCGGCACTAGCGCGGAATACTGTGTCTGCAACGCCGGCCAAGTTCATCCACTCCACGACAAGCTAAGCTTTGCGCAGGGCGCGTGTTTGGGCGTGCCCTACGCTACCGCTTGGCGCGCGCTATTTGTCCGGGCAAAGGTGCAAGCAGGCGAGAGCGTGTTGATCCACGGCGCTAGTGGCGCTGTCGGCATTGCAGCATTGCAGTTTGCCAAGGCCTACGGCTGCAAGGTCATTGCCACTGCGGGTTCAGAGCAAGGCGCCGAGCTGCTGCAGAGCCTGGGCGCCGATAGCGTACTTAACCACCACGATGAGTCACACTTTCAGGCCATTATTGACGCCGGCGGAGCGGATGTCATTTTGGAGATGCTGGCCAATATTAACCTGGGCAAGGATCTTCCTTGTTTAAACAAGGGGGGACGGGTGGTGGTGATTGGCAACCGGGGAACGGTGGAGATCAATCCGCGCGATCTAATGGCGCGCGATGCCGCGGTACTCGGGATGGCCTTAGCCAATGCCGACCCTGAGCAACTGCAGACGATCCACGCCGCCATCGCCGAGGGCATGGCCAGTGGTGTGGTTGAACCGATAATTGGCCAACGCTTTGCCTTAACCGAGTTGGAGCAAGCGCATGTGGCGGTACTTGAGTCCGGTGCCTGCGGCAATATCGTAGTAGAGGTGGCGCAGCCCTAACTGCAGTGCTCCAGCACTAAAAACAAAAAACGCTTGGCATGCCAAGCGTTTTTTAGATCCAAAGCGAGCTGCTAAGGCTTAATAATCACCCGGCCGGTTACCTGACCTTGGGTAATCGCTTCCGCCTGCTCAGCCACCTCGTCCAGGCTCACCTCTTTACATGCGCTCTGGTAATAGCTCTCGGGCAGCAGTGCTTGTAGCTGCTTCCACGCTTCGATGCGACGCTCACGTGGGCAAGAGACCGAGTCCACCCCTTGCAGGCGTACGTTACGCAAGATAAACGGCATTACTGTAGAAGGCAGTTTGAAGCTGGCCGCCAGGCCACAGGCCGCCACAGTGCCACCATAGTTGGTTTGCGCCAGAATGTTCGCCAGGATATCGCCACCAACGGTATCGACTGCGCCCGCCCAACGTTGCTTGTCTAGTGGTCGACCCGGCTCGCTCAGGGTTGCGCGATCCACTACCTCTGACGCGCCCAGCTCTTTTAACAGCTCGGCATTTTGCTCCACTCGACCGGTCAATGCCGCCACCTGATAGCCTAACTTGGCCAGCAGGGTGACCGCCACCGAGCCCACACCACCGCTGGCGCCAGTTACCAATACCGTGCCGCTCTCTGGGGTAACGCCGCCTTCTTGCAAGGCCAGTACACACAGCATGGCGGTCAGGCCAGCAGTGCCCACCATCATCGACTGGGCTTCGCTCATGCCATCGGTCAGCGGTACCAGCCAGTCACCTTTTACTTGGGCTTTCTCGGCCATGCCACCCCAGTGGCCTTCGCCCACACCCCAGCCGGTCAATACCACTTTGTCACCCACCTGATAGCGTGGGTCCTCTGATTGCTCAACACTGCCAACAAAATCGATCCCCGGTACCATTGGCCAAGAGCGCACGATCTTGCCCTTGCCGGTGATCGCGAGGCCGTCTTTAAAGTTCAGCGATGAGTAATCCACGGCAACCCGCACATCCCCTTCCGGCAGCTGGGCTTCATCTACTTGCTGAATCGATACCTTTGGTGCATGGCTATCAGACTGTTCTAGTACCAGAGCTTTAAACATGTTTTCCTCACTTGTTGTCACACCGTGTTAGCGTGTTTTGTTGGGGCAAATCCTAGTCGCCCGGCGCGAATGATTCAAATGAATAGTTATCAACAACAACATGCACCAAACGCATTTAAGCCAATCCCATCACTCGGATCCGCTCATCAATTAACTTACCGCACTCCTGAACCAAGAGATCTCTTAGCCAACTTTGCTCCGGGCTATGCTCCACCCGCGGATGCCACAGCAGCGAATAATCGAAGGGCTGAAACTCGAACGGTAGCGAGTGCACCTTCAACTGATAGCGCTCCGCCACCAAATACGCCAGATCGGCAGGTACGGTGATGATCAACGGCAGCTGTTCCAGTAGCGCTAATGCCGCCTCTAGGTGATAGGCTCGGATCACCACCCGCCGCTCCGGGTGATCGCTTAAGGCCTCATCGAGCAGTGCTTTGACCCCATCACTGATAGCGATTAAGGCATGCGGATAGCTCAGGTAATCCTGCAGGCTCATCGTGCTGTTGGCCAAGGGATGGCTCGGCGAGACCAAGCAAAACACACTCACCAGACCAAGCTTGGCAGACTGCAGCCCGGAATAAACTTGAGTGGGCCGACAGATCGCCATATCCGCCCCACCCGGCCCCAGCTGAGCCCGCAACGCCTCATGCTGAACCGGGGTAAACTCCAGCGCGATATTGGGCGCCTCCCGGTATACCCTCGGCAAGGCAAACGGCAAGATGGTTTGGGTGGCGTAGTCGGTGGCAGCAATGCTAAAGCGGCGATGGCAGGTCTGCGGCTGAAAGCTTTGCTCGCTGAGTAGCTCTCCAAGGCCTGACAATGGCCCTTGCAGCTGTTGCACCAGCTGCAGCGCACGCTCGGTGGGCACCAACTGATGCCCTTGGCGAATAAACAGCGGGTCGTCCAACAGCTGGCGCAGGCGCCCAAGCAGGCGACTGGTGGCCGACTGACTTAACTTCAGCCGCAGCGCCGCTCGGTTGACCGAGCGCTCCTCCAGTAATATAACCAAGGCGACCAACAGGTTGAGGTCGTGCCGATACAGCGACTCGAGATCCATATCACTCCATATCTAAGACTGACAAAACAGGCTTACCTTACACCGCTTTCGTGCTGTTTTCGCACACTCAATGTTAATTGAGGTTGACTACAGATCCTTGGTGGTCTCCAGATAGCCATAGTCAGAGATCAAGGTATAGGCGCGCGCCTTCTCCAGATACTGCTGCTGCGACTCAATGATCCGCTTCGCTAAGGGGTCATTCGCCGCGTGCTCGGCCAGTAAGGCATCGTTGGCCTGTTTAAGCGCCACCAGCACCTCGGGTGGGAAGCTGCGTACCTGAATGTCTGGGAACTGTTCGCGCATCTGACTCCAATTCTCGGTAGACATGGCCGTGGCTTGCACGTACATGTCAAAGGCGCTCACCCGCATGGCGGTAATCAAGATCGCTTGAAGATCCTCAGGCAGGGTGTCGAACTTAGCGCGATTGACTAAAAACATATTCTCCGAGCCGGGCTCGTGCCAGCCGGTGTAGTAGAACTTGGCAATCTTATGGAAGCCCATGCGCAGGTCCATGGAAGGCCCCACCCACTCCAAGGCATCAATGGTGTTGCGCTCCAAGGCCATATACAGCTCGGCCGGCGGAATGTTCACCGGCGTCGCGCCCACCTCAGCCAGTACCTCACCGGCAAAACCGGGGATACGCATCTTCAGGTTCTGTAAGTCCTCGACGCTGGTGATCTCTTCGCGGAACCAGCCGCCCATCTGCACCCCAGTATTGCCGCCGGGGAAAGTCAGCAGGCCATGGGGGGCGTACACTTCCTGCATCAACTCCTTGCCACCGCCATAGTAGTACCAGGCGTGCTGCTCCATCGCCGTCATGCCAAAGGGCATGGTGGTGAAGTACAGGGTGTTAGGCACCTTGCCCTTGTAGTAGTAGCTGGCGCTATGCCCGAGATCGTACTGGCCACTTTTGACCAGATCGAAGATCCCCAGTGGCGCCTTATGTTTGTTGGCCGAATCCACCTTTATCTGCAGCCGGCCACCCGACATCTGTTCGGCCATCTGAGCAAAGCGCTGCACGCTATCATCGAGTAGCGGCAGTTTACTGGGCCAAGTTTCGGCTAGGCGAAGCTGATAGGTTTTGGCGCTAAGGCCGAAGCTGCAGATAAGGCAAAACAGGCTTGCAAGCAGGGTCTGCTTGCGCAGGGAACGTAGGATCATAAACCTTCCTTGGTAGGGTACATTTTTAACATCTTGTTTTTGTGACTTATTCAGCCTAGCAAAAACATTGGTCTCCCCCCAATGAGGCTTTAGCAGCATTTACTGCACCAAAGTAATCCTTGGTTTTTATAGGGTTATATTCGTTGTGGGTATTTACGATCGACGCTCAAGCCAGCAATCACAAGCATTTGAGATTTTTATCACATTTTTGGCACTGCATTTGCGTGAGCGCAGTTAACCATACGCACTGCGTTAGCTGCTCAAGGAAGAACAGTGATAACCCAAGCAAGGATGGAGCAGGCCCCGAAGATCGTGATCATCGGGGCTGGCCCGGCGGGCTTTCGTGCCGCCGAAGAGATACTGACACGCCAACCCGATGCCACACTCAGTTTGATTGGCAATGAGAGCAGTTATAACCGCGTACAACTCTCGGCATTATTGGCCCACGAGGTCGGCGTCGAACAGATCTTCTATCAGCCGCTGGGTGGCGAGCGGCACCCCAACTTTCAGCATATCCAAGCCCATATCGTCGAGGTTGACCGCAGCCTCAACCGGCTCACCGATCAGCAAGGCCAACACTATCACTATGACAAACTCATTCTGGCCACTGGCGCCAAGCCGCATGTCCCGCAAATCAACGGCACCGATCTCGACGGCGTACTGGTGTTTCGCAGCTTGCGTGATACCGAGCGGCTACAAGCGCGCTTAGCTCGCGCCCGGCATATCGCCGTGGTCGGCGGCGGCTTACTCGGCCTGGAAGCAGCGCGCGCGCTTCGGCGCAACAACACCCAAGTCACCATCATCCAGCAAGGGCCGTGGCTGATGAATCGTCAGCTCGATCACAAAGCCGCCGCGCGCCTGAGGGCAAGCGTGGAGGCCTTGGGGATCACGGTTATCGAGAATGCTGGGGTGCGCGAGATCAGTGGCCTCGGCCGGGTTGAGCAGGTACACCTGCACCGCCAGCAACATCTCGAGGTGGATACCGTGGTGCTGTGCAGCGGCATCCGTATCAACCATCAGCTGGCCAAGCAGGCCCTGCTGAAGGTGGCCAAAGGGATCTTGGTGGATCGCCAGCTGACCACCAGCGATCCGGATATCTTTGCCATCGGCGAGTGCTGTGAGTTTGAAGGCCAGTGCTTTGGCTTGGTGGAGCCGGGCTTAGAGCAAGCAGCCATCGTGGCCGACACGCTGGCAGGAGGCTCAGCCGAGTACCGAGGCTCTCTCAATGTCAGCCGCCTAAAGGTGGTAGGCGAGCAGGTCTGCAGTATCGGTGATATCCATAGCGCTGCGGCATCGACGCTAGCCAAAGTGCTGACCTTTGAAGACAGCGAGCACTATCGCAAGGTGGTGCTGCACAACGGGCGGATCACCGCCGCCATCGGCATCGGCGAGTGGCCGGAGTTCCGCCAGATCCGCGAAGCAATACTAGAGCAACGTCCGCTGCGTTGGTGGCAAGGGCTGCGCTTTGCCAATCACGGTCGCTTATGGCCAGAGCAACAAGACAGCCCGCAGAATTGGCCCGAGCAAGCGCTGATCTGTCAGTGCAACCGGGTATCGCGCGGCCAATTAAGTACTGCCATCAGCGCGGGCGCTTGCAGCATCGAGCAGCTGCAACAGCAAACACAAGCAGCCACCGTGTGCGGCAGCTGCAAGCCGCTGCTCACTCAACTGCTTACCCCAGACAATCAAGCCGCCAGATTGGAAAAGGAGCAAGGCTCCAACACCTTGACGCTCTCCAGCCTGCTGGCTTGCTGTATCGCACTGCTGATACTGCTGGTGCCCGGACTGCAACCGCCCGAGTCGGTGCAACAGAGCTGGCGCTTGGACAAGATCTGGAACGATGGCTTCTACAAGCAAGTCAGCGGCTTCACCCTACTCGGGCTGACCGTGCTAGGGCTTGGCCTGTCGCTACGCAAGCGCTTCAAGTTCAAACTGCCCGGCGACTTTAACTACTGGCGACTCGCCCACGGCCTGATTGGGGTTGTCTGTGTCACCCTCTTGGTCGCCCATACCGGGCTACATCTGGGCAGCAACCTGAATCGCTTTCTGGTACTGAACTTTTTAGCGGTATTATTGCTGGGCTCTTTGACCGGGTTAAGCGTTGCTCAATCCCACCAGCTACCGCTACGCCAAGCGAAGGGCCTGCGCCAATGGTGGAGCTGGCTACATATCTTGATTAGCTGGCCACTGCCAATCCTGTTGGCGGTGCATGTGCTTAGCGTGTACTACTTCTGAGGAACCAAACGTGAAACGAACCCTTTGGTTGCTCTGGTCAGCCATATCGATTGCTATTGCCAGTTACTACGCCTGGAGCCTGGTCGGCCCCAAGCCAGAGGCCCGGCAGGCCTTTATTGTCGGGGCCGCGAGTCACGGTCACTACCAGATAGAACTCGCTTGCGAGAGCTGCCACAGCTCGGCCTTTGGTGGGCAGGAAGTGCTGCAAGATGCTTGTATGTCTTGTCACGGGGCTGAGCTAGAGGCCGCTCATGACTCGCACCCGAAATCGAAGTTTACTGACCCGCGCAATGCCGATCGGCTGGCGATTATCGATGCCCGCTACTGCAGCTCTTGCCACCTGGAGCACCAACAAGAGCAAACCTTGAGCATGGGCCTGACCTTACCGGCCGATTTCTGTTTTGAGTGCCATCAAGATATTGCCGAAGAGCGCCCCAGCCATCAGGATCTCGCCTTCGACAGCTGTGCCAGCGCCGGCTGCCATAACTACCACGATAACCGGGCCTTGTATCAAGACTTCCTGATTAAACATGCTGGCGAGCCGGCACTTCTCAGCAACCCCAGCCTGCCGATTACCAACCACGCCAGTTTGATGGCCGCCAATATGGCAGCCTTCGCACCAAGCTTGAACGATGCTCAGATGATGGAGCGCCACCCAGAGCATACTGCCGACTGGCTGGCCAGCGCGCATGCCAACGCCGAGGTTAGCTGCAGTGCCTGTCACCAGCCAGAGCCGGAAACCACGTGGCAAGAGAAACCCGAGATGCGAGTCTGTGCCAACTGCCACCAGCAAGAGCAGCAGGGCTTCTTCGCCGGCAAGCATGGCATGCGCCTTAAGGCGGGCTTAAGCCCCATGACCCCCGCCCAATCCAGCTTAGACTTTCACGCCGAGGCGGCTGACAGCGAACTGAGCTGTGGCAGCTGCCATGAAGTACATCGCCAAGACCGCCAAGCGGCTGCCGTAGAGGCCTGTTTGGATTGCCATAATGACTCTCACAGCCAGCACTTTCTCGACTCGCCCCATGGCCAGTTGTGGCTGCAAGCACAGGCGGGCGAGATCCCACTCGAACAAGCGGTCAGCTGCGCCAGCTGCCACCTACCGCGCATCGAGCAAAAGCGTAATGGGCAGATGATTGTCAGCGTTCAGCACAACCAAAACGATAATCTGCGACCCAACGAGAAGATGATCCGGCCGGTCTGCAGCCAGTGCCATGGTGTCGGCTTTGCCATCGACGCCTTGGCAGACCCCCAGCTAATCCGCAACAACTTCAGCACACAGCCCAGCAAGCATGTGGTATCGATAGATTGGGCGCTTGGAGACTTTCCAAAACACACAATAAAGGATGATGAGTAATGGAGTACCAAACACGACGCCTGGGGCTAACTGCCCTCGCTCTTGCCGGTTGCCTGAGTATCGTTGCCTGTGGCGATGAAACGGTCGGTATCGAGCCCAAGATCTACACCGACTCACTGTTTGCAGTGATGAAATCCGACCGCACCAACTACACCAAGTTGGTGGTCAAGCGCCTTGGCCCAGCGGGCGCCGGGGTGATTAGCCCAGACGAGCACTGGAAGGATCTGGAAGATGGCACCCCACTGCCCGCTCAGATGTTCCGCGCTGGCGCCGAAGGGGTGGCAGAGCTGACCGATGATTTCACCTACTCATTGCAGTCACTGTGGCCAGTGAACAGCCAGAACGCGCCGCGCACCGAGATGGAGAAAGAGGGGCTACAGTTCATCTCAGACAACCCCGGTGAGAACTTCTATGGCACCGAGTCGCTGGGTGGGGTGGACTACTTCACAGCAGTCTACCCAGACGTGGCGGTGTCCGATGCCTGTTCGAACTGCCATAACGAACACCCCGACTCGCCCAAAACCGACTTTAAGGTGGGTGAGGTGATGGGCGGTGTGGTGATCCGAGTGCCACTGGGATAGGCCTATGAGACTTGTCAGCCTAAGCGTGCTGGCCGGCGCGCTCATCGCTTGCAGCGATGACGCGCTAGAACAGGCCGCCGTCGACTACCAACAGAACTGCAAAGCCTGCCATGCCCAAGGGATCAGCGGAGCCCCGATTGTCGGCAATAGTAAGATGTGGCAGAGCAGACAACAGCAAGGTCTTGAGACGCTTGCCCAACATGCCATCGAGGGTTACGGCTTGATGCCCGCCCGTGGCGGCAGCCAGCTCAATGACCAGCAGATCGAGCAAGTGATTCGCTATATGCTGAAGCAACTTCCCGACTGATAACGACTACTAAGTACAAGGAGCAGAGTATGACATCACTATTTGAACAACTAGGCGGCCAGGAAGCCGTCGATGCCGCCGTCGATATCTTCTATCGCAAGGTATTGATGGATGATCGGATCAGCCATTTCTTCGATACCGTGGATATGGACAACCAAGCGAAGAAGCAAAAGGCCTTCCTGACCATGGCCTTTGGCGGCCCTAATGGCTACACCGGTAAGGATATGCGTGAGGCCCATAAGCACATGAACCTTACCGAGGAGCACTATATCGCGGTGGTGGAGAACCTGGCAGCCACCCTCACCGAGCTCGGTGTTAGCGAGGAGAAGATCGGTGAAGTGGCAGCCATCGCCGACACTGTCAAAGACGACGTATTAAACCGTTAAGCAAACCGGCACCAGGAGGGATCCAGCATGGCTCACATCTACTACCAGCAACACGCCCACGAAAGCCAGCAAGATGAGAGCGTACTGGATACCCTGCTGCGCCACGGCCATGGCATCGACCATGGCTGTCGCAGTGGCCAATGCCAAAGCTGTCTGATGCAGGTGGTAGAAGGGGAGATCCCGGCCAAGGCCCAGCAAGGGCTTAGCCCGCAGCAAAAGCAGCTCGGTTATGTGCTCAGCTGCCAGTGCCCAAGCGATGCAGGGCTTCACGTAATGCCCGCTGAACAACCCAGCGCACACTATTCAGTAACCGTGCTGGGCAAGCAGCAGCTCTCGCAACAAGTGCTGGGCTTAAGCCTTAGCCGCCCCTTCGATTATCAAGCCGGCCAGTTTATCAACCTGCACGCCAACGACTGCACCCGTAGCTATTCACTGGCCAGCAGCCCCGGCCAGCATCAGCATCTAGAGCTGCAGATCAAAACCCTTGCCGACGGCCTGCTCAGCCCTTATCTGTTGGAACAGTTGCAGGTGGGCGATCAAATCACCGTCACTGGCCCCTTTGGCGAATGCAGCTATAACCCGCAAGCCCCAGAGCAAGACTTGCTGCTGGTCGGCATAGGCACCGGCGCCTCGCCACTTTATGGGATCTTGCGTGAAGCGTTAAGCCAACAACACCAAGGCCACATCGATATCGTACTGGGGGCGCGCCAACAGCAAGATATCTATCTGCATGACTATTTAAGCGCTCTTAGCCAGCAGTACCCGCAGCTCAGCTATCACCCCTGCAGTCAACAAGATGGTGAGGATATCTACCGCTATGTCACGCAACAGCTCAACGACCTGGCATCTAAGGAGCTGTTTATCTGCGGCGCCGACAGCTTCGTGCAAAAGATGCGAAAGCAATGCTTCTTGGCAGGAGCTGCTATGAATCGCATCCACTGCGATCGCTTCACTGCCGCGAGATGAAACTGGGCAATTATTGCCCGATCCCCCATTGTTAGGTTATTATCCCCAAATCTAACGATTTAGCGGCTTGTTATGCTGCGATAAATCGATAACCCCATATAATTATTTAGAGGTACCCATGTTTAAACGCGCTCTGATGATCGCCGGCGCCGTTGCTCTGTCTGGCGCGGCGAATGCTTCACAACTTAGCCTTGAGTTGAACAACCGCTCGGTTGCTACCGGTCTTGTGGCTCAGCTTGGGCCTAACGCGCAGTTTTTCGCTGATTACACCTACAACGAACGTCACGGCAACCTAATCAATGCCGGGCTACGCGCGATCAAAACCGTAGATCAGCACAACTTTGGTGTGGGCATGAAGTACGTTGGTCTGGATGCCCGGCACGGCGACAACGCCAATGGCGCAGCCTTTGGTGTGAACTACTCAACCTTCATCGCACCGAAAGTAAGCGTTGCCACCAGCGCGCACTACGCACCGTCAGTGTTGCTAAGCAGCAGCATCGACAGCTACTACGATTGGGACGTAAAAGCCTCTTACGCGATGATGGACAACCTGGACCTGTACACCGGTTACAAGCTAAGCCGCTTCAACTACGAGCGCGCCGATCATCTTAAGTTCGACAACCGCGTTTATCTGGGTGCTCGCTTCCGCTTCTAAGCCGCAGCCACCGCCCAATAGCCAGGCCATAGCGCCTGGCTTTTTTATAGCAACGCAACAATTGCTCGATTAGTGGCGATAGCGAGAGAGTTATTGCACATATAATCGGCATATGCGCTATCTTTGCACACAATAGCCCCTTCTTGCTTCTTATAATTTCAATCATCACTACTAAACGACGTTGAAATATAGGGAACGCTCCATGTCACAGTTCAACCACGGCAAATATCGCCCTTTTCCTCAGGTGCAGATCGCTCAGCGGACTTGGCCGGAAAAGCAAATCGAGCAAGCACCGCGCTGGTGTAGCGTTGATCTTCGCGATGGCAACCAGGCACTGATCGAACCGATGTCTGTGGAGCAAAAACAACGACTGTTTAAGCTGTTGGTTAAACTGGGCTTTAAAGAGATTGAAGTCGGTTTTCCAGCCGCTTCCAAGCCGGACTACGACTTTGTTCGCTGGTTGATTGAAGAGCAGCAGATCCCCGAAGATGTCACCATTCAAGTGCTGGTGCAGGCGCGTGAAGCCTTGATCGACAAAACCTTTGAGTCACTCAAGGGCTGCAAGCAGGCGATCGTCCACCTGTATAACTCTACCTCGCCGGTGCAGCGCAACAAGGTGTTCGGCTTAGACCAAGACGGGATCATCGACATCGCCCTACAAGGCGCGCGTTGGATCAAGCAGCACGCCGAGGCCAACCCCGATACCGATTGGCAGTTCCAGTATTCGCCCGAGAGCTTTACCGGCACTGAGTTAGAGTTTGCAGTAGCCATCTGTAATGCGGTAGTGGCTGAGTGGCAAGGCCTGTCGGCCCATCCGACCATTTTGAACCTGCCCGCGACCGTGGAGATGTCGACGCCCAACGTCTACGCCGATCAGATTGAATGGTTCTGCCAGCACATCGCTCAACGCGAGCAAGTGGTTATCAGCCAGCACACCCATAACGACCGGGGCTGTGGCATTGCCGCCGCCGAGTTGGGGCTGTTAGCCGGTGCTGACCGGGTAGAAGGCACCTTGCTGGGTAACGGCGAGCGTACCGGCAACATGGACATCGTCACTATGGCGATGAACTTGTACAGCCAGGGCATCGACCCGCAGCTTGAGTTAGCCAACGTGGATGAGATTGTTCAGGTGGTAGAAGATTGCACCCAGCTGAAGGTTCACCCTCGCCACCCTTACGTGGGCGAGCTGGTGTTCACTGCTTTCTCTGGCAGCCATCAGGACGCCATCAAGAAATGTCTCGATCAGCAAAGCAGCGATGCCCATTGGGATGTGGCCTACCTGCCCATCGACCCAACTGATCTGGGGCGCGATTACCAAGAGGTAATCCGCATCAACAGCCAGAGTGGTAAGGGTGGTGTTGCCTATATCTTAGAGCGCGACTACGGCATCAAGCTGCCGCGTTGGGCACTGATCGAATTCAGCCAACAGGTGCAGGCTGATGCCGAAGACAGTGGCGAGGAGATCAACTCCGAGCGGATCTGGCAGCTGTTCCGCAAACACTACCTGCAAGCGGGCCACTACAGCTTGGAGCAGTTCGATGTGGTGCAGCGCGACGACCAGCACCAGCTTAAAGCGGTGATCAAAGAAGCCGGGCAGCAAACCCTGGTGCATGGCCAAGGCGAAGGGGCACTGGATGCCTTGCATCAAGGGCTACGTCTGCAGTTGGGCTGGGAGATTGAGATTACCGATTACCGCGAACATGCGCTAAGCCGCGGCGTAAAAGCGCTGGCGGTGTGTTACATCGAGGCGAGAATAGAAGGCAAGCGCTATCTGGGTGTGGCCATCGATACCGACATCCTCAGCGCCAGCCTGCGCGCCTGCATCAGTGCGGTGAACCAGGCTCAACACGTACTGGCGATATCGGCCTAGCCAATTATTTGCGAGCGGGTTGGCTATAGCTGACCCGCAATAAACCCCGCCAAACCCGGCATGCCACCCAAGTGGCTAACGCTGTGAACCTCAAGGTCTGGAAAACGCAGCTTAGCCTGCTCGGTTAAGCACGGCAGATCGTTGACCACGTGGGTACCGGCCGCAAGGAAATGTGGATAGAACACCAACTCGCGACAGCCTTGGGCATACAGCTTCTCTATTGCGCTGGGTACCAGCGGCTCCGCCAGCTCCAGAAACGCGGCTTCAACGAGAGCCACATCACTGCTCTGCTGTTTTAGCTGCTGCGCCAGAGACTCTGCCAGCCCCAGCACCTCTTGATTTGACTGCGCTCTGCGGCTGCCATGAGCCACCACCAGTAAAGCCTTAGTCATTCTCCACCACCCGGTAACGCTGCATATGAAATCGTCCTTGTGTATCAATATCGGCTAATTCGATCGCAATCGCCCGGTCAAAGCAAGGCGCATTCAGCACCAGAGAGTGAAACTCACCTTCCTCACCGCACAAGTCCACGCCTTTAGGCAGCGCCTCGAGCAAGGCCTTGCTGTAGTAGCGGCCGAGGAACTCATCCCCTAAGCGCTCACTGTCGACGCACATCAGCACGGTATCGACGCCACGCGCTAGCAAATCATTGGCCAGCGACTCACTGGACTCCGCTAACAAGGGAAACAAACACTGCCATCCGGCTGCCTCTACATAGGCTTGGCGGTACTCGGCGATGCCGTTACAGTAGATATCGCCAAAGGCGAGGCTATCGAACTCGATGCCGCTATTTGCCAGACCTTCCACCACCAAGCGTTGGTAGACCTCATTGGCAGGAAACACCTCGGGAAGGGCGATCGTAATCAGTGGCAAACCACAGCGTTTCGCCTGTAACTCAGCCACTTCAATCGGAGTACCCTGAAACGGCACATAACGATCAACATGGGTAGTGAATAGGCCAACAACGTGAATATCGTCGCGCTCTAATAGGCGCAATAAGGTAAGGGTGGCGTCTTTTCCAGACGACCAACTAACAACAACCCGGCGCACGGGAATCCTTGTTTTTAGGGAGAGGGTATTGAAAGGCCCTCATTACGAGGGCCTGGCGAGATTATTTTACAGCGTCTTTAAGCGCTTTACCGGCTACGAAAGCTGGTACGTTGGCAGCAGCGATTTGAATTTCTGCGCCAGTTTGTGGGTTACGGCCAGTGCGAGCTGCACGGTGGTTAACTTTAAAAGTACCGAAACCAATTAGCTGAACTTGATCGCCTTCTTTAAGTGCATCACTGATAGCAGTCAGAGTCGTTTCAAGGGCGGCTTTAGCTTGTGCTTTAGAAAGGTCAGCCTTCTCAGCAATAGCGTCAATCAGCTCAGTTTTGTTCATAAGTAATAAATCCTTTATGTCAGTATTAAATTAGCCGCATCCACTTTAAGAGAAAAAAAATAGCGGCGCAAAGTATTTTTTGGCCTTGAGCCCTTATTTGGCGCGGCTTTAACCAATTTATGGGCGAAAAGTCACAAATTGGCCGCATATCGTTAAGCCCGACTAATCAAGGCTGATACCAAGGTTGCTAACGCCTTGATTGAGAGCAAAATTCCGCAATTCCTTTAAGTTATCCAAATTATCAACTAGGAGCTCTAGATCATCCAGTAATTGACGCTGAAAAGCCTGCTCTTCCAGCACCAGTTCTTCGTCGAGTAATTTGCTCTCATCCTGTTCCTCGCGCAGCAGCGACAGAAAGCCCAATACTGCCCCCATCGAGGTTTGGCTTGCCTGCTCCGCTTCCTCACCGGTGGCTTCCGATAAGCTGGCAAACAGACACTCGGCCACCACACAGCAATCCAACGCAGGGTAAACACCATAGCTGTCGAACTGCTCAGGATCGGGGATCAGCTCCTGAAAACGCTCTTGGTGAACCGGCGCATTGAACTTGGTTTTCGGGTAGAGCAAGGCTTCCCAAAACAGACGCAGGTACTTATCAAAGCCTTCAGCGCCAGCAAACTCGGTAGATTCGCAGAACAATAGGTAGTTCGGACTCATCCGCTGCAAGATAGCAACACAAAACAAACTCTGCTGCCGTTTGCTGAGTTGAGAGAGGCGTTCAAGGAACGTGTCGTCAAGCATAGTAACTCCAAGGGTGTATCGTGGGGGGCTCTCGACAGCATCAAGACTAGACCGTAATATCCTGTTCAACCAGCGGACAGGGAGAAGAGGGAGAACCAAATATGTGCAAGGTGGCTATTGTAAGCGAGTTTGCCGCAGATTATCACCAGCATCTGGCGCCGCATTTCCCCACACTACAGTGGCAGCTTGCTCTGTCGCCCGAGCAACTCTCATTGGAGGGGGTGAACGCCGAGGTTTTACTGGCCGCTCCGCAAGATGCTGCTCAACTGGTCGCCAAGATGCCCAAGCTGCGGTGGTGCCACTCCACCTTCGCCGGCGTCGATGCGCTATTGGCCCCTTCGCTCCCCCGCCACTACCAGCTGACCAACAGCCGTGGCAGTTTTGGCCCACTGATGAGCGAGTATGTGTTCTCCCACCTACTCGCCCATTTTCAGCAGCATCATCACTACGCAGCGGCCCAGCGGCAAGCGAAGTGGCAACCACTAGGCGGGCGCAGCCTGCAAGGACTGACGCTGTTTACCCTCGGCAGCGGTAGTATCGCTCAGCATCTGGCGGGCACTGCGCGGCATTTTGGTATGCGCAGCTTTGCGCTTAGTGCCAGTGGCAGCGCGCGCCCTCACTTTGAACAGGTATTTCGTTTTGAAGACCAGCTCGAACAGCTGGCTAAGGCCGACATCGTAGTCGCGGTGCTGCCTCACACCCAACACACTGACAAGTTGATCGACCAGCGCGTGTTTGATGCGCTACCCAAGCATGCTTGGTTTTTTAACGTCGGGCGCGGCGCAACGGTTGAGCAGCAAGCCATGCTCAACTTTGCAAAAGCCAACCCGCAAGCGCGGCTAACCTTGGATGTGTTTGAACATGAACCGTTAGCGGAAGACTCCCCGCTGTGGACGCAGGAAAACATCACCATTACCCCGCATATTGCCGCCCCTAGCCGGGTAGCCGATATCGCAGGGCTATTTCAGCGCAACCTTCAGCGTTACTTAACAAATGAAGCATTGGAGCATGTGGTGGAGTTTGACCGGGGGTATTGATCAGGTGGGGTCTTGGTAAGAAACTTGGTCATCTAAGTCGAAGGCATTGAACGCCCGATCGCCTAGCGAGTTGAGCACCCGCACTTCGCCTTCCAATATGGCGATGATGATTTTGCCGAGCTTTTCACCAACCGGAATGATAACCCGTCCCTGTTCGCTCATCTTCAAGCCCGACAGTACCTGCTGTTGCAGCAGTAATGGGTTTTGCTCATCGTAATACAGCATGGTTACTTTCATTTCACATCCTTGTGTTCGGTCGGCCTAACTCAGCCACAGTGGACTGCCAACAGGGCCGCCTATCGGCCCGGCTCAGTTCAGCCTTCCAGTAAACTTAGCATAATGTTTGGTTGATACCAGCTAATTTCACTGAGTTTCAGAGCTTGCTCCTGAAACCCGTCTATTGAGTTATTAACGATTAAACTTTCGGCCCTTTAAACAGCCACAGCAGCGCGCCTAGCAGCGGCAATAAGCAGATCAAAAACACCCACAGGTACTTACGGCCAATCTCGGCGCTGCTGCGCAGGGTTTTGTAGATCGCGATAAAGTTCACGGTAAGAATCAGCATTCCTAACCAAAGAGACATGCAACTTCCTTAATAATTTCTTGTAGTGTTATTCCAGATCGATGGCGCGTTTGAGTGTGCGTAGCTGGCGCTCTCTAGCCTCCAGCTCAGGCGCATCCCGCAGTTGCTGGTATTGGGCAATCATCAGTAACTCGTGATCCAGCCAGGCCCTGACAAACACCCCATAGCGAGTGTCCAGGCCATACTCAATCAACTCGCTGTAATCGTAGTCAGGCTGCTCACTGTACAAGGCCAGCTTAGCGGCCACCAGCGACTCGCCCAAGCCTGCCACTTCAGGGTAGCCGTTGCGCACCTCGGCATCCGGCTGGGTATTTTGGCAAGCCAGCAAGGTGAAGGTCAATAAGCTACAGACTAACGCTCGCTGTCGTATTAATCGCATTGCTATCCTCGCAGCATGTTCAAAAACATTACCAGCAAGAATATCGAAAAGCCGATGCGAAGGCGACGTGGCGGGATACGATTCGCCAAATTCGCCCCAAACCCGGTAAACCACCAGCTCGCCAACACGATGCCAGCGAGTGCCGGTAGATAAACATAACCCAGGCTGCCAGCGGGGAGTTGCGGGTTATCCCAGCCATGCGCCACATAGGTGAGCGCGCCAATCAGTCCAATCGGCACGCCACAGCCCGATGAGATAGCCACCGCCCGTTGTGGGGTGCGCCCCATAATGGTCATCAGCGGTACGGTAAGGGTGCCACCACCGACCCCGAACAGCGCCGACATAAAGCCAATACCGCAGCCAGCCGAAGTCAGAGCAAGCTTGCCCGGTTGCCAGTTGCCACTTCCGGGCTTCCAGCCACTGGCCATATACACGGCAATCACCAAAATAAAGCCACTGAAGACGCGTCGTAGTAGCTCACTGTCCATCGCTGCAGCCACCGAGCCACCCAGTATGGTACCGAGCAGGATACCCACTAATAGCCGCAGTACTGTGCCGATATCCAGATTACCAAGCTGCCAATGGCGCCAACTGGCGCTGGCGGAGTTAAACACGATCGCCGATAAGGAGGTGCCTAAGGCCAGGTGCATATGCACGCTCGGCGCAACGCCGAGTACCTCAAAACTGGCCAGGAACACTGGGATCAGCACCAAGCCGCCGCCCACGCCAAATAGGCCAGAGAGAAACCCGGATATGGCACCGGCCAACAAGTAGATAGCAATGACTAGCATCAGAACTAGGAGCTCGACTGATAGGTACTAATGGACTGACGAAGGAAGCCACGGTCATCGGCCTCGCCGAATTCGCGGATCTTACTGGTTGCAATGGCTAAGACTAACAGCACTGCGATTACGCCCCATTGAAGGTGGCTGAACATGGTTTAAGTCTCCTCTGTTACGGCTACTGCCTAACACTTCATCCGTAAAGAGAAATACCGATAGGAAGCCAGATATAATTCCGGCTTCCTAGTTTTATGCCATACCTTAAACCAGATCAACAACTATTTGTGATATTTTTTGCTCAAAATGTGCACTGACTCAATAAAAGCTCCGGCGTGCTCTGGGTTCACATCCGGGTGGATACCGTGACCCAGATTAAACACATGGCCGCTGCCTTCGCCATATTTCGCCAGCAGGGCGTCCACTTCCTGCTCGATCCGTGGGATCGGTGCATACAGCATGCTCGGGTCCATATTGCCCTGCAGCGCCACCTTATCGCCGACCCGACGACGGGCATCATCAAGGTTAGTGGTCCAATCCAGTCCCAGCGCATCACAGCCGGTCGCCGCGATATGCTCCAACCACTGGCCGCCGTTCTTGGTAAACAGCGTCACTGGTACCCGCCGGCCATCGGCTTCGCGGGTCAGGCCCGATACGATTTTCTGCATATAGCGCAGCGAGAACTCGAGATAGTCGCGCTCGCTTAGCACTCCGCCCCAGGTATCGAAGATCATCAACGATTGCGCCCCAGCGGCAACCTGGGCATTCAGGTAACTGGTGACCGAGTCGGCCAGTTTATCCAGCAGCTGATGCATCACCTGTGGCTGGGAAAAGGCCATCGCCTTGATCTTGGAAAATGACTTGGTCGTTCCGCCCTCGACCATATAGGTAGCCAGTGTCCACGGGCTACCAGAAAAGCCAATCAGCGGCACCTCGCCTTTTAACTCGCGGCGAATGGTGCGCACCGCGTCCATCACATAGCCCAGCTCGCCTTCGGGATCGGGGATCGGCAGCTGCTCAACCTGCTTGGCACTCTCGATGGGGCGCTCAAAACGTGGCCCTTCGCCAGCAGAAAAGTACAGACCCAAGCCCATTGCATCAGGAATGGTCAGAATATCGGAGAACAGGATTGCAGCATCTAGCGGAAAACGGCGCAGTGGCTGTAGCGTCACCTCACAAGCCAGCTCGGGATTGCGGCAAAGACTCATAAAGTCGCCCGCTTGAGAGCGCACCTCACGGTACTCCGGAAGGTAGCGCCCGGCTTGACGCATCATCCACACTGGGGTGTAGTCAACGGGCTGCTTAAGTAGCGCGCGAAGATAGCTGTCGTTTTTCAGCTCAGTCATGAATTCCTTGATTCCTATTCCTCTTACCGCCCTTTTGAGCAGTAAATCGTCTATCGTTACGACTAACTTAGAAGCCAGTCACAAATTTTGCCCCCAGAGAAAGCAAGTGTTTGCTGCCCCTTGGCGCATTTGATACAAATTCCAGCGCTCTCCGCCCGCTTTACAAGAAGGCAGTAATAAGAGCCCAATCTGTTTCTGGCCCGCCGGTTTACCGACGGGCCTTTTTATTTGCCCTCTCGCCAGCGCTCAATCATGGCCCGGGCAATGGTGCCATGGGGTGGCAAGTCCGGCAGCTTATCGCGCTTAAACCAACGCGCATCTAATAGCTCGCGACGGTCGGCCTGAATATCCCCGTCCTGATACTCAGCAAAATACGCCGCCATCAACGAATGGGGAAAGGCCCAAGGCTGGCTCTTCCAATACCGCAGCTTGTGGCAGCGGATCCCGGTCTCTTCTCCCACCTCACGCACCACTGCATTTTCTAAGGTCTCACCGGCTTCGACAAAGCCTGCCACCGCGGTATAGAAGCCGTGTTTATGGCGACGATGGCTGGCTAGCAGTACCTCATCACCTTTGGTGACCAGCACGATGATGCTGGGGGAGATCCGCGGGTAGGCACGAAAACCACACTCTGGGCAGGCCACCGCCAGCTCCCAATCGACCCGCTGCATGGGCTCGGCGCAACGCCCGCAAAAGCGGTGAGTATTCAGAAACAGCTCAATCTGCTGGGCCCGTCCAACCAAGTCAAACAGACCCGGTTCCAAACGGAACATCGACTCACGCAGTGTTAGCCACTCGCCGATCCCCATATCGATGGGCTCAGCCAGTTCCATCCGCCGGCAGGGCTCGCCTTGATACTCGGCAAACTCTTCTGCAGTATCGAAATCCAACGCTGGAAATGGTAGCTCGTGCACCTCACCAAAGGGCAGGCCTTGCCCTTGTGGAATCACTAACACCTTGTCACCACAGGTAAAAAACCACCAACCGAATCCCAAAGCTGAACCTCCCTTAACAATCTGGGTCGCCACCTGCAACACAGGATGCGTGATAGGTAACAAGAGTGCAACTATTGACATCATATCGAGTTAGCCTCAAAGCGCCGCAGAAAGCGCTTAAACTCAAAGTTATCGGGAAATTAGACCAAATAGCAGTTGACCCCTGTGCGCTTTTTATTTACTTATTAGAGGTAAAGAAGACGGTTGAGGATGCCGCTTATGTTAACCCGATTAGAGCAAGCCAAAGCCAAATGGGGCGGGGCCAGTCAAGCAATTGATAACTGGTTAGAAGCCCGCAAGACACTACTTATCTCTTACTGCGAGATTGCCGGATTACCGCCTTATGAGTCGGCGGACCGTGGCCTTCCAGAAAATGACAAAATAGTCAGTTTTTGTGAGCAACTGGTTGATTACGCCTCAACCGGCCATTTTGAGGTCTATGACCAGATCGCCGAGCGTTGCGAAGCGGGTAGTAGCGAAGCCTTAATCTCAAAAATCACTGCCACCACCGATACTGCGCTAGCCTTCAATGACCGCTATGCCGAGGTGGATGACCAAGAGCTAGAGCTAGCCAACCTGGACCGAGACCTGTCGGCGCTCGGACAAACCATGGAAGAGCGCTTCGCCATCGAAGACAAGCTACTCGACGCCCTCTACCAGCAGGCCCAACAAACTAGCGAATAAGCAGTTTTCACCCATAAAAAAAGCGATGCCAAGGCATCGCTTTTTTGTTGCGAGATCCGCTTACTCAGGCTGAGTTTCGGCAACCGCTTCGGCTTTTTCGAACTCAAGCAGTTCTACTTCGAATACCAATACCGAGTTTGGTGGGATAGAACCTGCACCCATCTCACCGTAACCCAGCTCAGACGGGATGTAGAACTTGTACTTAGAGCCCACAGACATCAGCTGTACGCCTTCGGTCCAACCAGGGATTACGCGGTTCAGCGGGAAGCTGGTAGGTTCGCCACGGGCGATTGAGCTATCAAATTCGGTGCCATCTAGCAGGCTGCCCACGTAGTGTACGGTCACCATGTCTTCTGCCGCTGGCTTATCGCCCTTGGCGGCGGTCAGTACTTCGTATTGCAGGCCAGACTCGGTCACGCTCACTTCTTCACGCTCGGCGTTTTCAGTAAGGAACTTCTCGTTCTCGGCAAGCATTGCAGCTGCTTCTTCAGCCGCTTTCTCTTGAGCCAAACCTGCCAGGGTTGCGTCCAGAGCTTGTAGCGCTTCTTGCATCTCTTGTTCAGACATTGCAACTTCGCCATCCAAACCATCTTGCATACCGCGTAGTACCAACGCGTTATCTAACTCCAGGCCAAGTTCTTGTTGCTGTTCCAGAGAGCGACCGATGTAACGGGAAACTGAAGCACCAATAGCATAGGCTTGTTGCTGCTCAGGCGTATCCAAACTTACCGGCTTCACTTCTTCTTGGGCTTGCTGCTGACAACCCGCCAGTGCAATAGATGCGGCCAATAGTGAAAACGCGAAATACTTTTTCATTCAATTTCTCCATTTTGGGATGAAACCTGGGGAGAACCCCAAGTCTTATGTAAGTGAATGACTTACAATGAAAGACTTATACTAACCGTATTTAGTCACCACAAACTAGCAAGAGTTCTCACGAATATGAGATTGTTGAGTCGTTTTTTATTAATCTCGTGCAGCTTTTTCCTAATTAGCGCCTGCACCGGCGAGCAAAAACCCCTAGTGCAATGGCAGCCCGCCAAAGACGGCGCCTATGCCGCCGATATCTCCGACAATGGCAAACTGGCACTAATTTCCGATATTAGCCGTGGGCTGAGCTTGTGGGACCTTGAGCAGCAAGCACCGATCCATCGCTGGGATCTCGGCGATGAGTTCGACGATCAGGTGTTTATCACCAAGTTTGCCGAAGGACATAACTTTGCCATTGCCGCCAGCCGCGACGCCTTCGGTATCTGGGATGTAAACAGCGGCGACCCCATCGGCTACTGGCTGATCAGCGACTCCAGCATTCGTGATGTCGCCCTCTCCAAAGGGGCGCGTTACGTGTTATTGGGCATGGGGGATGGCAAGGTCATCCACCTCGACCTGCGCACTGGCCGCCGACTCGAGTTTCAGGGTCACAGCGAACGCATCAATGCGGTGGCGATGTCGGCCAATGGCCGTTTTGCCCTCACCGGCGGCAACGACCACCAAGCCTTGCTGTGGGATACCCAGAGCGCGCAGATCATCCAACGCTTTCCCCATCAAGGCCGCATCTCCATGGTCGCACTGGCACCAGAGGGTAACCTGGCATTTACCGCAGACAGCGGCGATCAAGCCAAGCTGTGGCGTATTCCCTCAGGCGAGCAACACAGCAAGCTAAAATTCACCGCCCGCCAGAATATCTTCTCTCATGTTCGCTTTGTTAACGAGGGCCAGTGGTTACTGACCGGTTCGGCCGCCCGTAAACTTAGTCTGTGGCACGTCGACAGCGGCCAACCACTACAACACTGGAAGGTCAAGCCAAGCCAGAATGCCGGGCCGCAAAGCGCGGTGGTGTATAGCGCCAATCTGCTTGACAAGCAGGGGGTGGTGAGCGCAAGCTCCTCGGGTTTTGTAGAAGTGTGGCCAATCGAGCAATGAGTGAACAAATGCAGCGTCAAATCGAAGAACTGGAAACCAAGCTGGCCTTCCAGGAAGATACCATTGAGCAGCTAAATCAGGCCCTGCAGAGCCAACAGCTGCAGCTGGATATCGTGCAGCAGCAGCTCAAGCTGTTGGCGGCGAAGATCCGCGAAGGCGGCTCCAGCCCGGTGGCTTCACAAAGCGAAGAGACCCCACCGCCGCATTACTAGTACACCTTTGAGGGCGTTTTTCTAAACGTGGTTAAGGTTTAAAGCGCCCAATAATCCCCGACTCTTCCTGCTTGGCCGCCTCCGGCTCATGGTCTTGGTAGTCGCAGCAAACACATTCCACCCAGCGCCGTTCCCCTTCGGTGATGACCCGCAAACTATCCTGCTCCTGACATTTTGGACACTGCGCGCCTGCGATAAAACGGTACTTTGGCATGAGCTTTGTTCCTTGGACTACGCCTCTAAGGTATGATTGCGCCATTATTGCACAGAGCGAAAATTTAGCACCAGCCCCAATGATTACAGCCAGTAGTATCACCCTGCAGCGCGGAACCAAGGTTCTGCTCGATTCAACCAGCCTCACCATTCATCCGGGCCAGAAGCTCGGCCTGGTGGGTCAGAACGGCTGTGGCAAATCCAGCCTGTTCTCATTACTACGCAATGAACTGCAGGTGGACGGAGGCGAGCTCTACCTCCCCAGCAACTGGCAGATCGCCAGCGTGGCTCAGGAAACACCCGCCCTTGATACTCCAGCAATCGACTATGTGATTGAGGGGGACGTTGAGTACTGCGAGTTACAAGCCAAGCTGGAGCGCGCCGAACAGCAAGGTGAAGGCGAAGCGATTGCGCTGCTGCACGGCCAGCTGGACGCCATTGGCGGCTACCAAATCCGCGCACGCGCCGCTGAACTACTGGCCGGTTTAGGCTTTGATGAACCTGCTCAAGCCAGCCCGGTGCACTCGTTCTCGGGTGGTTGGCGAATGCGCCTGAATCTAGCGCAAGCGCTGCTGTGCCGCTCCGATCTGCTGCTACTCGATGAACCGACCAACCACTTGGACTTAGACACCGTGGTGTGGCTGGAGCAGTGGCTGCGCCGCTACCCCGGCACCTTGGTGCTGATCTCCCACGACCGCGACTTCCTCGACAACATCGTTGGCCGGATCGTGCATATCGAGCAGGCCACACTGAACGATTACACCGGCAACTACAGCGACTTTGAGAAACAGCGCGCCGAGAAGCTGGCCCAACAACAAGCCCTGCACGAGAAGCAGGTACGTGAGCGGGCGCATATGCAAAAGTTCGTCGACCGCTTCCGCTATAAGGCCAGCAAGGCCAAGCAAGCACAAAGCCGCTTAAAAGCGCTGGAGAAGATGACGCTGATCGGTGAAGCCCACGTCGACTCCCAGTTCAGCTTTAGCTTTCGCGAGCCCGACAGTCTGCCCTTGCCGCTGCTAACCATGGATGAGGTGACCGCCGGGTATGGCGATAAGCAGATCTTAAGCAAGCTGCAGTTTAACTTGGTGCCGGGCAGCCGCATCGGCCTGCTGGGCCGCAATGGCGCAGGTAAGTCGACCTTTATCAAGCTGCTCTCCAAAGACCTAGCGCCGCAAGGCGGTGAGCTGGATATCAATCCCAAGGCGCAAGTCGGCTACTTCGCCCAGCACCAGCTGGAGACCCTGCGCCTCGATGACAGCCCACTGCAGCACCTACAGCGACTAGCCCCCGACAACACCGAGCAAGAGCTGCGCAACTACTTAGGCAGCTTTGGCTTTCATGGCGACAAAGCGCTGGATAAGGTGGCACCGTTTAGCGGCGGCGAGAAAGCCCGCTTGGTATTGGCGCTGATTACCTGGCAAAAGCCCAACCTGTTGCTGCTCGATGAGCCCACCAACCACCTGGATCTGGACATGCGCCATGCTCTGACCATGGCCCTGCAAAACTTTGAAGGCGCGATGGTGGTGGTCAGCCACGACCGGGCTCTGCTGCGCGCCACCACTGACGAGTTTTATCTGGTGAGCGACGGGCAACTCAGCCCCTTCAATGGCGATCTGGATGACTACCAGCGCTGGTTAAGCCAAGCGCAAGCGAATAGCGCCAAAAGCGCTAGCGAGAGCAAAACCGCCAGCGAGGCCCCATCCCGCAAAGAGTTAAAACGCCTCGAGGCTGAGCACCGCCAAACACTTGCCCCTTTGCGCAAACAGCTTAATAAGGCCGAAGCAGAGATGGAACGCTGGCAAACTGCGCTGGAAGAGGTGGAGCAGCAGTTGGCGGACAGCAGCCTCTACGAGGCGAAAAACAAGGCGCAGTTGCAGGAAAGTCTCGAGCGCCAGCGCGAAGCTAAGCAGAAACTCGAACAAGCAGAAGGCCAGTGGTTTGAATTAGAAGAGGAAATTGATGCCCTCAACCAGCAATTTTCTGCCCAATTCGCCGACTAAATAGGCTAATATACCCGAACCTCCTCAAGATGCTTGTTCAGCGAGATTTCCAGTCCCTCAGGCAAGGCACTGCTGCGCCGATCTAGTGGTCTAAATCAAGCAGCAGTAACGCAGTATGAGGGACTGGAAAGCTCGCCCTTTGGGAGGAACTCAATGTCCATAGTTCTTCGTTGAAAACACTCGAAATGAGTCATCATTCCCGCGTGTTTTCGCCTCGTCCTATGAACATTGAGTTACTCTGAATCCTGCATCTTGAGGAGGTTCGGGTATACCGATGCAAGCCCGTACACATGCTGCGGGCTTCTCTCATTATTGCTTCAGGAAGGATTATGGAACAGCAAAAGCCACACCTTGGGATTTTAGCTCTGTCGTTAGTGCTGATCGTGGTCGGCATTGGTGTCATCGCCTTGGTACTCCCCCACGCCTTGGGGATCCTTAGCTTACCCAGCGAAGCGCCGTTTATGGGTGATTTTGTCGCCTGGCTACTGGCCGATACCGAGGCGCTGCAGGCCTCCGCTGGCGAAGAGTTTTTCGAGATATTTCAGACCTTTGTTAAGGTCATCGTGCTGCTAGTATTTCTTTATGCTTGCCTCAAGCTGGTAGCTATTGGCTTGATGATTATCCGCGAAGGGGTAAAGCTGTTACGCCCTACCCCAGCCAAGAAAAGCAAAGAATAAACGCTCTAGAGAGTTAGAATCGAGCTCGCTAATCCGAAGTAGATCAAGACACCTGCCACGTCGGCAATGGTTGCAACCAGCGGCCCCGAGGCGGTGGCGGGGTCCATCTTGAACTTGTTGAGGATGAACGGTAGGCTCAGGCCAATCAGCGAGCTGGCCAACACGATCACGATCATCGAGATGGCGACAATCAGGCCAACCTCAAAACCGCCGCGGAACACCGCCAGACCAAACACCGCAATCGCCATGGTGCCACCAAGCGCAGCGCCTACCAGCATTTCCCGGGAAAACAGCTTGGCCCAGTCACTTTTGTCCACCTCGCCGGTGGCCAGCGCGCGCACCATCAGTGCCGCCGCCTGAGAGCCGGCGTTACCGCCGCTACCAATCAACAGAGGCAGGAAGAAGACTAGGGCTACGTGGGTCGAAATGGTGTCTTCGTAGTGGGCAATACCGGCGCCTGAGAACATCGCGCCAAATACCAGCAGTATCAGCCAGAAGATCCGTTTGCGATAAAGCTCGCGCAGGCTCACTCGGTCCACCGTCTCTTCCAACACCCCTACCGATGCACTCTTCTGGGCATCCTCGGTGGCCTCTTCAACCACGGCGTCCATCGCATCATCGTAGGTAATGATACCTACTAAGCTGTCTTGCTCGTCGGTCACCGGCATCGCCAGCAAGTCATAGTGACGGATCTGCTCGGCAGCATGCTCCTGGCTTTCGTCAACGTGGACCGATACCACTTCGGTTCGCATGATGTCGGCGATCAGCGCATCCGGCGAGGCCAGGATCAACTCCCGTAGCGACACGGTACCCAATAGCTTGCGCTGCGGATCGATCACATAGGTTTGGTAGATGGTCTCTTTGTCCGGCGCTTCCAAACGCAGTTGCTTGATGGCGCGGCTAACTAGCCAGTGGGCCTTAATGGTGGCGTAGTCCGAGGTCATAATCGACCCGGCAGAGCCTTCTGGGTAGCTGGCCAAGCGGCGCAGATCTTCACGCTCAGCCTGGGCAAGGCCCGGCAGGATCATCGCCCGATGGCTTTCATCGAGATCGTTGTATAAATCGGCGCGTTCATCCGCATCCATTCGAGAGAACAAAGCAGCCAGCTTGGTGCGCGACATCAGTGCCGCCACATCGGCTTGCATATAGGGCGGAAGGTAGGCGAAAAGCTCGGCGCGATCATTAAGGGAGAATAAGGCAAGCAGCTGCTGGGCTTCTTTTGCCGCGAAGTCGGCAATGGTGCTGCCTACGTCGGCATGGTGATTATCTTCGAGCGTGGCGCGCACTTCGACTTTGTCGAGCGTGACCAAGCCCTTTTCTAGTTTTTCAGCTAGTGTCAGCATTGACCCTCCTACACGGAAACGTCAACACTCAGTTTGGACGACCCGCGAGATTAAAATAGTGAGATAAGAAGGAGACTAAGAAAGTTTCTACTGTCCGGGTCCATTATTGTTTCCTAAGAATAAAACGCCGCGATTATAGGCCCAAAGCGGTTGAATCTCAAGCAGATAGGGCAAAAGCAAGGGGAGCTCGGCTCCCCTTTTTTTACCAATTAGAATACAAGCGCTTAGGCTAGTTTAAGTTAGGCGCCAGCCAGCGCTCGGCCTCGCTCAAGGTCATGCCCTTGCGCACAGCATAATCTTCCAGTTGGTCATGTTGGATGGTGGCAACCGCAAAGTAGCGACTCTCAGGGTGGGAGAAGTACCAGCCCGATACCGCCGCACCCGGCCACATCGCGTAGCTTGAAGTAAGCTGCATACCGATGCGCGCTTCCACATCCAGCAGCTCCCAGATAACGCCTTTCTCGGTGTGCTCTGGACAGGCAGGATAACCCGGTGCCGGGCGGATCCCTTGGTACTTCTCGCGGATCAGCTCGTCGTTGTTTAGCTTTTCATCTGCGGCGTAACCCCAGAACCGCTTGCGCACCTGCGCATGCAGATACTCGGCAAAGCCCTCGGCCAGGCGATCGGCCACCGCCTGCACCATGATGGCATTGTAATCGTCGCCCGCTTCTTTAAAGGCCGTGGCTATCTCGTCTTCGCCGATGCCGCCGGTGACTGCAAAGGCGCCGATGTAATCGGCCACGCCACTGTCTTTTGGTGCAACAAAGTCCGCCAAGCAGTAGTTGGCGCCTTTGGTTTTCTCGGTTTGCTGGCGAAGCTGGCAGCTGGTTTGAATGACCTGCTCGCGTGACTCGTCCTGATAGATCTGGATATCGTCGCCCACGCTATTGGCTGGGAACAGGCCGCAGACGCCGGATACCTTGATCTTCTTGCTCTGCTTGAGGCTATCGAGCATCGCTTTAGCATCGGCAAATAGGCGCTTGGCCTCTTCACCCACCACCTTATCTTCCAAGATGCGCGGGTACTTACCGGCCAGCGACCAGGTCATAAAGAATGGGGTCCAATCGATGTAAGGTTCGATCTCTTCGATCGCCACGTCGTCGAACTGGATCACGCCAAGCTGCTTGGGTACCGGCGGCTGGTAGCTCTGCCAGTCGGTGGCAAAGGCATTGGCGCGCGCCTGCTCCAAGTTAACGGGTGCTGAGCGCGGGCGCTTACGGGCATGTTGCTCACGCACGATGTCATAGTCTTTCTGCAGCTTTTCAACAAAGGCGGGCTTGAGCTCTTTAGACAGCAGGCTTTGGCAGACACCTACCGCCCGCGATGCATTCGGCACGTAGACCACCGGCTCTTGATAATTTTGCTCGATCTTCACCGCAGTGTGCGCTTTAGAGGTGGTGGCACCGCCGATTAGCAGTGGCAGGTCCATCTCCAAACGCTGCATCTCTTTGGCCACGTGGACCATTTCATCGAGCGAGGGCGTAATCAGGCCCGACAGACCAATCATGTCGGCGCCTTCTTCCTTGGCGACCTTGAGGATCTGATCGCAGGGCACCATCACGCCCAAATCGATCACTTCGAAGTTGTTACACTGCAGCACCACGCCCACGATGTTCTTGCCGATATCGTGCACATCACCTTTCACGGTTGCCATCACGATCTTGCCGTTGGATTTTTGGTCGGCGTCTTTCTCTTCTTCGATGTAAGGCTGCAGATAGGCCACCGCGCGCTTCATTACCCTCGCCGATTTGACCACCTGCGGCAGGAACATCTTACCGTCGCCGAACAAGTCACCGACCACGTTCATGCCGTCCATCAACGGGCCTTCAATCACGTGTAGCGGACGGTCGGCTTCTTGACGGGCCAGCTCGGTATCATCCTCGATAAACTCGGTAATACCTTTAACCAGGGCGTGCTCCAGTCGTTTGGCCACCGGCCAGCTGCGCCACTCTAGGTCTTGGGTGTTTTCTTGAGCCTTACCGTCGCCACGGTAGTCTTCAGCGATAGCCAACAGATCATCGGTGGCATCGGCGTGGCTGTTGAGCACCACCGCTTCCACTTTTTCTTTGAGATCGCTCGGGATATCTTCGTAGATCGCCAGCTGCCCGGCATTCACGATCCCCATATCCATGCCATTTTTAATGGCGTGGTAGAGGAATACCGCGTGAATGGCTTCACGCACTGGGTTGTTACCACGGAACGAGAAGCTCACGTTAGACACACCGCCGGAGATCATCGCATGGGGCAGGTTGTCTTTGATGTCTTTCACCGCCTCGATAAAGTCGACGGCGTAGTTGTTGTGCTCATCAATCCCGGTGGCGACCGCAAAGATGTTCGGGTCGAAGATAATGTCTTCCGGTGGGAAGCCCACTTGATTGACCAAGATGTCGTAGGATTTGCTACAGATCTCGAATTTACGCTCGCGGGTATCGGCCTGACCCACCTCGTCGAAGGCCATCACGATCACCGCAGCGCCGTAGCGACGTAGCAACTTAGCTTGCTGGATAAACGGCTCAACGCCCTCTTTCATCGAGATAGAGTTAACGATGGGCTTACCCTGCACACATTGCAGACCGGCTTCCAGGATGTCCCACTTGGAAGAATCGATCATCACCGGCACCTTGGCGATATCCGGCTCTGAGGCAATCAGGTTCAAGAAGCGCACCATCGCGGCCTTGGAGTCGAGCATCCCCTCGTCCATGTTGATATCGATGATCTGAGCGCCGTTCTCCACTTGCTGCAGCGCAATCTCGATGGCTTTGTCGTAGTTCTCTTCTTTGATCAAGCGCTTAAAGATGGCTGAGCCGGTCACGTTGTTACGCTCGCCGACATTCACAAACAGCGTGTCGTCTTGAATATTGAGTGGCTCAAGACCAGAAAGGCGACATGCGACCTCGATCTCTGGCAACTTGCGAGGTGGCAGTTCGGCCACCGCATCGGCCATCGCTTTGATGTGAGCAGGGGTGGTGCCACAGCAACCACCAATTAGGTTAACAAAGCCAGCCTCGGCCCACTCCTTCATTTGCGCCGCCATCTCGTCCGCGCCCAAGTCATACTCACCGAAGGCGTTAGGCAGACCGGCGTTGGGGTGTACGCTTACAAAGCCCTCGGAGATACGGCTCATCTCTTCGACGTATTGGCGCAGCTCATCGGGGCCGAGAGCACAGTTCAGGCCCATGCTCAGTGGCTCAGCATGGCGCAGCGAGTTGTAAAAAGCTTCCGTCGTCTGGCCACTCAAGGTACGGCCGGATGCGTCGGTAATGGTGCCGGAGATCATAATGGGCAGCTCACGGCCAATCTCCTCGAACACGGTTTTAACCGCAAACACCGCTGCTTTGGCGTTGAGGGTATCGAAGATGGTTTCAATCAAAATCAGATCGGCACCGCCTTCAATCAAGGCATTGGTGGACTCTTTGTAGGCTTCAACTAGCTCATTAAAGGAGACATTCCGGTAGCCAGGATCGTTAACGTCGGGCGAGATGGAACAGGTGCGGTTAGTGGGCCCTAACACACCGGCCACATAGCGTGGCTTATGGGGCTCAGCATCGCTAAGCTCCTGCGCAACCTGTTTGGCGATGCGTGCCGATTGTAGGTTAATCTCAGCAGAGAGTTCCTGCATATCGTAATCGGCCATCGCAATGGTGGTGGCGTTAAAGGTGTTGGTCTCGATGATATCGGCACCCGCTTGCAGATACTCGCGATGAATATCCTTAATTAGCTCGGGCTGAGTCAGCGACAGCAGGTCATTGTTTCCCTTTACGTCACAATGCCAGTCGGCGAAGCGTTCTCCACGGTAGTCCTGCTCTTGCAGCTTGTGGCCTTGGATCATCGTTCCCATACCGCCATCGATGATCAAAATGCGTTCGGCGAGTTGTTGCTGGATCTGTGACACCTTTATTTCCTTCTAGGTCTTGCGAGCGGGCAGTTTAGCATAGCCTTATTCAGGGAATCTCCAACCCTGCCCTGTATGAAATTATTTCAATATATTGTCTGATTTAGGCTGCAGTTTTTGCAGATCGTACGGCGTGGTCTGGTACACGCAGTAGTTCAGCCAATTGCTATAAAGTAAGTGACCATGGCTGCGCCAGGTTGCACACGGCATCTGCTCGATATCGTCGTCAGGATAGTAGTTACTCGGTAGCTGGGGCTCCATTCCTTCCGCCAAGTCCCGCTGATATTCGTTGTGTAGGGTGCAGGCGTCATACTCGGGGTGCCCGGTGATAAACACCTGACGGAAGTCCTCGCTGCACAATAGGTAGCTGCCGGCATGTTTGCTGTCGCCCAGCACCAACAGGTCGGTTTCCTGCTCGATTAGCTTGCTGTCGAAGTGGGCGTAGCGAGACAACGGGGCCAGAAATCGATCATCAAATCCGCGCACCAGCGGGTTATGGCGGTGCTTGGTTTGATGCCAGTACACACCGGATAACTTATCTTCACGAGTTTGGCGCTGCAAACCATATAAGTGGTAGAGCGCGGCTTGCGCTGCCCAACACAAGAACAGGGTGGAGTTCACATGGGTCGTCGACCAGTCGATGATCTCCTTGATTTGCTCCCAATAGTACACATCCTCAAACGGCACCTGCCCCAATGGCGCACCGGTGATGATCAGGCCATCGAAGTTACGCTCACGGATCTTCTCGAAGTCGGCATAAAAGCTATCGATATGCTCCTGCGGCGTGTTCTTAGACGGACGATGATCGATGCGCAGCAGTTCCACATTCACCTGCAAGGGGGAGTTAGAGAGCAAACGTAGCAGCTGGTTTTCGGTCTCGATCTTCTTGGGCATTAGATTGAGCAGCACCACCTGCAGTGGGCGAATATCCTGATTAACTGCGCGCGACTCAGGCATGACGAAGATATTTTCATTGCGCAGAACTTCCGCTGCAGGCAATTGGTCGGGTATACGAATTGGCATGATCTGACCTAACTAATCCATTTAGACATCTAGAGGTCTATTTTAGTTGGTTGTTGCTACAAGTCTAGATCTGATAAAAATCACTTGGAGATCACCCGTAGCTTATTCATAATCAAAGGGTTTACCCAGCCACCAAAAGGAAGTATGGCCGAGTTAAAATTAAGCGTTGAGCGCTTGCAGCCAGGGGTGTTTGTGAAGCTCCCGGTGAAGTGGGGCGAGCACCCCTTTATGTTCACCAGCTTTAAGATCAAGAGCAACGAGCAAATCGCGGTCATCCGCAGTCTCGGGCTTAAGCACGTCATCGTCGTTCCTGATAAGAGCACCTCGCCACCGCTGCCTCCGACTAATGGCGACTCTCCTGCACCGCAAGAGGCTGCAGATACAAAGATCGAACACAAGCTGTGGGACGAAAAGCGCCAGCGTATCGAAGAACTTAAACAGTACCGCCGCAACCTTCAAAAGATCGAGAAAGAGTTCGGTCGCTCCGTAGCGCAGGTGCGCGCGGTAATGAGCAAGATAAAGAGCCGACCATTAAACGCACTGCAAGACGCGACTACCCTGATTTCCACCATTGCCGACGACATGATCAATGGCGAGAACGTAGTACTTCATCTGATGAGTGATGGTAAAGAAGCTGATAACTTTTACTACCACAGCCTCAACGTCTCGATTCTGGCGATGATGCTGGGCAAGGCCGTCGGCCTGTCTGAGCGTGATATCAAAACGCTAGGCCTTGGTGGACTATTCCATGATGTGGGTAAGATGCAGATCCCTGATCCTATCCTGCGCAAGACGGGTAAGCTGACCCAGCAAGAAAGCAATCTGTTAAAGATGCATACCAAGTACGGAGAGAAGTTTCTAAATCTGTCCGACTCGGTTCCGGCACAGGTTAAGACCATCGCCGCTCAGCACCATGAGTATCTTGATGGTTCGGGCTATCCGGCTGGCCTAAAGGGTAATCAGATTGACCCGCTCACCCAAGTGATTACTCTGGTAAACGACTATGACTCGCTTTGCCATCCGCCCGACCCCAAGCAAACACGGATCCCGTTTACGGTGATCTCCTATCTGTACAAACAGCGCAAGAAGCAGCTTAACTCGCAGCACCTTGGTGTGCTGATCCGCTTACTGGGGATCTATCCTCCGGGAAGTGTGGTTCAGTTGAGTAACGGTCAGATAGGTCTGGTGATGTCGGTCAACTCGGAGCGTTTGCTGTTTCCAGCGGTGCAGGTTTATGACCCCGCTATTCCACGAAATGAAGCACCGATCATCGATTTAGAAGCCGCTCAAATCACCATCGAACGGGCGCTTAAGCCTAAGGCCTTGCCGCCGGAAGTATTTGAATACTTGAATCCACGAACCCGCATCTCGTTTTACTACGATCACAGTAAAGCGCTATAAACGTTTGGTGTTCTTAACTCGGCACACGAAATTCAGGCATAAAAAAACCGGGCTAGAAGCCCGGTCTTTTTATCATTCAGAAGCTTACTCAGCAGCTGCTTCTTCAGCAACTTCTTCAACTTCTGGACGATCCAACAGCTCGATGTAAGCCATTGGAGCGTTATCGCCAGCACGGAAACCACACTTAAGAATGCGGGTGTAACCACCGGCGCGCTCTTGGAAACGTGGGCCCAGCTCAGCAAATAGCTTAGCCACTACTTCTGCATCGCGGGTGCGAGCAAAAGCTAGACGACGGTTAGCTACGCTGTCATTCTTAGCCAAGGTGATCAGAGGCTCAACAACGCGACGAAGCTCTTTAGCTTTGGGCAGTGTTGTCTTGATAACTTCATGGCGAACCAATGAACTGGCCATATTGCGGAACATTGCCTGACGGTGGCTGCTGTTCCGGTTCAATTGACGACCACTCTTACGATGGCGCATGACCTTATCCTTCTAATTTAGTCGTTAAAACCGATGACTCTTACTTCTCAGCAATACTCGCAGGTGGCCAGTTTTCTAGGCGCATGCCCAGAGACAGTCCACGTGACGCCAGTACGTCTTTGATTTCGGTAAGCGACTTTTTACCCAGGTTAGGGGTTTTAAGTAGCTCAACCTCAGTACGCTGTACCAAGTCACCAATGTAGTGAATCGCTTCTGCCTTCAAACAGTTAGCAGAGCGAACAGTCAACTCGAGATCATCGACAGGACGAAGCAGGATTGGATCAAACTCTGGCTTCTCTTCTTTCTCTTCAGGCTCACTTACATCACGAAGATCCACGAAGGCATCGAGTTGCTCAGCCAGGATAGTGGCAGAGCGACGGATTGCTTCTTCAGGGTCTAGAGTACCGTTGGTTTCCATATCGATAACCAACTTGTCCAGGTCAGTACGTTGCTCAACACGAGCAGCTTCAACGTTGTAGGCAATACGCGCTACTGGGCTGTAAGCTGCATCGACAAGCAGACGACCAATCGGACGCTCTTCATCTTCGGCGTGAACGCGAACAGAAGCTGGAACGTAACCGCGACCACGTTCAACCTTAATGCGCATGCTGATGTCAGCACCGGCACTTAGGTGACAAATAACGTGTTCAGGGTTAGCGATTTCGACATCGCCGTCGTGGACGATGTCGCCTGCAACAACAGGACCTGCGCCAGATTTAGTAAGATTTAGAGTGACCTCGTCCTTACCTTCTAATTTAACAGCGATGCCTTTCAGGTTAAGAAGGATCTCAAGGATGTCTTCTTGTACACCTTCTTTGCTGCTGTACTCGTGCAATACACCGTCGATCTCTACTTCGGTTACAGCGCAACCAGGCATAGATGACAGCAAAATGCGACGAAGAGCATTTCCCAAAGTATGACCGAAGCCACGCTCTAGAGGCTCTAACGTTACCTTTGCACGAGTTGGGCTAACTTGTTCAATTTCAACTAGCCGTGGTTTTAGAAACTCTGTTACAGAACCCTGCATTGTGTCCTCTCTTTATATTAAGCCTTACTTAGAGTAAAGCTCGACGATCAGCTGTTCGTTAATGTCTGCAGACAAGTCGCTGCGCTCAGGCAGGCGCTTGAACACACCTTCCATTTTAGACGCATCAACTTCAATCCAGCTAGCCGCTTCACGTTGAGCAGCAATCTCAAGAGCAGCAGAAATACGTGCTTGCTTCTTAGACTTTTCACGAACGCTGATAACATCTTCTGGTAAAACCTTATAAGAAGGAATGTTTACCACTTTACCGTTAACCAGGATAGCTTTGTGGCTAACCAGCTGGCGAGCTTCAGCGCGGGTAGCACCGAAACCTAGACGATAAACAACGTTATCCAGACGGCTTTCAAGCAATTGCAGCAAGTTCTCACCGGTGTTGCCTTTCAGGCGAGCAGCGGCTTTGTAGTAGTTGCGGAATTGCTTTTCCAAAATGCCGTACAAACGACGTACTTTTTGCTTCTCGCGAAGCTGTAGACCGTAGTCAGACAGACGTGGCTTACGCGCACCGTGCTGACCAGGGGCAGTTTCTAGCTTACACTTAGAATCAATCGCACGAACACCGCTCTTTAGGAAAAGATCGGTACCTTCACGACGGCTAAGTTTAAGCTTAGGACCTAAATATCTTGCCATTATTCTTTCTCCAATCTATCCAGAAACTACACGCGGCGTTTCTTAGGTGGACGACAACCATTGTGAGGGATCGGAGTCACGTCAGTGATGTTAGTCACTTTGAAACCCGCTGCGTTAAGCGCGCGGATTGAAGACTCACGACCTGGACCAGGTCCGTTCACAAATACTTCAACGTTTTTCACGCCGTAATCTTTGGCAGCTTCAGCTGCGCGCTCTGCTGCAACCTGAGCTGCGAACGGAGTAGATTTACGTGAACCACGGAAGCCTGAACCACCGGCAGTTGCCCAAGAAAGAGCATTACCTTGGCGGTCGGTGATAGTCACGATAGTATTGTTGAAAGATGCATGGATGTGGGCCATGCCATCGACAACTTGCTTTTTAACGCGTTTACGAGCGCGAGTCGGAGTTTTAGCCATTTCTGCTCACCTCTATTTCTTAATAGGTTTGCGTGGACCTTTGCGGGTACGAGCGTTGGTTTTAGTACGCTGACCGCGAAGGGGCAAACTGCGACGATGGCGCAAACCACGGTAACAACCGAGGTCCATCAAACGCTTAATGTTCATAGATACTTCACGACGTAGATCACCTTCAACGGTGAATTTAGCTACTTCGTCACGAAGCTTATCAATTTGTGTTTCGTCAAGTTCTCTGATCTTCACATCTTCTGCGATACCAGCAGCCGCACAAATTTCTTGTGAACGGGTCTTACCGATGCCGTAGATGGCAGTCAATGCGATAACTGCGTGTTTCTGATCAGGAATGTTAATGCCGGCTATACGGGCCATTAGGCACACTCCTATAATTTTTTCGTAAAACGAAGGCCATCTGCGAAAAGCCCGTAAGGATACTCAACAGATGACCGGTTTGCAAATACTATGTCTTGAAATCTACTAGATTAGCCTTGGCGCTGTTTGTGCTTTGGCTCACTGCAAATTACGCGCACAACACCGTTGCGCTTGATAACTTTACAGTTACGGCAGATTTTCTTAACGGAAGCACGAACTTTCATTGCTATCTCCGTAGTTGTTGACTAACCAGAGCGGGCCTAGCGGCCGTAGCTCTTGAGGTTAGCTTTTTTCAGAACCGACTCATATTGATGAGACATCAAATGGGTCTGGACCTGAGCCATAAAGTCCATGATAACCACCACTACGATAAGCAGTGAGGTGCCACCGAAATAGAACTGGACGTTCATTCCGATCATCATGAACTCAGGAATTAAACATACAAACGTGATGTACAAAGCACCAGCTAAGGTCAATCGAGTCATCACTTTGTCAATGTAGCGCGAGGTTTGTTCACCAGGGCGAATACCCGGAATGAACGCACCACTCTTCTTCAGGTTATCTGCTGTTTCGCGAGGGTTAAACACCAACGCAGTATAGAAGAAGCAGAAGAAGATGATGGCAGCGGCGTATAGTAACACATAAAGTGGCTGTCCGGGCTGCAATGTCAGAGAAATATCAGACAAGAATGAGAGACTCTCATTTTGCCCGAACCACTGAGCAAGCGTGCCAGGGAACAGAATAATACTTGAAGCGAAGATCGCTGGGATTACACCCGCCATGTTCACTTTAAGTGGTAAATGTGTACTTTGCGCTGCAAACACTTTACGACCCTGCTGGCGTTTAGCGTAGTTAACGACGATACGACGTTGACCACGTTCAACAAACACCACAAAGAAGGTCACCGCGAATACCAATGCAACGATGAACAACAGCAACAACAGATGCAGTTCGCCTTGGCGAGCCTGCTCAGCTGTTTGACCAATAGCAGAAGGCAATCCCGCTACAATACCAGCAAAAATTAGGATCGAAATCCCGTTACCAATACCACGCTCGGTAATTTGTTCACCCAGCCACATCAGGAACATTGTTCCGGTTACCAGGCTTACCATAGCAGTGAAGGTAAATGCAGGGCCGGTGTTAACCACCAAGCCTTCCATCATGTTAGGCAGACCAGTCGCGATACCGAACGCTTGTACGGTAGCCAGACCTAAGGTCCCCCAACGAGTGTATTGGTTTAGTTTGCGTCGTCCTGACTCGCCTTCTTTTTTCAATTCAGCAAGAGTCGGATGAACAACAGACAGAAGCTGCACGATAATCGATGCCGAGATATACGGCATGATACCTAGTGCAAAGATGGAAGCACGCTCCATCGCACCACCCGAGAACATGTTAAACATCTCTAGGATGGTGCCCTGCTGTTGCTCGAACAACGCAGCTAGTACAGCGGCATCAATACCAGGAAGCGGCACGAAGGAGCCCGCTCGAAACACGATAAGTGCTCCGAACACAAAGAGTAAACGGCTCTTGAGTTCACTCAAGCCACCTTGCGCATTTGCTGATGCTATTCCTGGATTCTTAGCCATGGTTTGTACTATTCCTCGATTTTACCGCCAGCGGCTTCAATTGCTGCGATAGCACCCTTGGTGGCTTTAATGCCTTTCAGGGTTACAGCCGCTTTAACATCGCCAGACAGAACAACTTTCGCGAACTTAATGTTGCGAGAGATGATGCCAGCTTCCTTCAAAGCGTTCAAATCTACCACGTCAGCCTTCACTTTTGCTAGCTCGCTAGTGCGAACTTCAGCAGAAACAAGTGATTTACGAGAAGTAAAACCAAATTTAGGCAAACGCTGTTTCAAAGGCATTTGACCGCCTTCGAAACCTGGGCGTACGCCACCGCCAGAACGAGACTTCTGACCTTTGTGACCACGACCACCGGTTTTGCCCAAACCAGAACCGATACCACGTCCTACACGTTTCGCAGCAGGCTTAGAACCAGCCGCTGGAGAAAGAGTATTCAAACGCATGATTATTCTCCCTCTACCTTAACCATGTAAGAAACTTTGTTGATCATGCCACGTACAGCAGGAGTGTCTTCCAGCTCTACGGTGTGGTTGATCTTACGTAGACCAAGGCCAGTTAAGGTCGCTTTGTGCTTAGGCAGACGGCCGATTGCACTTTTGGTCTGAGTTACTTTAATTTTGTTCGCCATGGCTTATTACCCCAGAATTTCTTCTACGCTTAGGCCACGCTTAGCAGCTACGTCCTGAGGAGAATGCATATTCTCTAGAGCGTCGATGGTAGCGCGAACGATGTTAATTGGGTTGGTTGAACCGTAAGCTTTAGACAGTACGTTTTGTACGCCTGCTACTTCCAGAACAGCACGCATCGCACCACCGCCAATAATACCGGTACCTTCAGAGGCAGGCTGCATGTAAACACGCGAACCTGAGTGACGGCCCTTAATAGGGTGCTGCAGAGTGCTACCGTTCAGACGAACGTTAACCAAGTTGCGGCGTGCTTTTTCCATTGCTTTTTGAATAGCAGCTGGAACTTCACGAGCTTTACCGTAACCAAAACCTACGCGACCGTTACCGTCACCCACTACAGTCAATGCAGTGAAGCTGAAGATACGACCACCTTTAACTACTTTAGAAACGCGGTTTACAGCGATAAGCTTTTCGTTCAGATCACTACCGGTTTGTGCTTCAAATTTAGACATGAGTCACCCCTTAGAACTGAAGACCAGCTTCGCGTGCAGCATCAGCTAATGCAGCAACACGGCCGTGGTATTTAAAACCAGAGCGGTCAAATGCAACAGTGGTTACGCCTTTCTCAGCAGCACGCTCGGCAATTGCCTTACCTACCGCTTTAGCAGCGTCAACATTGCTGGTAGTACCAACCTGTTCGCGAATCGCTTTATCAACAGTAGATGCAGTAGCAACTACTGAAGCGTCAGCTGCGATCACCTGCGCGTAAATGTGGCGCGGAGTACGGTGAATCACCAGGCGAGTCTTAGCCAACTCTTGCATAGCTTTACGTACGCGAGTCGCGCGACGTAGACGAGCAATTTTCTTATCCATAGTGTTACCTTACTTCTTCTTAGCCTCTTTACGACGCACGTACTCATCAGCGTAACGGATACCCTTACCTTTGTAAGGCTCCGGACGACGGTAAGCACGAATGTCAGCGGCAACTTGACCCAACAACTGCTTATCAGCACTTTTCAGCACGATCTCAGTCTGTGAAGGACACTCAGCAGTTACACCTTCAGGAAGGTTGTAGTTTACTGGGTGTGAGAAACCTAGAGTCAGGTCAACTACCTTGCCTTTAACAGCAGCACGGTAACCTACACCTTGCAGTACAAGTTTCTTCTCAAAGCCTTTAGTTACACCAAGTACCATGTTGTTGGTAAGAGCGCGTGCAGTACCTGCTTGAGCAGTTGCGCCACCTTCAACTACGGCGAACTTAAGTTCGTTTTCTTCTTTGGTTACAACAACTGCGTCGTTGAAAACGCGAGTCAATGCACCGTTGCTACCTTTTACCGTTAGCTCTTGGCCGTTAAGGTTAACCTCAACGCCGGCAGGAATCGCTACGGGAGCTTTTGCTACTCGAGACATTTTCCTACCTCCAATTAAGCTACGTAACAGACGATCTCACCGCCCATGCCAGCTTTACGTGCTGCACGGTCGGTCATAACGCCTTTTGAAGTAGACACGATTGCAACGCCTAGGCCACCCATTACTTTAGGTAGGTCTTTAGCACCTTTATAGATACGCAGACCAGGACGGCTTACACGTTCAATCTTCTCAATAACTTTTTTACCCTCGAAATACTTCAGGGTAACTTCCAGTGATTTTTTAGTGTCACCAGAAACGGCATAGTCGGTGATGTAACCTTCTTCTTTAAGCAAGTTAGCAATAGCCACTTTAACTTTTGACGAAGGCATAACTACAGACACCTTACTTGCCGCTTGACCGTTGCGGATGCGAGTCAACATGTCCGCAATAGGATCTTGCATGCTCATAATCGTTTACTCCGAAATAAAGTGGATTACCAACTGGCTTTCTTAAGGCCAGGAACCTCACCACGCATCATCGCTTCACGCAGTTTGATGCGGCTAACACCGAATTTACGTAGGTAGCCGTGTGGACGGCCAGTTACGTTACAACGGTTACGCTGACGGCTACGTGATGAATCACGAGGCAACGATTGTAGCTTGAGCACTGCATCCCAACGCTCTTCTTCAGAAGAGTTAACGTCGTTAATAACAGTTTTAAGCGCAGCGCGCTTCTCGGCGTAACGAGCAACTAATTTAGTACGCTTCGCTTCGCGAGCTTTCATTGATTGTTTAGCCATAACTCTTCACCTTACTTGCGAAATGGGAAGTTAAAGGCAGCCAGCAGAGCGCGGCCTTCTTCGTCAGTTTGAGCAGTAGTGGTGATGGTAATATCCAGACCACGTACCTTATCGACTTTGTCGTAGTCGATTTCTGGGAAGATGATTTGCTCACGCACACCCATGCTGTAGTTACCACGGCCGTCGAACGACTTAGCGCTCAGACCACGGAAGTCACGTACACGAGGGATTGCGATTGAAATCAAGCGCTCCAAGAACTCCCACATGCGCTCGCCGCGCAGAGTTACTTTACAACCAATAGGGTATCCTTCACGGATTTTGAAGCCTGCTACAGATTTACGGGCTTTAGTGGTCAACGGCTTCTGGCCAGAGATTGCAGTAAGATCTGCAATAGCGTGCTCTAGAACCTTCTTATCGTTGATCGCTTCGCCAACACCCATGTTCAGGGTGATTTTCTCAATCCGAGGGACTTGCATGATGGATTTGTAACCGAACTCTTTAGCGAGCTCAGGCGTCACAGTTTCCTTGTATAGGTCATGCAGTTTCGCCATCGTTTACTCCAATTACTTAACTAGTTCATTGTTAGATTTGAAGAAACGAACTTTTTTGCCGTCTTCAAATCGGAAACCTACGCGATCAGCTTTGCCAGTGGCAGAGTTGAACAACGCAACGTTAGATACGTCGATAGCCGCTTCTTTTTCAATGATGCCGCCAGCTTGACCCAGGTGTGGGTTAGGCTTTTGGTGCTTCTTGACTAAGTTAACGCCTTCAACGAAAACCTTGCCGGTAGGAAGAACTTTGGTCACGCTACCGCGCTTACCTTTGTCTTTACCTGCAAGTACGATTACTTCATCGCCTTTTCTGATTTTGTTAGCCATTATGAACCCCTTACAGTACTTCTGGCGCTAGAGAAACGATCTTCATGAACTGCTCATTACGCAATTCACGAGTCACTGGGCCGAAGATACGAGTTCCCACTGGCTGGTTGTTGGCATTCAGGATAACCGCTGCATTGCGGTCAAAACGAATTACCGAACCATCAGGACGACGAACGCCTTTACGAGTGCGCACAACCACTGCGTTCATCACGTCACCTTTTTTAACTTTACCGCGAGGAATTGCTTCCTTAACGGTAACTTTAACGATGTCGCCAATGCGCGCGTAGCGGCGGTGCGAACCACCTAAGACCTTAATACACTGTACACGGCGCGCACCGGAGTTATCCGCTACGTCCATAGTAGATTGCATTTGGATCATTTGAATGCTCCGCTTTTTACTAAAACTGCCTTTGACACGCTGTCAAAAGCTCTGGCTGCCCTTAAAAGGCGCGAAATTATACCACCCCGATTTTGGAAATGGTAGAACTGTCTAAAATTTGTTTAATTTAATTTGTTTTTATATAAAAAACAGTAGCTTAACAATTTTGAACAGAGCACTTTCGAAGCGAAGAGGTGCTATTTCGGCCTCCACCGTTCACGCTAAGGGATGCAGCCTCCTCCATTTAGCGTGAAATACAAACAAAAAAGCCCGGCGTTAGCCGGGCTTTCTCGATACTGGTGCTGATAGGCAGATTTGAACTGCCGACCTCACCCTTACCAAGGGTGCGCTCTACCAACTGAGCTATATCAGCGGACTCTTGTCTTCACCTATATATAGGTAAACACGAAATTGAGAGCCTGGCAGTGACCTACTTTCACATGGGGAAGCCCCACACTATCATCGGCGCAGTTGCGTTTCACTTCTGAGTTCGGCATGGAGTCAGGTGGTTCCACAACGCTATTGCCACCAGGCAAAAAACGGTGTCTTTAGCAATTCGGATAAGGATAAGATTTTAAATCTGGAGTTCAAACAAGCATTTCTTGTTTAGGTGAACAACAACACCCCTTAGGTGTTGTATGGTTAAGCCTCACGGGTAATTAGTACAGGTTAGCTCAACGCCTCACAACGCTTACACACCCTGCCTATCAACGTCGTAGTCTTCGACGGCCCTTCAGAGACCTTAAAGGTCTAGTGAGAATTCATCTCGAGGC
>NZ_AUBZ01000028.1 GCF_000429505.1 Aliagarivorans taiwanensis DSM 22990 | reverse complement strand
CTCCTTTGGTCCGAAGACATTATGCGGTATTAGCAGTCGTTTCCAACTGTTGTCCCCCACGTAAAGGCATATTCCCAAGCATTACTCACCCGTCCGCCGCTCGACGCCCAATAACGCACCCGAAGGATTGTTAGTGTCGTTTCCGCTCGACTTGCATGTGTTAAGCCTGCCGCCAGCGTTCAATCTGAGCCATGATCAAACTCTTCAAATAAAAGTTGTTTGCTCAAATAAATCACTGAATTAACGTTGTGTTCACTCAGGATAATTTGAAGCGAATTTTTTTGTCGCTTCACATCTCGTGAGTGCCCACACAGATTGCTTGATAACTTGTTAAAGAACATTGCTCGTTAAGAGCAGCTTCGTTGCCGAAGCAGGATGCGTATAATACGCTTCCGATTTGGATTGTCAAGCGTCTTTTTGAGAAACTTTTCAAACCTAAGAAGCTATCTAATTCAGCCTCTTAACTCACTTGGCTTAGCGAAGCGCTTTGCCCTGTCAGCGGAGGTGCATTATAGGGATCGCATTTGTGAGCGCAAGCCTTTTTTCGGATCTTTTTTTCGTTTGCTCAAAGATCCACCAAAGGGCGTTTTTGAGCATTCGCGCAAGCTACAAATGGCCACTATAGTTTTAGTCTTGTTCACTTGCCCTAGACCCCGTTCGGCCGCCCGGGGCGCTTTACTTACATAGGGATTGGGATAACATAGCCGCCCTTTTTTGTCTGTGGAGTCTTAGCTGAATGTCATTTTCTGTTGGTCAGCGTTGGATCAGTGATGCCGAGTCCGAGTTGGGCTTGGGTGCTGTAGTCGCAGTAGAAGGAAGAATGGTAACCCTGTTTTTCCCCGCTGCTGATGAGAACCGTTATTATGCCGCCGATGAGGCGCCGGTTACCCGGGTGATGTTTAACGTTGGCGATGAGATAGCAAGTAGCGAAGACTGGAAGATGGTCGTCAGCTCGGTGGAAGAGCATGAAGGCCTGATTACCTACCATGGCAAGCGTGTTGATACAGAAGAAGAGGTTGCCTTAAAAGAGCTGTTCCTTAACCACTTCCTTAAGTTCAACAAACCGCAAGACCGACTATTCGCCGGTCAAGTCGATCGCTTCGACAGCTTTGTTACCCGCCTTAATACCCTGGAGCAGCGTCTCGGCTATCAACAGTCAAAGCTGCGCGGCATGCTGGGAGGCCGAGTTAGCTTGATTCCCCATCAGCTATATATAGCTAACGAAGTGGGCCAACGTATCGCTCCGCGGGTACTACTCTCCGATGAAGTGGGCTTGGGTAAAACCATTGAAGCCGGGATGATCATCCACCAACAACTTAGCCTTGGTTTAGCCAAGCGAGTACTAATTGTGGTGCCCGACGCCCTGCAGTACCAATGGCTCATCGAGATGCTGCGCCGCTTTAACCTGCATTTTAGTATCTTCGATGAAGAGCGCTGTATTGAGGCTTATTCAGAATCAGACAATCCCTTTGATACCGAGCAACTAGTACTGTGCAGTCTGAACTTTATCCGCAAGAGCAAAAGACGCTTCGAGCAGATCGTCGATTCAGACTGGGATTTATTAGTCGTCGATGAAGCCCATCACCTACAGTGGGACGAAGATAAGCCAAGTCGTGAGTATCAGGTTATCGAAGCACTGGCTCAACAAACCGCTGGGGTACTGCTACTTACCGCCACCCCAGACCAGCTAGGCCACCAAAGCCACTTTGCCCGTTTACGTTTGCTCGACCCAGATCGCTTCTATGACTACCAAGCCTTCTTGGAAGAAGAGAAGAACTACCAGCCAGTCGCCGAAGCCGCTCAAGCTCTGCTCAACGAACAGGCGCTCAGCACTGAACACGCAAACCTGCTTACTGAGCTACTGTCAGAAAACGATATTGAGCCCCAGCTAGCACTAATTAACGACAACGCCAGTAGCTATGAGCAGCAGCAAGATGCACGTGAAGAATTATTGCGCCACCTAGTTGACCGCCACGGTACCGGCCGAGTGCTATTTCGTAATACCCGAAGTGCGATTCAAGGCTTCCCGCAACGTCACCTAAACGCCTACCCGATGAGCCTGCCAGAGCAATACCAAACTGCGCTGCGGGTAAATAAGATGATGGGCCAATCCAGCCCGCAAGCGCTGCTGTTCCCGGAAGAGCTGTACCAGCAGTTTGCCGGGGACGGACAGAACGATATCAGTTGGGGTAACCACGACCCGCGTATCGAGTGGCTAATCGGCTTTTTGCAGGCGCACAAAAACCACAAGGTACTGCTGATCTGCGCCAAGGCCGACACAGCGAATGCGATTGAAGAGATAGTGCGACTGCGTGAAGGCATCCGCGCCACCGTATTTAACGAACATATGTCGATTCTAGAGCGAGACAAGGCCGCAGCCTACTTTGCCCAAGAAGATGCTGGTGCTCAACTGTTAATCTGCTCGGAGATCGGCTCTGAGGGTCGCAACTTCCAGTTCGCTCAACACCTGGTGTTATTCGATCTACCGACGAACCCAGACCTACTAGAGCAGCGGATTGGTCGCCTTGACCGCATCGGTCAGCAGAACGATATCCAGATCCACGTACCTTACTTGCAACAAACGCCACAAGAGCAACTGCTGCGTTGGTATCACGAGGGCATGAATGCCTTCGAGCAAACCTGTGCCACCGGTAACCAGCTGTTTGGTGAGTTCCAAGAACGTTTGCTGGGCGTGCTAGGCAACGACGAAGGCGAGGAGCTGGAATCGCTAATTAAGGACACTAACGAGCGCCACCTCGAGCTGAAGCAAAAGCTAGATACCGGACGCGACCGCCTACTCGAGATCAACTCTGGTGGCGGCACACGCGGCCAAGAACTGGCTGAGCAACTGGCTGAAACCGATGGCGATCATCGCTTCGTGACCTTTAGCCTGAAACTGTTCGATACCGTAGGGATTAATCAAGAGGACAAGGGCGAGAATGCGCTTATCCTCAAGCCCCACGAACGTATGCTGGTACCAAGCCTGCCCGGGCTACCGGAAGACGGCATCAGTATCACCTACGACCGCGACACCGCATTAAGCCGTGACGACCTGCAGTTTATGAGCTGGGAGCACCCTCTCATTGCAGCGTGTATCGATACCATCATCAGCTCGGATCACGGCACCACCTCGGTCGCACTATTGAAAAACCGTGCGCTAGAAGTGGGTAGCGTGTTCGTTGAGGCCATCTTTGTTGCAGAGGCTAGCGCGCCGAGTCACTACCAGCTTGAACGCTACCTACCCGCTACGCCGATCCGTGTACTGTTGGATAAAAATGGCAATGAGCTGAGCGACAAGGTGTCGTTCGATCAGTTCAATGCGCAGCTATCTCCGGTAAACCGCCACCTTGCGGCAAAACTGGTGGGCGCTTCGCAGACCATCGTACACCCACTGATCGCGAAAGCGACCTCGACGGCAGCGGCGCAAAGCGAGCAGCTAATTAGCGAGGGCGAGCAGTGCCTGAAATCGGAGCTAAACCAAGAAATTGATCGCTTGGAGGCACTGCGCGCGATTAACCCAACTATCCGTCAAGACGAGCTAGACGGCTTGCGCGAGCAGCGCGAAGGCGGCCTAGCCCACTTGGCCAAGGCTCAGGTCAAGTTGGACTCGCTTCGTGTTATCCTCGTGTCTCACAACTAAGTGAGCTGCTTTAGTTAACTAATCAGATAAAGGGCTGCTGTTTGGCAGCCCTCGTTTTTTGGAAAGCTTGTTAGAAAATGTCAGATTTTGTCTATGCCCCACCGATGGAGCCCTATTTCTCCATTGTTCACCAAGATGACGACATCATTGTGTTCGATAAAGCTGCTGGCCTGCTGTCTGTGCCGGGGCGACTTTTGGAACACCGCGATAGCTTGTGGTCACGCGCCCAGCGGGTATGGCCGAGCTTAACCGTGGTACATCGCTTAGATATGGCAACCTCAGGGCTGATCCTGATGGCCATCACCCGCAGAGCTCAAAGCTCGTTAGGACGACAATTTCAGCAGCGCCAAACCCAAAAGACCTATCTGGCAGAAGTGTGGGGAGCTCCCACTGAAGAGCAGGGTAAGGTCGAGCTACCGCTGCGCTGTGACTGGCCAAACCGCCCCAAGCAAATCGTCGACTTTGAGCAAGGAAAAAGCGCGCTCACCCATTACCGCTTACTGGAAGCACGCCCGCAAACCTCGCTGATGGAACTAAAGCCGGTCACAGGCCGCTCTCATCAATTGCGCGTGCACATGCAGCAGCTGGGTTGCGTCATTGTAGGCGATGGCTTATACGCCGAAGGCGCTGCACTGGAGTATGGCCAGCGCTTGCACCTGCACGCCACAGAGTTAGGTTTTTATCATCCAGTCACTGAAGATTGGGTGCAGTTCTCCAGTTCGGCCCCGTTTTAAGCACCGCAGCCACTAAACTGATCAATTCAGCCCTTTTTATTAAAGCCTTGGCCTACCAGGGCGATAATAAGTACATGATTGGTTTAGTTGCGGCGTCGGTGAATACTTCCTCTGCTCGATACATCAGCTTGATTGCTATGGGCCTTAGCGCAGTGCTAAGTGCCTTGCTCAGCCCATCAGCCTTAGCCAACCCCAACCTACTGGATGACTATCAACGCTATGCCGACAGCGGCGAAGTGCGGATACTCGGTATCGAAGACACGCCATTTCTAAGCGTTTGGCATAGCGAGCAAACCCCTTTTAAGCACGGCACCGCCTGGCTCTATCCCGACTGGGGGGAAGGCCCTAGCTCATCACAGGTGATTAAGCAGCTACGCGAGCGCTTACCGGCACTTGGCTGGGAGAGCGTAGCGATGCAGCTGCCTTCCCTGCCCGGCCCGGCGTTCACTATCGACGAAGAAGAGCCCTTAACCGCCCTGTTTGACCAACTGACACAGCGCAGCGAGCAGGCATTCGAGTCTCGCGAGCAAGCCTTTGGTTTTGAGCTAGTGATTGCCCAAGGCATGACCGCCTCGTGGTTGGTCGATTACTACTCACAGCATTCGCAAGCCCTGCCCGACGGCTTAGTGCTCCTTGATGCCTACGCCGAGGGGCGCGAGCAAGCTCAGCAACTGGCTGAGAAATCCAGCCTGCTGACTATTCCAGTACTTGATATCGTCACTTCAGGTTATCACCCGTGGAGCGAGCAGAGTGCTGAGCTTCGGCGCATCGCCAATTACAAACGGCAGAAGATCAACTATCGCCAAACCCGCTTGATTGCCCCACTGCACGGCGTTGAACAATACGAAACATCGCAACTGATTTACGGCTGGCTCTCGCATTTGGGCTGGCAATAAGCTTCAATACCTGCAATACCCGCACGGCACAAGCATCAGCATGAAGATCGTTTTTTTGGACCGCCAAACCTTGGCGCCACATATCCAACTCCGCCCACTAAGCGGCGAGCATCACTGGCAAAACTACAACAGCACGTTGCCAGAACAAGTACTAGAACGCTTAAGCGATTGCGATATCGCCGTGGTGAACAAGGTTCAGCTAACGGCTGCCCTGTTAAAGCAACTGCCCAAGCTGAAGCTTATCGCGGTGGCTGCCACCGGCACCAATAATGTGGACCTTGCCGCCGCACAAGCGCTGGGCATCAAGGTCTGCAATATTCGCGACTACGCCGCCCAGACTATCGCCGAACATGTGATGGCGCTTATCTACGCGCTGCAGCGCTCCATCAGGCCCTATCATCAATCCATCGCGAACGGGCGCTGGCAAGCTGCTCAGCAGTTTTGCTACTTCGACTACCCGATTGAAAACGTCCGAGGGAAAACCCTAGCACTGGTTGGCTACGGCAACCTCGGACAACATGTGGCGAGCTTGGCCAAAGCCAACGGCCTGCACGTTATTGTCAGTGAACGACCAAACGCGCCAGCAAGAGAAGGACGGGTCGAATTCAAACAGGCGCTGAATCAGGCAGATATAGTAAGCCTGCACTGCCCGTTAACCCCACAGACTCTAGGGATGATTGGCGCGGCTGAGCTAGATATGATGAAACCCAGCGCCATGCTAATTAACACTGCCCGAGGAGGCATTGTTGACGAACAGGCGCTACTGACAGCCTTGCGCAATAAACAGATTGCAGGCGCGGCCAGCGATGTGTTTGCTAATGAGCCGCCCAAGGCGGATGACCCGGTGATGCAGTTGGTTACACTCGATAACTTTATCGCCACTCCACACGTGGCTTGGGCTGCCACCGAGAACATGCAGGCCTTAGCGGATCAGTTGGTTGAGAATGTCGAAGCCTTTATCGCCGGCGGCCTTAACAACGAAGTGCTCCCCGGCTAACACTTCCGGCGAACACTTTCGGTTAAAAAGAACGGTAGGGGCTAGCGCATGCCCCGCTGCTGCTTCACCAGCTCGTAGGCCTGTTGGATATCTTGCGCTTTTTGCTTGGCCAGTTCCATCATCTCGGCGGGCAGACCTTTGGCTACCAACTTGTCAGGGTGATGTTGCGACATCAGTTTGCGATAGGCGCGTTTAACCTGTTGATCGTTATCCGACTCGGCGACTCCGAGGATCTGATAGGCCTCTTTGAGCTGGGCAGCAGGATCAACCTGAGTGTGATGGCGACCACCTTGCTGCTGATGGCGCTGACGATGGAAGTTCACCTCCGCCTCCCAGCGGCGGATCATCATCTTCAGCTCGGCCTGAGAAAAGCCCAGCGCACTGGCAACCTTCTCAAGAATACGCAGCTCGTTCGGGTCAATCACACCATCGGCGAAGGCCCCTTGTAGCTGGATCTCCAAAAACATCTGCAGCAGGTCGCGACGCCGGCCTACCGCTTCGGTAAACTCACGCAGATGCTGCTCAAGGGGAAAATCGCTGGCTTTGCCGTCACGAAAAGCCTGCTGGGCTCGTTCACGCGCTTCGCCACGCAGACCAAGCTGTTGCATCAGCAAACTGGCCACTTGGATCTCTTGCTGAGTGACCACGCCCTTGGATTTGGCGATATGGCCCATCACGGCAAAGCTGGTGTAAAGGAACTTTTCTTGTGCGGCGGCGTTGTTGACAAAACCACTACCCAGAGCGCTCATGCCCTTGTCAAAGCGGTGCCCCAGCCACAGCCCGAGTAGTGCACCGAACACGTTTCCGAACATAAAACCCAGTACTAAGCCGAATAGCTTGCCACCGACGCGCATTGCCACCTCATGATAAAAACAGAAATGTTGGATAGGGCCTAAAACCACAGGCTGGCTTCAAAAAGCCTTGCAAAAACCTAGATTTTTCTCTTTAGTGGCAATAGCCGCAACTGGGTAAATCCAGTATCATAACCGGCTCACTTTAACTGCGGTGTCGCTAAAGCTCAAGCCGAAGTAAGGCTTTACCGACTGAACAAGAATTCTATCAGGGAAACTCGACGACTCTATGTCCAGCCTATCCAGACGGCTCTCTGCAATGCTTGGTTTGTCACTGGCCAGCTATAGCGCGCAGAGTTTGGCAGAAACTCCTCTCAACGTATCTAGCTGCCACGCCCACATTCCCGCAGCAAAAGACATGGAAGCGGTTGATTTAAATACTCCCTACACCATCTCTTCTGACGAGTTATCAGCAAAGGAAGGCGACCACGCCCGCTTCAGTGGCGACGTAGAGTTTGCCCAAGGCGACAGAAGCTTAAATGCGAACGAAACCCTAATCGATCAGCAAAAGCAAACATTGACTGCATCCGGAGAGATCCGTTATCAAGACGGCCAGATAACTGTCGACAGTGACTCGCTGGAAGCCGATATGGTCAGCGATCAAGCGACCTTGAAGTCAGCTCAGTATCAGCTGCATGGCCAGCAAGGGCGTGGCGAGGCACATAACCTCATGATCGATGCCGACCGTCAGTTATCGCTCGAACGTGCCAGCTACACCGCCTGTCCACCCGGCGATAAGAGCTGGGAGGTGCGCGCCGAGAGCATCGACATTGATACTGAGAATGAGTGGGCGACCACCCGCAATGCCACAGTGCGACTGTTCGATGTGCCGGTAATGTACCTGCCTTACTTCAGCTACCCCATTGGCAATCAACGGCACAGTGGTTTTCTGTTCCCGTCCATCTCTACCTCGACCAGCAATGGTATCGACATCGAGACGCCCTACTACTGGAACATCGCCCCTAATTACGATGCCACCATCACACCGCGCCTGATGACGCGCCGCGGCCTGCAGCTACAAAACGAGTTCCGCTACTTGGTCGATGACCATGAAGGTGAGCTGAACTTCGACTTTTTGGCCAACGATAGGGTTTACGATGGCAAGCGTTATCTATTCAACTGGAGCCACCAAGGGCGCTGGCAACGTCATTGGCGGGTCAGCAGCGACTACAGCCGCATCAGCGATGACAACTACTTTAACGACCTTGGCGATCGTATTGGCAAAGAGAGCGAAAACCGCTTATTGCAACAAGGTACCGTGGCCTACCATACTTACAACTGGTACAGCCGCTTGCGGGTGCAAGATTTTCAGGTGCTCGGTAACGAAGAAGACCCACACACTATTCTGCCTCAACTAAGTTTCGACGGTGACTGGGATCTTCGCTGGCAGCAAATGAGCGTCGGACTGAGCGCTGAATTGTCCAACTTTACGCACGGTGACAGCCAGTTCCATAGCGCTCAACGCTACCATATGGAACCGAGCATCAACCTGCCCTATTCAGTGCCCGCTGGCTATCTCAATGCCAACATGGCAATGCTGATGACCTACTACAATCAGGACGGCGGGATTGGTCAGCAGGAAGATTACCGAAACGGTTCATTCTCGCGTACTATGCCCCGCTTAAGCGTAGACGCCGGCCTTAACTTCGAGCGCGAAAGCCTGCTGGTTTACAAGGGCTATACCCAAACCTTAGAGCCGCGGGTCAAGTACTTGTATATTCCTTACCGGAACCAAGAAGAGATCGGCCTGTACGACACCGATTACCTGCAGCAGGACTACTGGGGCCTATTTAGAGACCAGCGTTTCAGTGGTCTGGACCGCATTGGCGATGCCAACCAGTTAACCGTGGGGGTCAGTTCGCGCTTTCTTAGCCCGAACAATGTCGAAACTTTGCGCCTGAGTATTGGTCAGATATTTTACTTCGACCCAAGCCGCGTCACCCTGTTGCGCGACAGCGACGTTAACGAGAACTCGAGTTCTGCGCTGGCGTTCGAGGGCGATGGCCATTTTGCTGACGATTGGTATGTGCACCTTGGCCTACAAGTGGACACTCGCGACCAAGAGGTACGCAAAGCCAATGCCGCCGTCGAATGGCGGCCTGAGCTACGCAAGTTGATTCAGTTAAACTACCGCTACTCGCTGGCAGATGAAACCATGATCAGCGATGTGAATCAGATTGGCTCGAAGGTCGCTTGGCCGATCCGCGACAACATCAGTGCCGTAGCCAGTTACTACTACGACACCGAACTGAATCGTAGTATCGAGAACTACTTTGGCGTGCAATACGACGCCTGCTGTTGGGGGATCCGCCTTACCTATCGTCGCAACCTGAAGTCCAACTTTGTTGAAGGCTCGGAGCGCGATACCTTTGGTAAGTTCGATAGCTCGCTGCGTTTAGACTTCGAGATTCGAGGCCTGGGTGGCAGCGATACCAGCAGCCAACAGAAGATGTTAGACGGCGGCACCTTTAAATATGGCCGACCGTTTTATTTGAATAACTAGGTTTGATGACGTCCATTAAACCATGACAGTACACGGATAGATAATGAAGAGATTTTCCATCATTGCCGCCGCATTTGTTGCCGCCCTTGCGAGCCTGTCGGCTAGCGCACAAGAAGTACTCCTGGATAAGGTGGTAGCCATCGTCAGTGAAGACGTCATTACCGCCAACCAGCTGGAGCAAATGCTCGGGCAAGTGCGCTTTAATGCCGCCCGCGCCGAGCAAGAGCTTCCCCCAGAGCAAGAACTGCGCGAAGAGGTGCTGAACCGCCTTATCGAAGAGAGCCTGCAGCTACAGCTGGCGAAACGAATGGGTTTTCAGGTCAGCGACACCCAGCTTGAGAACACCATCGATAATATCTTGGCCAGTGAAGAAAAAACCCGCCAAGAGCTGACCGAAGAGCTTGCCGAAGCCGGCCAGAGCTATGCGCAGTTCCGCGAAGAGGTACGCAACGAGATCGTTATCGGTGAAATTAGCCGTAGCCAAGTTCGCCGCCGTATTAATGTCAGCGAACAAGAAGTCGATGCCTTGGTTGAGATGATGCAAGCCGAGGGCAACCAAGGGGTACGCTACCACATTGCCCATATTATGGTGCGCGATCAGGGCAGCGAAGAAGCCGACATGGCATTGGCTGCAGAGATTGCAGATCGCCTTGAGCAAGGTGAAGACTTTAATACCCTGGCAGCGACCTACTCACGCGGCCCGAAAGCGCTGGAAGGCGGCGACTGGGGCTGGATGGCGGAAAACGAGATGCCAACACTGTTCTCGAATGCGTTAAAGGACCCAGCTCCCGGTGAGCTTATCGGCCCATTTGCCTCAAGCAACGGCGCCCACCTTATCAAGGTTCTAGATATTGAAGGGCAGCAACGCGTTGAGACGCTGGAAGTAAATGCCCGCCATATTCTGGTGAAGCCTTCTATTATTCTCAGCGATGCCAAAGCGGTCGAGCTGCTCACCAACCTGCGCGAACAGGTCCTAAACGGCGAAGCGTCTTTTGCCGACCTGGCTCGCCAGTTCTCGGAAGACCCTGGCTCAGCGGTTCGCGGTGGTGAACTGGGTTGGTCTGATCCGCGCGCTTACGTACCGGAGTTCCAAAAAGCGGCTATCGAGCAAACCGAAGGTGAGATCAGCATGCCCTTCAAAACCGCCTTTGGTTGGCACATTCTGCAGGTTACTGAGAAACGCACCACCGATACCACCAACGAAGCCAGCCGCAACCGTGCTCAACAGATGCTGTTTAACCGTAAGTTTGCCGATGAAAGCCGTAACTGGCTGGAAGAGCTCAAAGAAGATGCCTACATCGAAATCTTAGAGAGCGAGGGGTAAGCATGGTTATGCGTATTGCCATTACTCCGGGAGAGCCTTCGGGTATCGGCCCGGACTTGGTGCTGCAAATCGTTCAGCAGGATTGGCCCGTTGAGTTGGTTGCCATTGCAGACCCGCGCATTCTGCGTGAGCGCGCTGACCTACTCGGTTTGAGTGTTAGCCTGCTGCCCTACCAACCCGATCAGCCCGCCAAAGCGCAAGCGGCCGGCACCCTAACGGTTATGCCCATCGCCAGCGCGGTACCAGCAGTACCCGGTAAGCTAGACGAGCGTAACGGTCACTATGTGCTGAATACGCTTAAAGCGGCCATCGATGGCAACATGCAGGAGAGCTTTCAAGCGATTGTCACCGGTCCGGTGCACAAAGGGATCATCAACAAAGCCGGTGTCAGCTTTAGCGGCCACACCGAGTTTTTCGCCCATCAGTCGGGCACCAGCGATGTGGTGATGATGCTTGCCACTGAGGGGCTGCGAGTTGCACTGGCGACCACCCACCTGCCGCTGGCTTACGTGTCGAAGGCCATCACCGAGGAGCGATTACACAAGCTGATCACCATCCTCAACGATGACCTGAAAAACAAGTTTGGCATCAAACAGCCGCGCATCTATGTGTGTGGCCTAAACCCCCATGCCGGAGAAGATGGTCACTTGGGCCGCGAAGAGCTCGACATCATCATCCCCGCTCTGGACATCCTGCGCGAGCAGGGCCTCGACTTAGTTGGCCCGCTTCCCGCAGATACCTTGTTCCAGGAAAAATATCTCAATGACGCCGATGCAGTACTCGCCATGTATCACGACCAAGGCTTACCTGTACTGAAATACAAAGGATTTGGCAAGGCCGTCAATATCACTCTAGGCTTACCCTTTATCCGCACCTCGGTAGATCATGGCACCGCGCTCGATCTGGCAGGTAAGGGAGAGGCCGACAGCGGTAGCATGCTCACCGCGCTAAATCAGGCCATATCCATGGCAGCGAGTAAACATGAATAAACAGGTACACCAAGGTCACCGCGCACGTAAACGCTTTGGCCAAAACTTTCTAAACAACGACGCCATCATCGACCAGATCGTGGCGGCCATCTACCCGCAACCAAAAGATAAGCTGGTTGAGATCGGCCCAGGCCTCGGTGCACTCACCGAGCCGGTGGCTAATGGCGCTGGCCACCTGAATGTGGTGGAGCTGGACCGTGATTTGGCCCAGCGCCTGCGCGAGCACCCTACTCTTGCCAGCAAGCTCACGGTCCACGAGATCGATGCGCTAAAGTTTGACTTTCGCCAGCTGGCCGAAGGCGGCAAGCTACGGGTATTTGGCAACCTGCCGTATAACATCTCTACCCCACTGATCTTCCACCTGCTGAGCTATGCCAAGCAGATCAGTGATATGCACTTTATGCTGCAAAAAGAAGTGGTACTGCGTATGGCCGCAGGGCCGAACAGCAAGGCCTACGGCCGCTTGTCGGTTATGACTCAGGTGCAATGTAAGGTGCTGCCAGTGCTGGAAGTGCCACCAGAGGCCTTTGCACCGCCACCAAAGGTAGACTCTGCCGTGGTGCGCTTGGAGCCCTATGAAGCTCCATTGCATGACCTGAAGGATCTCAAGGCACTGGATTGGGTGTGTAAAGAGGCCTTCAACCAACGCCGCAAGACCATCCGCAATTCGCTGTCCAATATCTTCAGCGCTGACGAGCTAGAAGCCCAAGGCTTCGACCTTAAGCTGCGCGCAGAGAACCTCACCCTTGAGCAATACTGCCAGCTGGCTAATCTGGCTTGCGACAAACAAGGCGCCGCCAATGACTGAAGACGCTGACTACCAATTGGATATTGAAGTAGAGACCGGCTTTATGCCCGAGCACTCCAGTACCGATCAGGAGCAGTTTGCGTTTTACTACACCATCACCATCACCAACTTCAGCAGCTGCGCACTCACCCTGCGCCGCCGCCACTGGCTGATCACCGATGGCAACGGCGAAGTGCAAGAGGTCAAAGGCGATGGTGTGGTTGGCAAACAGCCCACCCTCGAGCCAGGCAAACCCTTTACCTACACCAGCAGCGCCATGCTCAGCACCGAGGTGGGCGTAATGCAGGGGCGCTACTTTCTTGAAGATGACGAAGGCCAGGAAGTGGAAGCCGAGATCCCGGCCTTTCGCTTGAGCCTCCCCAACAAACTTCACTAAGCCATGGCCAACTATTTTCTTGGCGACATCCAAGGCTGCTTCGATGAGTTGCAGCTGCTGCTCCAGCAAGCCGCGTTCGATCCAAGCAAAGATCTGTTGTGGTTCACCGGCGATCTGGTGGCGCGTGGACCTAAATCGCTAGAGACCCTGCGCTTTATCAAAGGCTTGGGTGCGGCCGCACGTGTGGTTTTGGGTAATCATGACCTACACCTGCTGGCGGTGGTTCATGGGATCCATCAGGCAAAGCCGTCTGACCGGCTCGCCCCTTTGCTCGATGCGCAGGACTTGGCTGAACTGTGTGATTGGCTGCGCCAGCAGCCACTGGCCATCAAACATCCCGACTACCCGATCCTGGTCAGCCACGCCGGACTTTACCCGGGCTGGAGTGCCAAGCAGGCGGTAAAACTCAGTAACGAGGTCTCTGAGCAACTGCGAGGCGACGACTATCGCACATTGCTGCAAAAGATGTATGGCAACCAGCCCGATAGCTGGGATGAGCAGCTAAGCGGCTACAAGCGCCTACGCTTTATCATCAATGCCTTTACGCGGATGCGTTATTGCTATACCGATGGCCGGCTGGACTTTGACAGCAAGCTGGCGCCTGATTCGGTCGAGGGTACGCCATTGCAGCCTTGGTTTACCTTAGATAACCCAGCACTACGCAAGCGCAGCGTGATTTTCGGTCATTGGGCGGCCTTGATGGGCAAGACCAATTGCCAGCAAGCGATTGCCCTCGACACTGGCTGCGTGTGGGGCAACTACTTGAGTATGCTGCGCTGGGAGGACGGAAAGATATTCACCCAGCAAAGTGTGGAAGGTGCTCGCGGCTAAACACGCTCTAAGGTCACGAAACGGTAGGCGTGGGCGTTCTTCTCGTCTGCCGGATGCGATTCGCTCTCTAGCTCATTCCATGCATATTGCTGGTAATCAGGGAAATGGGCATCACCCTCTACGCAGAGGTCGATATGGGTGAGGTATAGGCGGTCGGCCGTGGGCAGGCATTGCTGATAAATCTTGGCGCCACCGATCACCATCAGCTCATCCACATCCCCCGCCACCGCTTTGGCCTGCTCAAATGAGTTCACCACGGTCACGCCCTCGATGCTCAGCTCACTGTTACGGCTAACAACGATGTTCAAACGTCCCGGCAACGGACGGCCGATGGACTCATAAGTCAGTCGTCCCATCACCACCGGCTTGCCTAGCGTCACCTTCTTAAAATGCTGTAGGTCGGCGGGCATATGCCAAGGCATTTGGTTGTCTTTGCCAATCACTCGCTGGTCTGCCATCGCGGCAATCATGGAAATCTTCAAAACTTACTACTCATACTATCGGTCGATTGCGGTAGATGATAATCGATGGCACCGCTAAGCCAAAGCTTAGTGCGCCCAAAATAAACAAGGTTTTTAGGCCATTCTCCAACACCTCGGCCAACAACTGGGTATCGAAGCCGTGGTTGTAGAGCGCCAGCAGGCTCAGGATGGTTTTAAAGGCAAAGCTCCCCGGTACCATGGGGATCACGGCTGCCACCGTCATCACCGGTCTTGGGATTAGGTGCTTACGTGACCAGTACACCGCTATCAGGCCGATCAGCATTGCGGCAACTAAACTGGCCCACTCTATGGGCATATGCAACTGCAGCAGTGCACTGCGGCACACATAGCCAAAGGCGCCCAGAATCGCGCAGAACTTGAGGTACTTGGCTGGTACGTGGAACAGCATGGCAAAGCCAACGGCCGGTATCGCCGCCAGTATCGCTTGCTTGATAAACAGCATCAGTAACGTCATTACCATAGCCCCCACAGATGACCCAGCCACATGGCAAAGCTCACGCCAACCGCTGCAGAGAGCGTCAGCAAGGAGGCAAAGAACCAACGCGCGATGCCCATATTGATGTGCCCTTTAACCAAATCCGACACGGCATTAATTAGCGGAAAACCAGGTATCAGCAGCAGCACCGAAGCCGCTTGAGCAATCTCTGGATGGCGCCCTAAGTGGAAGGTGGTCGCCACCCCGGCAATCATGGTGGCGACAAAGGCTGTGAGGCAAAAGTTCACCATCGGGCTATGGTGTCGTTTACCCATGCTTTGGCGAAACGCCATCGCACAGCTACTTGCCACAAAGGTATTCAAGCAGACCAGCAGTGAGCCACCAAACTGGGCAGCAAAGCTTGCACAGGAGAGCCCTACCATCACCACAATAAGCCAGCGCGGGTATTTGAGGGGTACTAGGTTATTCAGGCGCTGCTCCACCTGAGCGGCGTCTAACAGGTGCTTCTCGGCCAGGATGGTTAGCCGCTGCACCTCGCAAACCATCTGCATATTTAAGCCACGGTCATAGACTCGACGGGTGGTGGTAACGCAGCGCCCAGAGACGCGTCCGGTAATCACTATCGCATTGGCGGTAATCGCCATGTCCACTTGCTCCAGACCTAGACAGGTGCCAAGGCGAATAGAGGTTTCTTCGATTAGCTTGGTTTCTGCGCCATGTTGCATCAGGGTTTGTGCAACCCGCGCGACTAAGCGGCACAACTGGTTTTGCAGATCGCGAGACAGGCTCGGTTCAGTGGGAGCCGAGAGGGCTGAGACGTCCATGTGTTCTCCGTTGTACTACTCGAGCAAAATATGCTCGAAACAAAAAGGGCCGCGATATGCGGCCCCTTATTCTAACGCTGATAGACGACTTCTACATCATAGTCATCATCATCAAAGTCGTCGTCATCCCAATCATCATCGTCTTCGATGGCAGCTTGTTCGATCTTACTCTTATGGTAATCATCCCACTGGAAGCTGACTTTCTCTTCCTCAGTCAGCTCATGCTGTACTTCAGGCAAGCTATCCAAGTAATCACCAGCCTGCTTACACAGGTCAGTGGTGCCTTCTTGGGTTAGTGCGGTAATCCGATGGATATCGCCGTCCCACTCCAGCGCGTCAACCACCGATTGGATGATCTCATCGGCTTCTTCTTCGAGCACCAGATCCAGCTTGTTGAATACTAACCAGCGCGGCTTGCCCGCCAAGGCTTCGCTGTATTGCTCAAGCTCATTGAGGATGGTCACCGCATTCTCTGCCGGATCGCTGCCATCGGCAGGTAACACATCCACAATGTGTAACAGCAGGCGACAACGCTCAAGGTGTTTGAGGAAGCGCACACCCAGACCCGCACCGTCGGCAGCGCCTTCGATCAAGCCAGGAATATCGGCGATTACAAAGCCACGGTTAGAGCCTTGGCGAACCACACCCAGATTCGGGATCAAGGTGGTAAACGGATAATCAGCCACCTTCGGCTTGGCCGCCGATACGCTGCGAATAAAGGTCGACTTACCGGCGTTAGGCAGACCGAGCAGGCCAACATCGGCCAACAGCAGCAGCTCTAGCTTGAGGTTGCGCACCTCACCCGGGGTACCGTTGGTCTTTTTGCGCGGCGCACGGTTAGTACTGCTCTTAAAGCGCGTATTGCCCAGGCCATGATAGCCACCTTTGGCCACCAACAGGCGCTGCTTGTGCTGGGTAAGATCACCTAGGATCTCACCGGTATCTTCGTCACGGGCACGGGTGCCCACTGGCACTGACAACTCGATGTCTTTACCACGCTTACCGGTACAGTTACCACCTTGACCGTTCTCGCCACGCTCAGCAGCGTAAAAACGGGTAAAACGGTAGTCGATCAAGGTATTGAGGTTCTCGTCGGCGACCAGGTATACGCTACCGCCATCGCCACCATCACCGCCATCGGGTCCACCGCGTGGTACGTACTTTTCGCGGCGAAAGCTAATGACGCCGTTACCGCCATCACCCGCGTCTACTTTAATGACCGCTTCATCTACAAATTTCATGTTCAGGATTCCGCTTACTAACCGGCTTAGACTATCCAGTATAGAAACAAAAAAACCCCGCTTATAGCGGGGCTTTCAGTAAAGTTCGAAGTAATTACTCAGCGTCGATGCTTACGTATTTACGGTTCTTAGGACCTTTAACTTCGAATTTTACTTTACCGTCTGCAGTGGCGAAAAGAGTGTGGTCTTTACCAATGCCTACGTTTGAGCCAGCGTGGAACTTAGTACCACGTTGACGAACAATAATGCTACCCGCTAGAACAGATTCGCCACCGAAGCGCTTAACACCAAGGCGTTTACTTTCGGAATCGCGACCGTTACGAGTACTACCACCAGCCTTTTTGTGTGCCATGAGTGTATTCCCCTAAATTAAGCGTTGATGCCAGTAATGCGAACTTCAGTGTACCACTGACGGTGGCCCTGCTGTTTGCGTGAATGCTTACGACGACGGAACTTAACGATCTTAACTTTATCGCCACGACCATGAGCAACTACTTCTGCAGTTACTTTAGAACCATCAACATAAGGTGCGCCTACTTTTACGTCGTCGCCATTGGCAACAAGTAGCACGTTGTCAAACTCAACGGTTTCGCCAGTTTCAACTTCAAGTTTCTCTAGGCGAACGGTTTGACCTTCGGCAACACGGTGCTGTTTGCCACCGCTTTGGATAACCGCGTACATTTTCAAACTCCGCTATCGCGCCCACTAAATTTGGACGCTTTTAATTCTAAACAATGGCCGCGAATTCTACGTAAAAAGATCACTTCAGGCAAGGGCAAAATGAAAAAAGTTTAATTTTCATCCAAGGCCCTCGATTTTACCGCTCGCGAGCTGTGCAGGCGCTGGTTTTAAGGTAAGATAGCGCCGCGTAAAACACTACGAAAAGCACTACACTTCATTGCATTAACAGCTCCCGGTAGCCTAATAAAAAACTATGAAAATGGACACCATTAAGCAACTTTCTGACGCCGATATGACGGCAGTGAACGAGCTCATCTACCAAGAGCTGTCTTCAGATGTTGCATTGATCAACCAGATTGCGGTCTACATCGTTAACAGTGGTGGCAAAAGGATCCGTCCGCTACTTACCGTATTGGCAGCCCAAGCCATGCAAGTCAGCAGCGATCACCACATCAAGCTGGCCGCCATCATCGAGTTTATCCACACCTCCACACTGCTACACGATGATGTGGTCGATGAATCGGCGCTGCGTCGCGGCAAAGACACCGCCAATGCCCGCTTCGGTAATGCAGCTAGCGTACTGGTGGGTGACTTCCTCTACTCGCGCTCGTTCCAGCTGATGACCCAGCTGCGTAACTTAAAAGTGATGGATATCCTGGCAGACGCCACCAACGTGATTGCCGAGGGTGAGGTGATGCAGTTAATCAACTGTAACGATCCCGATACCACTGAAGCGCGCTATTTCGACGTTATCTACTGCAAAACCGCCAAGCTTTTCGAAGCGGCTACTCGCCTAGCTGCTGTACTCGCTGAAAAAGATCCCGCCATTGAGCAGGCAATGGCGGACTATGGTCGTTACCTCGGCACTGCCTTCCAGCTGATGGATGACATCCTTGATTACACTGCTGACCAAGCAGAGATGGGCAAACAGCAAGGCGATGACTTGGCCGAAGGTAAGCCAACTCTGCCGCTTATCTATGCCATGGATAGAGCAGAGCCTGAGCAAGCGCAGCTGATCCGCAACGCCATTGAGCAGGGGGACGGCCGCGACCAACTCGACGCCATCCTGACAATCCTTGAGCAGACCAAGGCGCTAGATTATTGCCGCGAGCGCGCCTATCAAGAAGCCCTCAAGGCGGTGGAGTCGCTAGCGGTGCTGCCAGAGAGCGAGGCCAAGCAAGCGTTGATCTCACTGGCATATATTGCCGCTGACCGACAAGCTTAGCGTCGAACGCTAGAGAATCAGCGCACACCAATAAAAAAGGCTGCCCAAGGCAGCCTTTTTTGATCCCGCTGTTCCTTATGCTTCAGCAAAAGGATGACGCAGGATAATGGTCTCGTTGCGGTCAGGACCGGTAGAGATGATATCTACTGGCACTTCCAGCAACTCTTCGATGCGAGCGATGTAGGCCAATGCAGTAGCAGGTAGCTGTTCGCGCTCGGTCACACCAAAGGTGTTGTCAGACCAACCAGCCAGACTCTCATAGACAGGCGTTACCTTTTCGTAATCGTCTGCAGACATTGGCGGTACGTCAACCACAGTGCCGTCTTCCAGCTGGTAGCCGGTGCACAGTTTGATCTCTTCAAGACCATCCAGTACGTCCAGCTTAGTCAGACATAGGCCCGACAGGCTGTTGATCTGCACTGCACGGCGCATTGCTACGATGTCCAACCAACCACAACGGCGTTTACGACCGGTGGTTGCACCGAACTCGTGGCCTTTCACGCCAAGATGCTCGCCGACTTCGTCATCCAACTGAGTTGGGAATGGGCCAGCACCAACACGGGTGGTATAAGCCTTGGTGATACCCAGCACGTAGTCCACGTGGCGAGGGCCGAAGCCGCTACCAGTGGCAACACCGCCAGCGGTGGTGTTAGACGAGGTTACATACGGGTAAGTACCGTGGTCGATGTCCAGCAACGTGCCTTGAGCACCTTCGAACATGATTGAGTCACCACGACGACGGGCTTTGTCCAGCAAATCGGTAACGTCTTGTACCATTGCGGTCAAGGTCGGTGCCATTTCACGCATCTGCTCGAGGACTTCCTCGTAGCTAACGCTAGGCGCATCGTAGTAGTGGTTCAGCTGGAAGTTATGGTATTCCATCACTTCTTTCAGCTTGGCTGCGAACTTGTCCATATCGAACAGATCACCAACGCGCAGGCCACGACGAGATACCTTGTCTTCGTACGCAGGGCCAATACCACGACCGGTGGTACCGATCGCGTTCTTACCGCGGGCTTTCTCACGGGCTGCATCAAGCGCAACGTGATAAGGCAGGATCAGCGGGCAAGCTTCGCTCAGAACCAAGCGCTCTTTCACTGGTACACCACGCTGTTCCAGCATGGTCATCTCTTTGAATAGCGCGTCTGGAGCCAATACCACGCCGTTACCAATTACACAGGTAACATTTTCGCGAAGTACGCCAGATGGAATTAGATGGAGTACGGTTTTTTCACCGTCGATGACAAGGGTATGGCCTGCATTGTGGCCACCTTGGTAGCGCACCACATAGGCCGCTTTGTCGGTAAGTAGGTCAACAATCTTGCCCTTACCTTCGTCTCCCCATTGGGAGCCGAGAATGACTACGTTTTTTCCCATTGTGTTTTCTGCGTTAGTTAAAAAGCGATTCTATCAGAAATCGGGTTTACAAAGGGAGCCCGTTATACAGATTTTCACGCTTTAGGTCAAAGATTAATCACAACTAACAAGGTTATACCAAGGGCGCAAAATGTCATCCCTAAGCGACGAAAAGACTCGGGCGATTGCTGGGAAAGGTAGTCTAGCCAAGCCTTGTAGCGGTTTGGAAACAGTGCCGGCATGGCTCCTTCGATAAGTAAAACTAAGGCGATTACTGTCAGTACTAGTGTCATAAAAAAACCCGGCGCACGGCCGGGTCCTCTGTATTAAGCAACGCTTAGCGCGACTGCTTCATAAACTGGAAAAACTCGCTGTCAGGCTCAAGCACCATCACATCGCTGCCAGAATCGAAGGCCTTGCGGTAGGCTTCCAGGCTTCGCCAGAACTGATAGAACTCGGCATTGGCTTGGTAAGCATTCGCATAGATGTTGGCCGCTTCCGCATCGCCTTCACCGCGCATCTCGCGAGCACGCTTGTCGGCATCAGCCAGCAATACACTTACCCGGCGATCAACATTCGCACGGATAATCTCCGCCTGCTCCTGACCTTCCGAGCGGTGCTCTTTGGCCACTGCTAGACGCTCAGCGCGCATCCGTTGGAAGATGCTGTTGCTGACTTCGTCAGGCAGGTTGATCTGCTTAATCCGCACATCACGCACTTCAATACCAATCTCAGACGAGCGAGCCATGCGCAGTAGTGCATCTTCCATCACCTTGCCACGCTCACCGGAGACGATTTCGCGAATGGTGCGAGAACCAATCTCTGAACGCAGGCCGTTATTGATCTTCCGTTGTAGCAGTGATTCTGCTTGTAGGAAAGAGCCGCCGGTAGAGAGGTAAAAACGTGAGAAATCGGTGATTCGCCACTTCACGTAGGAATCGATGATCAAGTCTTTCTTCTCTGAGGTTACAAAGCGGTCAGCGTTGCCATCCAAGGTTTGGATACGTGCATCCAGGATCCGCACCGAGTCGATAAACGGTACCTTAAACTGCAGGCCAGGCTCATACACACGAGTATCGCCATTAGAATCACGCTTCACCTTGCCAAACTGAACCACGATGCCGCGCTCGCCTTCTTGCACCACGAACACCGAGGAGAAACCCACTAGCAGCACTGCAATCAGCGCAAAGATAGATAGTTGTTTCATGCTTAGTTTCTCCCTGAAGAACGTTCTGAGCTACGGCCAGTGCTGCTGCGCGTTGGCTCCGAGCCAAAGTTATCTTGGCTAACGCCGCTATTGCGCGAGCTAGAACTCGAAGAAGCACTACTGCCTGAGCTACGGGTTTCGCTAGGAACCAACTTGTCTATCGGCAAGTACATCATGGAGTTGTTGTTTTGCGCATCAACCAACACCTTACTGGTGTTGCCATACACTTGCTCCATGGTCTCCAAATACAGACGGTTGCGCGTCACTTCAGGGGCAGCTTCATATTCAGGTAGCAGCTGAACAAAGCGAGATACCTCACCCTGGGCTTTCAGTACCACTTGCTCTTTATAAGCTTGGGCCTCTTGCTCAATACGTTGAACCCGGCCACGGGCACGCGGCTCAATCTCACGCTCATAGGCTTCGGCTTCACGGATGTAGCGCTGCTCATCCTCTTGCGCGGCAATCGCATCATCGAAGGCATCTTTCACTTCTTCTGGCGGACGCGCTGGCAAGAAGTTCACATCGATAATCGATACACCCATGTCGTATGGAGCAATGATCTCTTCGATCAGCTCCCAAGTTTGGCTACGCACCACTTCACGACCGGTGGTCAGGATGTCATCCATACTGGTGTGACCCACCACATAACGCAGAGCGCTGTCGGTGGCTTGTGCCAAGCTGTCATCCGGTGCAGTCACGCTGAACAGGTACTTGGCAGAGTCGGTCACACGGTACTGAACGTCCATCTCAACCCGCACTACGTTTTCGTCTTCGGTCAGCATAAAACCAGACGCTGGCAACGAGCGGATCGTTTCTACGTCGACTGGAATCACATCTTGAACGAAGGTGGCTTTCCAGTTCAGACCCGGCTCAACCGGCCCAGCTTCCTGGTTGTAGCGACCAAAGGTCAACTTAACCCCACGCTCTGCTTCTTTGATGGTGTAAAAGCCGCTTGCGACCCAAATCACCAACAAGATCACCGCGATGATACTAATACCAAAGCCACCCACGCCGCCTCCCGGCACCGAGGGTTTCTTGCCACCACCGAGGATCCCTCCCAGGCTGCGGTTTAGCTTCTTGAACACTTCGTCCAAATCAGGCGGACCCTGATTCTTATTGTTATTACCCCAAGGGTCGCGGTCACCGCCACCTTTGTTGCCAGGCTCGTTCCAGGCCATCTGTGTCTCCAGAATTTAAGGGTTAATGCTACTCACTAATGAGTAATGTACTTTTCGAGCTGATAATCAAATTGCTTGTCCAGGCGCTGCCATTCCACGGCAGGTACCCGCACATCGACCAAGCTGTTGCCACTTTCATCAATAGCCTCGTTATCTACGCAGTCTAACTGATATAAACGGCTTCGCAAACGCCCTTCAGCGGGCGGAATACGCAACTGATGAGTCACCATGCTACCGGATAAGCGCTCACTAATCGCTTGATATAAAAGGGGCAGTCCATCACCACTGAGGGCTGACAACCACACCTTCTGTGGCACACCATCCTCGTCTCGCTCAATCCGAGGGGCTTGATCCGGATGCTGGTCGACCTTGTTGAACACCAACATGGTAGGAACCTCGTTGGCCTCAATTTCTTCTAATACGATGTCAACCTGCTCAATGTTCTCTGCCATCCGCTCATCGGCGCAATCGACCACATGTAGTAGCAGGTCTGCCTCGCGGGTTTCGGTCAGGGTTGCTTTAAACGCTGCAACCAAATCATGGGGAAGGTGACGAATAAATCCAACGGTATCCGCCAGGATCACTTTGCCTACATCGTCGATATCAATCTTTCGCAACGTGGGGTCGAGGGTCGCAAACAGTTGGTCTGCAGCATATACCTCGGAGGTGGTGATCCGGTTAAACAGGGTGGATTTTCCGGCGTTGGTATAGCCGGCAAGAGATACGGTAGGGATCTCGGCGCGCTGGCGGGCTCGGCGCCCTTGCTCACGCTGCTTACCGACTTTCTCGAGGCGCTGCAAGATCTGCTTGATACGCGCTCTAAGCAAACGTCGGTCAGTTTCCAGCTGCGTCTCACCCGGGCCACGCAGACCAATACCGCCTTTTTGGCGCTCCAAGTGCGTCCAACCACGAATCAATCGGGTAGACATGTGACGCAGCTGCGCTAACTCAACCTGCAGCTTACCCTCGTGGGTACGCGCACGCTGAGCAAAAATATCCAGAATCAGAGTGGTTCGATCCAATACCCTTGCTTCGCAGAGGGCCTCCAGATTACGTTCCTGCGCAGGCGATAACGCGTGGTTGAAAATGACCACATCCGCCTGCTGGCTTTTCACGTACTCGGCAATTTCTTCCGCTTTACCCGCCCCAACAAAGTACTTGGGATGGGGAGCAACACGACTTCCTGTAACCGTTGCAACGGCGTTAACCCCCGCAGAACTGACTAACATCTTCAGTTCCTGCAGATCCTCACGCTCATCCTCGTCTGTAAAATTAACATGTACAAGAATGGCCTGTTCACCTGCTTCATAACGGTCAAACAAGCTAATTTACTCCTTGGTATCGCAGTGGCCGAATACCACTGAGATAACTACTCTTCGTTATTTTCGTTTGGAGCCGGTGTGTGGTGAGATACAGCACGCGCTGGTACAACGGTGGAGATTGCGTGCTTGTAAACCATTTGGCTCACAGTGTTTTTCAGAAGGATTACGAATTGATCGAACGACTCGATTTGCCCCTGAAGCTTAATACCGTTTACTAAGTAAATCGAAACGGGAATACGCTCACGTCGTAGCGCATTCAAAAACGGGTCTTGTAAAGACTGCCCTTTCGCCATTTTATTATTTCCTTTGTTGTTATCTGTCACTGATATTAGTGGCTAAACTTCCCTCGCCAGTATATACCAGTAAGGTGGTTGCTTATAGCGCCATTTTCAAGTTTAACTCAGTGAATTTATGATTATTTTATCGTTTTGAGTCGCGCTACTGTCAAGCCAGTTCAGCTCTGACCAGCCATTCAGCCAGTTCATTTGTTTCTTTGCTAACTGCCTGGTTGCGACCACCCCGCGGAAGATCATCTCCTGATAATCCAGCTCGCCGTGCAGGTAATTCCACATCTGTCGATACCCCACACAACGCATCGAAGGCAGGCTTAGATCCAAATCGCCACGATCTATTAAGGATTGCACCTCATCGGCGAAGCCCTGCTCTAGCATCAAGTGGAAACGTTGCTCGATGCGCTGATGCAATACCTCTTTCTCACTCGGAGCAATCGCGAACTGATGAAAACGATAGGGCAGCAGTTTAGGCGGCTCGGCCTGTAATGCGCTCAAGCTCTTGCCGGTGAGACGATATACCTCAATGGCGCGCATCAGCCGCTGCTTGTCGTTAACGTTGATTCGGGCCGCGCTGGCAGGGTCGATACGCTGCAACTCTTCGTGTAGAGACCGCCACCCTTGCTCATCGCCTTGCTGGATGATTAGCTCACGCAGCGCATCATCGGCTGCTGGTAACTCGGCAATCCCTTCAATTAGAGACTTGAAGTAGAGCATAGTTCCCCCAACCAGCAGGGGGATCTTACCCGCTTGGTGAACCCGCTCTATTTCACGCAGCGCGTCGCTACGAAAATCGGCCACAGAGTAGACCTCAGTAGGGTCGCAGATATCAATCAGGGCATGGGGTGCCAAGGCCTGCTCTTCAGCCGTTGGTTTAGCGGTACCAATGTCCATGCCACGGTAGATCAGGGCCGAATCGACACTGATCAGCTCTGCGCCCAGCTTTTGATGTAACTCAATCGCCAACGCGGTCTTGCCCGATGCGGTAGGCCCCATCAGGCAAATCACTGGCAGCGAAGCATTCATATTAGAAACTCTTAATGTATTCGGTGAGGTCAACCGGCTTGCTTGAGCGACCCGCCATGGCCGACCACTCCTCGGTATCGAACTGTTGCACCAAGTGTAGGACTTGCTGCCACTCTTTGACATGGTGGGTACTGGCGCAGCAGCTAAGCAGCGCATCCAATACCAATTCGGGCTGTTGCCAGCTCCCCTCCGCCTGACCTTCCATCAGCTCAAAGAACTTCGGTAGCGCATGGCTAAAGTCACAACGGCGCACCAACTTAGGCACTTCACACAGACTGACTTTTTTAGCTGTCGACGGCCTTAGCACCAAGCCCAAGCGCTTAAGCGCCTCACTCTGCTGTTCGATAAGCGCGATATGACCAGCACTTAAGTTTAGCTGTAGCGGCAATAGTAAAGGGAGCCGTTGCAGGCCTTGCGGCCACTGGGCCAAGGCCTGTTTACGCCAAACATTGGTCTGCAGGGCATTCACATTCCACAGCTCCAGCTCCCCCGCCCGCTCGGCAAGCAGATAACCTTGCTCTTGCAGGTACAAAGGTCGCAAGCTGGTCGATGGCTCCATGGAAGCGGCATTGGTGTCAGGCTGGGCAGATACTGCGACCGCAGGCTCATCGGCATGCTCCTTGGCAAACGCGGCGCTGCGGTCCATCCACTGATGATAGGCCCGATGCTGCTCTTGCACTGCTGGCCGCAGCGGGCTGCGGTAGTCATGACTGCCTCCCGCACTCCCACCGGATGAGGCAGAACTTGGAGAGCTGCCACTTGAGTCAGCACGATACTCGCCAGCACTCTGATAGCCATGCAGCGGTGGATAGCTGTGCTCACCGCTCAATGAATGTGAACTCGCGGCTGGAAAGTCTGGCTCTGCAGCACCGTCGCTATCTGGCTCGGGTGCCCACTGCGACGTTAGATTCGCTTGCTGGGCAGCGCCCAAGGTCTGCGCCAACACCCGCACGATATAGTCGTGCACCAAGCGGGCTTGATGAAAGCGCACCTCATGCTTGGCCGGGTGAACGTTTACATCGACCTGCGAATGCGGTAGCTCCAGATACAGAACGTAGGCCGGGTGAGAGTCTTCAGCAATATGGCCCACATAGGCTTGGCGGATGGCGTGCTGGATCAGCTTATCGCGCATCATCCGGCCATTTACATAAAAGTACTGTTGGTCGTTTTGGGCGCGCGCGGCGTCCGCCAGGCCCAGCCAACCAGTTAGATGCAGCTGGTCATGTTGGTTCTCAAGATAGAGGCAATGCTCGGTAAAGCCCTTACCCAAGGCCGAGGCAATCCGGCGCAGTTGGCGGGACTGATCCGGTGCAATCCGATACTGACGCATCGTCTTGCCGTTGTGCTTTAGGCTTAGTGCCACATCAAAGCGGCTCAGCGCCAAGCGCTTTAACAGCTCATCGATATGGGCAAATTCGGTCTTGTCAGTGCGCAGGAACTTGCGCCGCGCCGGGGTGTTGTAGAACAGGTCCAGCACCTCAAGCGACGAGCCGGGAGGATGCGCAGCGGGCTGCAGGTCGACTTGCATGTCGCGGCCATGGGCGCGCGCCTGCCAAGCCTGTTCTTGGTCGGCCGGACGAGAGGTCAAGGTCAGCCGAGAAACCGAACTGATACTGGCGAGCGCTTCGCCGCGAAAACCGAGGGTAGCGATGCTCTCCAAGTCATCGATACAGGCAATCTTACTGGTGGCGTGACGGCTAAGCGCCAGCTCAAGTTCGGCCTTGCCGATACCTTTGCCGTTATCGCGGATAAGGATCCGTTTGGCCCCGCCCTTATCGATCTCCACATCGATGCGGGTCGCCCCAGCATCCAGGCTGTTTTCGATAAGCTCTTTAACCACCGAGGCTGGCCGCTCGACCACCTCACCGGCTGCAATCTGGTTGGCCAGCTGCGCCGGCAGGATCTGAATACTCATACTAACTACTTGGAATGACCAGCACCTGGCCGATGCGCAGCGAGTCCGAGCTCAGATTATTGGCACGCTTAAGGCCTGCCACGCTCACCTTGTAGCGCTGCGCCAACACCGATAGCGACTCACCGCGCTGCACGGTATGTTTGCGCTCAGCATGGCGCATCGCGTACAGCGTGCCCGCTGGCGGCTGGCGACGGTAGTGCTGCTTAATACCGGCCACGATCGCCTTGGCGATGCGCTCTTGGTAGTTGCCGTCGCGCAGGTTCTTCTCTTCGCCGGGGTTGGTGATAAAGCCTGCCTCGACCAGTACCGAGGGAATATCTGGCGACTTGAGTACCGCCAAGCTGGCGTGCTCCGGTTTCTTTTTGTGTAGGTGAGCGACTTTGCCCAACTCTCGCAGGATTTCGGTGGCCGCAGAGTAGGCGGTATTCATCGAATAATCTTTTTGCATATCTACCAAGGCAAAGTTCAGATGGGCATCACCACCCACCGAGCCCATCACCTCGCCCACGCCACCGAGTAATTCAGACTGGACCTCATGGTCCTCGATATGCCGGCCCACCTCAGATTTGGCGCGGCCTGCCGACACCACCCACACCGACGCGCCTCGCGGCTGTGGGGTTGAGAAGCCATCGGCATGAACCGACACCAAAAAGTCGGCTCGGTGCTTGCGGGCGATCTGCGAGCGGCGATTAAGGTTTACATAGTAATCACCGGTGCGGGTTAACACGCCTTTAAGACCCGGCTCTTGATTCAACAGGCGGACGACTCGCTTGGAGATCGCCAACGTAATCCCTTTTTCGTAGGTACGCTTGGGACCAATTGCCCCGGGATCTTCGCCGCCATGGCCCGGATCGATGGCAATCACGATGTCGCGATCACCAGTAAGCTGTTGGGTACTCTGGGTCTTGGCAACTTGTTGTTGCTCTTGCGCCACCCGTTGCTCACCTTTTTTATCCGGCAGGTCGATCACCAACCGGTGGCCGTAGCTACCGGTAGGCTTGAGAGGAAACACCACCGGTTTCACCGATTGGCCCAGCTCAATCACCAAGCGGTAGTCTTGTTTTGCTTTGGGGGTACTCGGGCGTAGCTTCTTCACTAGGTTGCCGCTGAGCGATACCTTGGCCAAGTCCACCTGCACCTGGGTGTTGCTCAGGTCAAGCACCAAGCGATGCGGGTTGCTCAGATTGAAGTAGCTGTAGTCGGCCGCTGAAGACAAATCCAACACTAAGCGGGTGTTCTCCGGCCCAGCCCATACACGGATCCCCGACACTTTATTGGCTAGCGCGTTGGCGCTAGCCAGCATCAACATCAGAGGAAAAACCCAAAACCACTTAGCTTTCATCATTGTCCATTCGTGTTACGACTTCGCGCCCAATATCACTTTGGGCAGCCACTTCTGCGACCCGTTGCTCACCTTGATAGCTTAGGGTAACAATCAGATCAGCCTCAGGCAGGAACCCTAGGCCTCGTTCAGACCACTCCACCAAACACTGACAGTCATCGGCAAAATAGTCTCGAATACCGATAAACTCCAACTCTTCTGGGTCAGCCAGGCGGTAGAGATCGAAATGATGCACCCGCCACGCGCCGAGCTGATAGGGCTCAACCAAGGTGTAAGTGGGGCTCTTTACCTGGCCTTGGTGACCGCGGCCTTGGATAAAGCCGCGGCTAAGGGTGGTTTTCCCCGCGCCGAGCTCACCATTGAGGTAGATAACACAGGCGCTATCGCAGGCCGCTGCAAGTTGTCTTCCGAGGTCAACAGTGGCCTCGGCATCACTAAGAAAAGTCTGCCAATTCATCTCGTTACTATTGGGGGTTCACTAGTTGCCGCACATAAGGCATCAGATCAGAGGCGAGCAGGCCACGCTGTCCCTGCTCGGCTGCAAGATCTGCCGCCATACCATGAATGGTCACGCCTATGCTGGCAATATCAAATAGGTCTATCGACTCAGCAAACTGAGCCAGTAAACCGCCGATTATACCAGACAATACATCGCCCATCCCACCTGAAGCCATGCCCGGGTTACCTGCACTGCTGATACGTACCCGGCCATTGTCGCCAGCGATGATTGTGCCAGCGCCTTTAAGTACACAAATACCACCAAAACTCTGCTGGATGTTACGCGCGGCAGTGATGCGGTCGTCCTCAATCTCAGCCACCGAGCAAGCCAACAAGCGGGCCGCTTCGGCGGGATGCGGGGTGAGGATCCAGTTGCCCCGCCATTTCGGCATCTTGGTCAGCAGGTTCAGGCCATCGGCATCGACCAGCAGTGGAAAGTCGCGCTCTAAACAAGCTGTCAGCAGCTCACTGGCCCATTCGTCGGTGTCCAGGCCCGGGCCGATTACCGCGGTGTTGGCTTTGTCCAGCAAGGTCGCCAGCAAGGTTTGCTCACCGGACTCAATGCCAGCCACCATCAGTTCAGGTCGGCCAGACAGTACCGATTTTTGATGCTCGCTGCGGGTTAGAATGTTGACCAGGCCGGCACCGCTGCGCAGGCTGGCCTCGCCCGCTAAACGAATAGCGCCGGGCATCCCGATGTTGCCACCCAAGATCGCCACTCTGCCGAAGTTACCCTTGTGGGCTACCGGTGAGCGGGGCTTGAGCAAGCTAAACAGGGACTCGGGGTTAATCCGCTCCACGCAGGTTTTGTTCTGCTCCTCAAACGCCGCGTCCAGCCCAAGGCCAGCAAACACCAGCTCGCCGACTACCGCAGCCGCTAGGCCGGTAAACAGGCCCTGCTTGGCCGCGATAAAGGTGACCGTGCAGTCGGCCATCATCACTGACTCGCGCGGCTTGCCGGTATTGCCGCAAAGGCCCGAAGGCAGGTCAATCGCCAATACCGGGGTATCCACCGAGTTGGCCTTCTCAATCAGTTGCTTGTAAGGCTCTCTCACCTCACCATTGGCGCCGGTGCCAAGCAGACCATCGACGATCACATCGCTGTGCCACTCGGCCCATTGGGCACTTTCTGCCTCGCCGCCATCGGCCAGCCAGTTATCGCGCGCAGCGGCAGCTTGTTCGGGCAGGCGCTCTGGGTCGCCCACCTCTACTACCTGCACCTGTAGCCCTGCCGCTTGGGCGAGGCGTGCCACCACATAGGCATCACCACCGTTGTTTCCGCCGCCGGCCAGCACCAAGATCTGTGTTGCCTCGGGCCAGCGGGTGTTCAAGGTCTCGAATACTGCCTTGCCGGCCAACTCCATTAACGCAGCTAAACTGATATCATGCTGCTCGGCTAACTTAGCCTCTTGGTCTTTTACTAACTCGGCCCGCCACACGCTATATGGTAGGCTTGCACTGAGGTTTCCCTGCATTTGCGCCATGAATAATCCATCCGAAATAGACTTAAAAAAGCTGGTTCAACATATCAAGCATACTGGTGAAGCGCTAGGCTTTCAGCAGATCGGCATAGCAGATGTGGATCTCAGTCAACATCACCAACAGCTCGATAAATGGCTGGCGGAAGGCTGCCACGGCTCAATGGATTGGATGGCACGCAACACCGAGCTACGCAAGCACCCAGAACAGCTACACCCCGGTACCATGCGGGTGATATCGGTCAGGCTCGACTATCTACCGGAAGACGCGCGCTTCGCCCAGTCACTCTCAAGCAGCAAACAGGCCTATATCAGCCGCTACGCGCTTGGCCGCGACTACCATAAGCTGATGCGCAAACGCTTGAAGCAACTGGGACAGGCCATCAGCGAGTATTGCCAGACTCAACTTAATCTGCGCCCCTTCGTCGATTCGGCACCGGTATTAGAGCGTCAGTTGGCCAGCAAGGCCGGACTCGGCTGGCAGGGGAAACACAGCCTGCTGATCAACCCTAAGGCGGGGTCTTGGTTCTTTTTGGGCGAGCTGTTTGTCGACCTGCCTTTGCCGGTCGATCAGCCCATCGATGAGCAGTGTGGCGAATGTGTGGCCTGCATGACCATCTGTCCGACCAGCGCGATTGTCGCCCCCTATAAGATTGACGCCCGTCGCTGCATCTCGTATTTGACCATCGAGCACTCTGGCAGCATTCCCGAAGCGCTACGCCCGCTGCTGGGCAATCGCATCTACGGCTGTGATGACTGCCAGCTGGCCTGCCCGTGGAACCGCGAGTCCTCGGTCAGCCAAGAGCAAGATTTTCAGGTTCGCGCTCAACTTGAGCAAAAGAGCTTAGTAGAGCTGTTCAGCTGGGATGAGGCCACCTTCCTCAAAGCCACTGAAGGGTCGGCGATTCGCCGGATTGGCCATATCCAGTGGCAGCGTAACCTGGCCATTGCCATGGGCAACGCCGAGTTCGACGCGCAGATTTTGCAGGTATTGAGCCAAGCCAATAGCCAAGACGAGATGCTTGATGAACACATCCAATGGGCCATTAACCAACACCAAAGCAAGGCGGTATTAGCCAGAAAAACCCAGCGCTTGATCCGTATTGTCGAGAAAGGCCTGCCCCGAGACGCCTAGGCGGAGTGTAAACTTAACTTTACTAAACGCTATTCCCGACGATTCCCCGCCAGCTCTACATTCTTAAACACAGAGTAACAAGCAATCCAGCAAAGCTTCGGTGTTCAGCTATAACTATAAAAGCCATCAGGCAGAGAAGTGATGCGGAGGTAACGTTATGGCGATGAAGAGTTCCAAAGAGTTTGCAACGTGGTTGATCAATCGTTTTGGTCAGCAGCTCGAAGGCGTGGTGATTACCCGTGATGACCTTAAAGCACTCTCTGGCCGACAAAACCTACGGCCGGATTTTGTTGCTGACGTTCACTCGGAGTTAAGCCACCATGGCTTGGGCTTTGTAGCGGACCGACTCCGGGCAAACTACTACTTTTTCTACCTACCCAAGGTGTACTGGAAAGACGTGGCCGACCGCTACGCCGAGGACGAACCACAAAATATCCTACCGCTAAAACCATCCAGCGCCTCCCGACAAGGGTAACTTCATAGTCTTGCCGTTTGCTTGCCCGCAAAGCTGGCATTCCATCTGCTTACTCCTTACCCTGTAAGCAGATTGGATTTACCTAGTAAGCATAGGAATACTATGAGAATTCTTGGAGTTGATATTGGTGGCACCGGGATCAAAGGCGCCATCGTAGACAGCATTAGCGGCGAGCTTCTCAGTGAACGCCACCGCATCCCCACCCCCCAACCGGCTACACCCAATGCCGTGGCAGATACCCTGAAACAGCTGGTCGATCACTTTGAGTGGCGCGGGCCAGTGGGCTGCGGCTTTCCAGCAACTGTGCACCATGGGGTGGCTCAAACGGCGGCCAATATCGACAAGTCTTGGATTGGCACTAATGCAGCAGCCTTGTTTTCCGCCGCCACTGCCTGTAACTGCGTAGTGGTAAACGATGCCGACGCCGCCGGCGTAGCTGAGATGGCTTTCGGTGCGGGGCAAGATCGCAGCGGTGTGGTGATACTGATTACCGTGGGCACCGGCATTGGCACGGCGGTGTTTGTTAACGGGGAACTGTTACCCAACACTGAACTGGGCCACCTACTATTGGGCGACACCGTTGCCGAGCACTATGCCAGCGCCCGAGTACGCGAACAGCAAGATCTGAGCTGGAAGAAGTGGGGCAAGCGTTTTAATACCTACCTGCAACGCCTCGAGTTCTTGTTCTCTCCCGACTTGATGATCATCGGCGGTGGTGCCAGCAAGAAGTTCGACAAGTACGTGGAGCAGTTTGAGGTGAAATCCGAGGTGGTTCCCGCCCAAGGGCTTAACCAAGCCGGTATTGTCGGCGCAGCCATGTACGCCCTCCATGAGTTCGGTGACGACTCGAATAGCTGAGCGCTAGCTCAAAATTGCGCCAGATAGATAGGCTTTGCGCAAGGTCTCGGGAAAACGCTCGATAGAGTATCGCAGCAGTTCCCGAGGCAAGCTGGATAGATTGGCCTTGAGAAACGCCTCGACTGAAGCTTGATCACGCTTGGCTAACTCCCTGAGCATCCAGCCCACCGCCTTGTGCATCAGCGGATGTGGATGATGTTTAAAACGCTCGGCCAACTGCATGGTCAGCGCGCTATCCCCTTGGCGGATATAGTGCCAGCAGCTAACCATCGCCATCCGCTGACTCCAAAGCAGCGGGTCGGAGGCAAAACGCTCAAGCAACGCGATGTCTTGATGCGTCCAAACATAGGGCCCCAAGATATATGGGCATGAACAATCCACCAGATCCCAGTTATTCACCCTGCGCCGCTTATCCCAGTAAACAGCAATAATGCGCTCACGCTCCTCCGCCGAGCCCTGCTTAAACAAGCTCACCAAATTCACCAAGGCCAGCTGGCGCTGTTCATGCCACTGCGACTCCAACAGCTGTGCGCTGTCGGTGATAGTCAGAGGGCAGTGCTTGGCGACCAAACGAATACTCGGCACCCGCACTCCGAGAAAGCAATCCCCCTCGCCATACCCTCCGGCTTGGGCCTGAAAGAACTTGGGATAATGCGCGGCCTTCTCAGGTTCGATGTACTGCTCAAGCGCCTGACAGGCTTGTTGAATGGCTGACATAGCTAACAGCTCGGACGAAAAGTGATGAACGCTATGGTGGGGGATCGGGAAATACCCGTCAATCTAGAACGAAAAAAGCCCCGTCGTTTCCAACGGGGCTTTCGATTTGGAGCGGCACACGAGGTTCGAACTCGTGACCTCAACCTTGGCAAGGTTGCGCTCTACCAGCTGAGCTAGTGCCGCTTCATAAACTGTCGCATTACTGTGACTCGGTGGTGGCAATTAGGCAACATAGGTTGCGCTACTCTCTAATCCACACTGAGCAAGTGCCGCTTCGATGCTTACTCTCGTAAGACTTTAAAATTGGAGCGGCACACGAGGTTCGAACTCGTGACCTCAACCTTGGCAAGGTTGCGCTCTACCAGCTGAGCTAGTGCCGCTTCATCATGCATGTAACGCCTTGGCTTCACATGTCTTACAGGGCTGCGAATTATAAGAGGAAAATTCGGCTTTGCAAGAGGCATTTCAAAAAAAACGCCCCTTTGCTGCTGTTTGCTTAGATTTCGTCCAGCTTAAAGAAGAACTGGCGATAATGCTGCAATTCAGCAATCGATTCGCGGATATCATCCAATGCCAGATGACTGCCGCTTTTCTTAAAGCCGTTAAGCAACTCAGGCTGCCAGCGACGCGCCAACTCCTTCACGGTGCTGACATCTAAGTTGCGATAGTGGAAGAATTTTTCCAGCTTAGGTAGGTATTCATGGATAAAGCGGCGATCTTGGCCAATGCTGTTGCCGCACATCGGGGAGATGCCAGCAGGTACCCACTCTTTGAGGAACTCGATAGTCATCTGTTCGGCTTCCGCCTCACCAATCTTGCTCTCACGCACCCGCTCGACCAGGCCAGAGTTGGTATGAGTGGTGGTACACCACTCGTCCATCTTCGCTAGCACCTCATCACTTTGATGTACTGCGATAACCGGACCCTCTGCGAGAATATTCAAGTGGGGATCGGTGATGATAGTGGCAATTTCCAGAACCCGATCCGTCATGGGTTCAAGACCGGTCATTTCCATATCGATCCAGATTAGATTATTTTCGCAAACAGCCATGGACACCCTATTATTGGAGGAAAACTTTTCCGCAAATCAACGATAACGGGTATCATAGCGACTTTACCCTCTTACTTGAATAGCAGTTTTCGTGACGAAAAGAAAGAAACTGAGCCGTGGTCAGCAGCGCCGGGTACGCAGCAACCAGCAAAAACGTCTGCAACAGCAAGACAACCAGCAATGGCTCGATGAACAGCTAGGCGAACGCCAAGAAGGCGTGATCATCAGCCGCTTCGGACAGCATGCGGATGTTGAAGACCAGCAAGGAGAGGTATTTCGCTGTAACCTACGCCGCACCATCGACAGTCTGGTCACCGGTGACCGAGTGGTTTGGCGCGCTGGTAATACCCAGCAATCCGGCATTTCCGGGGTAATTGAAGCGGTCCATGAGCGCCGCAGCGTACTCACCCGCCCCGACTTCTACGACGGTATCAAACCCATCGCGGCGAACATCGATCAGGTGATCATCGTCTCTGCGGTGCTGCCCGAGTTCTCCGCCAATATTATCGATCGCTATTTAGTGGCAGTAGAGGATGTCGGCCTCGAGCCCCTGCTGCTGCTCAACAAAATCGATCTGCTCGATGACCAAGCGCGCGACGCGCTCGAACCCCAGCTACAGCAGTACCGTGACTTGGGCTATCAAGTGCTCTACGCCAGCAGCAAGCAAGCTCATGGCCTCGACGAGCTGCAAGCGCAACTGAAGGGCAAAACCAACATCTTTGTTGGGCAATCCGGCGTGGGCAAAAGCTCACTAGTGAATGCCATCATGCCCGAACATGGCATTGCCACCCAGGAAGTGTCTGACGTATCGGGCCTTGGCCAACACACCACTACCGCCGCCCGCCTGTATCACTTGGCCAGCGGGGGCGAGCTTATCGACTCCCCGGGGGTACGTGAGTTTCAGCTATGGCACCTCGAGCCGGAGCGGGTCACTTGGGCCTTCCGCGAATTCCGCGAACACCTCGGAGAATGTCGTTTTCGTGACTGCAAGCACCAAAATGACCCGGGATGCGCGATCCTTGCCGCCCTGGAACAAGGTAAGATCAGTAGCCAGCGCTACCAGAGCTACCTACGGATATTGGAAACCATGGAAGCCAACAAGCCAACTCGCGTGATACCCAACAAGCATTAGAGAGAATCAACGTGTTAGACAGAATCAAAGTGGCTGCTCAGTACTGCATCCCACAGCACCTTATTTCCCGTTTAGCAGGGCGCTTTGCCCAGGCTGAAGCTGGCAAGCTGACCCAAGCGGCTATTAGCTGGTTTATCAAACGTTACAAGGTGAACATGAGCGAAGCCGAGCAAGGGTCCCCCGCCGACTATGCCTCGTTTAACGCCTTCTTTACCCGTCCACTAAAAGCCGGGATGCGCCCGATTATCGAAGGCGACGAGCAGCTAGCCCACCCGGTAGACGGCGCGGTTAGCCAACTGGGCGATATTGAGCAAGGGCGAATCTTTCAGGCCAAGGGCCATGACTTTAGCGCTCGCGAGCTGCTGGGCGGCGACAAAGCGCTAGCCGAAGAGTTTCGTGACGGTAAGTTTGCCACTATCTACCTCTCTCCCAGTGACTACCATCGCATCCACATGCCGTGCAAAGGCACCTTGCGCCAGATGGTGTATGTGCCCGGTGACCTGTTTTCGGTCAACCCACTGACTGCGCAAAATGTGCCAAACCTGTTTGCGCGCAATGAGCGGGTCGCAGCCATCTTCGACACCGAGCAAGGTCCGATGGCCATGGTGTTAGTGGGCGCAACCATCGTTGCCAGCATTGAAACCGTTTGGGCCGGTACCATTACCCCGCCGCGCGGTAAGCAAGTATTTAGCTGGGATTACCACAATAACCCGATCACCTTGGATAAAGGTGAAGAAATGGGCCGCTTCAAGCTGGGCTCAACCGTGGTGATGCTGTTCGCCAAAGACGCCATCGACTTTGTCGAAGGCCTCTGCGCCGAGCAAACCACCCGCATGGGTGAGCTGTTCGCTACCCGCAAATAGCCACTTTTAGGCGTCGCCTCGCCACGAGGTGACGCCCCTTCAGATAGCTCACTAAAAACCTCTTCTGACAGCCCGCTGAAAAATAAAGGAAAAGGCGAGTTTCAACTTAATATTTTCGGCAACTTGCTGATAAACTTACCCAAGCGCCCTTTGTCCTGTAACAAGCCATGTTCCGCCCTAGCTTTGCACTGTTTTGTAGCCTTATCTTTACCAGCATAGCCCTCGCGGCACCGCTGCCCACCGCCTCCAGCGGAGAGGGGCAACTGATGGGGATGATCCAATCCCTTAGCAGCGACTCCCCCACCCTCGACCAGCAACAGCAACAACAGCTCTATGAAGAGTCGTTAAACTTGCTGCGTGAAGGCGACGGCTTCAGGCAACAGGCTAAGCAGTACCGCGATATCATCCATAACTTCGATCGGCTCAAGCAGCAGGCGCAACAGCAGCTCGAGCAGGCCGACAACCTGCCACCACTCGATGAGCAGCTCGACCCGCGCAGCCTCAATCAACAGTTTCAGATCAACCAAGAGCAACTGCTCGCCCTTAAACAGCGCCAACAACAGGTGCGCGATGAGCAGCGCCGCTTAGATAGCGATGTTAGCCAGCTCTACGACCGCTCCCAGCCGCTGCGTGAGCAGCTTAACGAGCTGCGTGGGCAGTTGGATGCGCTGCAGTTCTCGGTCCTCAACGATGTCGACGAGGCCAAGCGGGTTAAGGCGCAGGTCAACGAGGCCAAGCTCACCTCGCAACTGGCGATGTTAGAGCTGGCCGCCCAAAGTGCCCCGTTGCGCAACGAGCTGCTGCAACTGGAGCTGGCGCTACTGCAAAGACAGCAAGCCAATCTCGAGGCCAATCAGCAAACCCTGCAGCAGCGCTTACAACTGAGTATCGAAGCCGACAATTTAGCCCTGACCCAACGTGCGATTGAGCTCGATGAGGCACTAGCAAGCCATCCCTTAGGCGAGTCACTGCTCGGGCTAAATCGCCAGCTACGTAAGCAACTGGATGCGCTGATCGAGCAGTCCTTCGAGCTGCAGCAATCCCAGCAAACCGTTAGCCAGCAGCTCAATCAGATCAGCTATACCTTCGCCAACTTCAAAGAGCAGGTCTCTTGGCTCAAGGTCACCCGCGCCTACGGCGAATACCTGCGCGAACAGATCGCCGGCCTGCCCGATCCCTACCCGATGCGCGGGCTGGAGCAGCAGATCATCGAGACCCGGGTGAGTAAACACCGCTTCCAGCAGCAGCAATACAGCTGGCGCTTTGAGGGAATGGATCAAGAGATTGAGCAGTGGCGCAATCAGCTGCCGTTGGACCAAGCCCAGCAAGTCCGCCAACTGCAAACCTTTAATCAGCAGCTGGCCAATAATTACCAGCGCGAGCTGGATCTGCACCTGTTTACCCTTGCCTCACTCAAGCTCGATTACACCCGCCTCAACGACGAGCTGGAACAGATCCGTATCGCTGCCAATCAAGAGCTGTTCTGGACCGCCGATGTCAAAGCCATCGATGCCAGCTTCTTTGTTGGCCTGCAGCAGGCGGTAGTGTGGCTGTTGCAACCCCAGCATATGCTCAGCCTGAGTAAGTCGGTGATGAACATCAATGTCTGGTGGTGGCTGGGGGCCGTGCTGAGCTTGGTAGTATGGGGCTACCAACATTACCTAAAACGCACCTGGCTGAAAGATTACTTGCAGCGCAGCGATGCCAAAACCCGCAATATAACCAAGGACAAGTTCAGCCTGACCTTGGCCAACCTGCTGCTATGCGTGTTTTTGTCTGCCCCCATGCCGGTATTGATGCTGAGTATCGGCAATGGCTTGCTGCAGTCCTGGGAGGAGGCCTTTGTCCGCGACTTTGGTGACTCGTTGGTGTTCTTGGCAAAATCGCTGTTTTTATTCCAACTGCTGCGCCACATCTGCTTTAAGCATGGCTTGCTCAACACCCACTTCAAGTGGCCGCTGGTCAATGTGCAGCAGGTCTACCACGAGCTGTATCGCTTGGCCTTAGCAGCGCTGCCGCTGCTGTTCTTGTTTTTCCTAAGCTACAGCCAGAGCTCCCACCCGGCCTATAGCAGCCTGGCGCGGCTGATCTTTATTCTACTGATGCTGTGGCTGGCAAGTAGCTGGTACCGGATCTCCCGCCTAGAGCTGCCGGTTAACTACCATGTCGACATCTTTAAAGCGCCTCAGTTGGCTAAGCGCTTGTTCTGGTACGGCGCGATGGCGATCCCACTGGTTGGCGCCGTCGCCGCCTGCGTGGGCTACTTCTCCACCGCCTACACCATTGTCTGGCAGTTCTGCGTCAGCGTGCTGATTGGCTCGGCCTTTATCATGGTTTATCTGATGGTGCGCCGCTGGATGTGGCTGCAGCGCCGGCGGATTGCCTTCGAGCGTGCCAAGGCCAAGCGGATTGAAAAGATCGCCCAGCGCAACCAACAAGAAGACGAGCAACAAAGCTCGGCAGAAGGTCAGCTAGATAACATCGAAGAGCCCGAAATCGACCTCGATACCATCAGTGCCCAGTCTCTCGGCCTGCTGCGTACCGCCTTGTTTGTCGCCTTCTTCGGGGTGCTGGCGGTACTGTGGTCGGAGATGACCAACGCTTTTTCGGTGCTCGACAACGTGACTCTGTGGGAGATCTCCAGCGTGCGCTCCGGGGTGGAAACCCTGCAGGCGATCACCCTGCGTGGGGCGCTAATGGCGATTATCACCTTGGGGCTGACCATGATCTTGGTGCGTAACCTGCCCGGTTTGCTGGAGCTGATGCTGCTGCAGCATCTGTCTTTAAGCCCCGGCACTGGTTTTGCGATTACCACCACCATCAATTACTTGGTGATATTGTTCGGCGCGCTTACTGGCTTTGGCCTGCTCGGCATTGAGTGGTCGAAGCTGCAGTGGTTGGTGGCCGCACTCACCGTTGGCCTCGGCTTTGGCCTGCAGGAGATCTTCGCCAACTTTATCTCCGGCTTGATCATTTTGTTTGAGAAGCCGATTCGGATTGGCGATACCGTGACCATTCGCGAGCTGACTGGCACCATCTCCAAGATTGAGACCCGCGCTACCACCATCCTGGATTGGGACCGCAAAGAGATCATCGTGCCCAACAAGGCCTTTATTACCGAACAGTTTATTAACTGGTCGCTGACCGATCCGATCACGCGAGTAGTGCTAAGTGTACCGGTCAAGCAGGGCTCAGATATTAACCAAGTTACCCGTCTAATTACCGAAGCGGTGGAAGAATCCAGCCTGGTGCTAGACAACCCAGCGCCCGAAATCTACTTCCTCGGTTACACCGATCATGGTCCCAATTTTGAGATGCGTGTCTATGTTAGCGAAATGGCCTACCGTCTCCCCATGACCCATGAGGTGTTCTCTTTGATCAACGACAAGTTCAAGGCAAGTGGAATTGAGATAGCATATCCGCAATTGGATGTATCGCTAAACACATCAAAAGAAAAAAGATTTTCTAAATCGATGGCGTCACGCCACAATTTCACAAGGACCTAGTTGATTACAATGACTATAACAAAACAACATATCAGCCTTGCGCTTTGCGTTGTCATACCCCTGTTGGTACTGGCAATTCCCACCGAGAGCATTACCTTTATGGAGCTGTCGGTGATTGAGCATCGCGTAGTGGCGATATTCTTAATGGCAGCGCTGCTGTGGATTATGGAGCCGATCCCGGTCTTCGCCACATCTCTGCTGATCATTACCTCTCTAGCGCTTACGGTTTCCAACCAAGGCCTGCGGATGATTACCCACACCGCAGATGGCGTACCCCTGCCAGACCTGATGCCTTACACCTCTATTTTTGCCAGCTTCGCCAACCCCATCATCATCCTGTTTATGGGTGGTTTTGCCTTGGCAATCGCAGCATCTAAATACGAGCTGGACAACAACTTGGCGCGGGTATTATTAAAGCCTTTCGGTGAGAGCGTACCCATTGTAATGCTGGGCATCATGCTGATTACCGCGGTATTCAGTATGTTTATGAGCAACACCGCCACCACCGTAATGATGCTGGCCATCGTTGGCCCGATTATCGCCAAAGCACCAAAGGGCGATCTGGCCATGAAAGGCCTGGTATTGGCGATTCCAGTGGCCGCAAACACCGGTGGTATCGGTACCCCAATCGGTACCCCACCCAACGCCATTGCGGTAGGTGCCCTTGGCGATGCGCTGGGTTCGACTAACCAAATCAGCTTCCTCGATTGGATGAGCTTCGGCGTGCCGTTCGTGATTGTTCAGCTGGCCATCGCTTGGTTTGTACTGTGTAAGTTCTACCCAGCCAAAGGCAAGAAGATTGAAATCAACATGGAAGGTAGCTTCCAGCGTAGTCCTCGCGCCTACCTGGTGTACGCGACCTTCGCGGTCACCATCCTGTTGTGGCTAACCGGTAAATTCCACGGCATTAACTCCAACGTGGTAGCGATTATCCCGCTGACTGTTTTCTGTCTGTCGGGCATTATCACCAAAGATGACCTGAAGCTGTTTAACTGGGATGTACTGTGGCTGGTTGCCGGTGGTATCGCCATGGGTTACGCCCTTGGTGCCAGTGGCTTGGCCAAGAACATGGTCGATGCCATCGACTTCACCGCGCTGTCGACCTACGTGGTCATCATCACCATGTCGCTGCTATGTATCACCATGGCGAACTTTATGTCGAACACCGCCACCGCGGCCCTGATTATGCCTATCGCGCTAACCGTAGCCATCGGCCTGACCGGTGTCGATCCAGCCACCGGCGAAGCCGTGGTAGCCGCTGGCCAGCAAGGCACCATCACCGTGTTCCTATCGATTGTGGCACTATCAGCCTCGCTGGGTATGATGCTGCCAGTAAGTACGCCACCTAACTCACTGGCCTACTCAACCGGCTTTATCGAGACCAAAGACTTGCTGAAAGTCGGTGGCGTAATCGGTGCCACCGGTTTGGCACTGCTTTACGCAGCCATGATGGTAATCATGTAATCACTCGCGTGGCCAGCGCCTAGGCCCTGGCCACATCGAAACTGAGCACATCCTTGATGTGCTCAGCATCACACGCCAATATCAACAACCTATCGATCCCCAACGCCACCCCGGCGCAATCCGGCAATCCGGCTTGCAGCGCATCTAAAAAGTGCTGATCAATCTCTGCCTCAGGCAGGCCCACCTCTGCGCGATAGCGCTGGTCGGCGGCAAAGCGCTGCGCCTGCTCTTCGGCGTCACTTAGCTCATAAAAACCATTCGCCAACTCCATACCGCGATAGTAAAGCTCAAAACGCTCCGACACCTGCGGATCATCCTCGCAGATCCGCGCCAAGGCGGCCTGGGTTGCTGGAAAGTGGTAGATAAAACAGGGCTTGTCTTGACCAATATGCGGCTCAACCCCAAGGCTAAACAGTAGCTGCAGTACCGTGTCGCGATTAGTCTCTTTGGCCACCAAGTCCTCTACTCCCAAAGGAATAGATGCCTCAAGTAGCTCTTCAGTACTGGCGTCAATCGGGTCTACCCCTAAGTGGGTAAAGAAAGCTTGACGGTAGCTAACCCGCACTGCTGCTGGGGTTTTGAGCACTTTGCCGACTAAATCATCGACTTCAGTCATTAATTTATCGGCATCAAAATTGATCCGATACCATTCCAACATGGTGAATTCGGGGTTATGATGGCGCCCGGCTTCCTCATTTCTAAACGCCTTGGCGAGTTGATAGATACAACCACTGCCCGCGGCGAGTAGACGCTTCATATGGAACTCTGGTGAAGTTTGCAGATAGAGCCTCTGTCCCGCAGGTGCCGCGGGGCCACGCAAGAGGGTTTCAAATGAAGATAAATGGACGTCACTGACACAGGCTTGGCTCATGCTCGGCGTGTCAACTTCCATTACCCCCCTTTCGTGAAAAAACTGTCGGATGTCACCCAAGATCCTTGCTCGCATTTTTAGGTTCTTTAGACTGGCTGATGGCTGCCACTGACGTAGCCGCGGGTTTAAGGATGAATTCATTAGCTTGCCTTGGGTTGTAATCCGCTTTACTGGATGACCGCAGAAGCGGGATAAAAATCAAAAAAAAAGTATTATCTGCGTAGATTTTCTAAAGTCACGCAAGTTTTTGATTTTTGTCAAACTTAACAGTCGTAATACTCGGACAATTGCTGAGTTTATAAAAACATCGTGGAGAAGAACGTGGAAATCATCAAAACCGACGTTGCCGTTGTCGGCGCAGGTGGTGCTGGTCTGCGCGCAGCTATCGAAGTTGCCAAAGAGCACCCTGAGCTGGAAGTGGCACTCATTTCCAAAGTTTACCCCATGCGTAGTCACACCGTAGCCGCCGAAGGTGGTGCAGCGGGTGTTGCGCAGGATCATGATTCACTGGACAACCACTTCAACGATACCGTTGCAGGTGGTGACTGGCTGTGTGAGCAAGACGTAGTTGAATACTTCGTTGAGAACGCGCCTAAGCAGCTAACCCAGCTTGAGCAATGGGGTTGCCCTTGGTCTCGTCGCCCAGACGGTACTGTTAACGTTCGTCGCTTCGGCGGTATGAAAATCGAACGTACCTGGTTTGCTGCAGATAAAAGTGGTTTCCACGTTCTGCACACCTTGTTCCAAACCTCTATCAAGTACCCAACCATCAAGCGCTTTGACGAGCACTTCGTACTGGACTTGGTTGTTGAAAACGGCGAAGTAAAAGGCGTTATCGCGCTGGACATCGCTGAAGGCGAAGCCAAGCTGATTCAAGCTAAATCAGTAATCATCGCAACCGGTGGTGCGGGTCGTGTATACCGCTACAACACCAACGGCGGTATCGTAACCGGCGACGGTATGGCGCTAGCTTACCGTGCAGGCGTACCTCTGCGTGATATGGAATTCGTTCAGTACCACCCAACTGGCCTACCAGGCTCAGGCATCCTGATGACCGAAGGTTGTCGTGGTGAAGGTGGTATCCTGACCAACAAAAACGGCTACCGTTATCTGCAAGATTACGGCATGGGTCCTGAGACTCCAGTTGGCCAACCTAAGAACAAATACATGGAGCTGGGCCCACGTGACCGTGTAAGCCAAGCGTTCTGGCAAGAAGAGCAGAAAGGTAACGTAATGGAAGGCCACCTTGGCACTTACGTAAACCTTGACCTGACTCACCTGGGTAAAGACTACCTGCACGAGCGTCTGCCGTTCATCTGTGAACTGGCTAAAGCGTACGTAGGTATCGACCCGGTTAAAGAGCCAATCCCAGTTCGTCCTACCGTTCACTACACCATGGGTGGTATCGAAACTGACCAGAAATGTGCAACTCGCATTAAAGGTCTGTACGCCGCTGGTGAGTGTGCCTCTGTAGGTCTGCACGGTGCTAACCGTCTGGGTTCTAACTCACTGACTGAAATCACTGTATTCGGTCAACTGGCTGGCGCAGAAGCCGCTAAAGCCGCTATCGCTGCCGAGCACGCTGACAGCGCAGTGGTTAAAGCTAAAGCTGAAGCGATTCTGGCTAAGTACCTGGCACTTAAAGATATCAACGGTGACGAAAACCCTGCTGATATCCGCAACGAGCTGGGCCGCACCATGGAAGCCGGTGTAGGTATCTACCGTACCGAAGAAGCCATGCAAGCGACCATCGAAAAAGTTGCCGAGCTGAAGCAGCGCTACAAGAACATCAAACTGGTTGATGACACTGAAGTGTTCAACACCGAGTGGTTGTACGCTGTAGAGCTGGGCTACCTGCTAGACGTTGCAGAGACCATGGCTCACTCAGCCATCCTGCGTAAAGAGAGCCGTGGTTCTCACCAGCGCCTGGACGGTTTCGAGAAGCGTGACGACGAGAACTTCCTGAAGCACTCTCTGGCTTTCTTCCAAGAAGACGCAGCGCCGACCATCGATTACTCTCCAGTTTGCATCACCAAGTCTGCGCCGAAAGAGCGTCTGTACGGTGAAGCTGCTGAAGCACAAGCCGCTGCTGAAGCTGCAGCCCAGAAAGAAGCGGAGGCACAATAATGTCCCAGGTAATGAAAGTTGAAATTCAGCGCTACCGCCCTGAACTGGACAAAGAACCGTTTTGGCAAAGCTACGACGTTCCTTACACCAAGGAAATGTCTGTACTTGAAGCTCTGGCTTACATCAAAGACGAACTAGACCCAACCCTGAGCTACCGCTGGTCTTGCCGTATGGCGATCTGTGGCAGCTGCGGCATGATGGTTAACGGTGTACCGAAGCTGGGTTGTAAGACCTTCCTGCGTGATTACCCACAAGGCATGAAGATCGAAGCTCTGGCCAACTTCCCAATCGAGCGCGACTTGGTTGTGGATATGAGCGACTTCATCGCTAAGCTGGAAGCTATCAAGCCTTACATCATCCGTGAGACTGAACAGACTCCAGAAGATGGCTGCTCAATCCAAACTCCAAAAGAGATGGAACAGTACCGTCAGTTCTCTATGTGCATCAACTGTGGTCTGTGCTACGCAGCCTGTCCTCAGTACGGCCTGAACGACAAGTTCATGGGTCCTGCTGCACTGGCACTGCTACATCGCTACAACAACGACACCCGTGACGAAGGCAAGGAAGAGCGCATGGCGTTCCTGAACGCCCACGAAGGTGCTTGGGGCTGTACCTTTGTAGGTTACTGCTCTGATGTATGTCCGAAGAAAGTTGACCCAGCCGCTGCTATCCAGCTTGGCAAAGTGGACAGCGCCAAGGACTACGTGATTGCCATGCTCAAGCCAGGAGAATAAGAATGTCTAAGCGTAAACCTTATGTTCGTAAAATGGGCTCGACTTGGTGGACTAAGAACAACTTCCACACCATGTACATCGTACGTGAACTGTCTAGCCTGGTGATCTTGGCCTACAGCGTTATCCTGCTGTTCGGTCTGAACGCCCTGCGCGGCGGCGAAGCAGCGTTCGACGCTTGGTTTGCTGGCCTGACCAACCCACTGGCAATCGTGTTCCACGTGATCACTCTGCTGTGGACTCTGTACCACGCGACAACCTGGTTCTCACTGGCGCCTAAAGCGGCCAACCTGTGGATCGGCGAAAAGCGTGTTGCTGACAACGTCATCACCGGCTCCCTGTACGCAGTACTGGGCGGCGTAACCGTGATTGGCCTGCTAATCGCATTCGTGCTGTAAGGAGAAACAGATGAAACGTTCTAACGAACCAGTATTTTGGGGTCTGTTTGGTGCAGGCGGTATGGTTGCAGCACTGCTGACGCCAGTACTCATCCTGATCACCGGTATCCTGGCGCCAATGGGCGCAGTGGACTTCTCGTTCGCTCGCGTTGATGCCTTCGCCAGCAACATCCTGGGTGGCCTGATCATCTGGGCAGCGGTAAGCTTCCCACTGTGGCTGAGCCTACACCGCTTGTACCACTGTCTGCATGACTTTGGTGTTCACGCGGGCAACGGTGTTAAAGCGGCGTTCTACGGCGCGGCAGCACTAGGCACTGTAGCAGCGGCTTACCTGCTGTTGTTCTAAGCCTCGCTTAGCGACAAAAAAGCCACCCGTTCCCTGGGTGGCTTTTTTATTTCAGACCTTGCTTGACCTTACAACTGCATCTACGCGCAGTTTAAATCTCTTCTACAGCTGCTCTTCAACCGGGCAATATCGCTCTCCAGTTGCGAAGTACGCTGCTTAAGCAGCTCTAATTCGGCTTCCTTGCTCGCTAGCATCTCAAACACACCCATTGGGTAGTCCCCGGCCTGATCGGCGTAGTGGTAAACCGGTGATGCTTTAACATGTACGTTACTCACTTTACCCACTCCTGTGTCATATTTTGAAAACCATTTCACGAAAAACAGCGAAATATCAGCGGCGCATAAACAAGCATTACACAGCACTAATAACGGTGCAAAGGGCCAAATTGATCTAAATCAAATCAAGCGAGTAGACGGTTTTTTTCCCGTTGAGAATAATATAAATACCTGTTGAAGACGGTATTTGTAGGATTAATTACTTACAAAGGAAATCGATTACAACGATGGCTGGATCACAAAACTCTAATCGGCGAAAAAATACGCACATTTGGTGCATTTTATTGCATTGTCAATGGCCGCGCTATATCAGCTGTTGCTGATGCTTTACACATTACTTTTCTCTAAGTAAATATCCACCTTCTAAAGAAGGTGGCTTTGAATGAGCCCCCTCGAAGGGGGCCTTTGTCTAGTGCAGCGCCAACTCACCTTGCTCTTGACGCTCCACTTTCTCTTGATGTCTTACATATCGGCGTATGATTTCTTCGTTAATACCTACAGTATCTACGAAATACCCTCGCTGCCAAAAGTGGTTGCCCCAAAGCTTGTTCTTCCTCAAGTACGGAAACTTGTTGAATAGCTTCAGAGCTATCTTCCCTTTTAACGCCCCCATCAGCTTGGAAACACTCAGCTTTGGCGGAACCTTTACAACCAAGTGTACGTGGTCACTTTGGACGCTGAGCTCGACCACCTCACATCCCAACTGAGCACAGTAAACTTGAATACACCGATAGACTTCTTTCCCTACATTGTTTCTCAAATATCCTAAATCGATATTTGGGCGTCCAAACTATGTGATATTGACACCGCCAAAATACGTGTGATGCTTGCTTGTATCTACTCATGTTATTTGTCCTTTTGACTTCGCTAAAAATCAAAGGCGCATTTAGCATGAGTGGGTCTTCAGGCAAAGCCTCACCGGATGATAACCACCTACTGAAGTAGGTGGTTTAGGGCCGAAAATAAAAAAAAGCCCGCTAAAGCGGGCTCCGAGACAAACCGGTAATTACTTCACGCGGCTTACGTACTCAGCGCTGCGGGTATCTACCTTAATTACCTCACCGATCTGGATAAACAGTGGTACACGAACCACCGCACCAGTGCTCAGCGTGGCTGGCTTACCACCGGTACCTGCAGTGTCACCTTTCAGGCCAGGATCGGTTTCGGTCACTTCCAGCTCAACAAAGTTCGGTGGAGTGATTGAAATCGGGTTTTCGTTCCAAGTGGTAACGGTGCAAACATCTTGCTCAACCAACCATTTCTCGGCGTCACCTACCGCTTTCGCGTCTGCGGCAATCTGCTCGAAGGTTGCGTTGTTCATGAAGTGCCAGAACTCGCCATCGTTGTACAGATAAGCCAGTTCCATATCCATTACGTCAGCGCCTTCAAAGCTCTCACCAGACTTGAAGGTTTTTTCCAGTACCTTACCGGTCAACAAGCGACGCAGCTTAACACGGTTGAAGGCTTGGCCTTTGCCCGGCTTTACGTACTCGTTTTCGATGATCGAGTAAGGTTCACCGTCGAGCATAATCTTTAGCCCGCCTTTAAAATCATTGGTAGAATATGACGCCATTTTGTCCTCAACATACAAGGTAATTGCTTTTTCGATGCAGCGAATAATAACGCGAAACGCCGCCGCTGTGCAGGGAAATTGGCAAAAACAGCTCGCTCAAGCCGTGAGCAACCCAGCACAATTGCTGATGCAATTGGGTTTGGAGCCAGAGCACTTCCAAAAAGACATCCAGGCACGCAAGTTGTTTCCGATGCGGGTGCCGCAAGCCTTTATCGACCGCATGCAAACCGGTGATGCTAATGATCCTTTGCTGCGCCAAGTGCTGCCCGCCGCCCATGAGTTCATCGAACAGGCCGGGTTTACCAGCGATCCATTGGGCGAGCATCAATCGGCGGTGCCGGGGCTGCTGCACAAGTATCGCAGCCGTGTACTGCTGATTCTCAAAGGCGGCTGTGCGGTCAACTGCCGGTATTGCTTCCGCCGTCATTTCCCCTATCAGGACAACCAGCCCGGCCAGGACTGGAGCGAGGCGATTGCCTACATCGCCGCCCGCCCGGAGATCGATGAAGTGATCCTCAGTGGTGGCGATCCTTTGATGGCCAACGATCGCCACTTGGCCAAGCTGTTTGCCCAGCTAGCGACGCTGCCCCAGCTGCAGCGAGTGCGTATCCACACACGCCTGCCGGTAGTGATCCCAGCCCGGGTAACCGAGGAGCTGGTCGACCTGCTAGGCAGCTTTGCGAAACCGGTGGTGATGGTCACCCATATCAATCACCCCAATGAGATAGATGAGGCGTTCAGCCAAGCCATGTTCAAGCTTAAACAAGCTGGCGTGCAGCTGCTCAATCAAGGGGTGTTACTGCGGGATGTGAATGATAACGCTGACACGCTCTGCGCGCTGAGTAACCGCTTGTTTGAGGTGGGGATCCTTCCCTACTACCTGTTTATGCTGGACCGGGTTGCCGGTGCTAGCCACTTCGAGGTTGCGCAAGAGCAAGCCATCGCCCTTATCAAGCAGCTGTATCGGCGCCTGCCGGGCTACCTGGTTCCGCGTCTATCACGAGAAGAAGCAGGCAAATCGAGCAAAACCCCGATAGATTTACAGATGTGAGCGACAAAGCGATATGCGCGCGCATCACCCTAACGAATCCACGATATACTAAGGAGAAAACCAAGGTGCCAGCCATGGATACTCAACAAGTCATCAAGCAGATCCAGACCAACTTAAAAGAGATCTACCACAAAGCGGTAGATGCAGACCGGGTCCTCAAGCAGCTATCTGAGCAAGGACACGGCAAGTTTAATGCGCTGTTCGACGAAGAGAGTCTGTTTAAAACCCACGAGCGTGAGTTTCTGCCCTATGTGGAAGAGCTGGCCAGCGATCTGGTACTGCTGGAAGAGTGCGAAGATGAGGAACACTTTGTCTCGCAACTCAAACAAACCGTTGCCAAACTTGAGCAGATGCATCTGCTGTTGGCGCAGTTCAAAGATGTCGCTAAGGCGCAGTAAGCCCTAGCCGATTAGCCATCGTTAAACTGTCGGTCGAGATAGCGCGAAAACTCCTCGGCCGGCGCAACCACATCCACCGACCCCATCAGCACATACACCTCTTGGCTTATCGCTTGCAACTCAGCCAACTGCTTTTCATCGCGCACACCATTAATCACCAGCTTCACCCCAAGGCGATTGGCAAACATCACCGTGGCCGCCAACAGGGTTTCCTGTTCGTCACCACCCGAGGCCTTACTCAACATGTTGCCCAGTGGGCCGCGCAGGAACTGCACGGGTAGGTCGTTAAGCAGATCCAAGGGGCAGTCGGCGGAGCCAAAGTTATCCAGACACAAACCCACCCCAATTCGGCGTAGCTCGTTGATCGCATCAATGGCATCCAGCAAGGAGTTGCGGCTGTTGCTCTCTATCACGTTGATGATCAGCCGGCTCGCCATCACCCGCGATTCAATCAATACCCGGTTAATCTGCTTGACCAAATCGCCATGCAAGGTAGTCGATGACAGTGACACCATCAGCAGCAGGCGATTACTCACCCCATGGTGCCAACGCTTGAGTTGCTGCGCCGCGCTGGAGAGCAGCCAGTCTTCTAACTCGCTAATGCAGCCCACCGACAAGGCCAGTTCGGTCAGCTCACTTTGCTCCACCCAGCCAAAGCTGGGGTGCTGCCAGCACGCCTGAACTTCGACCCCCACTATGCTGTTCGAGCTAAGATCGGTGATGGCTTGATAATACAGCTCAAGTTTGTGCTGTTTGAGCGCCTCGCGCAGCTCCACCCGCAGGGTTTGCTGGCGCTCCTTGGCACGCTGCATCTTGCCTTGGTAAAACTTCCAGCTACTGCCTTTGTTGCTTAGCTTGGTGTCATACATCGCGGTGTCGGCCTGGCCCAGCACCCCCAGCCAATCGAGCTTGGACTCGTCGGCCAAGCTGATGCCGATGCTTGCACCGATTAAACATAACCGACCTTCCATCGAGATCGGTCGCTCCAGTGCCTCTATCAAGCGCCGCGCCAGGCCACTGCAGTCTTCTCGCGAACGCACGTGGGTTAGCACCACACAAAACTCATCACCGCCAATCCGGCACACCACGTCTTGCTGACGCATCAGGCCTTGTAAGCGCTGTGCCACTGCCTTCAAGATGCGATCACCGAACTCATGGCCATAGCTGTCGTTGATGCCTTTAAAACCATTTAAATCGAGCATCATCAGCGCATAGTGGCGATGATCAGCGCAATGCTGGGCGATAAAGGCCCGCAAGCCGGCGCGATTAGATAAGCCGGTGAGGGCATCGTGGTAGGCCAGATAGCGGGTATGGCGATTTTCCTGAACGATGTAGAAGATCAGCAAGCCGCCGCTGATAAACACCACCCCAAACGACAGGGCCAAAGACAGCTGCAACCGCAGCATCTTGGCATCGTTCTTGTCATCCATGCTGCCACGGCGCTGGAACTCGTAGTTAACCATTCGCATCAGCCTTGGGGTATAGCCCTCCAGGCTGTCGATGATTGATGCAATGCTGCTGTGTTCACGGTTTAGGCTGAGCAACATTGGCTCGATGCGCTGCACTTCCATAAACAGATCAGAGACAAAACGCCGCTCTATATCGTTGTGGCGGAAGGTGATGGTCTCCTGACCTTCCAACAACACCTTGAAGCGACTCCAGAAGATGTCATAGCGCAGCATCAACTCGCCCTTACTGCCACCGCCGAGGTGATAGATCTTTAATTGTGAGGCAAAGCGCTGATGTTCCTGCAGCAACTGGGTGACCGCCCAAGTGGTCGACATCCGAGGCGCTTCCAGCACAGCGATAATCTGCCGTAGCTGGGCAATGCTGACGGATGCACTGATCAAGAACACCAAAATAATGGCAGGAAGCAACAGCTTACGAAGACCGCGATGTCGCGAAAATTGCTTGGTAAAACCTGAAAACATACTACTTCACTTCAATGACGCGCAGCTGCCAAATCATGTAGTCGTTATAGCGCTTGTTCTTAACTTCGGGATAGTCGTCGACGGGAAACATTAGCCAGAGCGGCCCTTTTTCCCGAATTGAGAGGGTCTTGCCATCTTGCTGCCAGGCCAGGATCGGCTGAAACTTTTTGATATCCGAGAAATCCACCTCAACCTCGTAATCATTTAATGCCACCATCCGCAGCATCTTTCCCTTGGCTTGGGCAACATCGAGCACATCAGCAAGCAACGGCCCTTGGTAGCGCCGCCCCACTTCCGTCCACGGATGCTTGGTGACAAAGCTGTGTTGCTCCATCGCTTTGATGTCTTCAAGGGAGAAGGCCATACCCGACACCTCTCGGATGTTGCCTTGGATGATCAGCACATTATCCGCGAGTACTTTAGGCACCCAAGCCAGTATCAGTACCAGCAATAGGGCAACGCGACGCATAGGCGCTCCTGCTATTTGTCAGTTTCTTGCTTCAGTGTAGTTAACTGCGCCAAACCTGACCGAGAAATCACTCGCTAAGCAAAAAGCTAAACACCTAATAAGTCGGAAGTTAATTATTGGCATCTCAAGCGCTAAAGGAAAGTAATTACTGGTCGATAAAAATACTGATGCGACCTTTCAAGGAGGAACTATGGTAGGAGATGTTATTCATGAGGCCGTGCACATGGTTGTGCCGAAATCGCTGTGTCCACTGGATAGTTGTAAAGAGCCATCCAACAAATCTTCGAATCTTATCGATCCGCAATCACCAGTAAAGACCGCCGCCAACGTGGCCGGCATGGCGGTGAAGGTAGCAGCTACCGCCTATCTAGGTAAGAACCTGCTCGCCATTGTCTAGTACCAACCCGCATAAGTAGCCGAGTACTCTTGCTGGTTCGATAACGCCGGGATCAAAAAAAGCAGCTCTAAGAGCTGCTTTTTTGGTTTGGCTAGATGTCGGGGGATGATTACATCATGCCGCCCATGCCACCCATACCGCCCATGCCGCCCATATCTGGGGCTGCTGGGGCTGCTGCGTCTTGTGGCTTGTCGGTGATCATGCACTCGGTGGTGATCATCAGGCCAGCAACAGATGCGGCGAATTGTAGCGCGCTACGGGTTACCTTGGTTGGATCCAGGATACCCATTTCCAGCATGTCGCCGTAGCTGTTATTCGCAGCGTTGTAACCGTAGTTAGCTTCGCCTTCACGCACGTTGTTCGCTACAACAGAGGCTTCTTCACCACAGTTGCTTACGATTTGACGCAGTGGCGCTTCCATCGCGCGCAGTGTCAGACGAATACCTACGTTTTGGTCTTCGTTGCTACCTTCCAGCTCAGCTACTTTAGCGGCCGCGCGAACCAGCGCAACACCACCACCAGCAACTACGCCTTCTTCAACCGCAGCACGGGTTGCGTGCAGCGCGTCTTCTACGCGGTCTTTCTTCTCTTTCATCTCAACTTCGGTGGCAGCGCCAACCTTGATTACCGCGACACCGCCAGCCAGTTTAGCTACGCGCTCTTGCAGTTTTTCACGGTCGTAATCAGAAGTGGTTTCTTCGATTTGCTGACGAATTTGAGTCACACGACCTTGGATGTTGGCTTCTTCGCCTACACCGTCAATGATGGTGGTGTTGTCTTTAGAGATAACCACACGCTTAGCGCTACCCAGGTCTTCCAGAGTTGCTTTCTCAAGCTCCAGGCCAACCTCTTCAGAGATAACGGTACCGTTGGTCAGGATCGCGATGTCTTGCAGCATGGCTTTACGGCGGTCACCGAAGCCAGGTGCTTTAACCGCAGATACTTTAACGATGCCGCGCATGTTGTTCACAACCAAAGTTGCCAGCGCTTCGCCTTCAACATCTTCAGCGATGATCAGCAGCGGCTTGCCTGCTTTAGCCAGGGCTTCTAGCAGTGGCAGCAGCTCACGGATGTTAGAGATTTTCTTGTCAGCCAATAGGATGAACGGGCTTTCCAGCTCTACGGTGCCGTTTTCCTGGTTGTTGATGAAGTAAGGAGACAGGTAACCACGGTCGAACTGCATTCCTTCAACCACGTCCAGCTCGTCAACCAGCGCTTGGCCTTCTTCAACGGTGATAACGCCTTCTTTGCCAACTTTCTCCATCGCTTCAGCGATGATGTTACCAACGGTTTCGTCAGAGTTAGCAGAGATGGTGCCTACTTGAGCGATAGACTTAGAGTCGGCACATTCGGTAGATAGGGCTTTTAGCTCTTCAACCGCAGCGATAACCGCTTTGTCGATACCACGCTTAAGGTCCATTGGGTTCATGCCAGCAGCAACAGCTTTCAGGCCTTCGTTTACGATAGACTGAGCCAGAACGGTTGCAGTAGTGGTACCGTCACCGGCCGCATCGTTGGCTTGAGAGGCAACCTCTTTCACCATTTGTGCGCCCATGTTTTCGAACTTGTCTTCCAGCTCGATCTCTTTAGCTACCGATACACCATCTTTGGTGATGGTTGGTGCGCCGAACGATTTGTCCAGAACCACGTTACGGCCTTTAGGGCCCAGAGTTACTTTTACTGCGTCTGCTAGTACGTTAACACCCGCCAGCATCTTTGCGCGCGAGTCATTACCAAATAGTACGTCTTTAGCTGCCATGATTAATTTCCTTAAACGATTTCAGCTTTAATTCTTGAAAGGGAGATTATTCTACGATTGCCAGAATGTCTGATTCAGACATGATCAGCACTTCTTCGCCGTCTACTTTCTCAGACTTCACACCGTAGCCTTCGTTGAAAATCACGGTGTCGCCGACTTTAACGTCAAGCACTTGTACTTCACCGTTTTCCAGAATACGGCCTTTACCTACAGCCAGTACTTCACCACGGGTAGACTTCTCTGCTGCAGATCCAGTTAGCACGATGCCACCAGCAGATTTGCTCTCTTGGTCTTTGCGTTTGATGATGACGCGGTCATGCAACGGACGGATGTTCATTGCTATCTCTCCTTAAAAACAATCGAGGTTGCTAGTTGCGCAGCCCACATGGCTGCAAAACTGATGTTGCATTTAAAAATGGGGCCATAAAAAACGCTTACAAGGGGGAAACCCAGATTTTTTTTGAATTTTTTCGTTGTAGCCCATCGCTATCCGCCCGATAGCGTGCTGCGGGCATCAAAAAAGGGCGCTTTCGCACCCTTTTGTTAAACGTTGGCTGTTTTGACTAGTTCAGACGATCGTGGTCGTTGTCGTCTTTACGCTCAAACTCACCTTCATAGACATCGCTGTCGCTGCCACCACCCGGAGGGCGACGGAAACGCACGCTTTGCATATAGCCTTTCACGATCAAGCGCTGGGCAGCAGCACCACGCAGGGCGGGGATCAACAGCAACATACCTACTGAGTCGGTAATAAAACCGGGCATAAACAGCAATACCCCGGCGATAATCAGCATCAGCCCTTCGAGCATCTGCTGGGCAGGCGCCTCACCACGGTTCATGGCGTTCTGTGCCGCGAATGCGGTTTGCAGGCCTTGGCTGCGCACCAAGGAACCACCGACGATGGCGGTTAACAGCGTCAGGGCGATGGTGCTAAAGGCCCCGACCTTTGCGCCGACCGCAATCAGCACATAAATCTCTGCGTAGCTCAGGCCGGCGAGTAATAACAAGATATATAGAAACAACGGATTATCCTCTTGAGCGTCTTGTCTTAAGCAAATTTTTGGATGCGTATACCCTATAATATGGGGCATATTTGCACGATTTAAAGGGTATTACCTCGGATTGGTGTAAGTCACGCTTTTGCACAAAAGCTGAGCGATGCTATAAAAGTCGACGACTTGTGTAAGTTTTTTCGCTAAGTTGCTGTCTAATATACCCGAACGACCTCAAGGTATAGGGTTCCTCAAGGTATAGGATTCGGAGTAGCTCACACAGCGTTACTGCTCCTTGATTTAGGCCACTAGATCGGCACAGCAGTGCCTTGCCTGAGGGCTAGGAAATTCTCGCTGAACACGCACCTTGAGCTCGTTCGGGTATAAAAGGCTGCTCGGCCCGCCCTAGCTTTTCGATATTTGCATTGAAGGATAGAACCCAAAACTATGGCTACTCGTTGTTGGTTTGCATTATTTCCCCTGCTGTTAGGTTTAGCCACGCCGCTGCACGCATCTCCCAGTCTGCTTGATACGCTCAGCCAGCAAACGAGCAGCACCAATGCCAATGACTTTCTGCCGGTCAATGAAGCCTTTCCGTTTAGCTATCAAGTGACTGCTGATCAGCTACTGCTGAGCTGGGATATCACTCCCGACTACTACCTGTATCAAGGCCAGTTCAAACTGGAGGTCAGCGGCCAGGCCGTTGACCTGAGCTTACCCCCAGGCAAGGACTACCACGATCCTTACTTTGGCGATGTGGTGATCTATCGCCAACCACTGGATGTGGCGGTGCCACTGAGTGCGCTGGGCGAAGCGACTCAAGCCACCATTACCTACCAAGGCTGCGCCGATGCTGGGCTTTGCTATCCACCGGAATCCCAGCAGCTGCTGTTTGCAGCAAGTGCTTCTGCCCCCTCCGGGCCGGCCTCGTCATCTGCAAGCAATGCCTCATCAGCAACTAGCGCGCCAAGCGCAACACAAAGCGAACATGAAGGCTTTGCCAGTCGTCTGGAGAGTCAGGCGCTTTGGATTAACATCGCACTGTTCTTTGCTATCGGGCTGGGTCTGGCCTTTACCCCCTGCGTGTTCCCGATGTACCCGATCATCACTGGGCTTATCGCTGGCCAACAGCGACCGCTAAGCACCCGCAAAGCCGCCAGCTTATCGCTTACCTATGTGCTGGGCATGGCCATCACCTACACCGCGCTCGGCTTAGTAGTGGCTAGCGCTGGCCTACAGTTTCAGGCAGCGCTGCAACATCCCTATGTGCTAAGCGCCATCGCGCTGCTGTTTGTATTGCTGTCGCTTTCGATGTTTGGCCTGTATCAGCTGCAGCTGCCCGCAAGCTTGCAAAATCGACTTAATCAGCTGAGCAACCAGCAACAAGGCGGCCAGTACTGGGGCGTTGCGTTGATGGGCGCGATCTCAGGCTTGGTGGCATCGCCTTGTACCGCCGCGCCTATCTCTGGCGTGTTGCTGTTCGTGGCACAAAGTGGTGACTTGGTACTCGGCGGCATGGCGCTGTTCGCCCTGAGCTTGGGCATGGGCGTGCCGCTATTGATTGTAGGTACCTCCAGCGGTCGCCTACTACCCAAAGCCGGTGCCTGGATGGAGCAGGTGAAGATCGTATTTGGCATCCTGCTACTGGCTGTGGCGGTGGTGATGCTGGAGCGTTTCGTATTGCCATCGGTGGGGCGCCTGCTTTGGCTAGCGCTGATTGCTGGCAGCATTAGTTATTACTACCACCTTAACCGCTTAAGCACACTCAGCTTCGCGCAAAGCCTGCGCCAGCTAGGGTTGGTCACCGCCCTTGGGCTAAGTATCGCCTGGGCCAGTCAACCTTGGTGGCAACAAGCCCCGGCCCAGCAGCATGGCGAATTTATTCAAGTCAGCGATCTTAAGCAACTGGAGCAGCAACTGGCCATCGCCAAGCAACATAATCGCCCTGTGATGGTCGATTTCTATGCCGACTGGTGTGTCGCCTGCAAAGAGTTTGAACAGTACACCTTTAGCGACCCGGCGGTTGCTGCCAAGCTCGACACTATGGTGCTGCTGCAAGCCGATGTCACCCGCACCGATGCCGCCGCCATTGAGCTACTCAATCACTATCAAGTGCTAGGCCTGCCCACCTTGTTGCTGTTTGCCGATAACGGCCAAGAGCTCAGTCAGGCCCGAGTCACCGGCTTTATGAACGCAGAGGCCTTTAACGCCCACCTGACCCTCAACGGCCTGTAATGCAGCTCGGCAAGGTCAACCTGATACTGCTGAATGCGCTCTATCATCTATTGAACGAGCGCAGCGTCAGCCGCGCCGCCGAACAGATGCATATCAGCCAGTCGGCCATGAGCAAGCACCTCAGTAAGCTACGGGATTTGTTCGGCGACCCACTACTGGTGCGGGTCGATGGCCAGTGGCAGACCACCGATCGCGGCCAAGCCTTAAAAACCCAGGTGGCCAGCGTGCTGGAGTCCATCGACTCGCTGTTGCAGCAGCAGGCCTTCGAGCCGGGCAAGTGCCAACGCACCATCCGCTTTGCCACGTCTGATTATGTCAGCGCTCACCTGCTGCCGCCCTTGCTGGCACAAGTTTTTGAGCAAGCCCCTCAGCTGAAGATCGAGCTACTTAACTGGGATGACAGCACTCCGCACCAGCTCAGCCAAGGAGCGGTGGACATAGGTATGACCCTACCGCCCAAAGACAGCGGTGATTTCCACGCGCGGGCACTGGGTGAAGATAAGCTGGTGTGTATGATGCGTAACGACCACCCTTATTTAGCACTGAGTGATCCCCAGGCCAGCGACTATTGCCGCTTCGCCCACGCCTCGGTGCACAGCGGTGCGGATAAGTTCTCCAGCATCGACAAGCTGCTGCGCGCTCAGGGCCAGAGTCGGCAGATCCAGCTACAGGGGATCTCCTACGCCGCCACGCTGGAGCTAGTCACCGAGACGCCCTTTATCTTGACCCTGCCGGAGAAGATCGCCCGTCACTACCACGACCGCCATCCGCGGCTGGTGATCACCTCGCTGCCACTCAAACAGCAGGCCTTCGAGTTCTCGCTGATCTGGCATCATCGCCAGCACCACGATCCGGCTCATCAGTGGTTTCGCCAGACCTTGATAGAGCAGCTTGGTCACTAGGCGTCTCTCCGCTAGCAGTAAATTCCAAAATGGAATACTTGTGGTCAACTATTTTCCATTTAACGATTGTTTGTTAATCCATACACTTAGCGCGTTTTTCAAATGCTTGGATCTCCCATGGACGCGCTACTCGCCCTACTCACCATTAATCTACTTGGCATGCTCACTCCGGGGCCGGATATGCTGCTGGTGCTGCGCTACAGCGCTCAAAGCAAACAACTGGCGCGTCGCTGTGTAGCCGGCATTCTGCTCGGCTTCACCACCCATATCCTGTTGGCCCTAGCCGGGATTAGCCTGCTGGTGACTCAGGTGCCATGGCTGTTTCAGGTGGTGCGTTTCGGTGGTGCGGGCTACCTGTGTTTTATCGGCCTGAAGATCCTGCAGCACCGCAAGCTCACCCCCGCTCAACAAGAAGCTGTTCAACATAGCCAGCAAGCGCTGCGCAGCGGCCTTAGCTGCAACCTGTTAAATCCCAAGGTGCTGGTGTTTGCGGTGAGCATCTTCAGCCAGTTTATTACCGCCGATACCAGTGCCACCAGCAAGCTGCTGATGTCGAGTGCATTGCTAGTCCAGTGCGCGGTGGTATGGCTGCTACTTATCGAGATCCTCGGTGCCCAACGTATCCAGTCGCGGCTGTTTAACAACATGCCCAAGGTCAACACCCTAAGCGGTTCAATGCTGCTGGGAATGGGAACATTGCTCGGCCTTCACAGTTAGCGGTGAAGCAAATTGAATCCACTCTGTCATGGTGCTATGTTCAAAAAAACGTCTAAGTGATTGAGTTATGGAAGACTGTTACCAAATAATCATCGCCGACGACCACCCTTTGTTTCGCTCGGCGCTCAACCAAGCCGTTAGCACTGCTGTCCCCGATGCTGAACTACGCGAAGCAGATAGCGTGGCCGAGTTACTCAAGTTGCTGGAGCAACATGGCGAGCCCGATCTGCTGCTACTCGACCTAAAAATGCCCGGTGCCAATGGCTTTTCGGCCTTTACCCATCTGCATGGTCATCACCCCGAGCTGTCGATAGTGGTGGTCTCTGCCAGTGAGGAGCAGGAAGTAGTGCAAAAAGCCAAACAGCTTGGCGCGTCTGGCTTTATCCCCAAGTCCACCCCGCTGCAGCAATTGGTTGGTGCGGTTTCGAGCATTTTAGAGGGCGATGAATGGTTCCCCGAGGGCTTCTCTTACCAAGAGGATCTACCAGAAGATCCGATGGCTGAGCGCTTAGCCAGCCTCACTCCGCAGCAGTACAAGGTATTAGTGATGCTCAACGAGGGCCTGCTTAACAAGCAGATCGCCTACGAGCTGAATGTGTCGGAGGCCACCATCAAGGCTCATGTCACCGCCATCTTCCGCAAGCTCAATGTGAAAAGCCGCACCCAAGCGGTGATCGCCTTGCAGCAACTCGATCTGGAAAGTAATCAGGAGGGCTAGCTGTTAGCTCTCCTATCCTTCGAACCCTCCCTTCTGCCACGCTTTATGCGCTGGGCTTCAGCCAGAAGTTCGCTTCGCCGCGATCATTGAGTAGCTGTTGGCACAGCTTCTTCAAACGCAGTGGGCGGATTGGTTTACTCAGGTAGGCATAGCCATGTTGGCGAATGGTGTCGATAAGCTCGGCGTTACGGTCGGCACTTATTACGATGCCGTGGCACTGCAAGCCTAGCGGCGTAATCAGCCGCTGTAGCGCCTGCAAACCCGTCTTGCCAAAATCCAGATGGTAGTCACTAAGGATCAGGTCCGGCTGCCAGCCATCGCGGATCAGCTCTTCGGCAGTATCGGCATCCTCACAGCACACCACCTCATAGCCCCAGCGCATCAGCAAGCGCTCCATGCCCACCAAGATATCTGGCTCATTGTCGATACACAGCACCTTGGCGCCGTGGGTAACCGCGACGCTCTCGCTCTCTTCACTGGCTTGCGGTGCCACCATTGGCGCTGTCAGCGGCATCGACACATGGAACATCGAGCCATTGCCCACCCGCGAGTGCACCCCAATCGGCAGCCCCAATAACTCGGCAAAGCCTTTGGCAATCGCTAGCCCCAGCCCCAGCCCTTCCTTGCTGGCACGGCCGTTATCCACCTGTTGGAAGGCCTCGAAGATCTGCTGCTGCTTGTCTTCATCGATCCCCGGGCCGTTATCCCACACCTCTACCCGTAGCCACTGGCCACGCTTGCGCGCCGCCAGCAGCACCGAGCCATCGGGGGTGTAGCGGATGGCATTGGTCAGGAAGTTTTGCAGAATACGCCGCAGCAGCTTGCTGTCGGTAAACAACGCATTGGGACAGGCGCGGATACGCAAGCGCACCTGCTGCTGGTCGGCAATCGGCTGAAACTCGGCATGTAAGTGCTCCAGCAGGTTACCCACCATAAAGCGCTCGTTGCGCACCTCCACCTTGCCCGACTCCAGCCGTGAAATATCCAGCAGATCGCTGATAATCTCTTCTGCCGAGAACAAGGATTTATCCAGCTTGGCCGCCAGAAACTGCTGCTCGTCGCTCAATCGGCTATCGAGCAGCGAGGCGGCGAATAGCTTGGCTGCATTGAGTGGCTGCATCAGGTCGTGACTCACCGCCGCCAAGAAGCGGGATTTACTCTGGTTGGCATCTTCCGCCTCGGTGGTGGCGAGGATCAGCTGCTGGTTCATGCTCGACAGCTCTTGGGTGCGCTGGGCCACCCGCGCCTCCAAGATTACATTGGCCTGTTTGAGCATATCCTCGGCCTGGCGGAAGGTGGTGATATCGCTGAAGGTCATTACATAGCCGCCGTTAGGCATCGGGTTGCCTTGCACCTGGATCACCCGCCCATCGGGCCGGGTGCGCGACGAGGTATGGCTATGCCGCTGATGCAGATAGGTCACCCGCTTGCGCACATGCTCCTCCACATCACCCGGCCCACATAAGCCTTTACGGGCATTAAAGCGGATGATGTCTTCGATGGGGCGGCCGACATTGATAAAGCCATGGGGGAAATTGAACAGCTCCAAATAGCGGCGGTTCCAAGAGACCATCTTCAGGTCCTTATCGACAATTGCAATACCTTGGTCGATATGCTCAATCGCCCCTTGCAGCAGGTGGCGGTTGAACTGCAGCAGCTCCGAGGCCTCTTCGGCAATCGAGGCAAACTCTTCTAGCTGCACCTGTCGCCCGTGCAACGCCGAGGCCAGCACCAAGCGCGCCGATGACGAGCCAAACACCCCCGCCAACATCCTCTCGGTGTCAGCGATTAACTCAGCTGGCGCCTGCTGGTTCGGGCTCAAAGCCATGGAGCGCGAACGCGCATAACGGGAGAAGCTTTGGTTAACCCGCTGCGAGCCCAGAAAGCGCGAGGCCAACATCTGCAGCTCTTCAACACTGACCTTGGCGTGCTGCAAGGAGCCGGGGTCATTGGCGCGGGTCGATTTGCCGACGAAGTTGCTGGCCTGCAACCACTCCGATACCGCCGGGCTGGTCAGCTTAGAGGCCGCCACATAGCCAATCACATTGCCGATCAGGCTGAGTAAGATCCCCCAGTTATTGTCCGAGATCAGCGCCTCACCGCGCCAGGCAGGGGCACTGAACAGGGCTCGCAGCCAGTTATCTTGTTCGCTACCAGCCAGTAGCCCGGCGATATTCATCAGGTTGAGCAGCCACAGGCTCATGCCAAACAGCAGACCGAGATAAACACCACTGCGGTTGCCTTCGCGCCAGTAAAGGCCAAACAGCAGCGGCACCGCCAACTGGGCAATTGCGGCGAACGAGAGGAAGCCGATATCAGCCAGGTTCTCGACTTGGCGCAACATCAGGTGCGCCCCCCAGGCCAGCAGCAGGATCACCAAGATGGTGGTGCGCCGCACATTGAGCAGCAGCTCGCTGAACTGGTTGAAGTTGCGCTGACTCAAGCCACCTTGTTTAAGCAGCAGCGGCAATACCAAATCATTGCTCACCATGATCGCCAGCGCGATGGTCGAAACCACCACCATGCCGCTGGCCGCCGAGGTGCCCCCTAAAAACGCCGCCATCCCCAGCCACTGCTGCCCAGCAACCAGCGGCATCGAGATCACATAGTTATCCGCCGACACCGAGTCGCCCAGCAGGTGCTGACCCGCCAAGGCAATCGGCAGTACAAAGATACCCAGCAAGGTCAGGTAGGCGGGGAACAACCAACGCGCCTTGCGCAGATCGCTTACCTGATTGTTCTCCACCACGGTAACGTGGAACTGCCGCGGCAGGCAGATAACCGCGGCAATCGCCAACAAGGTGGCAACAACCAAGTTAGTGAAATCAGCAATCCCCAGCTCATCAACCCGCTGCGCCAGACTTTGCTGGATCACCATGCCATCGCTCTCCGGCAACTGCCCGAGCAGGGCTACCGCAAACAGGCCAACACAAACAAAGGCCACCAGCTTAACCAAGGATTCAAAGGCGATGGCAATGATCACCCCGCGGTGGTGCTCGGTGGCATCGATATGGCGGGTACCAAACAACATGGTGAAGATCGCCAGCGCAATACTGACCAACAGAGCGAATTGGGCGCTACTGCCCTCACCCACCGCTAAGCGCATCTGCTCGCCACCGAACAGGTCGATGCCCATCACAATCGCCCGTAGCTGCAGGGCGATATAGGGCAGGATCCCTAAAATACACAGCAAGGAGATCACCACCGCTAAGGTCTGCGACTTACCATAGCGAGCGGCAATAAAGTCGGCAATGGTAGTGATGTGCTCGCGCTTGGCGATAAGCACTAGCCGCGCCAGTAGCTTCCAGCCAAAGATGAACAGCAGGATCGGCCCCAAGTAGACCGGGATAAACGACAGCAGGCTGGTGCTAGCTTGCCCCACTGTACCGTAGAAGGTCCAGGAGGTGCAGTACACCGCAATCGATAGGGAGTAGATCAGTGCTTGACCGGGCAGGCGCGGCTGGGTGAAGCGGTCACAGAAATAGGCAATCAGGAACAACAGCCCCAGATAGGCAATCGACAAGGGGATCACTAACCAGCCTTCCTGCAACATAGACGCTCCTTTGGCGTGGCAATGCCTATCTTCCTTGTAGTGGCGACACCGCACGTTATTGCCGATGATGTGAGGTTGCTCTCCTTGCCACGTCACATCTTCCCTACGCTAAGACTAAAGTCGTCTGGCAGATCAAACAAATATCTCGATGCTGTTATGTGATGACAGTGACGTGATGATAAAGGTAGAAACGGCAGGCCATGACCAGCGACTTTAACTTCCAACATCCTCCCTTCGATCAACTGGATAGTAGCCAGCGTCAACTGCTGTTGGACCAACTGGACATCCACTACTTCCAGAATCAAGAGAAGATCCTCAGCGCCGGTCAGGAATCGCAGTTTCTGTTTGTGATCCTTAAGGGCGAGGTGGAAGAGCGCGCCGACAACAACGATGAGATCTTCGCCCACTACACCTTGGATGACTGCTTCGATATTCGCTCCCAGTTTGGCGGCTACTGCAAACACGATTACGTCGCACTGGAAGAGTGCCTGTGCTTTGCCCTGCCCTCTAAGGTGTTCCGCCAACTGGCCGAAGTGAACAGCGATTTCGCCGACTACTTTCAAAATGACTTGGCCACCCGCCATCAACTGGTTGAATCGCGCGAACGCAATAAGAACCTGGCCGAGTTTATCCTCACCACCATCGATGAGAGCAATGTCCAGCTGGCGGTGGTGATCGATGGCGACACCAGCCTGTACCAAGCCACCAAGATGATGCGCGAGCAAAAGCTGGAGTCACTGCTGGTCGACTACGACGGCTGTATCGGCATGCTCACCGGTACCGACTTGCTGCATGCGGCGGTACTCACCCAGCAGTCCTTAGATACCCCGGTCTCCCAGCTGGCCAACTTCAACCTGATCTCGGTGGAGCAGGGCGAGTTTTTGTTTAACGCCATGTTGTTGATGACCCGTAACAATATCGAGCGGGTGGTGGTAAAGCAGCAACACAAGGTGGTGGGCATTATGGAGATGGCCCACTTGCTGAGCCTGTTCTCCACCCACAGCCACGTGCTGGCGCTGCAGATTGCCCGCGCCGACAGCATCGACGAGCTGGCCAACGCCGCTCATACCCTCAATCGATTGATCGAAAACCTGTGCAACAACGGTATTCGCACCCTGTTTATCATGAAGCTGCTGGCCACCATGAACGAGCAGTTAATCGAGCGGGTGTTCCGCCTATGCGTGCCCGAACAGCACCATAACGCCATCTGCCTGATCGTGATGGGCAGCGAGGGGCGCGGCGAGCAGATCGTCAAAACCGATCAAGACAACGGCCTGATAATCGAAGACAGCTACGACTGGCCGGAACGCGAGCAGCAGCTGCAAGCTTTTAGCGATGCGCTGCTCAAGTTGGGCTACCCGCCTTGCCCGGGCAAGATCATGGTGAATAACCCGGCCTGGGTGAAAAGCCAGAGTGATTGGACTTCGACCCTGGATAGCTGGGTTGAAAGCGGCCATGGCGATGCGGCGATGAATATGGCGATCATGTTCGATGCCCATGCTGTAGCGGGCAACCGCAGCCTGCTGCGCAAACTCAAACGCCACCTTATCCAAGCTATGCACCAGCGCGAGGTGGCGCTGTCGTTCTTTGCCCGTCCGGCGCTGCAGTTCAGCACCCCGCTGACCTTCCTTGGCAATGTGCGCAACGAGGGCATCGACATCAAAAAAGGCGGGATCTTCCCCATTGTGCATGGGGTGCGGGCGATGGCGCTTGAGCAAGGCATCGAGCAAACCAATACCTTGGAGCGCATCGAACAGCTCAAGCAGGCTAAGGTGATTCAGCCCGAGCATGCCGCCAACCTCAGCGAGGCGCTATTGCTGTTCTTCAAGCTGCGTATTCAACAGCTCTCCGATAAAACCGAGAGCTACCACCATATCGATGTGGCCAACCTACAGCGCGGGCAGCGCGACTTGCTGCGCCATGCCCTGCATGTGGTGAAAAAATACAAGCAGAGCCTGGCCCATCACTTCCAGATCCGGGACTACTGATGTTGTTGCGCGGCCTCTATCGTCAGCTCTACAGCCACCAGCAGCGGCACAGCCCTTATCACTATCTGTATGAGCCTGCGCCAGTGGGCGAGTTGGTGGCGCTGGATTTCGAGACCACCAGCCTTAAGGCCAGTGAGGCGGAGATTGTCTCCATTGGCGCGGTAAAGATCGTTGGTAAGCAGATCCTGCACTCGCAGCGACTGGACCTGAAGCTGCGGCCGGGCGTGCGCTTAGGCGCTACCTCCATCAAGGTGCACCGCCTGCGCCACCAAGACTTACAGCAAGGCCTTCCGCCACAGCAAGGCATCGAACAGCTGCTGGAATACATCGGCCCCCGGCCATTGGTGGGCTACAACATCGCCTACGACTTCCGCATCCTTAAACGCTACGCCAAACAGTTGTTGCAGCTACAGCTGGTTAATCAACTGGTGGATGTTGGCCAACTGTATGCCGACCGGGTACACCTGCCCCATGAAGGCATGCCCGCCAATCAGGATCTAGCCCATATCTGCGATGCCCTGCAGATCCCCTTAAGCGCTCGCCATCAGGCCTATGATGACGCGCTCAATGCCGCCATGATCTACCTTCGGCTACAGTTCGGACCACGCCCCAGCGCCGCGTAATCGCTGCCAATTGCGCCTGACAGCTCACAAATTTTAACTTCGTTTACATATGCTTAACCTAAAGTCTAATTGTCGGTATAAGGGCGCTGAGCGAGTCTTTATACCCACATTATCTGTAGACAAAGGCATGGCCACGAAGGTAGTGCCGTCGTTACCGCCAAGGAGAGCAAGATGAGCGAGACCAAGCTTTATCCCGTCAAGAGCCACATCGCCGAGAACTGCCTGCTGGATAACCAGCAATACCTTGCCATGTACCAACAATCCATCGACAACCCAGAAGCGTTTTGGGGTGAGCATGCACGTTCACTGGTTGATTGGATGACTCCGTTCACCAAGGTAAAAAACACCTCCTACGACCCCGGCCACGTTAATATCAAATGGTTTGAAGACGGCGCACTGAATGTCAGTGCCAACTGCCTGGACCGCCATTTGGAAGAGCGCGGCGATGAAGTCGCCATCATCTGGGAAGGCGACGACGCCAACGAAGACAGCACCCTAACCTTCCGCGAGCTGCATCGCGAGGTGTGTAAGTTCTCCAATGCCCTCAAAGAGCTGGGCGTGAAAAAAGGCGACGTGGTCTCCTTGTATATGCCAATGGTGGCCGAGGCCGCGGTGGCAATGCTCGCCTGTACCCGCATTGGCGCGGTGCATTCCATCGTGTTTGGAGGCTTCTCCCCTGAGGCGCTGTCGGGCCGGATTATCGATGCCACCGCCAAGTACGTGATTACCGCTGATGAGGGTATTCGCGCAGGCCGTAGCGTGCCGCTTAAAGCCAATGTCGACGAAGCCCTGCAAAACCCCGGCTGTAGCTGCGTGGAAGCGGTGGTGGTGTTCAAGCGTACCGGCGCCGATATCAACTGGGTGGAAGGCCGCGATGTTTGGTGGCACGACGTCACTGAGCCGGCATCGGAAGATTGCCCACCAGTGCCGATGAACGCCGAAGACCCGCTGTTTATCCTCTACACCTCTGGCTCCACCGGCAAACCCAAAGGGGTGCTGCACACCACTGGCGGCTACCTGGTGTACGCCACCTTGACCTTTAAGTACGTGTTCGACTACCAGCCGGGCGATATCTACTGGTGTACCGCCGATGTAGGCTGGATCACTGGCCACAGCTATCTGGTATATGGCCCGCTAGCCAACGGCGCCACCACGGTATTGTTTGAGGGCGTCCCCAACTACCCAACCGCCGGACGGATGAGTGAGGTGTGCGACAAACACAACGTGACCATTCTTTACACCGCACCGACCGCGATCCGCGCCCTGATGGCCCAAGGCGACACAGCCGTTGAAGGCACCAGCCGCTCCAGTTTGCGGATCATGGGCTCGGTGGGCGAGCCGATTAACCCCGAAGCCTGGGAGTGGTATTACCGCACCATCGGCGATGAGCGCTGCCCGATTGTCGATACCTGGTGGCAAACCGAAACCGGCGGTATCTTGATTACTCCACTGCCCGGTGCCACCGACCTAAAACCCGGTTCAGCAACCCGTCCGTTCTTTGGTGTGCAACCGGCGCTGCTAGATAACGAAGGCAATGTGTTAGAGGGTGCCAACGAGGGGAACTTAGTGATCCTCGACAGCTGGCCGGGGCAGATGCGCACCGTGTACGGCGACCATGAGCGCTTCGAGCAAACCTACTTCTCCACCTTCGCGGGCGTTTATACCACCGGCGATGGCGCGCGCCGCGATGAAGATGGCTACTACTGGATCACCGGCCGGGTCGACGACGTACTCAACGTCAGCGGCCACCGCATGGGCACCGCCGAGATCGAGAGCGCACTGGTGGCCCACCCATTGATCTCCGAGGCCGCGGTGGTGGGCGTTCCCCACGAGATCAAAGGCCAAGGCATCTACGCCTATATCACCCTGAATGCCGGCGAAGAGCCAAGTGCCGAGCTGCATAAAGAGGTGAAAGCATGGGTGCGCAAAGAGATTGGTCCAATTGCTACCCCAGATATCCTGCACTGGGCAGAGGCGCTGCCGAAGACCCGCTCCGGGAAGATCATGCGCCGCATCCTGCGCAAGATTGCCACCAACGAGACCGATTCGCTGGGCGATACCTCCACATTGGCCGATCCTTCCGTGGTCGAGCGACTCATTGAAGAGAAAGCCGCCGCAGTTTAGCAATCGACACCTTTTACTTACGCTACGCTTAAAGCCACCTTCGGGCTGTCTCTTGATCACAAGTCCCCGTGCTCAAGAGACATCGCAAGCTCATAGCCTTCAAGGATGGTTTGCAACTTAAACCATCCTTCCCACAACACCTTCACAGACGCTCGGCCTGTTCGTTTTGTATCTTTCCATCCACCTAGTCTGGCGAGGCTCTCGTAAGCCCAGTGCATATCCGGAATGCCCGTGGGTAGTGGCTTTCCTACCGTTTTCATCCACAACAGTTTCCAAGCCTTCGTGCTCATCACGTGTTCGCAGTTCATGGTTGTGCCGTTCGGCTCGACCTCTTTGATAAAACGTAACTGCAGTAAACGGGTGGCAA